>NZ_JALNUZ010000010.1:0-151396 GCF_026541005.1 Pantoea sp. GM_Pan_4
CCAGACCGCACCCAACCCAACAAAAAAAGCCGCAGCATCCCTGCCACGGCTTTTACCTCAAACTCACCTAAAAAGAAGGAGAAAAAACTTACACGAGCTCGACTTTCACCCCTTCCTGCACCAGTAGCTCAGCATCGCCGTGGTTATAGACGCTGTAATGAATGCCAGCAAGGGTGACGTTACCATTTTGTTGTATCCAGCTAACGCTATCTTGTGAATCGGGCATTAGATCTTTTAGCTTAACGACATCCCCGATATCACCATTGACTTTCATCTGGGTATTACCGTTTTCTATAAATAAATTCATCTCGCCATGCTGAAGAATAGTTTTTACATCGACCAGCAAATCGTTATCGATTTTGTCAGACATGTTACTGGTATTAACTGACCCTTTTTCAGTCAGCAGGTTAGCTAAATCGAAACTACTTTGTTCATCACCCAAGCTAATTACCTCGTTACTGGTTTTCATATCGGCAAGGTGATTGTCTGTTTTTTCTTCGACAGGTTTAATGCCGATGTTGTCTATCGCGAAATCGTTACCATTTGTACTCGCGGTACCATTGGTAATAGCCACCTTGACTTTTGTTGTTTCGGTTGCCGTGTAATAGCCTGTGTAATGTGTCCAGCTTGTTTTTTGAAGTGTTTCCGGAATGACCGATTTTCCATCAATGCTCATTCCCAGTTTTGATTTGTAATTACCTCCTGATGTATGTTGAAGGGCATCAAAAGAAACCTCATAAGTTTTCCCTTTTTCCACAATGATAGTACGGTAAGCGACTTCTCCATTGTATTCGTTGTGGATACCATTCGTCATACTACCCAACTGATTTGTTGCGTTGCCACTCCATTTTTTTACTGTCAGCTCTCCTGATTGGCTATAACTACCCGCAGCTTTCCATCCTTGCAATGTTCCATCATTAAAATCCCATAAATAGCCTGGTGATTCTTTTCCGGACGCTGTTACGTTAATTGAAAGAGTATTACTCCATTTTGTTGTGCCAGGTTGATTTGCGTTACTGGCGCGAAACTCCCAGCCTGTCTGTTCTTTCAGTTTTGGCGATTGCCATGACCAGTTACCATCTTTATCTACAACCGCTGTGCCGCCTGCTATCCATGGATCACCAAACTGGCCATACTCAATAGTAATAATTTGTCCCGGTGAACCCGTACCTTTCAATATCGGCGTTAAATCATCTGTAAAACCACCGTGTTGTATCAGACCGCCAGAGGGGGATAAATCATCAAGTGCACCCACAATTACCGGTACTTCAGGTTGAATGTTTAACGTGAAAACTTCAGACCATTCACCGTGTTCGATACTATTAATCTCGCGCGCTTGATAGGATATGGTTATATTGCTTTCTAACTGTGGAGATTCAATCTGCCATTGACCGTTGGCGTCAACTGTGGCGTTACCCGCTGCTTTCCAATTCCCACCAGATGTGCGGTACTGAATCTCAATAATCGCGCCGGGTATTCCGGTACCGCGTAATATTGGAGTTGTATCGTCGGTCACATCGCCAGATTTAAGCTCCCCTTTTGAATTACCTGCATCATCCACAGCCTGAATAATTTCAACTTTATCTGGAGCTCGGTACTCATCGGCAATGTTAAGAATAAATTTATTTGACGCCTCGCTCTCGTAGCCACGCCCATCGGTAGCCGTCACATACAACGAATGCTCACCGTCAGCCAGCGTTGGGGTAATTTCCCAGTAGCCATTGCTGCTGGCTTTAACACTGCCAATCAGCTGGTCCTGCTTGTTGTACAGGCGAACGATGCTGTCCGGCTCGGCCACGCCTTTCAGGGTTGGCGTACGATCATCGGTCTGCTGGCCGGAGCTGACCAGACCGGTTTTATCGCCGAAATCATCTCCTGCACCAATAATCAGCGGCTGGTCCGGTGCGGTAAGGTCGACGTTTACGATAAACAGCGATGGCGCACCGACGTTGCCGGCGCGGTCAATGGTACGCACGGAAAGGTTGTGCGGGCCTTCAGCCAGCGGAAACGGCGGCTGCCAGCTCCAGCTGCCATTAGCGGCAATGGAGACGGTATAGACGGTACTGTCCATCACAATTTCCATGATGCCGCCGGCTTCTGATGGCGCGGAGCCGCTAAAGGTGCGTTGCGGATCGGTGGTCCAGAGTTGTTTTGCGTTGGTGAGTGCTGTGCTCATGATTATTCCTGCTTAATAATTAACGTCCTGGTGAAACTGTCCAAATCAAACGACAGGCGGCGATTATTAGTTGATCGGATAATTCTCCCAACGAGAACGGTCTTGAAGGAAAACTGGCGGCGCGCGGGGAAAAGGACACGGATTTTTAGCCGCAGCAATGGCTGGCAGGCTATACTGGCGCGCACGCAGGTCGCAGGGAATGGAGCCATGGCCAAATACCAGCAGCTGGTAGATCAGCTACGTACGCAAATCGAAGCACGCATCTGGCCGCCGGGTGAAAAGCTGCCGTCGCTGCGCCAGCAGGCGGAGCAGAGCGGGTTAAGCCTGATGACGGTGATGCACGCTTACGAAGTGCTGGAGAGCCAGGGCTGGATTGTGTCGAAGCCGCAGTCGGGCTATTACGTGGCACCGCGCGCGGCGGAGAGCCGTCCGCGTTTGCCAACCCAGGCAATCGCTAAAACCGATCAGGCCGATACCAACAGCTTCGTGTTTGACGTGCTGCAGGCGACGCGCGATCCGGCCATCATGCCGTTTGGTTCTGCTTTCCCCGATCCGGAACTGTTTCCCCAGCGCCAGCTGATGCGCTCGCTGGTGAAGGTCTCGCACAATCTTAAACCCACCGATGCCCTGAATAATCTGCCGCCCGGTAATGAAGCGCTGCGAAAAATCCTCGCCCAGCGTTATGCGCAGCAGGGCATTACGCTGTCGCCGGATGACATCGTCATTACTAACGGTGCGATGGAAGCGCTGAACCTCAGCCTGCAGGCGGTGACCGAACCGGGCGACTGGGTGGTGATTGAGAACCCTTCCTTCTATGGCGCGTTGCAGGCGATTGAACGGCTTAAGCTGAACGCGATTGCTATCGCCAGCGATGTGGAGCAGGGCATCGATCTGGATGAGCTGGAGCAGGCGCTGCAGCGCTGGCCGGTGAAAGCCTGCTGGCTGATGACCAACCGGCAGAATCCGCTCGGCTTTACCCTCAGCGCCGGGCGCAAACAGCAGCTGGTGGCACTGCTGACGCGTTATCAGGTGGCGATGATAGAGGACGACGTCTACAGCGACCTGTATCACGGCCACGATAAGCCGTTGCCGGCCAGAGCGTTCGACCGCGAGGGTTACGTGCTGCACTGCGGCAGCTTTTCGAAAAATCTGGTGGCGGGATTTCGCGTGGGCTGGGTCGCGGCGGGGCGCTATGCGCAGCGCGTGCAGCGCATTCAGATGATGAGTACGCTCTCGACCAGCGCGCCGATGCAGCTGGCGCTGGCGGATTTTCTCAGCACCCGCAGCTACGATACGCATCTGAAAAAGCTGCGTCAGACGCTGGCGAAGCGCAAACAGCTGGCACAGCAGGCGCTGCGCCGCGTGCTGCCCGCCGAGGCGCACATCAGCGATACGCCCGGAGGCTACTTTTTGTGGATTACCTTGCCGGAGCAGATTAACGCCACGCAGCTGTATCATCTGGCGCTGCAGCAGGGCATCAGTATTGCGCCGGGCCAGCTGTTTTCCAGCAGCGAGAGTTTCAGCCACTGCTTCCGCTTCAACACCGCCTGGCCATGGGATGCACGCGCCGAGGCGGCGGTGGAGACGCTGGGAGCGTTAATTGGTCAGCTGGCGCAGGGCGTTGCGGTAGAGAAGTGAGTGGTTTTTCCCTCACAACACCCGCAGCATTCTCACTTCGCAATCCACGTGGCCGGTACAGCCCATCGCGTCCTCAATCTGTTCAAAGCCCAGCGACTGATAGAGCTTAATGGCGCGCGTCAGGCTGCCGGTGGTCTCAAGGTAGCAGCGCCGGAACCCGCGCTGGCGGGCAAAATCCATTGCGCGCAGCGCCAGTTCGCGCGCTAAACCCAGCCCGCGCACCGACGGCAGGAAATACATCTTCTGCAACTCACAGATATCCGGTGTGCTGCAGGCGAGCGGTGCCACGCCGCCGCCGCCGACCACCTGACCCTCATGCTCCACGATCCAGTAAGCGCTGTCCGCTGCACTGTACAGCTCAAACAACCGATCGAGCTGCGGGTCGGACACGGTATAACCTTTATCCGCCGTCAGGCCAAACTCGGCGGAGACATCGCGGATCACCTGCGCAATCCGCGGATTATCGGCGGCGACAATCGGGCGCACCTGCAGGTTAAGTGGCGTGGCGGTGGTCATCATAATCTTCCGATAGAAAAAAGCCGGGCAGTGCCCGGCTTCGATTAAGCGTCAGGACTGAAGCGCTTACAATGCCGCAATCACGCCCTGCTGTTCAATCAGTTTTGCTTTTGATTGCTCCAGCTCGGCTACGCGCTCGCGCTCTTTCGCCACCACCGCTTCCGGTGCGCGCGATACAAAGCCTTCGTTAGCCAGTTTGGTCTGAATCTTCTCGATCTCGACATCCAGCTTCACCAGCTCTTTTGCCAGACGCTCCAGCTCGGCTTCCTTGTTGACCAGATCTGCCATCGGGATCAGCAGCTCTGCGCCATCAACAATCTTGGTCACCGAGACCGGACCTTTCTCGCCGGCTGGCAGAATGGTCAGGCTCTCCAGACGCGCCAGGCGCGACAGGAAGTTGCGGTTCTCTTCAACACGACGCTGCGCCGCCGGCGAGCAGTCGCGCAGCAGCACGTCGAGCGGCTTGCTTGGCGCGATGTTCATTTCGGCACGGATATTACGCACCGCCACAATCGCCTGCTTCATCCACTCGATATCGGCCTTCGCTTCCGCGTCTTCCTTCGCCGCGTCATACTGCGGGAACGGCTGCAGCATGATGGTATCGTGATCGATGCTCTTCAGCACTTTCACGCGCTGCCAGATGGTCTCGGTAATGAACGGGATGATCGGATGCGCCAGGCGCAGCAACGCTTCCAGCACCGTCACCAGCGTGTTGCGCGTGCCGCGCAGCTCCGCTTCGCTGCCGCTGTTCATCACCGGCTTGGTCAGCTCCAGATACCAGTCACAGAACTGGTTCCAGGTGAAGTCGTACAGAATGTTGGCAGCGATATCAAAGCGATAGCTATCCAGCGCTTCACGGTACGCTTTCACGGTGCTGTTGAATTCCGTCAGGATCCAGCGATCCGCCAGTGACAGCTTCAGCTCGCCGCCGTTCTGGCCGCAATCCTGATCTTCGGTGTTCATCAGCACGAAGCGGCTGGCGTTCCACAGCTTGTTACAGAAGTTGCGGTAGCCTTCCAGGCGCTTCATATCCCAGTTGATGTCACGACCGGTGGACGCCAGCGCGGCGAGGGTGAAGCGCAGCGCATCGGTGCCGGAAGGCACGATACCGTCCGGGAACTGCTTCTCGGTGCGTTTGCGAATCTTCTCAGCCAGCTGCGGCTGCATCATGTTACCGGTGCGTTTCTCCAGCAGATCTTCCAGCGAAATGCCGTCCACCATATCCAGCGGATCGATGACGTTGCCTTTCGACTTGGACATCTTCTGGCCTTCTTCATCGCGGATCAAACCAGTCATGTAGACGGTTTTAAACGGAACCTGCGGCTTGCCGTTCTCATCTTTGATGAAGTGCATGGTCAGCATGATCATGCGCGCAATCCAGAAGAAGATGATGTCGAAGCCGCTCACCAGCACGCTGGTAGGATGGAAGGTGCGCAGCGCTTCGGTATTCTCCGGCCAGCCCAGCGTAGAGAATGTCCACAGGCCGGAAGAGAACCAGGTATCAAGCACGTCGTCATCCTGGCGCAGCGTCACGTCGGCGGCCAGATTGTTTTCCTGACGCACTTCTTCTTCGCTGCGTCCGACATAGACGTTACCGTTGTTGTCGTACCAGGCCGGAATGCGGTGACCCCACCACAGCTGACGCGAGATGCACCAGTCCTGGATGTCGCGCATCCACGAGAAGTACATGTTTTCGTACTGCTTCGGCACAAACTGAATGTCGCCGTTTTCTACCGCTTCCACCGCGACTTTCGCCAGCGGGGCCGTGCGCACGTACCACTGATCGGTCAGCATCGGCTCGATCACCACGCCGCCGCGGTCGCCGTACGGCACCGTCAGATCGTGTGGTTTGATTTCGTCGAGCAGGCCGAGCTCGTCAACCGCCGCAACAATCGCTTTACGCGCGGCAAAACGCTCCATCTTCTGGAACTGCGGCGGAATTTCATCGGAACAGGCATCGCTGACTTCACCGTTGGTGTCGAACACTTCCGCACGCTCGCGGATGTCGCCATCAAAGGTCAGGATGTTGATCATCGGCAGCTTGTGACGACGGCCCACTTCGTAGTCGTTGAAGTCGTGCGCCGGGGTGATCTTCACGCAGCCGGTGCCTTTCTCCATATCGGCGTGTTCGTCGCCGACGATCGGAATACGACGGTTCACCAGCGGCAGGATCACTTCTTTGCCGATCAGATCTTTATAACGCGGATCTTCCGGGTTGACCGCCACGCCGGTATCGCCCAGCAGGGTTTCCGGACGGGTGGTGGCCACCACCAGGTAATCTTTGCCTTCGGCAGTTTTCACGCCGTCCGCCAGCGGATAGCGAATGTGCCACATTGAGCCTTTGCTCTCGCGGTTTTCCACTTCGAGATCAGAGATCGCCGTGCGCAGTTTCGGGTCCCAGTTCACCAGGCGCTTGCCACGGTAAATCAGGTTTTCTTTGTACAGACGGACGAAGACTTCTTTCACCGCGTTGGACAGGCCTTCATCCATGGTGAAGCGCTCGCGCTCCCAGTCAACCGAGTTGCCAAGGCGACGCATCTGACGGGTGATGGTGCCGCCGGATTCAGCCTTCCACTGCCAGATTTTTTCGATAAAGGCGTCACGACCGTAATCCTGACGCGTTTTGCCCTCTTCAGCGGCGATCTTGCGCTCAACCACCATCTGGGTGGCGATACCGGCGTGGTCCGTACCTGCCTGCCACAGGGTGTTTTTACCCTGCATGCGCTGGTAGCGGATCATGGTATCCATGATGGTTTGCTGGAAGGCGTGACCCATATGCAAGCTACCGGTGACGTTCGGCGGCGGGATCATGATGCAAAAGCTTTCCTGGCTGGTATCGCCATTCGGTTTGAAGTAGCCCTGCTGTTCCCAGTGCTCGTAGAGCGGCTGCTCGATATCTTGCGGGTTATATGTCTTTTCCATATCTGCTATGTCGTTTGCGGCGGGGGTGGCGTCGCCGTATTCAATTGGAAACCAACGCTGCGATACGCTTTATAGCGGTCACGCGCCAGTTGTTTCAGGGATTCTTCATAAGGTACGAAGTCTATCACTTCATGGAAACCGGTAGCAAAATCTGCAAACTGCGGCAGCAGGCTGATCAGCAGATCGCGCGGCGCACTGCCGCGTCGCTGCGGCCAGGCCAGCTCAACCGGCGCGCCGTAGCGCGGGCCTTCGCCGGCCAGGTTGTGCGGCACAAAGGCGTTGGCCGGACGCTGCCACAGTGCTTCATCCAGCCGATTGGCCTGCTGTTCATCTTCGCAGGCAATCAGGATGCGCTTACCGTCTCGCCAGCGGCTGGCGGCCAAATCGCACACCAGCGCTTCGATGGCGCTTAAGCCGTCGCTGGCGCTTTCAGACTCCATGACGAAGAAGGTGGCGTTTTTCATGGCAGGTTATTTCCATCAATGACAGTGGGGCGCATTGTGCGACAGTAAGATTGCGGCGTCCAATAATAAGGTCGCCATCAATGGCGACCTTACAAACCGTGCGGCTGATAATCAGGTCGCCGTGAACGGCAACCCTACACCGTAGGGTGCGCAGTGATACGTATCATCACACCCGTAGGGTGCGCATTCATGCGCACCGTTCCAATGGCCGCACGGCGTCAAACGCATTCATACGTACCGTTGCAGCATTCGCCCCGGCTCTTAATCGTCGCCGTTCAGGCCAGCGCGGTTCAGCAGGAACTGCGACAGCAGTGGCACCGGACGGCCGGTCGCGCCTTTGGCTTTACCGGAGCGCCAGGCGGTGCCGGCGATATCCAGGTGCGCCCAGTTAAACTTGCGCGCAAAGCGTGCCAGGAAGCAGGCGGCGGTAATTGCGCCGCCCGGCCGGCCACCGATGTTGGCCATATCGGCAAAGTTGGATTCCAGCTGCTCCTGATACTCATCGGCCATCGGCAGACGCCACGCGCGGTCGCCCGACTGCTCTGACGCGCTGATCAGCTCGTGCGCCAGCGGATTGTGGTTCGACATCAACCCGCTGACGTGATGGCCCAGCGCGATCACGCAGGCGCCGGTCAGGGTAGCGACGTCAATCACCACTTCCGGATCGAAGCGCTCGACGTAGGTCAGCGCATCGCACAGCACCAGGCGGCCCTCGGCATCGGTATTCAGCACTTCAACCGTCTGGCCAGACATAGTGGTCAGCACGTCGCCCGGACGCATCGCGCGTCCGTCCGGCATGTTTTCACAGCCCACCAGCACGCCGACCACGTTCAGCGGCAGATTCAGCTCCGCCACCATGCGCATCACGCCGTACACCGACGCCGCGCCGCACATGTCATATTTCATCTCATCCATCGCCTCGGCAGGCTTGATGGAGATGCCGCCGGAGTCAAAGGTCAGCCCTTTACCTACCAGCACGATAGGGCGCGCATCGGCGTCGCTGCTGCCTTTGTACTCAATCACCGACATCAGCGACTCATTGTGCGAACCGGCACCGACCGCCAGATAGGCGTTCATGCCCAGCTCTTTCATCTGCTGTTCGCCAATCACGCGGGTGGTAACGTTTTTGCTGTACGCATCGGCCAGCTGACGTGCCTGCGACGCCAGATACGCGGCGTTACAAATATTCGGCGGCATATTGCTCAGGTCTTTCGCCGCTTTGACGCCGGCGGCAACGGCCAGACCGTGCTGAATAGCGCGCTCACCGCTGGTCAGCTCACGGCGGGTCGGCACGTTGAACACCAGCTTGCGCAGCGGACGGCGCGGCTCAACTTTGTTGCTTTTCAGCTGGTCGAAGTTGTACAGCGCCTCTTTAGAGGTTTCTACCGCCTGGCGCACTTTCCAGTAGGTATTGCGCCCTTTAACGTGCAGTTCGGTCAGGAAGCACACCGCTTCCATTGAACCTGTGTCGTTCAGGGTATTGATGGTTTTCTGAATCACCTGTTTGTACTGGCGCTCATCCAGCTCACGCTCTTTACCACAGCCGATCAGCAGGATACGTTCGGACAGGATATTTGGCACATGGTGCAGCAGCAGCGTCTGGCCCACTTTGCCCTCCAGCTCACCGCGGCGCAGCAGCGCGCTGATGTAGCCATCGCTGATCTTATCCAGCTGCTCGGCAATCGGTGACAGACGACGCGGTTCGAAAACGCCAACCACAATGCAGGCGCTGCGCTGTTTTTCCGGGCTACCGCTTTTTACACTGAACTCCATGCACTCTCCTGAATCTTAAAGACAACGGCCTTAGCTGTCGTTAGAATGTAGCGCGTTCGTAACCCATTAATTTGTTGCGACGCCATGACAATTTAACGCCGGCGGCCATAATGAGTGGGGTGACAATGTGTTGTTTTTTCACCACCCTAACGCGTTCGTCATACTATTTTAGCTACCATGACGGCCATTGATGAAGAAAAATGGCTGATAAGCGTTGAAACTAGCGATTTTCCTGCAAAAAGACAAGTTTTCACAGGCGTACTAAGCGTGATCATCATTAGATATCTGGTTCGGGAAACGCTCAAAAGCCAGCTGGCTATCCTGTTCATCCTGCTACTTATCTTCTTTTGCCAGAAGTTAGTCAGGATTTTGGGTGCGGCGGTGGATGGCGAAATCCCAACAAATCTGGTTCTGACATTGTTAGGACTTGGCGTGCCTGAAATGGCACAACTTATCCTGCCCCTAAGCTTGTTTCTGGCGATTTTAATGACCCTTGGGCGGCTGTACACCGAAAGTGAAATTACGGTGATGCACGCCTGCGGGCTGGGTAAAGGCGTCCTGATTAAAGCGGCGATGATCCTGATGCTGTTCACCTCGCTGGTGGCGGCGGTCAACGTGATCTGGCTTGGCCCGTGGTCCTCGCGCTATCAGGATGAAGTGACACAAAATGCCAAAGCCAACCCGGGAGCGGCGGCGCTGGCGGCGGGGCAATTCCAGACCTCCAGCGACGGTAATACCGTGCTGTTCGTCGAAGACGTGAAGGGCAACAAATTCGGCAGCGTGTTCCTGGCGCAGCTGCGACCGAAGGGCAATGCACGGCCTTCGGTGGTGCTGGCCGACAGCGGTCACATGGAGCAGCACAAAGATGGCTCGCAGACCGTGACGCTGGACAAAGGCACGCGCTTTGAAGGCACGGCGCTGCTGCGTGACTTCCGTATTACCGACTTCGTCAATTATCAGGCGCTGGTGGGGTATAAAGAGGCGGTGCTCGATCCTAACGATGCCGATCAGGCCGATATCAGCACGCTGATAAAAACCAAAACGCCGCAGTTCCAGGCGGAGCTGCACTGGCGTCTGACGCTGGTGTTCGCTGTGCTGGTGATGGCGCTGATGGTGGTGCCGCTCAGCGTGGTTAACCCGCGCCAGGGCCGCGTGCTGTCGATGCTGCCGGCAATGCTGCTCTACCTGATCTTCTTCCTGCTGCAGAGCTCGCTGCGCTCCAACGCGGCGAAAGGCCGGTTTGATCCGGCGATCTGGATGTGGGTGGTCAACCTGGCGTATCTGGCGCTGGCGGTGGCGCTTAACGTATGGGATACCGTGCCGATGCGCCGTTTCCGCGCGCGCTTTAGCCGTGGAGGATCCGTGTGATGTTTAAGGTCCTTGACCGCTATATCGGCAAAACTATCTTTAACACCATCATGATGACGTTGTTCATGCTGGTGTCGCTGTCGGGCATCATTAAGTTCGTCGATCAGCTGCGTAAAACCGGGCAGGGCGCGTATACCGCGCTGGATGCCGGTTACTATACGCTGCTCAGCGTGCCGAAAGATATCGAGATCTTCTTCCCGATGGCGGCGCTGCTGGGCGCGCTGCTGGGGCTGGGCACGCTGGCGCAGCGCAGCGAACTGGTGGTGATGCAGGCCTCCGGCTTTACCCGTCTGCAGGTGGCGCTGGCGGTAATGAAAACCGCGATTCCGCTGGTGCTGCTGACCATGGCGGTGGGCGAGTTTGTCGCCCCGCAGGGCGAGCAGATGGCGCGTAACTACCGGGCGCAGCAGCTGTACGGCGGCTCGCTGGTTTCGACGCAAAACGGCCTGTGGGCGAAAGACGGCAACGATTTTATCTACATTGAGCGCATTAAAGGCGACAACGAGATCGACGGCGTCAGTATCTATCGCTTTACTGACCAGCGGCGTCTGCTGAGCGTGCGCTATGCCGCCACCGCGGTCTGGAATAAAGATCGTAAACTGTGGGAGCTGTCGCAGGTGGATGAGTCGGACCTGAAAGATCCGAAGCAGATTACCGGTTCACAGAGCCTGAGCGGTGAATGGAAAACCAATCTGACGCCAGACAAGCTGGGCGTGGTGGCGCTGGACCCGGACGCGCTGTCGATCAGCGGTCTGTATAACTACAGCAAATATCTCAAACAGAGCGGCCAGGAATCCGGGCGCTATCTGCTGAATATGTGGGGCAAAATCTTCCAGCCGCTGTCGGTGGCGGTGATGATGCTGATGGCGCTGTCGTTTATCTTTGGTCCGCTGCGTAGCGTATCGATGGGCGTGCGCGTGGTCACCGGCATTAGCTTTGGCTTCCTGTTCTACGTGCTGGATCAGATCTTCGGGCCACTGAGTCTGGTGTACGGTTTACCGCCGGTGCTGGGCGCGATTCTGCCAAGCGGCGCGTTCTTCGCCATCAGTTTGTACCTGTTGCTGAAACGGCGGTAGTGAGGGTTGCAGGGGCGCGATTCAGGACGCCCCTGTCATTCCCGCACCGTTACCGTAGGGTCGCCATTCATGGCGACCTTTTTTATACATGGCGACCTTTTTATTCATGGTAACCAGGTCGATGCCCGCACCGTTAGCGCAACGTCTGCAGCCAACCCGGCAGCTGCGACAGCAAAAACAGCACCAGGCCAATGGTACCGCCCACCAGCGTGCCGTTGATGCGGATAAACTGCAAATCACGACCAATGTTCAGCTCAATCTGTTGCGACATTTCGCGCGCATCCCAGCTTTTCACCGTATCGCTGATATGGCGGGTGAGAAACGCCGCAAACTCCGGCGCAACGCTACGCGCAGCGTCCTCCAGATGCTGATTCATTGAGGTACGCAGTGCTTCATCGGCGGCCAGCGTTTCGCCCAGCCACAGCGCCGCCAGCCGCACCCGCTCCTGCACGCGCGAATCGTCACTATTGAGGTCGCTCTTCAGCCAGCGGCGCAGGTCCTGCCACAGCTCGCCGATATAACGGTTAAACGACTCATCCTCTTTCAGCCAGTATTTGATGGTCTCAGCCCGTTCGGCCATCTCCGGATCGCTTTTCAGTCGCTCTATCAGGCGCTGTACCGCACGGTTAAAACCGAGGCGGAATTCGTGGCCCTGGTCGCGCGCCACTTCATCCAGAATCGAATCCACCGCGTTGGCGACCAGCTCGGCGCTGTGTTCGCCCAGCCATTCGGTCGGCAGCACTTTGGCTTTGATCGGATGTTCGCGTTTCAGCCAGCGCACAATCTGCAGCGCGATAAACTCGCGCGTGCCGGGTTTGTGCAGCAGACGCAGCAGTTGTTGCACAGCAGCGTCCAGCAGCTCCTGGTGGCGATTGTTTTTGGTCAGGCTGTCCAGCAGCAGCGCGCTGGACTGGGTCAGATCGACCTTATCCAGTGCGCGATGCACCGCGCGGCGCAAAAAGCGCTGAATACGCTGATCGTCAGTAAGATCGAGGAAACCGCGCATCACCTGCAGCAGATGGCGACCAATGCGATCGGCGTTGCCCGGCGTATTGAGCCACTGCGCCAGCAGCTGTGACGGATCGTGGCGGCGAATCAGTGCCAGCAGCGAATCGGTATCGAGAAACTTCTCCTGCACGAAGCGGCCAAGATTCTCGCCGATGCGATCTTTGTTGCGTGGAATGATTGCCGTATGGCGCGAGATGAACGGTACCGGCACGCGACGAAACAGCGCCACCACCGCAAACCAGTCGGCCAGCGCACCGACCATCGCCGCTTCGGCAATCGCCTTCAGCCCCAGCACCCAGAACGTGGGCGGCAGAAACAGCGTCACGACAAAGGTCGCGGCGGCAATCAGCAGCAGCGACAGGGCCAGACGCTTGCTCCGTTTTAATTGTTGATATTTATCCATATCACGATCATAGCAGAGGGCGATTAACGGCGGCGTCCACCGAGCAGACTGCCCAGTACGCCGCGGATGATCTGATTGGTCACCTGGCGCGCCGCGCTTTTCGCCACGCTCTGCACTACGCCGTCGCGCTTGCCGCCGCGCGGCCCGGTGCTGCCAAACAGAATCTCTTTCAGCCCACCCAGAATGCCGTCATCCACCGCCACGCTATTGCCTTTGCTGGGCGGCGCATCGGCCTGCTGCGGCGCGGCCTGTAAGCCTTGCTGTAACATTTCGAACGCCGATTCGCGATCGACGGCACTGTCGTATTTACCGTACAGCGGCGAATGGTTGATCAGGCTGTTGCGTTCATCAGGAGTGGCCGGCCCCATGCGCGAGCCCGGCGCGATCACCATGGCGCGCTGCACCATCGACGGACTGCCTTTCTCATCGAGGAAAGAGATCAACGCCTCGCCGGTGCCCAGCGCCTGAATCGCCTCCACGGTATTAAACGCCGGGTTGGCGCGCATGGTTTCGGCGGCGCTTTTCACCGCTTTCTGGTCTTTCGGCGTGAAGGCACGCAGCGCATGCTGCACGCGGTTACCCAGCTGACCGAGCACATTATCCGGAATGTCCGCCGGATTCTGCGTGACAAAGTACACGCCAACGCCTTTCGAGCGAATCAGGCGAATTACCTGTTCCACTTTCTCCAGCAGCACCGGCGGCGCGTCGTTAAACAGCAGATGCGCTTCGTCAAAGAAGAACACCATCTTTGGTTTGTCCAGATCGCCGGCTTCCGGCAGCTGTTCATACAGTTCCGCCAGCAGCCACAGCAGGCTGGTGGCGTAGAGTTTCGGCTGCTGATAAAGCTTTTCCGCTGCCAGGATATTGATGAAGCCTTTGCCATCAGCGTCGCAGCGCATCCAGTCACGGATATCCAGCATTGGCTCGCCAAAGAAGTGTTCAGCCCCTTGCTGCTCCAGCGCCAGCAGGCCGCGCTGAATGGCGCCCACCGAGGCGCTGCTGATATTGCCGTACTGCGTCTGAAATGCTTTGGCGTTATCACCGATATATTGCGTCATGGCGCGCAAATCTTTGAAGTCCAGCAGCAGCAGGCCCTGATCGTCGGCGATACGGAAGATAATTTGCAGCACGCCGGACTGCACCTCGTTGAGGCTGAGTAGCCGCGCCAGCAGCAGCGGGCCGAGATCGGACACCGTTGCGCGCACCGGATGGCCCTGCTGGCCGAAGATATCCCACAGCATCACCGGATTTTTCTGCGCCTGCCAGTCGGTGACGCCAATCTTCGCCAGCCGCGCCAGCAGCTTTTCCGAGCCGTCGCCTGCGGCCGCAATGCCGGAAAGATCGCCTTTGACATCGGCCATAAACACCGGCACGCCGATGGCGGAGAAGGATTCTGCCAGCTTTTGCAGCGTCACGGTTTTACCGGTGCCGGTCGCGCCGGTTATCAGTCCGTGACGGTTAGCCATGGCGGGCAGCAGATGCAGTTGAAGGTCAGGCGTCTGGGCGATCAGCAGTGGGGTAGTCATGATGTTTGCGCTCTCCGGCATTGCGTAATGACTCAAAGAATAGCAAGCGGTGCGCGGGAGAGAGAGGGATATTTGGGTGAAAAATAAGGGGAGTTCCGTTTGCTGCCCGCGCGATCGGCCCTTCTCCCGCAGGCGGGAGAAGGCTGGAATGAGGGGCAGCGCGCAGCTACCTACCTCTTCTCTACCGCATCGAAAAACAGCAGGCTCACGCCGATGCCCTGCTGCACGTGGCTGACGTTATTGCGCACCGCCACCTGCTGCGCGCCCTGCAGCATCACCACGAACGGCGAATCCTGCTGTACGCGCTGTTGCAGCGCGGTATACAGCGCGCGGCGCTGGCTGGCGTCGCTCTCACCGGCTGCGGTGCGCGTCTGCGCACTCAGCTCAGGAATCTCCCAGCCGACGCGCCACGCCAGCGTTTTAGAGCCGCCCGGCACGTTATAGGCAAAGGCGCTGGCGTTGGTATTCGGATCCACATAGTCGGCACCCCAGTAAATAAAGATCGACTGGAAATCACGTCCGCGCATTTTGCCCCACAGTTCCGATTCCGCCACTGGCTGCAGCTCAATCTGCACGTCGGCTTTGGCAAAGCTGGCCTGCAGCGCCTGCGCCACGTCGATGTACGGCGGCTGGTTGATCACCGTCAGCGAGAATTTGCTGCCGGGCCTGATACCGCCCTGCGCGAGGATCGCTTTGGCTTTGGCCACATCGTAATGGAACGGCTGATTCTCCAGCGCGCCATCAAAGCCCTGCGGCAGGAAGCTCTGGTGAATACGGTACTGGCCTTTCAGCAGATCGCGTGAAATGGCGTTGTAATCCACCAGCCAGCGCGCCGCCTGCCACAGCGCCGGGTTACCCAGCGCCGGCTGCGCTTTGTTTTGCGTATTAAATGCCAGGTAATAGACCAGGCTCGACGGGAAGGCCTCAATGCGCAACTGCTGGTCGTTTTTCAGCGCATCGATCTGGTCCGGGCCCAACTGGTATGCCACATCGACATCGCCCTGCTGAATCAGCAGGCGGCGTGCACCGGCATCGGCCACGCCTTTTAGCAGGATGCGTTTCAGCTGCGGCTGCGGGCTGGCGTGCGGATTTGCGCTCAGCACCAGAGCCTGCTGCGGCACATATTGCTGGATGCTGAATGCGCCGCTGCCCGCGGAGTGAGTGTGCAGCCAGCCGTTGCCGCTGTCGTTGGCGGTGATGTGCTGCTGCACGGTTTTGCTGTCCACCACCGAGGCCACCGGCGCGGTTAACAGGCGCAGCGCCAGATCCTGACCAATCTGCGCTGGCCACTGAATCTCCAGCTGATGATCGTTCACAACCCGCAGCTGGCTGGCGATGTTGTCCGCCTTCCAGCCAAACTCAGCGAGAATAAACGACGGGGCTTTATTGAGCTGTACCGCGCGCGTCAGCGAAAACACCACGTCCTGCGCGGTCACCGGGTTACCGCTGACGAAATGCGCATCCGGTTTCAGATTGAACACCAGGCTGTGCGGCGTGCTGCCGGGCTGCCATGAGGTGGCGAGCAGCGGCGCGAGTTTTTGAGGCGCATCGCGATCGGCCTCTACCAGCGTCTGATAAATGTTGCGCTGCACGCTGTTACTGACGGTCTCAAAACTTTCTGCCGGGTCGAAGCTGATAATGCCGTCGAGCGGCACGGCCACCACCAGCGTGTCTTTTGGCGTGGCGGCCTGCAGGGCAAAGGCGCTGCTGAATAAGGTGAAGAACAATAAGAGTGCTCGCATCATGATTATCCTGAGTAATTGATGCGACGACTTTATCGCTGTCGCGCTGCTGGCTAAATGCCGGTTTGTTCTGAGCTGTGCCGGAAATAACAATTAATACCGGCAATTAACTAATCGATTATTTTGTGTGCGCGCTGTCATATTCAGGAAATAAACCGCTCAGACGTTGCGCATTCAGCCAATAAGCGGTTATTGATAAGCATAAGCTCTGGTATGGAAGTATGATTTTTTCTGATTAATTAAGCTGAGCGACTATTTCTCACGCCGATTTGTTTCAGTCATTTGCCCAGTCTCTGGCGCTAATCTCCTGGCATTTGTACGGTTAAAAGCGCAATTCCCGCTGCGAAAGCGCGTCCACAGCGCCTGGCAACTTTTCGTCAGGTTGATGGTTTCTCATCAAAACACATTTCTAATTTAATGCTTACATCCTGAAATATCTGTATCCATAAGATTGCCAGCTTGTTTGCCGATTTATAAATCTATTAACAAAAATAATTCCCTTTCTTAGCAAGTGAGAGTCGTCGCGCCATGCTTTTAGAAAAACCGACCACCAGACGTAAGTTTTTACTTGGGTCGTTGCTGGCTTTGCCATTAAGCGACCTGGTTTTAAAAGGACTGACTGCAGCCCAGGCTGCGGAAATGGCAGCACCGGACCTTGCCGACTATAAACCGATCTTTTTTAGCGCTGAGGAGTGGCAATTTATTCTGGCCGCGACCGATCGCCTGATCCCCGCCGGTGGCAACGGCAAAGCGCCGGGTGCGCTGGAAACCAATGTGCCAATCTTCATTGACCAGCAGTTGCACAGCCCGGAGTTCGGCGCAGAGATCTACCTGCAGGGGCCGTTTGACGTGCACGCGCCCGCCACCATGGGCTATCAGATCCCGTTCACGCCGCAGCAGATGTATCGCACCGGCATCAAACTGGTGGAGCAGTGGACGCAAAGCACCTACCACAAAGCGTTCTCGCAGCTGACGCTGGCTGAGAAAGACGCGGTGCTGACCAAAGTGAATAAAAACGACGGTATCGACTTCGCCGCGCTGGGCGAACCGAACCTGAAAGCCTCGCAGTTCTTCAGCCAGCTGCTTTCCGATACCAAACACGGCTACCTCGCTGACCCGATGTACGGCGGCAACAAAGGCATGAAAGCCTGGATCGCCATCGGCTTCCCGGGGGCACGCGCCAGCTTCACCGAGTGGGTGAAGCAGCATAACGTGCCGTATCCGCTCGGACCGGTCAGCCTGATGGGCGAACGCGCCTGAATCCCCGTATTTGGTATGTGAGACAGAAAAACATGGCACAGATTACAAAGAAAGAAGTCGACGTCGTGGTGTGCGGCCTCGGCTGGGCCGGCTCGCTGATGAGTATTGAACTGGCAATGGCCGGACTGGACGTGCGCGCCCTTGAGCGCGGTGGCGAGCGCGACTACCCGGATTTCGCTTACCCGAAACCGGCCGATGAGTACGCCTATAACGTGCGCAACAAAGTGTTCGCCACGCCAAAAGAAGTGGCGGTCACCGTGCGTTACAACATGGACCAGACGGCGCTGCCAACCCGCAAATGGGGCGCATTTGCTCCGGGTACCGGCGTCGGCGGCGCGGGCATGCACTGGACGGCGGTACTGATTCGCCCCACGCCCACCGATATCAAACTGAAAACCTACGTCGATCAGGCCTATAAGCCCGGCATCCTGCAGGATGACATGCGCGTGATGGACTTCCCGTTCACCTGGGATGAGATCGAGCCGTATTTCTACAAATTTGAGCTGATTTGCGGCCAGTCTGGCACCACTGGCAATCTGCGCGGGCAAATTCTGGAAGGTGGCGATCCGTTTGAAGGCCCGCGTTCTGAGCCGTATCCGCTACCGGCGCTGGACGATACGCTGAATAACGTGATGTTCAAAGAGGCAGCAAAGAAGCTGGGCTATCATCCGTTCCCGAACCCGTCAGCCTGCGTCTCGCGCGCGTGGAAAAACCCGTACGGCAACCAAATCGCTCCCTGCAACTACTGTGGCTACTGCTCGAAATATCCTTGCCTGAACTACTCAAAAGCCTCGCCGCAGACGGCGGTGATGGACGCGCTGAAGCGCATGCCGAACTTCTCCTATGAAGTGCATGCGGAAGTGTACAAAGTGGTACTGCACGACGACGGCAAAACCGCGAAAGGCGTGCTCTATTTCGACGCTGATGGCAACGAAGTGTTCCAGCCGGCGAAGATTGTGGTGCTCTCCAGCTTCCAGCTGTACAACGTGCGCCTGATGCTGCTGTCCGGCATCGGTAAGCCCTACAACCCGATCACCGAAGAGGGTGTCGTCGGGCGTAACTATGCGTTTCTCTCCAACGGCGGCGCCACGCTGTTCTTCAAAGACAAGAACTTCAACGCCTTCGCCACCGCTGGCGCGACCGGTCAGATGTTTAACGACATCTCGCCTGGCAACTTCGACGGTCCGGGACTCGGCTTCCTCGGCGGCGCCAAAATCCACAGTTCGCAGGCGACCGGTACGCCGATTGGCACTGCGCTGCCGAAAGGCACACCGAGCTGGGGCATGGGGTACAAAGAGGGGCTGGAGCAGTGGTACAACCATTCGATGAAGATCAGTATTACCACCACCTGCCAGTCGTACCGCGATATCTATCTGGATCTGGATCCGCACTACACCGACCATCGCGGTCAGCCGCTGCTGCGCATGACCTTTAACTGGAAACAGAACGAGCTCAAGCTGCAGCAGCACCTGAAAGGCATCGTTGGCGACATCGCCAAAGAGCTGAATCCGGACAGCATGAGCATGAGTTTCCTGCCGATGGGCGCTGACTTTGACCTGACCAAATACGTCTCTACCCACAACGTGGGCGGCGCGGTGATGGGCGACAACCCGAAAACCTCGGCGCTGAACAAGTACCTGCAAAGCTGGGATGTGCACAACGTGTTTGTGCCGGGCGGTAACGCCTTCCCGCAGAACTTCCAGGCGAACCCGACCGACACCATCGGCGCGATTACCCTGATGGCGGCGCAGGCTATCAAAGAGCACTATTTGCAGAATCCCGGCCCACTGGTACAGGCATAAGCACATGAAATTAAAATCATTGTTAATCGCTCACGCGGTGCTGCTGGGCAGCTGTGCGGTGCAGGCGCAGGCAGCAGATGACGCATCACTGATTAAAAAGGGCGAGTATCTGGCGCGCCTCGGCGACTGTATGGCGTGCCATACCGTGGCGGGCAAAGCGGATTACGCCGGCGGACTGGCGATTGAGTCGAACCTCGGCACCATTTACTCCACCAACATCACGCCGGATAAACAGCACGGCATCGGCAACTACAGCGAGCAGCAGTTCTCGGATGCGGTGCGCAAAGGCGTGCTGCCGGACGGATCGCGCCTCTACCCGGCGATGCCGTACCCGGATTACGCCAAAATCAGCGATGAAGACCTGCACGCGCTGTACGTCTATTTCATGCAGGGCGTGAAGCCGGACAGCGAACAGCCGCCGGAAACAAAGCTGAGCTTCCCGTTCAGCCAGCGCTGGGGCATGCGTTTCTGGAACTGGGCGTTTACTTCGGACAAACCGTTCCAGCCGATTGGCGGCGCGTCAGCGGAGGTTAATCGCGGTGCTTACATCGTGGAAAGCCTCGGCCACTGCGGCAGCTGCCACACGCCGCGCGGCATCGGCATGAACGAGAAGGCGCTGGACAGCAGCGACGATCGCTTCCTCGCCGGCGGCAGCCTGAATAACTGGGAGGTGCCGTCGCTGCGCGGTGTGCCACGCTGGAGCGAGCAGGAGATTGTCGATTATCTGCAAACCGGACGTAACGATAAAGCCGCGGTGGGCGGCGAGATGACGTCGGTGGTGGAGCACTCCAGCTCGCACATGACGGATGCCGATCTGCAAGCGATTGCCGCTTACCTCAAGTTCCTCGGCGGCAATCCACCGCTGCAGGCGTACGACGTGCAGGCGCAGCAGAAGACCGAAGCGAAGCTGACAGCGGCGAAGAATCTGTCCGAAGGCGAGCGTCTGTATCTCGACAACTGCGGTGCCTGTCACTTTGTCACCGGCAAAGGCGCGCCGGGGATCTTCCCGGAGCTGGATCAGGCCACTATCGTTAATGCGCAGGACCCCAGCGGGTTGATTCACACCATTCTGGCCGGTGCGCAGCAGCCCTCAACGGAGAAAGCACCGTCGACGCTGGCGATGCCGCCGTTTGCGTATCGTCTGACCGATGATGAAGTGGCGCAGCTGGCCACCTTTATTCGTCAGGGCTGGAGCAACCACGCGCCGGCAGTGACGAAAGAACAGGTGGCGGATGTGCGGAAAACGCTGCACTAAAACGTAGCGGCGCGAACTGGCGCGCTGTCCTGATGGCAATGCCCGGCGTCGCGAGATGGCGGGCATTGCGCGATGAATCGCACCGCTAGCGTACGGTGCGATTTTTTATTGTTTAATGAAAGGTGTGCGCCACTTCCAGCACGCCGTTGATGACAAACTGCACGCCCATACACACCAGTAAAAACCCCATCAGGCGCGAAATCGCTTCGATGCCGCCTTTGCCGACCAGCTTCATGATGGCGCCGGAGCTGCGCAGCGAAATCCATAAAATCACTGCCACCGCCAGGAACGTCAGCACCGGCGCGATGGCCACCACCCACGCGGGGAAATCGACGCCGGCTTTCACCGTCGAGGCTGAACTGATGATCATCGCTATGGTGCCCGGTCCGGCGGTGCTCGGCATTGCCAGCGGCACAAAGGCGATATTCACCGTTTCGCGCGGATCGTCGCTGGCGTCGAGTTCATCCAGCTTGTGTTTGGCCTCCACCGAATGCCCGACCGGTTTGGCGGGAAACAGCATGCGAAAGCCGATAAAGGCGACAATCAGCCCGCCGGCCATGCGCAGGCCGGGAATCGAGATGCCAAAGGTGTGCAGCACCGCGTTACCGGCGTACCAGGCGACCATCATAATCAGGAACACGTAGATCGACGCCTGCAGCGCCTGGCGATTGCGTTCCTGAAAGTTCATGTCACCCGCGAGGCCGAGAAACAGCGCCACGGTGGTTAACGGGTTAGCAAGCGGCAAAATCACCACCAGGCCGAGCCCAATGGCTTTGAACAGTTCCAGCATGATTTATTCCCTGGTTAATATCAGGCGCGCAGCTGCCAGCGCAACGGTCGCCATGAATGGCGACCCTACAGTATCCTGTGCACCGTTTTTTTCGTAGGGTGCGCATTTATGCGCGCAGCTGCCAGCGCAACGGTCGCCATGAATGGCGACCCTACAGTATCCTGTGCACCGATTTTTTCGTAGGGTGCGCATTTATGCGCGCAGCTGCCAGCACAACGGTCGCCATGAATGGCGACCCTACAGTATCCTGTGCACCGATTTTTTTCGTAGGGTGCGCATTTATGCGCACCTGGACAGCATCAATGCTTCGGCGTTTCCATCGCTTCCAGCAGCTCGGGGAAAAAATCTTCCAGCAGATCCGGCGTCATCAGCTCGGGGTAATGAATCAAATGCTCGCGAATGCGTTCATTCACGTCTGGCAACAGGCGCTGGGCGGCGTCGCTGGCGCTGATTTTCTTCTGCTTCATCAGGCGCAGCACGTTATCCGGCAGGTTATCCTCATCTTCCTCGCTCTCTACGCCTTCCAGATCGTCCAGCTCATCCAGCAACTCCATCAGCGCTTCAATCTGCGGCGTGCGTGACTGATACTCTGCCGGCTTCTCATTCTCCAGATAGCGCAGCAGCGCGCGCACCGGCGAGCCGTCCGGCGTGGCGGGCGGTTCACTGGCGAACCAGCTAAGCAGCGCATGCTGGCTCACCTGATGTACGTGATAACCGTTGTCCACCAGCTCATCGGCGAGGATATCGGCGGTGTCGTGCTCAATCAGGCAAATGTGGGTGCGACCCGGCGTGAACTGCTCCAGCCACTGATAAATCTCCTCAATCACGCTGTCGGCGTAATGAAACGTCTGGCTGAGGTAGCTGTCATCCGGCTGGTGAACGCAGATGCGAATCAGGTCGGGATCGAAGTAAATCGCAATGTTGATGCCTTTCATGCGCGGTGTCCTGTGTGGTGCAAAACCTCACTATAGCGTCAGGGCGCGCAGAAAAACATGCTATCGCCAGCAGCCGCAGCCACTGGCGATAAAAATTACCGCAAATCAGCACGATCCAGCCCGTAAGCGCTGTCGAGCGCGCCGGGTGCCATCTGCGACAGGATCATCAGCCGGTTCCAGGTATTGATCACCGCGATCTTAAAGGTCAGCTCGCTGATCTCCACCTCGGAGAAGTGCGCGCGCAGCTCACCGTACAGCGCCTCGTCAACGCCGTGCTCGCCAATGCGCGTCAGCGCTTCGGTCAGGGCAAAGGCGGTTTTCTCGCGCGCGCTGAACAGCGGCGATTCGCGCCAGATCGCCACATGGTGCAGCCGCAGCTCATGCTCGCCGTCAATCGCCGCCTGCTTGATGTGCATGTCAAGGCAGAACGCGCAGTGGTTGAGCTGCGAGGCGCGGATATCCACCAGATGCCTGAGCGACTTCTCCAGCGACGCGCTGGCGACGCTATTCGACAAATCCGACATCGCTTTGGCCAGCGCCGGGGTGGTTTTGAAATGGTTAACGCGTTGAGTCATGATTTTCCTCCGTCAGAACAGACGTTCAATGGTTTCGAGTGCTTCGGGTAACGCGCGGGCACGGCTGAGCGGGTCGTGCGTGCCGTCGACGCGGATAAACTGCACATCGCTGATGCCGATGTACGCCAGCGCCGCGCGCACGTACGGCGTGAACTGGTCATCCTGCATAAAGGGCCCGTGGGCAAACACGCTGCCGCTGGCCATCACGCAGTAAACTTTTTTGCCGCTCACCAGCCCGACTTTGGTGCCTTCGGGGGTAAAGGCGAAGGTGCGGCCGGCGCGGGTAATATGATCGAACCAGGCTTTCAGCACCGACGGCAGCCCGAGGTTCCACATCGGCGATGAGATAACCAGGGTGTCGCAGGCAAACAGCTGATCCACCAGCCGTTCCGAGGTGCGAATGGCGTTACACTGCGCTTCATCACGCGCCTCCGGTGGGGTAAAAAAAGCCCTGATGGTGAAGGCATCGAGATGCGGCAGCGGCTGTTGCGCCAGATCCAGCACCGTCTCGTGCAGATCGTGATGGCGACTGCGCAGCTTTTCGATCAGACGCGCCGAGACGATGCGCGACGCCGATCCCGCCAGATCCGGGCTGACTTTAATGTGCAGCACATTCATGCAGTGGTTCCTCATACGATAGAGCGATAAAAATGCAGGCCGAGCGCCTGATAGCCGCAGCGCTGATAAAACGCCTGCGCCCGGGTGTTACTGATTGCGGTATCCAGCACCATGCGGCTGCAGCCGTACTCACGCGCCAGCACCGCTAAGCCGTCGAGCAGCGCGGCGCCGAAGCCCTGACCGCGCAGCGCGGGATCGCTCACCAGGTCATCGACGTAGCAGAAGCTGCCGTGGATAAAATTCTCCAGCAGGCGATAACCGGCCAGCACCGCTGGCTGTCCCTGATGTTCGATACCGGCGAGGCGATAACCCTGCGCCTGCTGACGCTGCGCCTGGGCGATAAACTGCGCCTCATCCGCCAGCCGCCCGCGCAGCGCACGCATCAGCGGGTAGCAGCGCGCGAGTTGTTCTGCGGTGGCGTAATGCACAATCTTCATGGCTGTCATCCGTATTGCGGGGGGAATGCCTGCATCTTAAACTGCTATGTCTGAGCGAACAGGGCCATTACGCGTGAAAACAGGTAGGACATAGCGCCGTGGCTGAGAAAGGAGTGACGCGTGGGTTACAAAGAGATTTACCAGCGCTTCCGGCAGCAGATCCTTGCCGGACAGCTCCGGCCGGGCGACCGCGTACCGGCGATCCGCATGCTGGCGGGCGAGCTGCAGGTGGCGCGTAAAACGGTGGAGGCCGCCTATGAAATCCTCATCGGCGAAGGCTATTTTGTCAGCCAGGGCGCGAAGGGCACGCGCGTTAATCCGCAGCTGAAGCTGGCGAGCGCAGCCACGCCACCGCGCGCACCGGCGACGACGCCCGCGCTGCTGCCGGTGACCGAGGGCAAAGGCGAGCTGCGGCTCGGCATCCCGGCGCTGGACGAGTTTCCGCACAAGAAGTGGCGGCTGATGTCGGCGAAAGCGGCGCGCAGCCTGCGGCCGAACGAGATGATGATACCGCCGGTGATGGGGTATGCGCCGCTGCGGGCGGCCATCGCCAGCTACCTGAACATTTCGCGCGGCCTCAACTGCCAGCCGGAGCAGATCTTCATCACCAGCGGCTACCGCGCCAACCTGCGGCTGATTCTGGCGGTGCTGGCGCAGCCGGACGACAAAGTGCTGTTCGAAGATCCCGGCTACTTCTTTGGCCAACAGCTGCTGAAGCGCATCGCGCCCAACCTGCACTATGTGCCGGTGGATGGGCAGGGCGTCGACGTGGATTATCTGCTGCGCTATCACGCCGACGCGCGCTTTGCGGTGGTGACGCCAACGCACCAGAGCCCGCTGGCGGTCAGCCTGTCGCTGCCGCGCAAGCATCAACTGCTGGCGTGGGCGCAGCAGCATGACAGCTGGATTATTGAGGATGATTACGACGGCGAATTTCACTACACGCGTAAGGTGATTCCGGCGCTGAAAAGCCTGGATGTGCACGACCGGGTGATCTACACCGGCACCTTCAGCAAAACCATGATGCCGGCGATGCGCATCGGCTATCTGGTGATGCCGCAGCACACGCTGGCGCAGTTCGGCGAGCTGGGCGAGATTCTGGAAACCGGCCTGCCGCTGCTGCCGCAGAAAATCCTCGCGCAGTTCCTCAGCGAAGGGCATTTTTATCGCCACATCAAAAAGATGCGCATCCTGTATCAGCAGCGCCGCCGCATGATGCTGGAGGCCATCGAAGCCTGCTTTCCGGGGCTGTTTACCTTTGAGCTGACCGACGGCGGCATGCACATCGTGGCCTTTCTGCGGCGCGGCACGCAGGACGTGGCGCTGGCGACGCTGTGGGCGCAGCAGGCGCTATACGTGCGGCCGCTGTCGGGCTGGTACGCGCAGACGCAAAAGCGCTATGGCCTGGTGATTGGCTACACCAATATTCAGTCGTTTGAACAGGCGAGGGCGCTGCTGGCGCGCGTGGCAGATGCGACACGGACGTTATTGAGCGCTTAGCGGCTACGTGGCGAGAGAAGAGGGCGCGGGGGACAGCCCGCGCCGTCTGGCATAAGGTGAGTGGCGATTCAGACGGCAGGAAGGCGGCCTCTGAACCCGCGCGAAGGGATCACATGCCGATGTATTTTTTGCCCTGCTTCAGCACTACATCGCAGGCTTTGGTTTTCAGCTTCTCACCCATCGGCGAGTTGCTCAGGCTCTGCAGATTCAGCTGCTGGCCGTTGCCGGTGTTCAGCAGGCCCTGCAGCCCCTGCTGGTAATCGGTTTTCTGCTGCTGCGCGGTGGTGCTGCTCAGGCCCAGCTTACTCAGCACCTGATCCTTCACTGACTTCACGTTGTTATCCACCACGTTGTGCTGCACGCAATATTCCATCACGCCGGCGGCGTTGGTCATGCTGTTGGCGCTCACCGCTTTATCGCCGCCGTTCAGCAGGCCGCTGAGCGAAGAGAGCGACAGTCCGCCGTTCTGCGTGTTGCTGGTGGCGGTGTTGCCGCTGTTCTGCTGCGACAGCTGCGATGCGGCGCTGCTCAGCTGATCCTGCCAGCTCGCCGCCGATGCGCTACCGGCAACCAGTGCCGCCGCGATACCCCATCCCCAAACTAACCGTTGTGTTGCTTTTTTCATCTCAACCTCGTTGTGCTTACACGTCTGACTGCGTCAGTTGTGGTTAAGAGGCATGTGGCGGCAGAAAGTTCCGGAGAAGTGGCCGCCGCGCGCGAGTTTGGGAGTGTTCCGGAGGCGATTGCCGGGGTTTTGCGCACCGTTTTTGGCAGCGCTGCTTTTTTCGACGCTTAGCGCACATCCCCATCGATTCCGGTTGCGCCGCAAGCGCGTAACGGTATAATCGCCCACGTTTTCCGCATCCTCTTCAGTGCCGAAGTGGCGAAATCGGTAGACGCAGTTGATTCAAAATCAACCGTAGAAATACGTGCCGGTTCGAGTCCGGCCTTCGGCACCATTTACACTTTTCTTAGGAAAATCAAGCAGATAGGATGTTTACTCTATCTTTCTTGCTCCTAGAAATTGTCTAAACTCTTTCCCGTATAAAAGCCACTGCGTTTGTTAATGGCTTTGGTATGTTATCACGCTGTGGCAAGTAGTTTCCAGGCTCAACCTTGTACTGCTGTTTCCTTTGAAGCCGGAAGATGTGCCAGCATCTCTAAACCTTATACCAAGACACGATTGATCACACGCATTTAAGCCCGATGTGCGGCCTTATGGCTGCGTAAACAGGTCTATGGTGGTATATGCCCCGGTAGCTACAGATCCGGCTCTGCCAGCGTCTCAGCCACGCTCCTAACGGTACACGGTTATCCTGATAAGGTGTGATCATTCTGGACAATTGATGAAGTCGCTTCGCTCCGCTTGTTGCTATTACCACCAACGGGGCTTTTGTTGTACTATGCCTAAAATTCAATCAATGGATATGTAATTGGTCTCATAATATGGACGAAGTTAAAGTTAAAGCCTTAGAAAACAGTATGATGTGTCTAGCAATATTTTCCCGGTCAATCCACGTCTTTTTTGCCATATATAAACATCTAGATGACTTAGATTCCTACACTGGTGATCTCCATCCGTACAGAACTATCTGTAATGCTTTGCTCGGTGATGCCTGTATAAATTGGTGTAAGGTTTTTGGCTCTGATGCTGAGGGTACTCACTGGAAAAATATTGTTGAGGATCACGCTCATTTGCGGGAAGTATTGTTTTCAGAACTAGGTATTACTGCGAAGGAATTCAATTTATATTGGAAAGAGATGCTTAAATTCAGGAGCAATGTTATTGCTCATTTCAACTCAGAACATTTTGCTAATGGATATACCCCTGAATTTGACACTGCTATTGCATCTGCTTCTATAGCCCATAAATATTTCAGAGAAAGTTTACCTTCATATGTTAACTATGTAGGCCCATCAGACTTGACAAAGTATGGGGCCGATACTGCCAAGGCTGCTATGAGCAGGCTGTTAGTATGATTAGGCGAGTGGATAGCATTAGGGTTTAATGGCTTCCATTGTCTAAAAATAGCTTTTATTTAACTATTCCTTGTTAGCCTTTTTTAAAAGCTTAAGGTGATTGGCGATAGCCTTGGCTATTTCTTCCTTCATCTTTAAGCCCCTAGCGCCACACTCCGCTTTAAACGTCCTGTATAGCTCTAAATCAATCTCAGCGCTGATCTTGAACAGCTTAGCCTTTGCTAATTCGTCTGCTGTAAGCGGGTGATAGTACTCTTTCTTCTGTGTCATTGGCTTACCCTCCAAAGATGTTTAGAGAGAAGGATACAAAAAAGGCCAGCACTATGCCAGCCCTTCAAAATCTATTGAAAACATAGTCTCACAGCTTTCAATGAAAGCATTAATTCATTGAGTGTGGGCCTTCTTAAGCTCTTATAAGCACAATAAATGCGATGAACTGTACCACCAGGAGCACAGCGGTTATCCGCTTAGCCCACATATTCCTAATCAACTGCGACAACCAAGACCGCAGCACACTGTTGCGATAGTTTCTTTTCGACTGTTTCCGAGCGTTGAGCATCTTCATAAAAACATATCCTTTTGTTGTCTGTTTCAAACTCATCTACAAGCTGTAATGTCTTCTGTTGGTAGGCGTTGGCATCGATGGCGAACAGCGCCCCGAGAAGGAACACCAACACCGCACAGCCCGTTACACTCAGCCCCATTAACCCGCCATAAAACGTATGAAGCGCGCAATTCTTCATAACTCAAGCCTCAATAGATCTTAAGATCTTATCTGAAAAGGGAAATCGTAAGATAACCCCGTTCTTGTTACTTGCAGTGGTTCGCGCTGCCCACTGCCGTGCCGCCGTTCTTCAACTTTGAACGGATGTAATAAGCCATTGTGTGATCACCTTTCAGCGGCCCTTTATCCCACACACGGAAGTTACTACCATTAGGCAACTTCACCCACTGATCGCCGTCTGAGAAAGTCACTAGCATTACGGCTGGCAATGTTGAGTATGTATCGCCGTCATACGTAGCCATAAACTTGCACACAGACACGTTAACGATGCTCACTGTAGAAGCTGGAGCTGGAGCTGGAGCCGCCGGAGCCGCTACAGGCGCTGGCACTTGCACATAACGAGTTACACAGCCAGAAAGCAACAGAGAACCAAAAACAGCCAAAGACGCAATAATCTTAACTTTCATCTAATACCCTTTTCATTTCTAAGTTTATAGTTTGGTTTACTTTTACAATCAAAACAACAAGTAATGCAGTTATCATCCTCATTGTTGTTTGGAGGGTATCTCCAGATATTTCTAGCGTTATTGCAACTTCTCTTATGTAAACCCCTTAGATTTCAATGTGTGACACTGCAATGCCTGCACTTTTAGCACTTAGCTTTAGATAAGCTTTGGTACTCTGGAAGTTAGTGTGATTCAGAAGATCGCTAACCTGTGCTAAGTCTCTTGTTTTATCTAGCACCTGTGTAGCGCCATACTTGCGGAAGCTGTGAGCGCTGATTGTTCCTTCAATATCTAACTTTGTTGCCACCTTCTTGATCGACGTTGAGACGTATACGCGGCTTACTGGCGTGTCCTTTTTGCAGCGGTTGCCCTTGCCAGCAAAGATAAACGTGTCTTTGGGGTAGGCCGCACGACGATTAGCCACCATAGCCAGGATTGAGGCTGGTAGGTTTTCAATCTCTTTTTTCTTCCCTGTCTTCTGCTCTACGATCTTCAACGTACCGCGCTCAAAGTCGCTGTAACGTAGATTGATTGCATCCGTCACGCGGAGCAAACACACGGCCATAACACGGCACACGTCAGCTACTAAATCGTTTCCTTGCTGTTCCAGTTCCTCAATGATTGCCTTTGTCTCACTCACTTCTAAAATCGCTGCTGCTTTCATTCTTATTTACTCCCGAGTTGATTTGTTAAGTGGGAGGCTACATTGGCTTAAGATAGATGTAAAGATCTTTTTTTTGTGGTTTTTAAGTGGGTTGTTTTAGGGTTACTTACATTTGTATGTTTCACTTAGTGCGAGCATCACAACTATAGAACCTTCGCTTATACTTTTAAATTGGGGGTTGTCTTGGATGTAGTTTTGAACACTATCAACTACTTTTCCGGTAGATACATCTCCGCTGATGCAGATTTTACCTTGAATGTTTAGTATGGTTGCAATACCTGTAACATAGCCGATAAAGGTGCCTGCGGAAGTGCTGGACATTTTATGCTTAGTAGAAAATTCTTTATAATCGTCAGCCAGTTGGTATAAATTTTTACCGTCAATTGCAGCAAAAGAATGTGTAGAGTAAATCGTTAAACTAAGAACTGCAAAAAGCTTACAAGCATAATTCGACCGCATAGGCTTACCTGATTTGTTGATGAACTGAACGACTAAATCTTGATTTCAGGATTATAGATCCACATTTATTCTACTTCACTGCCTAACCGCGAATTTTCCCCGCCCCCTGATCTGACGTTTCAAGCTGATCAAATATCATAACATTATTATTTCAATTGAAATTATTTTTGCCGAAGAAATGCATAAAAACTGCATAAACCTTGCATAAGTTGGTTAGTGAGGTAGGCCCATTGCACGTAACAAGCGGGAAGCCTTGCTATTGCTGGGTTTGTTGAGCCTAGTTAACACAATCTACATTGTGTTAAGTAGAGAATTGCACCTATCTGGAGGGGTGATAGTAGTGACGTCAGGTGATTAATAGTGTCCTTGTGAAACTATAACGAATTGGTCACAACCCAGGCTGAAAATAGGGTTTTTTTCAGGTAAAAATTAACTTTCGAAAACTCGTTCAGCATTGTTATGTAAATCTCTACATTGTGGGGCAAAGTACTTTCATTCTACTTTCATAGATTGGCCTTAAGCCTTGCTGTGTGCGGCTTCCTGCAATCCAGTGTAATTATGTCAGACGTAAGGTGATTCACCTGGGCAAGTATTGGGGCAAGAGTAATGCTTGTTATTGAGTGAATATAGACAATATATTGATAAAATACTGAGTGAATAACAAAGCAGGTGTTTTAGTGGTGTTTTAGGTGTCTTTCAGTGGGGCAAAATGATTAGTGTTAATGCTACCCCTATTACGTATGATAGGGCTACCCCTATTACCGGTAATAGCCCACCCCTATTACGGGTGATAGACGATAAGAATAAATATAAGATTAATATATAAGAATAGATCTTTATTATGTTTTATAGGCGTCTCCCGCCTAATGATCTTACGCTGGCGCGTACCAGGTCAACTAATGGGCCTGCGGTTGTTACCGTTGGCTGTTGTTCTATCTATTCAGCTACCCGCTGAAACACTCCTGATCAATCTGATACGTGCAATGCCTGCGGCAATAGCGAAGCTATGCACCGTGAGGTAAGAACCTGTCACGCTACGCTCACACGTTCAAACCTGCTCTATATCAACCATCAACCCACAACAAACTAAAGTTTGTATGTCTGTCTCTGTCTGGTGAGTGCAGGCTTTTTACAGGGGAATATGTGCCGCCTGTAAGGTGGAGTACTCCACGGCACAAGATCTTATTGCATATAACTTACAGGAGACACACAGAGACGCTTAAAGGGTTGTTAGTGGGTGAATTGTTCAGTGTGTGTCAGAGGCGCTTAGAATCGATTACAGAGCGTTGTAGATAATTACCTAAAGTGCTTGCACTCAGGGGCTAAGTTGTGGTACATTGTCCACCTGAAAAAAGATTTAAAAACGTATTGACAATGTGTCCCTTATGGGATACAATGAAATTATCAACTTACACAAACACTTTACAATGCACTGTCAGCTAAGTAGCTGGACGGTGCTTTTCTATTTCTAAAATAAGGAGCATCCGACCAATGCCAACACGTTTAACTCAAGGCGGGAAGCCTCGTAAATATATCGACAGTAACCACGTATTCATTCTTATCTCTAACGCGAGAGAACCAGAAGCAGAAGCAAAGAAAATTCTCCGCACTGCTAAGATTGCAAATCAGCGCGGTAATGTAGAATACGCTAAAATGATTCGTCACGGTGTAAACCTGTATCGTGCCAAAAAGCTCGTAGAAGCTAACGCATAATAACAGGAAGGTAATGCGCAAGGAGGAGAGGCAAATTTACCTATACAACGGAATATATCACAATGACAGTTTTACATATTCAACTAAGCTACGAAATCTTAGGACTAAACGAGATCGAACATAACGGACAATCTCACAGTATCAGCACTAACGCTAAGATCATTTATTCTTACATCGCAGGATTTAAGAATAACAATAAACAGGCGTTTCCTTCTATGGGTGGAATGTCTAAGACACTCAATCTAGGATCAGAACAGGTGATCCGAAGGGAAGTTAAGAACCTGGTAAATATGGGCCTCCTGTCTATTATAGAGCGCCCTGGTAACAGCCACTTATACGAAGCATTGCCGTTACCGTCTCAGAGACAACAGGAAGCCACGCAAGAGCCTGAACAGGTGCAAGACGTACAAACATCAGCGCCAGCCGCAGAAGCTCCTACGATTGATTACAGCGATGATGATGACATTATCCCCGAACTGATGCACGGTTATAAAGCCTCTGTAAGATCTTTACATCTAGGTGAGGCTATAACGCCGCTTCGCACTTCATCAAGCCAGAATGATGCATTAGAAGAAGCCAAGCGCCGGATCGCCAATAATAAAACACCACTACGCACCTACACTAAACAAGAGTGCGAAGAGCCATTTTAATATAAGGAGTAACGATATTGATTTTAAGGAACGACAAGTTAAGCACTCATATTATTCTTGCACCTAAGCAAGCAGAACTATACAGATTCATTAAGAACCACACAGAACGCGCCAGATCACTGGATAACGCGCTGGGGTATTTTGAGTTTACTGTAAAAGATTACCTAGAGTGCCACGATGCAACGCAAGCTTATACATACGGCGTATTAAAGAAGCTTAGAAACTTTGGAGCAATCCAGCATATTCCACGCGGTAGCCTTCCAGCTTACGCTAAAGCAAACCAGGGATTTACATTATTTGAGGTAAGCAATGATTACGACTGATAGAAAGTTTTTTATTAAGTATACCGAAGATAAACACGAACAGGATTTTATAGAGTATGCCGAGAAATTAGGCGAAGACTTAGAACAATGTGAATTATTCTTTGATCATACACCAGACACAGTGCGCACTATCTTGAAAACTCCTAATCACGGTAACTTTCTGAGAGAGACGCCGATTTGCTAATAACTAAATCCCAAGCAAGAAAGCGACATTATAGACTGTTAACTAAAGACGTACACAAAACAAAATACATTCCAGGTGATTTCCTTATGTATAACCATAAGGAAAATGGAATCCTATACACTTCATTTGTACACACTAAAGGCGAAGCAGCCTACTACTACCAAACGAGATACACCGATGACCAATAAAGAACAGCATTACGACTGCTTACTAGCAGCACTGGAAATGAAACGGATTAAGGAATCTGGAAACCTTGGAACATACGAAAGCGCGTTATTCGGATTTGCCCTTAAATACTCCGACTTATTCAAGAACGTTAGCAGCGGTAGCAAGTTTGATTATGATCGCCTTATGCTTCTTAAAGAGCTAAGCAACATTCTACCGGATTACTTTGGAAACCTATTTAACGAAAGCGGAGAGGTGAATACTTATTATGTTAGTTGATACACAGTTACTAGGATTTGTTAGACGCTCAATCTATGCAGATGCCACACAGATTACAGACGAGCAACTATTAGAAATCATCAACCAGTACTTTGAGAGTATCGGGCAACAGAATAACAAACGTTGCCTTATCCTATACAACTCTATTCTATCCGCCCTTCAATACCTGGCAGCACGCTGGAACATCGACATAGCCGCCGCTACAGGTGGCGCTATTGAGCGAACGGAGCGAGTCGGACAGGTAGAAGTAAGCACGAAATTCAACGACAGCGATATTTATGCTGATAACCCCTGGCAGAGATTACACGATGCGTATTTCTACGGACAGATGCAGGTGATTGGCTGTCCTATGCAAGCTAAGGCATCCGATAACGTCCTGATCGGCGGTGTGGATCGCAGTGAAATTCACCGAGTGAAAGATAACTGTAATAGCGTTGATGGATTGCAGGGACTTTATAATAAAAATAGACATTGGGATTTAAGACGTGGCTAAACCCTATAACAATAATCAATTACCAACTAAGGACGAAACTAGATTAGATCTTTCTGTTATGAAATATAAGCAGAAAAGAAGACTAGCAAAGGAAATTAGAAGTTTACCATCTGGTTATGCGATGGTAGTAATAGAAGAAGATAGCAAGCCTCTTTCACAGGAAGAATATAAAGCTGTTTCAGATATCACCTCTGTGAAAGGGGTTTACTACAAACCCCGCAAGACCAAGACAACTAAACCTAACGGAATTGAGCCGCATAAATGGGAAGCTTTAGGCTTCCTATCGGCTGATGATTACGAAGAATGGAATTATTTTAACTACAGACAAGTAACAGACGAGGAAATGTTAGATGACAAAATCCACTAATAACGAACGTATCGATCCAACTACAGAGCATTCAGGCGCTTTCACTTACTTCCGTTCCCTTGTGTGGGAATTTGAAGACGCCCACTATATGCCAATCATTGAAGCGTCTCTACGCTTCTCTGACACGCTTTCACAGAAAAGCCTAGCAGAAGTGGCAGCACTGCTAAAAACCGCCTCAGACAAGCTTACAGCGATTGTGCGGTTTATCGCGGCCACCGCAGACAGCAAAGACTTTGCATTGCGTGACGGTGAAGCGGAAACGCTTAAAGCCTTGCTAAATGACCAGCTCGAATGGCTCAACTCAGAAGCCAGCATTATTGATGATCAGGTGTACCACCAGTTTGATTTAGCCCGTCTGGTAGCAGAGGAAGAAGGGATCAAAGAAGTTGATGAATTTGCGTAAAATAATACGCAAAAACTATTGACAAAGATCTAAAGATGTTGTATTATAAAGGTATGGGGGGAGATTAGTGTTCTTTCCTCTACTTCAAGCACTTACGGCTACGAAGTTAGATAGACCACGGTTCACCGATCCTGCCCTGTGGTTTGTCTTTTCCTTATTGGACAGTGGTTAGAAATTGTGGGGGCGTGGTTCTCCCCCCTTTTTCTTTTCTAGTCTTAGTATTCTTTCAAAAATCTATCATTGGGTTTTGTCCTGACATATCTACGTTTCTCCTTAAACGTTTATCTACTCTTCCTAGAGAGTAGATTTTTTAAAGAATATTACATTCTAAAAGCATTAGCTGATTAGCGTCCGTTAATAGTGCTGAGAAGCACTTAAAATTAAGACACGTTAGAACGTGAGAAACTCTAAATGTAGCTTATTAGATATCCTTTTAAATTATATACAAAAGTATCCCTGTTGACGGTCTGATTAACCCGAGGGGACTTTTTTTATATCTATCTGCGTAAAATAATACGCATCCCACAAGGTATAAAATCAAATGGTATTACTCAACGCGCCAGACGCGAAACAACGTATATTAAAATCTTGTAACGTCACAGGATTTAATAAGTGTGACTTAGAGTTTATTGCTAAACACTCAAACTCTACTGCACTGGAAGTTAAAAAAGCTTCCGAGTTTCTTACAGGTGAAAAAGTTCCAGTAACTTTGTTTGTGGATGACCTGGAAGAAGCAAACAATATTGTTATTCAGGCACGAAAATCTAAGCTCGAAGCAACAATCACTAAATCAGATACAGCAACACCTAAACCAACATTACAAGATTTGGTGAATGGTATTAAATATCGTGTCTGAACTATTTAAACTTAAGGAAAAATAATTATGGCTCGTTTTGGTCGTATTTTTAAAAGCGTAGACTTTCGTCACGCAGTCGTGGCCTATTCAGGTGACGGCGTACTACAGGATCGCAAGCTGGAACTACCGGAAGCGCTTAGCGCTGATCTGGTTGTTGGTAGTGTTATCGCCGCTAATGGCTCACTGATTGCAGATGCAGAAACATCTATTGCTGGCGTTATTGTTGAACCTGCTTTCGCTGGTGATCGATTTGTCGTTATTGCAGCTAAAGAGCATACCATTCTTAAAGACCAGGCTCTGGTATTTGGTGAAGGTGCTGATCGTAGTGTAATTATCGCAGCTATGGCCGCTGATAAATACCGTTTCGCATCGTGGGCTGAATTTGCTCTACCTACTACCTAATCAATAAGGAATATAATAATGTATCTACGTGAAATTTTCGGTAGTAATGTTTCTATCGCTAACACCTTTGAAGTGCCAAACGTACAGAATAAGATTCTGCTAGACAGCAATCTATTCCAAACTCAGCGCCACGCAAGCAACGAAATTCTGATCGAGCGTCAGGAAGCAGACGGCGTAAACTTTATTAGTACTGAGACAATGCCATACGCCCAAAGCGATTGGAACTCAGCCCCGTCTAAAAAATGGCAGGCGTACAACTATCAACTGATTCACTCAGCAATCACCAATGACGTGAGCAGCAAAGACCTGGAGACACAACTCCGTTTCGGTATCTTTGACCGCACTGATCAGGCCGTGGCTCAGCTACAGGCATATTCTGATCGCCAGCTTGTAATGGCAACCAACTTTGTTGAAGATCGTTTAGCACAGGCTGTAATGACTGGTGTAGCCCGTTCTACATATGCGGGACAGAAGGATCTAGACTTCTTCGCAGAGTTCGAGCAAGAGCGCACGCGCTTCACTCTGAATGTTGATAATACTTCCGGTGTTGATATCTTCGAACAACTGGACGACATTAGCCGCATTATGGGTACTAAGCTGTTAGGTCTGGAAAGCTACCGCGAATCTATGATCGTGCTGTGTGCTGGTAAGTCTGCTAAAGCCTTCAAGCGTCACAAGTCTATTAAAGACTTCGTACAGTTTACTATGGCGTTTAACAACGATGCCAACCCACTGACACAGATCGCACCTAACCTGAATAAGGCCCGTAAATGGGAATTGAATGGTGTTGTGTTCTTGGATATCGGCGGCTTGCCTCAGTATGAAAAATACCTGGCAGACAAAGACGGCTTTGTTGCTGTTCCTCGCCTGATTGGTGCATCGCTGTTTGATCTGCACGTAGGGAAGGCTGTACGCCATATGGAAAGCCACGTATTAGATGATAACGGAATCGGTAGCTATCTCACCTATGATCAGCGCTGGGGCTTCCCTGGTGTGCATACAGAGGTTAGCATCCTGCCTGTTGTCCAGCAGCCGCAAGCAATCGTTTATGGTGGCGTTACAGGCGAAATATAACATCTTTAGATCTTAGGGTCTAAGCCATAAGGGGCGGGGCTTAAAGGCTTCGTCCCTTTTGTTATTTATAAAGAGAGAGTGAATTAATAATGCAAATGATCCTAAAGAGTGCCGGAACACATATTGAAGTTGATTTAAACAAACACGAAAGCGCTATTAATGTTAGCTGGATGTGTAAGCTACTTGATGTGAAATACAGCACAGTTAAATCTTACATTCACAGAGACGGATTATCACTGGATGCAGCGCTAAAGAAAGCTGTAGACAACCAAAGCAAATAATCAAAGCGATTATGTAAACTACATTTAAATATTAAAGGGGAATCGTTAGGATGAATGTTCAGAAGCTAACGAACGTTGTAGATTTTAAAGTTGATAGAAAGTCTTTTAATGATGCAAAGAAATCTATTGAGCAACTAAAGAAATATTCTGAATCTGTCAAAGTGCGCCAGGCACCTGCTAAAAAGTTTAATGACAGTCAGAAGAAAGCAGAGCGTGAGCTAGCCCGAGTGAAGGCACAGAATGCACGTAAGCAACTTAGCGACCAGAAAGCCGCAGAACGCGCACAGAAGGCCGCAGACAGGGAAGCCCTTGCAGGGGCAAGACGTGCAGAACAAGCCGACTTAAAACGCCGCTCAGCGCTTCTACAGCTTAACGGCATTGTAGGACGCACAGCAGACGAAGAGAACAATGTGAGTCGTGAGATTCACCGACAGGCTCGGGAACTGGAACACGGACGCCAGAGCGTTGCACGTACCAACTTAGAGATCAGGGAACAGATCACACTGTTGCGCCGTGCTGCTGCACAGAGACGTAAAGCGGAAGGCGGCGGCGCTGGTGCTGGCGGTGCTGGAGGCGGTCACGGATTTGCCGGAGGTGTCGCAGGTGGAGCCGCTAGAGACTTCGTGAAGAAAGGGAGCCTTTCAGAGGGCTTGTTAGGCGGTTTGGGCGCTGCTGGCGTAGGTGCTTTGGGTGTGGGTGCTGTGGGGCTGGGCTTAAGCAAAGCAATCGATACAGTGCGCGACACGACAGAAGCAAACCGCGAAGTAATCAACACTGCTAAATCTCTTGGGATCAATGCCAACAGTCTGCTAGCGATGACTCAGGCACAGAAAGCCGCTGGCTTCCTTGACGCCAACAACGAGAAATCAGGCGATCAGATTAAAGATACCAGGGAAAAGATCGGTGACTTCGTAAACAATGCCACACTGAATAAACAAGGGGAATGGAGCGGCGGCGGGGCCGTGGGCGATATTGCCAACCAATTTGGCTGGGATAAAGACACGATCAAAAGCTTTCAGCAAAACCCGCTTGATTTTATTCAAGCTACAGTGAATGCAGGACAGCAGAAAGGGCTATCAGATGCACAGACAGCCAACCTGATCGAAAGTTTAGGTGATCAGCTTACATACCTGTTGCCAGCGCTTAAGAACAACGGACAGGGGCTTGTAGACGTTATTAAACAGATGACGTATGCAGGGGCCAACCTCACAGACGAGACAGCCAACAACACAGAGAAGGCTACGCGGTTTAGCGCTGTACTCGATCAGGCTTCACAAGGGCTTAGCAACGAGTTTAGCAACGGTGTATTGGATGCTGTAGGCAGTAGTGACCAGTTGAAAGAAGCATTACACGATCTGCTTCCCGCTGCTAAGTGGATGGGGCAACAAGTGGGCGATTTCATCACTCAATTGGGAAGCCTGGTTAAGAGTATTCGAGAGACAAAAGAAAGCCTGTCTAATCTCTTCCATCGCAACGAAGTGACGCCAGAACAGCGCAAGGATGTGTCTAACGCTCTCAGCTTCAAGCCTGCACCTGTTAACCCTAATACTGGTATTGCTGGCGCTGATCCGGCTGCAATGGCTAACGCTAATGCGTCAGGAGATGCACTCTGGAACTGGATCAAAGGCTTTAGCGGTAGATCTCAGGAAGCAGCACAGAACACATCGAATATGTTCGCCCCTGTCCTGGGTGAAAAGCCTAACCAGCTTGATAGCAGCGCTCAACAGATGATCAGCGCATTTAGTCCTAAAGGGGCTATGTCACAGCCTGTAGGTTATCAGTCTGCACCGCCTGTTATTGTTAACATTCCTGACATTATCGTTAGGAGTGAAACAGGCGTTAATGATAGTGAGTTTAGCCGAGTTATTAACACTAACGTTACTGCAATCTTTGAAGCAGGACAGCAGCGCCAGACGCAAGCTCTACAATCTTCATATGCTGGATGGTGATCGATGTTTCAACGTAACAAGAAAGAAGAAGAGCCAGAGAGTAAGCTGGCTTTTGCCTGGTGCATTATCGCTGTGCTTTTTGTCTGGTATGAATCCACATTGCCAGCAAGCCAACAGCTTTCAATAGGGGATATCTTCAAGGTGTTAGCAGCAGTATTTCTATGAATAAGGCTAAGGCTAAGGCGCAGAACGTTCTTCTTATGCTCTCGCGCCGATAAATCTATCAGTTATCGCCTGATTTTATTTCGAAAGCGACTTTCTCAATATATTCTGATAACTCAGCAGGCGAAGCGGAGTTTTTCGAATATGTTTTAAAACTTTCCGTATTGCCGCGCTCGTGTCCTGCAAGCAAAGCGATACGGTCTTCAGGTATTTTTTCTCTATCCAACTGGCTTATAAACATTCCCCTTAACGAATGGAAAACTTTATATTCATTTCCATTTTCTCCCAAAGCCTTACGCTTAGCCCTGGTAAATCGTTGTGTGTGCCACGTAGAGCGCTTGCCGTCTGCACGGTCTGTGATTGATGCACGGTATAAAAGGAAGCCGTCATAAGGCTTTTGTTGCAGCCTAATAACCAACCCCTTTAATTGACTATGCACAGGGACAATCCTTGCTGCTGATTTCGTTTTCCCCTCCTTGATTTCAAAACACAATACACCCTCGATTGTCTTGATACTTTCTGATTTCAGTGAACAGATCTCATTGAGTCGCATCCCGCTATACATCCCAATTAATGTAACTGCTTGCATCTCTTCGTCACCTTCCAATGCAGCAAATACTTTTGCTAACTCTGACACTGTGAACGGTTGATAACTCACCTTACTGCTTTTTGCCTCCAAAGCGTGACCACGCCAGGGGTTATCCTGTGGTGCATCGTGATACCGGTTCCTAGCCAGATCCCAAATCTGAGCAAGGGAGCTAATGTAGTTTTGTATTGTCTGTGCGGCCTTATCTTCCTTAAGGCTATCTATCCAGGCTGTTACTGTTGTTCTGTTCACATCCTTCAACTTCACATCACGTTTTTTGAGGTGCAATAACAGCACTTCAACCGCTTTATTGGTTTTCGATAGGGTAGTGAGCTTTCTCTTCTCACTGAATTTCAAAATGTAGATGTCACGCATCATAAGTAGGGTAGGGACACCGCCAGATTGCACACTACTGAATTGCTGCATCGGCATTTCAAATGCACTTATACTGGCTGATTTTAGCTCTTCAATAGCCTTTTCAATCTTGCTGGCTTCTTTAGGTTTAACCTGTTCCCGTAAACGTGCCCATTCAACGGCTATAGCGTCTCTGAATAGCCTTGCTTGCCTTATGTCACTTGTTCCTGTGCTCTTTACGAAATAGCGCTTCTGTTCAAACAGATGACGCATATATGCAGGGATGGTGATCCTTACATAGTAGTTTCCGCATAAATCTAAGACGAGATAACGATCTTTCTTGACCTGCATATAAACCCCAGTTATTTTGCAGGTGCTTTTACACGGTAGAATTGCTTGTGTAGATTGTCGAAGTGGCGAAATTGTAGCTGTTGATTCAATAGCTTAGATCAGCTTGCTGGATAAGCGACCACCGCCGCGAGGCGTGCCGGTTCGATTCCGGCCTTCGGCACCATCTGATGCAACTTAAGTCGCTTACGAGCGGCTTTTTTTGTGCCTGAAATTCAGTAGCTGCAAGGTTTTTTTGATTTTTCTCTTGGCTTAAATCGATCTGGTTTGAGTTAAATCGGTTTAATGATCTTTTTATCTGACATTGCGGCCGATCAAAATGTCTTTGCTGAAAAAGTTTAGGGCTTTTGTGCTTAGTACGGCACATCAAAATCAACGAATCCTTAAGAATTAATTAGTTGATGTGACGTTGTTCGTTGCCCGTGAAGATGCAGGAAGCTAAGATAAAAGCTTATAGGCCATAAATATATGGATAGGCTGCACAGCGACAGATCAAAACTTAATGATGAATAAATCTAATTTTGAGTTCCTGAAGGGCGTCAACGATTTCACTTATGCCATCGCCTGTGCGGCGGAAAACAATTATCCGGATGATCCCAACACCACGCTGGTTAAAATGCGTATGTTTGGTGAGGCGACGGCTAAACACCTTGGCCTGCTACTGGGCGTCCCTTCCTGCGAGAATCAACATGATCTCCTCCGCGAGTTAGGCAAAATTGCCTTTGTTGATGACACTATTCTTTCTGTATTCCACAAATTGCGCCGTGTAGGTAACCAGGCGGTGCATGAATACCATAACGATCTTGATGATGCCCAGATGTGCCTTCGGCTCGGCTTCCGTCTGGGTGTCTGGTATTACCGTCTGGTCACGAAAAATTATGATTTCGCAGTGCCTGTTTTTGCGTTGCCTGAACGTGGCGAAAACCTCTACTACCAGGAGGTGCTGACGCTGAAACAACAGCTGGAGCAGCAGTCACGCGAAAAAGCGCAGAGTCAGTCTGAGCTGGCATTACAGCAGCAGAAGCTGATAAGCCTGAACGGCTATATCGCTATTCTGGAAGGTAAGCAGCAGGAAACTGAAGCGCAAACACAAGCAAGGCTTGCGGCGCTGGAAGCCCAGTTAGCTGAGAAAAATGCAGAACTGGCGAAGCAGACTGAACAGGAACGTAAGGCATACCAGAATGAAATCACCGATCAGGCCATCAAGCGTACACTCGATCTGAGTGAAGAAGAGAGTCGCTTCCTGATTGATGCACAGCTGCGTAAAGCAGGCTGGCAGGCCGATAGCAAAGCGTTGCGCTTCTCTGAAGGCGCGCGCCCGGAGCCGGGAGTCAACAAAGCTATTGCTGAATGGCCAACCGGTAAAGATGAAACGGGCAAGCAGGGGTTTGCGGACTACGTTTTATTTGTTGGTCTTAAGCCTATCGCAGTAGTAGAAGCGAAGCGTAAGAACATCGACGTTCCCACTAAGCTCAATGAGTCCTATCGCTACAGTAAATACTTCGATAATGCGTTCTTACGCGATACGTTGCTGGAAGAGTACGCGGCAGAAGATGTGCACGAAGCGGTACCGCTCTATGAAATCAGCTGGCAGGATACCAGCGGCGAACAGCGCTTTAAAATTCCCTTCTGCTACTCCACCAACGGGCGTGAATATCGCGCGGCGATGAAGACCAAAAGCGGCATCTGGTATCGTGACGTCCGCTACACCACCAACATGTCAAAAGCCTTGCCGGAGTGGCATCGCCCGGAAGAGCTGCTGGACATGCTCGGCAGCGATCCGCAGAGACAAAATCAGTGGTTTGCTGATAATTCAGGGATGAGCGAACTGGGACTGCGCTACTACCAGGAAGATGCTGTGCGGGCGGTAGAAAATGCCATCGTCAATGGGCAGCAGGAGATCCTGCTGGCGATGGCGACCGGTACCGGTAAAACCCGTACCGCGATAGCTCTGATGTTCCGCCTAATCCAGTCTCAGCGTTTTAAGCGCATTCTCTTCCTGGTTGATCGACGTTCTCTGGGTGAGCAGGCGCTGGGCGCGTTTGACGATACGCGTATTAATGGCGACACCTTTAATAGCATTTTCGATATTAAAGGGCTGACGGATAAATTCCCGGAAGACAGCACTAAAATTCACGTTGCTACGGTTCAGTCGCTGGTTAAACGCACCCTGCAATCTGACGAACCCATGCCGGTTGGTCGTTACGACTGTATCGTGGTGGATGAAGCACATCGCGGTTACATTCTTGATAAAGAGCAGACCGAAGGTGAACTGCAATTCCGCAGCCAGTTGGATTACGTCTCAGCCTATCGCCGTATTCTCGATCACTTTGATGCAGTGAAGGTTGCACTAACCGCGACGCCTGCGCTGCATACGGTGCAGATTTTCGGCGATCCGGTTTACCGCTACACCTATCGTACTGCGGTGACCGACGGTTATCTGATCGATCAGGATCCGCCGATTCAGATCACGACCCGCAACGCGCAGGATGGCGTTTATCTTGCTCAGGGTGAGCAGGTAGAGCGTATTAGTTCGCAGGGTGAAGTGATTAACGATACCCTGGAAGACGAGCAGGATTTTGAGGTCGCCGACTTTAACCGCAAGCTGATTATTCCCGCGTTTAACCGCGCCGTCTGTAATGAACTGACTGAGTATCTCGATCCGACCGGGCTGCAAAAAACGCTGGTATTCTGCGTCACTAACGCCCATGCCGATATGGTGGTGGAAGAGCTACGTGCCGCGTTTAAGAAAAAGTATCCGCAGCTGGAACACGACGCGATCATCAAGATTACCGGTGATGCCGATAAAGACGCGCGTAAAGTGCAGACCATGATCACCCGCTTTAACAAAGAGCGGCTGCCGAATATCGTCGTCACCGTCGATCTGCTGACCACCGGCGTGGATATCCCGTCGATTTGTAACATCGTTTTCCTGCGTAAGGTACGCAGCCGCATTCTGTATGAGCAAATGAAAGGCCGTGCGACGCGTCTGTGTCCGGCGGTGGCTAAAACCAGCTTTAAGATTTTTGACTGTGTCGATATTTATAGCTCGCTGGAGAGTGTCGATACCATGCGCCCGGTAGTTGTCCGTCCTCAGGTCGAACTGCAAACGCTGGTCAATGAAATCACCGACTCCGAGACTTACAAAACCATGGAGGCGGATGGTCGCAGCTTTGCCGAGCACAGCCATGAACAGCTGATTGCTAAGCTCCAGCGTATTATCGGCCTGGCCACGTTTAACCGTGACCGCAGCGAAACCGTAGATAAGCAGGTGCGTCGTCTTGATGAGCTCTGTCAGGACGCAGCGGGCGTTAATTTTAACGGTTTCGCTTCGCGTTTGCGGGATAAAGGAGCGCACTGGAGTGCCGAAGTCTTCAATAAACTGCCAGGCTTCATTGCCCGTCTTGAGAAGCTGAAAGCCGATATCAATAGCCTGAATGATGCGCCAATCTTCCTCGATATTGACGATGAAGTGGTAAGCGTTAAGTCGCTCTATGGTGAGTACGACACGCCGCAGGATTTCCTTGAAGCCTTTGATTCGCTGGTGCAACGTTCACCGAATGCGCAGCCAGCCTTACAGGCGGTGATCAATCGTCCGCGCGACCTTACCCGTAAAGGACTGGTCGAATTGCAGGAGTGGTTTGATCGCCAGCACTTTGAGGAATCTTCCCTGCGCAAAGCGTGGAAAGAGACGCGCAACGAAGATATCGCAGCCCGGCTGATTGGCCATATCCGCCGTGCGGCGGTGGGTGATGCGCTGAAGCCGTTTGATGATCGTGTCGATCATGCGCTGGAGCGCATCAAAGGCGAAAATGACTGGAGCAGCGAGCAGGTCACCTGGCTCGACCGTTTAGCTACGGCGCTGAAAGAGAAGGTGGTGCTTGACGACGACGTTTTCAAAACGGGCAATTTCCATCGGCGTGGCGGAAAGGCGATGCTGCAAAAAACGTTCGACGATGACCTCGACAACCTGCTCGATAAGTTCAGCGATTACATCTGGGACGAGCCTGCTTAACGCGTTATCATCCCCGGCAATGTCTTCTTCTGCGGCCCTGAACAGGGCCGCTGTTTATTTACGGAATACGCAATGAACAATAACGATCTGGTCGCGAAGCTGTGGAAGCTCTGTGACAACCTGCGCGACGGCGGCGTCTCCTATCAAAACTACGTTAACGAACTCGCCTCGCTGCTGTTTCTGAAAATGTGTAAAGAGACCGGTCAGGAAGCGGACTACCTGCCGGAAGGCTATCGCTGGGATGATCTGAAATCCCGCATCGGCCAGGATCAGATGCAGTTCTACCGGAATCTGCTGGTGCATCTGGGAGCAGACAGTCAAAAACTGGTGCAGGCGATATTCCATAATGTCAGCACCACCATTGAGCACCCTAAACAGCTGACTGAACTGGTCAGCTATATGGACGCGCTGGACTGGTACAACGGCACGCACGGCAAATCCCGCGATGACTTCGGGGATATGTACGAAGGGCTGTTGCAGAAAAACGCCAACGAAACCAAGTCAGGTGCCGGTCAGTACTTCACCCCGCGTCCGCTGATCAAAACCATTATCCACCTGCTGAAACCGCAGCCGCGTGAAGTGGTACAGGATCCTGCAGCCGGGACGGCGGGCTTTCTGATTGAAGCCGACCGTTATGTGAAGTCGCAGACTAATGATCTCGATGACCTGGATAACGATACTCAGGATTTCCAGATCCATCGTGCCTTTGTTGGCCTGGAACTGGTGCCGGGCACCCGTCGTCTGGCGCTGATGAATTGCCTGTTGCACGACATCGAAGGCAATCTCGACCACGGTGGCGCGATCCGCCTGGGTAATACGTTGGGTAGCGATGGTGAAACCTTGCCGATGGCGCATGTGGTTGCGACCAACCCTCCGTTTGGCAGCGCAGCAGGCACCAACATTACCCGTACCTTCGTTCACCCGACCAGCAATAAACAGCTCTGCTTTATGCAGCATATCGTTGAAACTCTGCTCCCTGGCGGCCGTGCGGCGGTGGTGGTGCCGGATAACGTGTTATTCGAAGGCGGCAAAGGGACCGACATTCGTCGCGACCTGATGGACAAGTGCCATCTACATACTATTCTGCGCCTGCCAACCGGTATTTTTTACGCTCAGGGCGTGAAGACCAACGTGCTGTTCTTCACCAAAGGCACCGTGACGAAGCCGACTCAGGATAAGAACTGCACCGATGACGTGTGGGTGTACGATCTGCGAACCAATATGCCGAGCTTTGGTAAACGCACGCCGTTTACCGACGAGCATTTACAACCGTTTGAGCGCGTGTATGGTGAAGACCCGCACGGCTTAAGCCCGCGTAGTGAAGGTGAGTGGAGCTTTAACGCAGAAGAGACGGAAGTAGCCGACAGCGAAGAGAACAAAAACACCGATCAGCATCTGGCGACCAGCCGCTGGCGCAAATTCAGTCGCGAGTGGATCCGCACGGCGAAATCCGATTCACTGGATATCGCCTGGCTGAAAGATAAAGACAGCATTGATGCCGACAGCCTGCCGGAGCCGGATATTTTAGCGGCAGAAGCCATGGGCGAACTGGTGCAGGCGCTGGGTGAACTGGATGCGCTGATGCGTGAACTGGGGGCGAGCGATGAAGCCGATGCGCAGCGTCAGTTGCTGCAGGAAGCGTTTGGTGAGGTGAAGGAATGAGTGAGGGGAAATTGCCGGAGGGGTGGGTACCGTGCAAACTCGGTGATACCCTGTTAAAAATTGTAGGAGGGGGAACGCCCAGTAAAGCGATTCCCGAATATTACCGGGGTGATATTCCGTGGATGAGTGTCAAGGATATGAATAAACATACCCTTATAGATACTGTCGATCACATTACTCCAGATGCAGTTAAAAACAGTAGTACCAACATTATACCGGCGGGCATACCAATCATAGCTACCCGTATGAGTTTAGGCAAAGTTGTAACTGCATCTTTTGATTCAGCAATAAATCAAGATTTAAAAGCATTATTTCTAGCCAACGGTATAGAGCGTAATTTTTTCCTACATTGGTACCGAGCACAGGCTCAACTAATTGAAAGTTTAGGAACGGGAACAACTGTTAAAGGGATTCGGCTAGAGGTATTAGATTCGCTTGCAATGGATCTTCCACCACTTGCCGAACAAAAAATCATCGCTGAAAAACTCGATACGCTGGTGGAGCAGGTAGACAGCACCAAAGCACGTCTTGAACAAATCCCAAAAATTCTGAAACGTTTTCGTCAGGCTGTATTAGCTGCAGCGATGAACGGAAAATTAACTGAAGAGTGGCGAAGTGTAAATTTAAATGTGCCAAAATTTTCTGAAAACTTTGATAATATAAAATATTTTCGAAATGCTGAGTTACCAAAAATCCCTAAAATTTGGCAATGGCTGCGTTTCGATCAGATTGCAGAAATTGCATCAAACTTAAAATCACCGCTTCATTTTCCTAATACTACTCATATAGCTCCAAATCATATTGAATCATGGACTGGTAAAGTATTTGGTTATCAGACAATATCCGAAGATGGTGTAACAAGCGCTAAGCATGAGTTTTACAAAGGTCAAATAATTTACTCTAAAATCCGACCATATTTATGTAAAGTGGCTATTGCGAGTTTTGACGGTCTGTGTAGTGCTGACATGTATCCGATTAATAGCAAAATAGATACTTATTTTCTTTTCCGCTGGATGCTAACCACAACCTTTACCGATTGGGTATCGAACGCAGAAAGCCGAACCGTACTCCCGAAAATAAATCAGAAAGGTTTGAGTGAGATCCCAGTACCAGTCCCTCCTCTCTCGGAACAGCACGAAATTGTCCGCCGTGTCGAACAACTCTTCTCATACGCAGACACCATTGAAAAACAGGTCAATAACGCGCTGGCCCGCGTTAACAACCTCACTCAATCCATCCTGGCGAAAGCGTTCCGTGGTGAACTCACCGCCCAGTGGCGGGCAGAAAACCCGGAACTAATCAGCGGTGAAAACAGCGCTGCTGCATTACTGGAAAAAATTAAAGCCCAGCGTGCGGCCAGTACAGGTAAAAAAGCCACGCGTTAAAAATCCTGAGCCTTATTTTATTGCGCACCTTACTGGTGCGCTTATTATTATTTTCTGCCAGCTAAAACTTACGCGTTATATTCAAATGATTTTATAAATACCTTATTCAAGGCTGTTTTAAGCTGGACTTTTCCTCTCTTTCCTGATGATATATACAGGTATTTAGCGCGGTGCGGATGTGCGCCAACACACCCGCGCCGCTAATCACAACTACTATTTAGAAGGAATAGTAATCATGACTGACACGCATTCTATTGCACAACCTGCTGAACCAGAAGTCCTCGCGGCAAATAATCGCCAAATAACCGTTGGCTATGCGAGCCGCTATCCGGATTATCGTCGGACTCCTGCCATCACTATGAAAGGACAATGGCTGGAAGAGGCTGGTTTTGCCAGTGGTACGGCGGTTGAAGTGAAGGTAATGAAAGGCTGCATTGTGCTCACCGCCCGGCATGAAGAGAGCGAATTGATGCAGTCGCTGCGCCAGGTGTGCAAACTGTCGGCGCGGAAACAAAAGCAGGTGCAGGAATTTATTCGGGTCATTGTCGGTAAACAGAAAGTCGTCTGAATGATAAACCGCTCCCGGCATCGCATCGGGAGCGGTTAACTTTCAGAGGTCAGTACAGAGCTATTCTAAGTAATATGTGTAAGCTTCGGAAACTTTAGCATCATTGGCAGTGATATTAGAACGGCATGCGAGGGAAAGATGGCTGGAAATTGGGTTCGTCAACTGTGCACTATTCTTGTATGTATTTTGATGAGTGGTTTTTTAAGTGCTTGTACGGAATTAGTTTCGGGTAGCCGCTCTATACCTGTAAAAGTGACAGATTATGAAGAAATCCATAAGATTACGTCTACAGTCTTAGACGCGCCATTGATCACTGCCCCCATTGGAAATCGACCTGTGAGAATATACAAAGTTGCTTTTGATGGGACGCTCAACGATCATGCCAGGATACCATCTGGTGAGCGGGGGACTCTTGTTGCCAGGATAGCAGAGCTTATACAAGCTGATATTTACTATCCCGGAGCTGGAATGCAGGGCAGTAGTATCGATTATTTCGACGCTGCTACTGGTAGAAGTAGTATGGCAATTGCAGCAGATGCGGAAAAAAAATTCTATGCTCAAGCCAGGATTTGGCTAAAGCAAAATCCTGAAACTGATATTCGTGTTTTTGTTACCGGATTCAGTCGGGGAGCGGCAACTGCCAGGCACTTTATTAATATAGTCAGTAATCATTGGGGCCAGTATTTCAATTCGGATATTAATAGTCCACGATTTTATGCGCTGCTCTACGATACCGTAGCAACAGGTCAGCAAGATCGCCTTATTCTGAACATACCTCAGGACGTTGATTATCTTGTGCACTTTGTTGCAATAGACGAGGCCAGAAACTGGCTTTTTATTCCAACTATTGATGAGGATAAAACACCGTTACTTCGAGGTGTGCAGTTTTTCCCTACAAATCGTATTAATACTATCTATTTGCCTGGATCTCACTCTGATATAGGCGCTTCATACTCTAAAGGTATTGGGGATTTATATATTACATTAACTGAGCAGTTTTTATACATGATGGGCCTGGCTCAGACAAATTGTTGGGAAAACTAGGATGATCCATTGTTAGCAGGGAAACATGATTCACGAGGAGGGCTGGATATTTTATTTGGTAGTCAGAATCCAAACACTGTGATGGTTGTTGATCGGCCTGCAGTTATTAAAGAGACTAAGCCGCTGACAATTATACAGCGTAAAAATATCGCTCTCCGCCTGAATGAGATGTGGGTAGCCAATTTCAGGCGCATGGCGGGAATGTATGTCGCTCAGTCTGAGACGTCGCTAGCAACTATCACATTACGAAAATCAATAGAAGGTATTGTACCTGTCAGTGTATCGAATAACATAAAACCAGAATCATTAACACTATCACCTGAAGGCAATGCTATACGGCTCCGTTTTAAATTAACTATGGGGAAAAGTGAAAATAGTTTACTTCTTAAACCGAAAGTTACCAGGCGTATAAAATTCGAAGGCTCTAAAATTGCTTTTGGCTTTTTGGAATCACCGCCAGACAGTTACATGGCTACTTGGGTAGATAATCGGCTTATCGAATTAACTCCTATGACAGTTAGCTCAGAAGCTGTTTCTAAAGCTCCACATCAAAATTGTGTTAAACAGTTGGATGGCACGTTCCGCTCGCCTATCAGGGCTATGATTTTGAACCCCAACTAAAAAGCAGCGAGAGAGCATGATTAATTTGAATGGAAGTCTGGAGTCCGCGGCAGCAGGTTTCAACAAGCCTGATCTCTAGTGAGGCCAACACCGATTTTATATTTTAATTTCAAGAAGGTATTTGGCCCCGAAAGGGCTTCTCTGGTTTATAAAAACTCAGATAGTTTCACTATCAGTTTCACTATAGCAATTTTAATAAACTAACTTAGCCATTCAGTCATGACCTTTTCCAGTTTACCCAGTGATTGCGCGCGCTTTTCCTCCGACATTTTTACGATGTTGCTGAGCTTCCATTGAACGGCTGGCAAATTTTGAATGTGGGTTTCTGGTGCTAAATTCCAGTCAGGCTCGCCGCGTTTGAATGACATCAGGAAATCGAAGTCCTGCTGAGTAAAATGCGCCTTCAGCGCCCTGAGCATGCTTTCCGGAACCTCTCTCAGCGCTTCCAGTGAGACATCCTCAAAGGTCATGCCGCTGAATTCATTTTGAAAGGGCGCGGTAATATCCTTCCAGCGCGGGCTAAGCACTTCGGACAATGGACGCTTATGGCTAAGCAAATAAGTAATAAAGCCATTGAAAATCGCCCGGTCGATTCCCTGGGTATCAAGGAGCATTTTAACGTCGTAAAAATCTCTGGGATGCTGGCGATCTAACGCAGCACATAGCTTGCCACCGTATAAGTCAGGCAACGAGACAACCGGGATCGCGGCAAAACCAAATTCTTCCTCCACTGCTTCCACGACATCGCGTTCTTGCGGTGGATACAATGTTCCACGGGCAACGGGTGAAACTTCAATTTTAATTTGCGCTTCATTCGTGGTGACAATAATGCGCATCTCATCGGGGTTATTGGTTTGCAGCACTGCGCTGATCCCGGCTTGCGCTTCCAGCTCGGCAGTGATGCGGGCAAGCGCTTCCCGCACGTTGGGTAACGCAACCTCTCTGCTTTCCCGTGCGATATAAGCCAGATCGATATCAACGGATAATCGGGGAAAATCACGGATGAATAAATTGATCGCAGTTCCACCTTTCAGCGCAAAACAGGTCTCGTTAGCGACATAGGGTAATGCCCGTACCAGTAACGCGACCTGGCGGTAGTAAGGTGAGGTTTTATCCATGGCTTATTCCCTTCTTAATAAAATTTTCGGGCACAGTAATCTGGTATTGCGTGTCCAGTTTGCCATTAACAACGATTTGTCGGTTGCCCGATCCCAGGTCGATTTTGCTGGTATCCACACGTTTGAACCATGCATGTTCATAGAAGCTGGCGAAAAACAGATACAAGCGCTTGGTTCGCACAGACTGGCTGAGCGTGAGAAGGTTCTCCACTTTACGTGGGTTGAGATTGACCAGCCCCTGAAAAAGCTCGGCAGCGTGCTCAAATGAGATTTCTTTAGGCACCGCGCTTAATAGCTCGTAGGCGGCCAGTTCTGGCACGCTTGCAGTTATTTTTTTCCCTTTGATCTCAAGCTGGGTTCGGAACTTCTCATCCAATTGAGGAAGTTTTAAGGCCGATAACGTAAGCCACTCAACATGGGGAAATTCCTTAAACCATTTGGGCAATATGGTTTTATTTTCAACACTAATCCAGCATTGGCTCTGTTTAAGCTGCAGGTAATGGGATCGTCCCTGCCAGGAGAGGCTACTCAGTCCAGCCAGATAGACCGATGCTTCAAGCTGGTTCTGCAGACACCATAGCGCATCGCTCCAGTCAGGTTCCCGGCCAGCGCGGACATAAACACCAGCACGCAGTTTTTTCAGCCAGCCATTTTGCGCGTATTTAAATGCCAGTGAAGGCGATATGTTGTTTCGGGTTAGCCAGTTTTGTAAAACCAGGCTTCCTGGAGCGGTGTTCTGCAACAGCCAGTTTATTTTTGAGGTCATACATTCACTAATGGTGTGACTATGATTAAAAAAGTAAACCGCCCTGCGAGTAAAAAGTCAATGTACGGTGTTGATCGCAACTTAAGCATCGTCAACAAAAAATAAAGACTTTCCCTCAAAACTCCGCAAGATCCATCAGGCCCACTCCCAGCCACAAGGGCATACTCATTCCCCAGAGAGGATGCTATGCCAGTAAACAAAAACGATCACCGCGAGACCTACCGCAAGCGCTTTGACAAGGTGTTCGACTACATCGAACGCCATCTTGATGAAGCGCTGCTGCTGGAGCAACTGAGTGAAGTGGCGCACTTTTCGCCGTACCACTTTCACCGCCAGTTCAGCGCCTGGTGCGGCATGCCGCCGGGGCGTTACATCCAGTTGATGCGGCTCAAACGGGCGTCGTACCGGCTGGCATTCAATCCGCACGAGAAAATCATTGAGATTGCGCTCGATGCCGGTTTTCAGCATGCCGAATCATTCAGTCGCGCCTTTAAGCAGGTATTTGACGTGACGCCGAGTGAGTTTCGTCAGCAGCCGGTGTGGATGACCTGGCATCAGCGCATGCCTCAGCCACCCGTCAATCGGAGAGAGAGTATGTCAGTCGAGATTAAAATGTTTCCCACCACGCCGGTGGCGATGCTCACGCATCACGGCGATCCGCAGCGCATCAACGAAACGGCGGCGCAGTTTATTGCCTGGCGCAAAAGCAGCGGCGCATCGCCGGTGCGCAGCAGCCAGACGTTCGGCGTCGCGCCGCACGATCCGGCCAGCACGCCAGCCGGGGATTTTCATTATCACCTTTGCGGTTCGGTGACGGCGCCGGTTAACGAAGACAACGCCTTTGGCGTCGTCAACAGCACCATTCCCGGCGGACGCTGCGCGGTGCTGCGTCATCACGGCTCGCACAGCGCGTTGACCGAACTGGCGCGATCGCTCTACAGCGAATGGCTGCCGGCCAGCGGCGAAGAGCTGCGCGATTTCCCGCTGTTCTTCCACTATCACAACTTCGTGCATGAAGTGGCGGAACACGAATTGCTGACGGATATTTATCTGCCGCTTAAGTGATAAGGGTCCCGGTAGCAATGGCTACTGGGATTTTTATGCAGGATTGCGATACGTATTCACGGCTGGCATTTTTTTCCTCCTGCCTCGCGGCAAGGCATGGCAAAATGCCCTGCGATCCAATCAGCACAGGCGAAGAGGCGACGATGACAGAGCAACTCGAACAGCGTATCTATGAACTGGTGCGGCGCTATGACGGCGTGTATCTGTTCAAGCAGAAAACGCTCACGCCGCAGATTGATATCGACACCGATCTCAACTTCGAGCGCGACGAAGCCGCCGCGCTGATGGAGGAGTTTTTCAGCGAGTTCGCGGTCGATCGCGCGAATTTCGCTATTGAAACTTACTACCCGGACGAACCGTCGCTGGCGCAAATCCTTAACCCGTTCAACAAGCGTGAAGTGCCGGTGGTGCCGGATTTCACGCTGGGCATGCTGATTGCGTCGGCGCAGGCGGGGCGCTGGTTGTTTGAATAATACGGCAGCGCGCCGCTGCGGGTTTGGCGGCCTGCGGCTCAGCGCGCCACGTGCACGCCAAATCCGCGCTCACCTTCCGCAAGATCCTCGCGCAGCGTCAGCGCCGGAATCGCATATTCACCGCCGTTCTGGCGACGGAAGGCAATCGGTTGATCCTGCGCTAAGCGATCCAGCCGCTGCGCCAGCGCGGCGCACCAACTGGCAAAGCGTTCCTGCGCCGACTTCTGCACGCGATACAACACCAGCGGTGGCAACACGCTGAAGCCGGGATAAAACAGCATGCCGTGCTGGATCGGAAACAGCAGATCCTCAATCGGGCCGTTGATGCCGCGCGGCGCGTAGTGCGACTCCCAGCCGCCGGTGGTCACCACCAGCATGGCGCGCTTGCCGGCGAGGGTGCCTTCGCCGTAGCGATCGCCCCAGTGATGATCGTTATGCTCGCCGACTCCATAGGCAAAACCGTTGGCATACACGCGGTCAAACCAGCCTTTCATGATTGCTGGCATCGAAAACCACCACAGCGGAAACTGAAAAATCACCGTGTCGGCCCAGTGCAGCTTCTCCTGCTCGGCGGCAATGTCCGCTGCCTGCAACTGGTGGTCGTAGGCGAAACGCGAATCCAGCGTGGCATCAAAATGCGCGCCCACCGGGGGCGCCAGCGTATCGGCGGCATCCAGCGGCGCTTTCCACTGCATGGCGTACAGATCTGAAACCTGCACCTGATGGCCCGCCTGCTGCAGATGATTCACGGCAAAGTCTTTCAGCGATCCGTTCAGCGAGCGCGGTTCCGGATGGGCATACACAATCAAAACATTCATGGCGGTATCCTGTGAGATGAAAACCGCTGCAGGTTAAGCCAGCGCTGGCTATAGTAGAAATCAATTACTGATATCTCAGGTATAGCTGGCATGAATATGCACTCGCTGGATTTGAATCTGCTGCAAACCTTAGACGTGCTGCTGGTGGAGCAGAACGTGACGCGCGCGGCGCAGCGCCTCAATCTGTCGCAGCCGTCGGTGAGCGCCCAGCTGGCGCGCCTGCGGGTGCTGTTTGACGATCCGCTGCTGTTGCCCGGTCCGCGCGGCATGTTGCCTACCGCCCGCGCCGAGGCCCTGCGCGAGCCGCTGCGTCTGGCGCTGGAAGCGCTGGAGCGCGCGGTGGCACCGCCAGCAGCATTCGATCCGGCACGCGCGGAGCTCACCTGGTGCATTGCCGCTACCGATTACATGTCATCGGCGCTGAAACTCATTCGTGAAGCGGCACCGCGCAGCCGCATGGCGGTATTCGCGCTCAATCCGCCACAGGTGGCGCAGCAACTGGAGAAGGGCGAGCTGGATATAGTGTTTCACACCGGCGATAACGCGCCGCCGACGCTGCATCAGCGCCGCTTGTTCAGCGAGCGCTACGTGCTGGCCGGCCGGCGCGATCATCCGCAGCTGCAGCAGCCCCTGACGCTGGATCGCTTTTGCCAGCTGGAGTTTGTGATGGTTTCGCCAGATGGCGGCGGCTTCAGTGCAGCCACCGATCGCGCGCTGGCCAGGCTCGGCCGCACGCGCCGCGTCGCGCTCTCGGTGCCGCATTTCCTGTTTATGCTCGACACGCTGGCCAGCAGTGATTTGGTCGCCGTGCTGCCGGAGCGCCTGGTGCGAAACGCGCCACAGCTCCGCGTGCTTGCACCGCCGCTGGAGATTGAAGGGTTTGACATCCTGATGCTATGGCACGAGCGCCTGCATCGCGATCCCGCCCAGCAATGGCTGCGCCAGCAGATTGTGGCGGCGCTGTAAACCTGAACTCTCGCCGAATAAGTCGCGGTCTTCAAGCCCTCAGGCCTTATCCGTCAAGGCTTGCTCCTGCATTGCTGATGCGATTAGCGCCACCGCTCCACAGCACGCATCATATCAACACGACGAAACACTCGCGTTTTAACGTGCAGGGGAGAAGACCATGCAGATATTTGTCACCGGGGCCACCGGCTGGGTGGGTTCAGCGGTAGTGGAAGAATTGATCGCGGCAGGCCATCAGGTAACAGGGCTGGCGCGTTCGGCGGAAAAAGCCGTGGCGCTGGCCGTCACTGGCGCACAGGTTATTCGCGGTTCGCTGGAGGATGCTGACGTGCTGCGTGACGCCGCGCGTTCTGCGGACGCCATCATTCACACCGCCTTTAACCACGATTTCTCGCGCTTCGTGCAGAACTGCGAGCAGGACCGTCAGGTGATCGAGCTGCTCGGCGAGGCGATTGCCGGATCGGATCGCATGCTGCTGGTGACGTCCGGCCTGTCCGGTATGGCGCGCGGGGCGACGGAACTGGATCAGCCGCAGCCGGTGTCACCGCGTCAGTCCGAAGCGGCGGCGCAGGCGCTGTCGCAGCGTGGCGTGCACGTGGCGACAGTGCGGCTGGCGCCGTCGGTACATGGCCTCGGCGACCACGGTTTTGTGCCGATTCTGGTGCGGCTGGCGCGTGAGAGCGGGATTTCCGCCTGGTGCGGCAGCGGTGAAAACTGCTGGTCCGGCGTGCACCGTCGCGATGCGGCGCGCGTCTATCGGCTGGCGCTGGAGCAGGGCGTCACCGAACGCGTTTATCACGCGGTGGCCGATGAGGCGGTGCCGTTCCGCGCAATCGCGGAGACGATTGGTCGCCAGCTCGGATTACCCAGCGGCGAGCGCGACCGGGCTCATTTTGGCTGGTTCGCCAACATGGCGGCGGGCAACATGGCGGTCTCCAGCCAGCGCACGCGCACGCTGCTGGACTGGTCTGCAACCCGCCCGGACCTGCTGAGCGAGCTCGATACGCCTGCCTATTACACCCATCTCTGATATCACGCTGCCGCTGCGCGCGGCAGTTTTTCTGGATTATATCGATGAAAAATAATGTATTTATCACCTTGCTGCCGGTGACGCTGGCGGTGTTTATCGCTTTTCTCACCATGGGGATGCAGCTGCCGGTGCTGCCGCTGCATCTGCAGCAGAACCTCGGCATGGATACGCTGGCGATCGGCACGGTCATCGGCGCGCAGTTTATCGCATCGCTGCTGACGCGTTCGTGGGCGGGCAACTTCGCCGATATGCGCGGCGCGAAACGCGCGGTGCTGACCGGGCTGTTAGTGGTGGCGAGTTCCGGCGTGATCTATCTGATTTCGCTGCTGTTCATTGATCGGCCTGCCAGCTCGGTGGCCATTCTGCTGCTGGGGCGTGTGGTGCTGGCGCTGGGCGAGAGCCTGCTGGCCACTGGCGCGCTCGGCTGGGGACTCGGGCTGGTGGGACCGGCCAATGCCGGTAAAGTGATGGCGTGGATCGGTATCGCGATTTACGGCGCCTGGGCGCTGGGTGCGCCGCTGGGCGTGGCGATTTATCACGGCTGGCACTTCACCGGCATCGCCATGGCGATCATCGTGGTACCGCTGCTGCCGCTGATGTTTATCACCCAGGTGCGCGCCGTCGCGCCGACCTCGACCAAACGCACGCCGTTCTACAAAGTCATGGGCGCGGTGTGGCGGCCGGGACTGGGTCTGGCGCTCGCCAGCGTCGGTTTTGGCATGATCACCGCATTTATCGCGCTGCTGTTTGCGGCCAGGGCCTGGGGCAACGCGTCGCTGGCGTTCACCGCGTTTGGCGTGGCGTTTATCGCGGCGCGTCTGTTCTTTGCCCATCTGCCGGATAAGCTGGGCGGCGCGCGTGTCGCGCTGGTATGCGTGCTGATTGAAACCTGCGGTCAGCTGCTGATTTGGGGCGCGGATAGCGCGACGCTGGTTTATCTCGGCGCGGCGCTGACCGGTTTTGGCTATTCGCTGGCCTTTCCGGCGTTCGGCGTGGAAGCGGTGCGGCGTGCGCCGCCGCACACCCGCAGCCTGGCGATGGGGGCTTACGTGGCGTTTCTCGATATCGCGCTGGCAGTCACCAGTCCGCTGGCGGGCGCGCTGGCCGCCCACCGCGGCGTGGCTTCGGTGTATCTCGCTGGCGCAATTGCCGTGGCGCTGGCGATGCTGGTGGCGCTGAGCCTGATGGCGCGTCAGCCACAACCACAGGCAGCGATGGAATAAGACCCGCCGCAAAAAATTCACTTCTCCCGCGCCGCAAAAATCATCACACTAGCCACCTTTACCATTAGGGAGAGATGGCATGAAAAGCCGATTGCTGCTGGCGCTGACGCTGTTCGCCAGCCTGAGCACGCCGTTGTGGGCCGACGAAGGCGTCTCGTTTAGCCATAAAGACTGGGAGTTGGCTTGTGATAATACGCTGACCTGCCGCGCCGCCGGCTACAGCGCCGAAGAAGGCGCGGGCGGATCGGTGCTGCTGACGCGCGCCGGCGGGCCAGACAGCCTGACGCACGGGCGCGTGGTGCTGGCCGATACCGGCGACGATGATGCGCAGCAGGTAAATGCGCTGGCGCTGTGGATTGACGATCGTGCACTGGGCGAGGTCAGCAAAGCGGAGAACGATGAGTGGACGTTGAGCGACGCGCAGACCCAGGCGCTGATCGCCGCCATCAAAGGCAGCGCCAGAGTGGAGTTTCGCGGTGCGGCCGAGCCGTTTGAGCTCTCCGGCAACGGGGCCTTTGCCACGCTGTTAAAAATGGATGAGGCGCAGGGACGGCTGAACACGCCGGGCGCGCTGGTGCGTAAAGGCAACCAGCCGGAAGCCGGCGTGCCGGCGGCAGTGGCGATGCCGGTGATTCAGCAGGTCCACGTGCTGAAAGCCGCGCCGCGCCCGCTGACGCCAGATGAACTGGCACAGGTCAAGCCAAAGCTGATTGCCTCGCTGACTGACGACGACAGCTGTGACAATCTCGCGCCGTCCGACGATCAGCCAGAAGAGGGCGCAGAACCGCCTACGCTGACGCCGGTGGATGCGCAGCACGTGCTGATTGCCGCGCTGTGCTGGCGCGGGGCTTACAACGAAGGCTATGGTTTCTGGCTGCTGGATAACGCGCTGCAGGGCACGCCGCAGCTGATCACCGATTCCGGATCTGATTATCACGACGGCGTGATCAGCGAAGCGCAGAAAGGGCGCGGCATTGGTGACTGCTGGAGCACCGCTGCATGGGTGTGGAATGGCCGCCAGTTTGTGCAGAGCAGCGAGGCCACCACCGGCATGTGTCGTGCCATCCGCGCCGGCGGCGCATGGCAACTGCCAACGCTGGTCACCGAAGTCAAACCGGCGGGGTAATGTTCAGCGTGCGTCGCCAGGCGGCTTGGGCGCTTAATCCGTCACGGATTTTGCCGCGTCCCAGACGGCCATGACGTGGGCGATGGCGGTATCGATCTGCGCGCCGTTGACGCCATCGCGCACCAGCACCGACACGCCCAGCAGAAAAGCGTCGAGGGCGATGGCGAGGGCGGCGGCATCGGTGTCGGCGCGCAGTTCGCCGCTGTCGATGCCGCGTTGCACGCAGGCCGTCATGCCTGCCAGCGTGCGGGCGCGTGAGCGCGCCAGCGGCTGGGTGACATCCGCGTGTTCGGCGGAAGGCGCACTCATCACGCCCAGGCCGACCATACAACCCAGCGGATGGCCGGACTCACACTGCATGCTGGCAGAGCGCCGCAGCGCGGTCTCCATTGCGGTACGGGGCGGCAGGCTGTTATCCCACAGCGGCTCCACCACCTGCGCGTAAGTCGACAGATAGCGCTGCACACACTCCTGAAACAGCGCCTGCTTCGAGCCAAAGGCCGCGTAAAAGCTCGGTGCGGAAATACCGCCGGCAATTCCCGCCTTCAGCTGCGTTAACGATGTCGACTCATAACCGTGCTGCCAGAAAATCTTCATCGCCTGTTCAATGGCCGCATCACGATCGAACGTACGCGGCCGTCCCATAGTGGCCATCTCAGTGCTCCGTTAAGCTCAATGCTTAAATACTAATCGATACATAAGTCGTTGACAACGGTCTCGCGCGTCAACTAATGTATCAATCAGTATATATTTGTGTCGGCGGGCGGCGGATAGCGCATCCGCGGTAGTTTGTTCTTAAGCCGTAACGGGTTATCGCACTTCGCCAATTTATATACTGATCGGTACATATAATTTCAACGACAGGCGCGCGCCTCACCTGCACGCTGATGACATCGGGAACGCTGATTGTGACGACTTTGAATACCGCCGCGGATAAAACCCGGCCGCTACCGCTGGGCGCGCTGCTGGCGCTGGCCATGACCGGTTTTATCTGCATCATCACCGAAACCTTACCGGCTGGACTGCTGCCGCAGATGGCGGCGGGCCTTGGCATTTCCACCGCGCTGGCCGGGCAGACCGTAACCGTTTATGCGCTTGGCTCGCTGCTGGCGGCGATTCCACTGACCATCGCCACTCAGGGCTGGCGCCGCCGTAACGTGCTGTTACTGGCTATTGTCGGTTTTCTGATTTTCAACTCCATCACCACGTTTTCGACCCACTTCGCACTGACGCTGGTGGCGCGCTTTTTCGCCGGCGCAGCGGCGGGACTCGCCTGGAGCCTGCTGGCCGGCTATGCGCGGCGCATGGTGCCGGTCCATCAGCAGGGCAAAGCGCTCGCCGTGGCGATGGTCGGCACACCGATTGCGCTGGCGCTGGGCGTTCCCGTCGGCACCTGGCTGGGCACGGCGGTGGGCTGGCGCACGGCGTTCGGCATCATGTCAGCGCTGACGCTGCTGCTGATCGGCTGGGTGCTGCTGCGGGTGCCTGACTATCCGGGACAAAGCAGCGATCAGCGTCTGCCGCTGCGCACGGTGTTCATGACGCCAGGCGTGCGCCCGGTGCTGGGCGTGGTGCTGGCGTGGATGACGGCGCACAACATTCTCTACACCTACATTGCGCCGTTCGTTACCCAGGCGGGTCTCGCCGGGCAGGTGGACAGCGTGCTGCTGGTGTTTGGCATCGCGGCGCTGGCGGCTATCGGCCTGGCCGGTCGCCTCGTCGATCACCACCTGCGCGTCGCCGTGCTCGGCAGTCTGGCGCTGTTTGCGCTGGTCTCGCTGCTGTTCATCTGGCTGGCGCGCTTGCCGCTGCTGGTTTATGTCGGCGTGGCGCTGTGGGGGCTGACGTTTGGCGGGGCGGCCACGCTGCTGCAAACGGCACTGGCGGATGCGGCGGGCGAGGGCGCGGATGTGGCGCTGTCGATGAACGTGGTGGTGTGGAACAGCGCGATTGCCGGCGGCGGTCTGGCCGGTGGCGTGTTGCTTACCCACTGGGGCGTGGCGTCTTTCCCGCTGGCGCTGCTGTTGCTGCTGGCGATTGGCTTCCTCATCGCACTGCAGGCGCGTCAGCACGGTTTCCAGGCCGGCGCGCGGCACCAGCGCGTACAAAGTCACTGACCTGCCGGGCTGACTTAAAAATTTAACCCCCTGTTTTAAATGGCATTATGACAAAGTGGAGATCAATCACGTGTTCAAAAAATTACTGTTAACCCTGCTGCTTGCCTCGGCCGCGCTGTTTTCCGCCGCCGGGACCGCCGCGGATGAATTCCCGCTGCCCGCCGGTTTCACCAGCAGCTATCAAACTGTGGATGGCGTGCGCCTGCATTATGTGAAGGGCGGCAGCGGACCGCTGGTATATCTGGTGCACGGTTTCGGACAGACGTGGTACGAGTGGCACCAGCTGATGCCGGAACTGGCAAAAAACCACACCGTCGTGGCGGTGGATCTGCCGGGGCTGGGGCAGTCTGACGTGCCGCATTCGTATCGCGCCACCGACGTCGCGCCGCTGCTTTATCAGCTGGCACAACAGTTCGCTGGCGGCAAAAAGTTCGACCTGGTGGCGCACGACATTGGCATCTGGAATACCTATCCGCTGCTGGTGAAACATCAGGACAGCATCCGCCGCGCCATCTTTATGGAAGCGCCGATCCCGGATGAAAGCATCTATCAGTTCCCGGCCTTTACGCCTGAAGGCGAATCCCTGGTGTGGCACTTCAGCTTCTTTGCGGCGCAGGGACAGCTCGCTGAGCAGCTGATCGCCGGTAAAGAGCGCCTGTTCTTTGAGCATTTCATCAAAGAACATGCCGCCAACAAAGCGGTGTTCACCCCGGCGCTGCTCGATCTTTACAGCAAATCCTATGCAAAACCGCACAGCCTGAATGCCGCCTTTGAATATTACCGGGTGTTGAATCAGGGAGTGGCGGACAATAAAGTGCTCTCCCGCGAGAAAATTGCTGTGCCGATGCTGGCGATTGGCGGTGGCGGTCACGGCGGACTGGGTGCCTATGAGCAGCAGGTGGTCAGCCGCTACGCTTCGCAGGTCACCGGCAAAGTGTTACCTGGCTGCGGTCACTGGTTACCTGAAGAGTGCCCTGCGCCGCTGAATGCGGCGGTGATGGCGTTTCTCGCGTCCGGGAATTAACGCGGTGCGCAGGCCAGTTTTAGCGCTGGCCTGCGTTGACGTGAGCGTCTCAGGCTTTATTTAGGCAGCACTGCTTAAACTTTTTGCCGCTGCCGCACGGACAGGGATCATTGCGGCCGTTTTTTTCACCGGCAAAATGCGGCAGCTGCGGGGCCGGATCGGGCTGCGCCATGCGCTGTTCCTGCCAGTACTCGTGCAGTTCCAGCGCCGCCGGGCGAATCGCCTCGATGCTGGACTCAAACGCGTCCGGGGTAAAGGCTTCACGCTGCGCCAGCTGCTCTTCACTGCCGTGCAGCGCAATCGCCTGCAGCGCCGGTTGCTGTGCCGCCGGCAACTGCGCCCAGTCCGCATCCAGCGCCACGCCACGCATATAGCCGTAGCACCAGTCTTCCACCACGGTAAACAGCTGGCCTTCCATCTCCTGCTCGCCGAACAGCGGATCGAACTGCTCCGGGTACTCCGCCAGCCGCTCGGCAATGTCGTTGAAGTGCTGGAAAGTCAGCGCCATGAAGCGGTCCATTTCGCGCGCGTTCGCCCACTGAGGAATCTTCTTCTCACCGCCCCAGATCGCCACCAGCCATTCGCTCAGTTCGATGTCGTTCGGGCCGGAGAGCAGGGCGGTCAGCATGCCGTCCAGTTCGGCGGTGTCCACCACGGAGTGTTCGTTGCCATATTTTTCCAGCATGTCATCAAGCCAGTTCAGCTCTTTTTCGGTTAACGGACCCTGATTCATCCGGCGTCTCCTGCGGTGTGCATTGGTGGGCAAAAATTGCTGGGCGCGATTATAGCGGCAGCGCGCCTGATTTACCGCTTTTTGCATATCGATAGCCGAAGTGCGCCTAAAAAGGAATCGCCATAACTTATCGCGCAACAGTATTGGCGGGAAACGGCGGCGAATGTCAGCGTAAACGCAGGATTTACCGATAGCGAGGAGACAACATCATGGCGGATACCCTGCCAGTACTGGATCTGGCCCTGCTGGAATTACCGGACGCAGAGCAGGCAGCTTACCTGGCGCAGCTGCGGGAGACCGCTCGTGACGTCGGTTTCTTCTATCTGGTCAATCACGGCATCAACCCGCAACTGCTGCACAACGTGCAGAGTATCACGCGGGCGTTTTTTGCCCTGCCGCAGGCGGAGAAGCAGCGCGTGGCGATGATCCACTCGCCGCATTTTCGCGGCTACAACAATGCCGGCGTGGAATACACCCGCGACCAGCGCGATCAGCGTGAACAGTTTGATATCGGTGCCGAACGCGCGGCGCTGACGCTGCAGCCGGGCGATCCGGCGTGGAAACGGCTGCAGGGCCCCAACTTATGGCCGGAGGCGTTACCGCAATTGCGTCCGGTGATGCACGCCTGGCAGCAGGCGATGACCGCCATCGCGCTGCGCCTGCTGCGGGCCTTTGCTAAAGCGCTGGCGCTGCCGCCGGATGCGTTCGACGCGCTGTATGGCACCCAGCCCAATGAGCACATCAAGCTGATTCGTTATCCCGGCCAGGCGGCAGAAGCCAGCCAGCAGGGCGTCGGCGCGCACAAAGACTCCGGCTTCCTCACCTTTTTGCTGCAGGACGATCAGCCCGGTTTGCAGGTGGAAGTGTCACCCGGTCACTGGGTGGATGCGCTGCCCAAGCCGGGCGCGTTTGTGGTCAACATCGGCGAACTGCTGGAGATTGCCAGCAATGGGTATCTGCGCGCCACCGTGCACCGCGTGGTGTCGCCGCCGGCTAATCGTGAACGCGTGTCGATCGCTTTTTTCCTCGGTGCGCAGCTGGATGCCGAAGTACCACTGTATCAGTTGCCGCCGCAGCTGGCGGCAGAAGCCCACGGCCCGACCAGCGATCCTGACAATCCGCTGCTGCGTGAAGTGGGCTGGAACTACCTCAAAGGGCGTCTGCGTTCCCATCGCGATGTGGCGCAGCGCTATTACGCTGATGCATTAAGCACAGTGAAATCATAAGAAACGTAAGGAAAGCCCATGCAGAAAACGATGATAGCGTCACTGGCCCTGATGGCCCTGTTCAGCAGCGTGGCGTCCGCCGCGGCACTGCGCGTGGCCGCCGATCCGGTGCCGCACAGTGAGATTCTCAACTACATCAAACAAACCGACAAACAGCTCGACCTGAAGGTCATCGAGCTTAACGGCAATTTAAATGCCAACGAGCTGCTGGCGCGTGGCGACGTCGATGCCAACTATTTCCAGCATGTGCCTTATCTGCGCGATCAGGAAAAAGCGCTGGGCGAAAAATTTGCCGTGGTGGCGACCGTGCATATCGAGCCACTCGGGATTTATTCGCACAAAGTAAAATCACTGAAAGATCTGCCGGATGGCGCGCAGGTGGCGGTGCCCAACAATGTCACTAACCTGAGCCGCGCGCTCTATCTGCTGCAGGCCAACGGCCTGATTACGCTGAAAAGCCGCAGCGCCAGTACGCTGGTGACCACGGCGGACATCAGTAACAACCCGCACCAGCTGAAGATTATTGAAGTTGAAGCGCCGCAGCTGCCGCGCGCGCTGGATGATGCGCAGCTGGCGATTATTAACGGTAACTATGCCCTGCAGGCCGGGCTGGTGCCGTCAAAAGACGCGCTGGCGCTGGAACAGGCAAAGGATAATCCGTATGCCAACGTGCTGGTCACCACGCCAAAGCTGGCCAGCGACCCGCGCATTCTCGCGTTAGCGAAAGATCTCGAATCAAAGCAAACTGCTGAATTTATCAACCAGCACTACAAAGGATCGGTTATCCCGGTTAATCAATAATGCCCGGCGCCACCTGCGGCTGACAGGTGGCGCACCCGCTGTTCTGTGGTATATTTCGCCACCAACACCAGTGGCACCTGCTGCATAACATAAAAAATAACTTATCAATTGATGGCTACTTCCCGCTTCGTCAGACTTCAGCGGCTGACGCTTTCTCGCGCCTGGTTGCACCTGCGGCTGTCAGCCCTGTGTCTGCTGCTCAGCGGCTGCGGCACGCTGTCGCAAACGTCCGCGCCGGTGGGCGATCGCGTCTATCTTTCCCACGCCTCCTTCCATGAAAACGTCGATGACATTGTGCGCCACTACATGCAGCAAAAGCAGGTGACGGGCATTAGCATCGCCATCATTCACCAGCGCGGCGCGCCGCAGTTTTACAGTTATGGCGTCACCGATGCGCGCCAGCGTTATCCCATCACGCCGGATACGTTGTTTGCGCTGGGCTCGCTGAGCAAAGGCGTTACCGCAGAGGTCATTATCGGGCTGGTGGATCGCGGCGAGCTGCACTGGAACGACACGCTGGCCACGCTGCTGCCGCGCGGCGTGCCGCTGAGTGAGGATGCAAAACGCATCACGCTGCTGCAGCTGGTCACGCACACCTCGGGGCTGCCGCGTCAGGATATGGATCTGCCGATGTTCCTGAAATTTATGGCTTACCTGCGCAGCGGCGAAAATTTTTACGGCAATCTGGATAGCGATGCCGTGCTGAGTTATCTGGCCGATTTCAGCGCCCCCGCGCACCCGGCGGCGCAGTACTCCAATCTCGGCTATGCGCTGCTGGGCTATATTCTGCAGCATCGCCTGCATCAGGACATTGAAACGCTGGCGCAGCATCAGCTGTTTGGTCCGCTCGGCATGACCAGCAGCAGCTTCCATCCGCAAACCCTGCGCGGCTATCCGTGGCGCGCGCTGGGCCACGCCGGCGATCAGCCGAAACTGATCGCGCGTGGTCAGCTGACGCCGGACTGGGCCTTTCGGGGCAATATGGTGGCGGCCGCCAGCCTGTACAGCAATGCGCGCGATCTGATTCGCTACCTCGATGCGCATCTGCACAGCGATGCACAGGGCGCGCTCAGTCAGGCGCTGGCGCAGGTCAATTATCCTTATGAGCAGCATGGCAACCAGGCGCAGAATATCGCCTGGGTAACCGATACTTATGGTCAGCAGCAGATCACTTATCAGGTGGGGTATATTGGCGGTTATGCCAGCTTTATTGGCTACGATCGCGCCCACGGCAATGCCATCGTGGTGCTGCAAAATGCCTTCAACTGGAGCAACTATCTCGGCATTGCGCTGCTGCGTGATTTGGCGCGTAAAGATCGCCGGGTGCTGAACACGGTTGCTTGCAATTTTGCTGCTCAGCAAAGCGCGCCGCCTGAGGTATGCTGTGGAGCGAAATTTGACGCGCAAAGCGCGGCGCGGGAACCTTCCGCACGTGGCGCTTGTCAGTAAATGGGACAGTTAAATAATTAACCAGAGTGGAAATCACCAATGCGCAGGACACACGTCACCCTTCTTTCAGCAGGAATTTTTCTGGGCGCTTTAAGCCTGACGCCAGCAGCGCTGGCAGAAGGTGAGCAAACCGATAGCGTACCGATGCCGCCGCAGGTGCAGCAAACCGCACCGGACGCCTCAGCGCCAGCGGCCACCAGCGATGCGCCCGCCAGCAGTGAACCGGCAGAATCCAGTGGCGATGTCGCGCCGATTCGCCCGTCACAAAACGGTCCGGGTGAAGCGCCATCCGCCGCCAATAATTACGATCTGCACACCATCATCATCGATTACAAAGAGTATAAAGTCGGTGACGTCGTGCCGGATGAGTACCGTAAAAAGCAGTACACCATCGTTGAGTGGCAGCCGCGCCACCTGCCTGCACCGCAGGAAGGCACGCACTGGGCTTACATCAACGCCAACTACATCCTGATCACCGACGACAGCGGCAAGATCGTGATGGGCAAATCCGGCGACATTTTCTTCAAGGGTTAATGCCCGGCAGCAGGCGCGCTAACTGCGCCACGCCTGCCATTATCTGACTGGTGCTGGTATTACCGTATCCCAGCACCAGTCCCTGCTGTTTTTGCCCGCCCAGATAAAAGCCGGACAGCGCGCCAGGCGCATAGCCATGGCGAAACAGCTGCGCCGTCAGCGCCACATCATCCACCGTATCCGCCAGCGGCAACACCAGATGCATACCGCACTCACCGCCCAGCAGCGGCACCTGAGTACCAAACGTATCCTGTAGCGCAGCCCGCAGTGTGGCCTGCCGCTGACGATACAGACGGCGCATTTTGCTCAGGTGGCGATTGAAATCCCCGCTGCGTAAAAACAGCGCCAGCGCCTGCTGTTCCGGCCGGTTACCGCCGCGTAACAGCTCATGCAAGGCCGGCCGCAGCCGCGGCAGCAGCGGGGCGGGCAGCACCATGTAGCCGATGCGCAGCGCCGGAAACAGGGTTTTGCTGAAGGAGCCGATGTAAATTACCGGCGTCGGCTGCGCCATGCCCTGCATCGCGGCGATGGGCTCGCCGCTGTAGCGAAAATCGCTGTCGTAATCATCTTCGATAATCCACGCCTGATGCCGCTGTGCCGCCGCCAGCAGCGCCAGCCGGCGCGCGGCACTCATGATCGCGCCGGTGGGATACTGATGCGTCGGCGTGGTGTAAATCAGCCGCGGCGGGCGCTGCTGCCAGTCCTGCGCTGTCGGTGCCAGTCCCTGCGCATCCACCGCAATCGGCTCGATCTGCAGATCGCCGAGGCGCATCGCTGCTTTGGCGCCGCGATAGCCCGGCTCCTCCACCCAGCCGGTGTCGCCACGATTGGTGAGCAGCGCGACGCACAGCGTCAGCGCCTGCTGCGCGCCTTCGGTAATCACAATCTGCTGCGGCGCACAGCGCACGCCGCGCGCCAGCGCCAGATGCTGCGCCAGTGCCTCACGCAGCGCCAGCTCACCCAGCGGATCGCCGTAGCCCAGCAGCTGTGCCTGCTGCGCGGTTTGATTGAGCGCGCGACGCCACTGCGCCAGCGGGAAATGCGCCAGCGCCGGCGTGCTCGGGCGCAGCGCCAGCTCCTGGCTGGAGAGGCGATGCAGCGAGTGCAACCCGGCAGCGCGCGCGGAAACCGGCCAGTCGGTGCTGTCGTCGGACGCCTGCGCGGGCAGTGGCGTGTGCGCCAGCCGGCTGACGCGGCTTCCCTGACGGTCGCTGAGGATAAATCCTTCCGCCTGCAGCTGTGACCAGACGGCGATCACCGTATTGCGCGACACCTGCAGTTCAGCCGCCAGCTGGCGGGTCGCCGGCAGGCGCGTGCCCGCCGCCAGCTGACCATTCAGTATCGCCTGGCGCAGCCGCTGATACAGCTGCTGTTGCAGTGTCAGGCTGCCGTCGGCCTCTAGCGGTGCCAGCAGCAGCGAATGCCGGTTCAGTGTGCGCATCGGCGCCTCCGTGGATCTATCGATTTATCACATTGTGGCGCTTTTTCCTGAACCAGCAAAGTGGCACGCTGCACGCTGTCACTCTCACACAGAAGGAATCGCCGTATGTCATCGCAGACCAATCGTTATGGACAACCCATCGGCCCGGCGCTGGAGGCGTGGCAGCCGCGCCCGCTGCCGCAGGGGCAGATTTTCACCGGACAATATTGCCGGCTGGAGCCGCTGGATGCCGCACGTCACGGTCGCGAGCTGTATGCGGCTTATGCGCTGGCGGAAGATGACCGCGACTGGACCTGGCTGCCGGTCGGGCGCTTTGACGATGAAGCGTCTTATCTGGCGTTTGCGCAGCAGTGCCAGCAGAGTCCGGATTACCTGCACTTCGCGGTTATTGACCGGCAAAGCGGGCGGGCGGTCGGCTCGCTGGCGCTGATGCGCATTGAACCGCAGCACGGCGTGATGGAGGTCGGCTTTGTGGTGTTCTCTCCGCTGCTGAAGCAAACCCGCATGGCCACCGAAGCCCACTATCTGCTGATGCGTTACGCCTTCGAACAACTCGGCTATCGTCGCTACGAGTGGAAATGCGACAGCTGTAACCAGCCGTCGTACAACGCCGCACTGCGGCTGGGCTTCCGTTATGAAGGCACGTTTCGTCAGGTGGTGGTGTATAAAAATCGCAGCCGGGATACCGCCTGGTTCTCTATCATCGACAGCGAATGGCCGCAGGTGAAGCTGGGCTTTGAGCGCTGGCTGGCGGCAGACAATTTCGACGCCCGTGGGCAACAACGCGCCAGGCTGGAGACATTACGTCAGGCCTGACGCGCGTGCCGGGCTGGCTACCCGGCTAACCGGCAAAAATATATTTGGCGGCTGACAACACAAAGGCGCTGGCCATCGCCATCATCAGCCGCCGATGCCAGAGATTATCGCGTTTGAGCTCATTGAAACCGAGCTGCATGCGATGGTCGAGATCCAGCAGGCGCTCATCCACTTTTTCAAAGCGTTTATCAATTTGCCTGAATTGCTCATCCATCTTTTCAAAGCGTTTATCAATTTGCCTGAATCGCTCATCGATTTGTTCAAAACGCTGATCGATTTTCCTGAATTGCTCATCGATTTGTTCAAAGCGTTGATCGATTTTCCTGAATTGCTCATCGATTTGTTCAAAGCGTTGATCGATTTTCCTGAATTGCTCATCCATCTTTTCAAAGCGTTGATCAATTTTCCTGAATTGTTCATCGATTTGTTCAAAACGTTGATCGATTGTTCTGAATTGCGCATCCACTTTTTCAAAGCGTTTATCGATTGATCTGAATTGCGCATCCACCTTTTCGAAGCGTTGATCGATTTGTTCAAAGCGTTGATCAATTTTCCGGAATTGCTCATCGACGTTGTCAAACCGCAGCTCAATGGCTTTAAACGTATGGCGGACCTCATTTTCAAAATGCCTGAGGCTCTGTGCCAGTTTATCGACACGCTGCGCGGTGGCGTGATTTGCCCGCATCACGCCTTCCATGGCCTGCGAAAGGTACGTCTTGGTCAGGCTGTTTTCCTGCTGCATTTCGGCAAAAATGTCGACCATCACTTCGGCCTGGTGATCGGCCACGCCCGCCTGCTGCAGCGCTTTGAATGCCTTATGGGTGTTCATCATCGTCGGTATCATCCCTGTTGCTCCTGGTCGCCTTTCCTGTTGCCTGCAAGGTTATCCAGGTGGTGATAGTTGCACCATGTGATGATGTGGATTTTGCGCGACGTCTCGAAAAATATCAATTCGTACAATGAGTAACGCTAAGCGGCAATAAAAAGGGCCTGCACGCTGGCAGGCCCTGGTCTGGCACGCATTTTTATCACTTTTCGGGCTGCGGAATTATTTTTATCTCCGCCATGCCGATACCGAGTTTGCGTGGATCCTGACCGGTAATGTTGCCGAGATTAGACAGCTGTGGTTCTGGCGGCGTGATGATCAGGTTGCGGCTGGCGTCGGGGTTGGTGAAATGCAGCGTCTGCGTGGAGAACGCGTCACCCAGATTGAGCTGCTGCACTTGCTCGCCGACGCGCACCGGAATCGGTCGATGGGCGTTAGCCCCATAGGCGCGTGCGGTGATCACTACGTCAAAACGCGCCGGCAGCGGATCGACATATTCAATGTTCACCTCCGGCGCGAGGTTGGCGTTCGACCAGCGCCCCCAGCTTTCCGGCCGCGAAATACCGCTAAAGCGCTTCACGCTGGCCGGCGCGCCCGGCACGGTCAGCAGGAAGCTGTCCGCCTGGTAGCGAATGGCATTGTCCTCAATGCGCATTTGCTGCTCGTTGAGCTGATAGGTCGCCGCGCTGACCTTCACCTGCGGGAACTGCGCTTTGCCCTGCCACACCGGCTGGTCGATGCGCGTCACCGTGGGTTGTCCGCCGGTCTGGCCCATCGCCAGACAGAGATCGGTCGACAGCGCCAGCGCCGGCTGCCACAGCCGGCCCATTTTGAAGCAGCGATCGACCCAGACAAACTTATCGCTGGCGGCAAAATCGGCCAGCTGGAAGCGCAGCGGCGCGGCGTATTCGCCTTCCGGCAGCGGCTCTACCTGATGATCGGATACGCGGAACAGGATCGGCAGCCTGAACGTCGCGCCCGAGAAGCTAAAGGTATTTTTGGGCTGGTCGATGGTGAACGTCTTCATCTGGCTGGGGAAATTCCACAGCTGAATGATATCGGCTTTCCACGCCGTGACCTTCTTCGCCATGTCATCGAACTGGCTGGAGAGCGAGGCCGAAGACAGCCCGCTGCGGCCAAGACCAATCGCGTTATCCCCGCCGAGAATATCCAGCACCGTGGCGCCGTTATCCAGCGTGCTGCGCTTGCCGTCCAGCACCTCGGCCTGCGGCTGATCGCCACGGATCACCATAAACAGATCGCGGCGCGGCTGCTTGATCAGATACTGATGCGCCGTGTTATTCATTGCCAGATGATCGGAACTCACCACAATCACGGTGTTTTTAAACCACGGCGAGGCTTTGATACGGGCAATCAGGCGCGCCACGTGCTCCTGGGAACAGGCCACCGCGCTAAACGACTGGTTGGGTTTGCCATCATAGCTGTAACTTTTGCGCTGACAGCTGCGCGAAATAAAGCCGTCCGGATGGTGAGTGTCCACGGTGAGCGTAAACAGCGCAAAGCGTTTCTGCTGACGCGACAGCTCCTCATACTTTTCAAACACTTCATCCATCACCGTATCGTCGTAAAAGCCCCAGTTGTTACGGTAGCTGGGGTCGGCGACGCGGCTCTTCAGCTCCTGCGAGCCGTACATGTTGGCGGCGTCAAAACCGTGTGACAGCAAAAAAGTGTCTTTGCCGGCAAAGCGCAGGTCTGCGCCCTGAATAAACCAGTTCTCATAGCCGGAGTGTTTGAGGATATCGCCGAGGCAGATATTTTGCGGATAGAAGCTGGAAAGCGAAGCCGAGGCGTTGCCGTCGAACGGCGCAAACAGCGGAATACCGCACTGCGACGCCACCATGCCGGCGATGGTGTAATCGGTGCCGGGCAGTTGCTCGGTGTTGCTGAAGTCAATGCTGTGATCTTTTTCGCGGCTCAGCTCCGGTGCCAGGCCAGGAAAAGCCTGTTGATCGAAGTAGGTGCGCTCAAGGCTTTCGCCGTAGATATACACCAGGTTGAGCTTCGGCGCGTTAATCTGCTTATTCGGCGTTTTGTAATAGGTTTCGAAATCCGAGTCAGCCTGGCGCGCGTGAGAAGCGATCAGCTCTTTCACCTGGCGAAACGCCGGCGTGGTTTGCACCGAGCCGGCAGCACAGGCGATCGCCAGCAGGCTCCAGCCGAGATGATGCGGACGTTTATGCCGGCGCAGCACCCAGGAGAGAAAACAGAACAGTAAAAACAGGCCGATGATCAAGCCAAGCGCCGGTACCACATATTTGCTCACGCCCGCGCCGGTCAGGCTGTTGGTCAGGGTGTAGAGCACCGCATCGTTGATGCCATCGCCGGTAAAATAGTTGCTGGCATACAGCGTGGCGTTGAGCACGATGAACAGGGTGAGCAGCAGCAAGATCAGGATAAACCAGAATTTATTTCGCCCGGCTTTATACGAATAGACTGCGATCGCAGCCAAAAAGAGCACTATTGAAAGCAACTCCAACGGCAGATCCTCACATTAAGTAAAAAGAACGCGTTACCTGCGTCTGCGGCCCTCTGCGGGGGTTTTGCGTCAATCTATATTGGCTGTCACAGGGCTGCAACACATCCAACCAGATTTGTGCGATGCATTGCGAATCGTTTAAGGCGGGTTTAGGCGGAGTCTGATTTAGTCTGGCAGCAACCGGCGCGCTGCTGCCAGCCAGGGCGGGCGCGGGTGTTACAGCTTACCGGTGAGATACTGCGCTTCGCCGTCGGCAAAGCTCCAGTCACCTTTGCTGTTGGTGATAAAACTGATCATCAGATCGTTGCCCTGCACGCCACAATTTTCCCGCAGCTCGCGCGCTAACTCTGCCATGAAGTGCGTTTTCTGTTCTTCACTTCTTGGGCTGGTGTACACGCGCACCATCACCAGATTGTCGCTGCGCGCAAAGCCCAGCCCGGTATCCTGAAAGACCATCTGATAACGCTTGTTTTCATGAACAATCTGGTAACGATCGCGCGCCGGAACCTTAAATGCCGTGAGTACTGCGCGATGCGCGGCGTCGAGTAAGGTGCGAATCTCTGCTTCAGAACGGCCCTGAATAACATCAAAAGTCAGTAACGGCATCAATAAATCCTCGTTTTTGCCCACGCGGAAAGAGTAGGATGAAACGCTATGCTGCCGCTTGCTGCCGGAAAGAAAAAGCGCGCTGATTAAAATGATTATTTATTATTTTGAACAATCCTGATGAAAGAAATTAAAACCGATGCACTCTGGGTGCATTTGCACTGGCTGACGGTACTGGCGGAACAGGGCAGTTTTACCCGCGCGGCTGAACGCCTGGATGTCAGTAAAGCGGCGATGAGCCAGAAAATCAAAGAACTGGAGCAGATGGCGGGCGTGGCGCTGGTGCAGCGCACCACGCGCAGCGTGCGGCTGACGTCGGCCGGTGAAAAGCTGGTGGACGACCTGCGCGAGCCGTTTGCGCGCATCGCGCAGAGCTTCTTTAGCGTGCGTGACGAAGCCGGGCCGGTGCGCGGCCTGGTGCGCATCAGCGCGCCGGTAGCGTTTGCCCGGCAGCAGCTGGTGCCGATTATCGGCGACTTTCTGCGCGACTATCCGCAGGTGCGGTTGCAGCTCAACGTCAGCGATCGGCTGGTGTCGCTGGGCAGCGAAGGATTCGATCTTGCCATTCGCCACAGCCAGCAGCTGCCGGAAACGCACGTCGCGCTGCCGCTGTGTGAAACGCGCACGCTGCTGGTGGCCGCGCCGGATTATCTGACCCGTCACGGCACGCCAGATACGCCGCAGGCGCTGCAGCAGCATAACTGCCTCTATTATCCGCGCGGGCTGGAGTCGCCGCAGTGGCGCTTTCGTCTGCACAGCGATGACAGCGAAACGGTGCAGGTGAAGATTCAGGGTAATTTCGCCACTAATAACAGCGAGTCGATTCGTGACGCTGCGCTGCAGGGGTTGGGCATTGCCATGCTGCCGGACTTCAGCGCCAGCGCGGCGCTGGCCAGCGGCACGCTGCAGCAGGTGCTGCCGGAGTGGCAGGCGGTCGATGCCTTTGCCGACCGCCTGTGGGTGGTGCGGCCTTACGCAGCGCAGGTACCGCGTGCCGTCACCACCTTTATCCACTGGCTACGCACGCGCTTTGTTGATGGGTGAGGCCAGCGGCGCGCTGAGCGGTGCTGTGGGCTGCATCATCGCCCCCAGCAGGCTGCGACGGTTATAGTTACCGAGACGCAGATTGAAGTCGAGATGCAGCTGCTCAATGCCGCTCAGCTTGATCACCGGCGGCGGCGTATGCGGGCGCTGATGGAATAGCACCGTGTGCGCAAAGGCGTCACTTTGCCAGTTGCTCAGCCGCTGATAGTAATACGCGTTGGCCTCGCATTTACGCAGATACAGGTTCACGCGGCGATGTTCGCGCATCGCCGCCTGCTGCGCCAGCGAACCCAGCTGCTGTGCCGGCTCGGCGATTTTCTGCGTCAGCAGGGCAAAATCATCGCGCTTTGCCAGCTCATTAAAATAGTTGTGCGCCCCCAGATGTTTGATCGGCGCGTACTGTTTTTGCCACTCGCGAATAAAAGGATTGTTGGGCGCAGCGGCGAGAAACCAGTTTTCAATCACCGGTGCCAGATAGTTGACGGTGGCAATTTCACGGTAATAGCCAATCACATCCATGCGGCGTTCCTGATGCGCACGGTGCACCCAGCTCAGGTCTTCAAATAACAGCGTGCTGCAGTCAATCGCAATGCCGCCGTAGCGTAATAATAATTCGAGGCGAATGACTTCACTTTTTTGCTGCTCGCTTAATTGTGTCGAGGTAAAAATAAAATCCGGCAGGACTTCTTTAAGCGTTAAACGGTTTAATACATACACCTGATGGTCGGGATTATCCTGACGCAGCTGCTGGATATTTAACGCCATCGATTTCGGTAAATATTCATTGTCCCAGTACATCCAGATTTTTTTGGGTATTTCTGGCAGAGCTTTCTCACCCGAAAGCAACACGATATTGTCCTCTTCGCTGGGATCATATTCCGGCGCGCAGAGCGCAGTATGCTGTTTTTTCTGCAGTAATGTCTGGCCGGTAAAGGCGATTCTCTGCCAGTGTTGCCAGAGCGTAAGGGCTGGCTGGAGACGTTTTTTTGTCATGATGCACCTGATTATTGTGATTATGGGGAGCAAGGATTCCCTGATGCTGGCGGCTTGAGCGCGCTTATGTGTCCTGACGGCTGTGTGTAAAAAGACTACCCTTGCTTAATAATCGATCCGCAGCGGCAAGGCTACGAATTTTTTTCGCTTTCAGATTTACCGGAAACGCCGGGATCCGCGATGGATAAAAAGAGGTATCAATAAAATGATGAGGGACGGCGTTTTTTATTTTTATCGATTAAGACTATTCCTAATAAAATAACCCTCTGCAGGCGCAGGCCGCGGCGCGGAATAAAAATGCGCGATCGGCGGTCCGTTAACCGCGCTGTATTTTCCTCTGGCCTCGCCGCCGCTTGCCCAACGCGAAGGCAGGTTAGCTACGCTTAGAGCAGGCAACGAAAAAAAGGAGGCACTATGCAGCCACACAAGCGTGGGTTACTGGCGGTTGATAAGCAGGGCAACCGCGTGCTGTTTCTCAATCCCGACAGCTTCGCCGTTGAGCAGGAGCTGAATGCCTTACCGCCGCGACCGCATGAGCTAGTGATGCTGCCCGCGCTGGAGAAGGCGTATGTGCCGATCTACGGTGATGGCGTCCACGGCGACAATCCGCATCCGGGGCACAAGGTGGCGATTATCGATTTGCGCCGGCGGCAGATTCGCGGCTTTATCGATCTGTCACCGCTCAAGGCGCCGCACAGCGGCCAGCTGGGGCGCGATGGCAAAGTGTATCTATGCTGTGAACACAGTGCCGCGGTGGCGGTGATCGATCCGCACAGCGACACGCTGGAGAAAACCATCCGGCTGCCGTCGCACAACGCGCACCGGCTGACGCTGTCGCCCAGCGGCCGCAAGCTGTTTACTGAAAACGAAGAGGACGCCAGCATCACGGTGGTGGATCTGTGCGAGGCGGAAGGGCGCATCATTGATAACATCCTGCTGCCAGGACCGATTGCCGGCATTGCCGCCTCGCCAAAGCACCCCTATCTGGTGGCCAGCGCGGCAGACGCGCCGCTGCTGTACGTGGTGGATCGTCAGAGCCATCGTATCCGCCAGCGCATTACGTTGCCCGGCCATCAGCAGCCATGCCAGGTGGTGCGCTTCAGTGCCAGCGGTGAGCGGCTGGTGGCAATTGGCGACGGGGAAGGAGTGGTGACGCTGTTTGACGACTTGCTTAATCCATTGGGTGACGTTGCGGTCGGCAATCAGCCGATGGATGGCTGTTTTAGCGCCGATAACCGCAGCCTGCTGATCGCTAATCAGGGTGACGGTTCGCTTAGCCTGATCGACCTGACGCAGATGAAGGTCATCGCCACGCCGCAGGCTGGCACCGGATGCGAAGTCCTGAGCTACTTTCAGCTGTCGTCCTGAGTGCGACGGCCGCCATCAAATAAACGGCCGGTGATAAATAGCGCTGCTCCAGTGGCGGCTGCTGGCGTGTTTTTCTGCCTGCCAGCCGCGCTTGCGCAGTTGGCGCGCAATCAGTTTGTTCATAATACCGTGGCCCACCAGCAGCACCGTGCCCTGTTGCGACAGGGCAATCAGTTTGTCTGCCGCCCGCTGCGCGCGCTGCCGGGCATGCTGCACTGATTCCACGCGTCCGGCGTAACCGCACAGCCACAGCAGGCGCAGCAGTGCCAGCCACAGCGTCAGCGGCAGATGCAGGCGCGCAAACGGCAGTAGCGGCATCGCCACTTCACTGAACACCTCATCCACGTCCTGCGCCTGCAGGCCAAGCCGCGCCAGCGACGAACGCGCGCGCGGCAACGGGCTGCAGGCAATCACGCTGGCCATGCGCGCAATCGCCATACTGCGCGGCGGCGGCGCATCACAAATCACCGCCTGGTCGTAGCCTTCACACCAGTCCGCCAGCGCCCGCGCCGTAAAGCGCCCGCTTACCGGATGGTCTGGCTTGCCGTGTCGCATGAGGATAATGGTCATAATGCTCCTGAGTGAAGGTCATCCAGTCTACTGCAGGCGCGCAGGATTTCGCGCGGCCCGGGCGGTTTTAAGAATAATGCCCGGGTGTCATCAAAACTTAACTGAAATGTGCGAAAACGGCGCGGTGAAAGTTTGGTCGCCGTTTTTGCCAATGATAAGCAATAGTCGTTAATCACGCAGCGTGCGTGGATTTTTTAATGACGCTGGCTGTAATGTAATGTCATGAATTAACGCCGTTTTTATCTTTTTCTCCTGCACCATTGTGAAGATAAGTTAATTATTTTCCTGTTGGTCACTTGATTTATCTACGCGCGTAGATAGACTGTCTTCACAGTGACAACTCACGGTGCCAGAGACGAAGTTGGCCTTGAGATGACCCAGTTACATTTGCCGTGCTAATGCGATCGATGAAAAAAACATCGGCGAAATCAGGCAAATAGATGAATTCCAACACCAGGGAATTCTTTACTGACCTTTCATCCAGGTTTGCCTACTGAACGTCGCCACCGGGGAGTTCCGCTTGTTGCCAGGGAACCGACCCACGGATGGGCGTTTACTGTTTTCACCTCTTTCAGGGAAATGGTTATGACGGTACATCACTCCGTTACGCAACAAGGTTCACCCGCTTCCGCCGCCGATGCGCGGCTGGAAACCACCTCCGGGCGCAAAGATTTCTGGCGCGCCACCTTCTCCTGCTGGCTGGGCACCGCGATGGAATACGCGGATTTCGCCCTGTATGGCCTCGCTGCCGGCATCATTTTTGGCGATGTGTTCTTTCCCGAAGCCACCCCGGCAATGGCGCTGCTCTCCAGCTTTGCCACCTGGTCGGTCGGCTTTATTGCACGCCCGATCGGGGCGCTGCTGTTTGGCTGGATTGGCGATCGCAAGGGCCGCAAGGTAGTGATGATCAGCACCATCATTCTGATGGGCGCTTCGACCACGCTGATCGGCCTGATTCCTTCCTATGCAACGATTGGTCTGTGGGCGCCGGCCTGCCTGGTGCTGCTGCGTTTCACGCAGGGGCTGGGCGCCGGCGCTGAGCTCTCGGGCGGCACGGTGATGCTGGGTGAATACGCGCCGGTTGAGCGCCGTGGCCTGGTGTCGTCGGTGATTGCGCTTGGTTCCAACAGCGGCACGCTGATTGCGTCGCTGGTGTGGCTGGCGGTGATTCAGATGGATAAAGCCACGCTGCTCGACTGGGGCTGGCGTATTCCGTTCCTCAGCAGCGTGCTGATTGCTGCGGTCGCGCTGTGGATTCGCCGTCATCTGCGTGAAACGCCGGTGTTTGAGCGTCAGCAGGCGGAACTGCAGGCGCAGCGCCATGAAACGCTGGCGCAAAGCGCGACGCAACCCGACAGCCGCAGCTTCTGGCAGCGCAGCCGCGCCTTCTGGACCATGGTGGGGCTGCGCATCGGTGAGAACGGCCCGTCCTATCTGGCACAGGGCTTTATCGTCGGCTACGTCGCCAAAGTGCTGATGCTGGACAAATCGGTGCCGACCACCGCGGTATTCATCGCCTCGCTGCTCGGTTTCCTGATCATCCCGTTTGCCGGCTGGCTGTCGGACCGCTTTGGCCGACGCATCACCTATCGCGGCTTCTGCCTGTTACTGATGGTTTACGCCTGGCCCGCCTTTAGCCTGATGGACAGCCGCGAGCCGGCCATCGTGATTCCGGTGATTGTGGTGGGGATGGCGCTGGCGTCGCTGGGCATCTTTGGCGTGCAGGCGGCATGGGGCGTAGAGATGTTTGGCGTTAAACACCGTTACACCAAAATGGCGGTTGCCAAAGAGCTGGGGTCTATTCTTTCAGGAGGCACCGCACCGCTGGTGGCGGCGGCGCTGCTGTCGTTTACCGGCCACTGGTGGCCGATTGCCGTGTACTTCTCGGCCATGGCGACCATCGGTTTCCTCACCACCTTTGTGGCACCGGAAACGCGCGGACGCGATCTGAATCTGCCGGAGGATGCTATCTGACGCGCAGGATCGTGCAACATTCTTTGATTACGCTGGCCGGTACTCCCGGCCAGCGGCATTAACGCAGAGGCAATATTGGCGAAATCCCCAACCGGAAATGTGACACGCAGTGACGTCGCCAAAGCCGCCGGAACCTCGGTGGCGGTGGTCAGCTATGTGATCAACAACGGACCGCGTCCGGTGGCCGAAGCCACGCGTCAGCGCGTGCTGGCCGCCATCCAGCAAACCGGCTATCGCCCGAATGCGGTGGCGCGCGCACTGGCCTCCGGCAGTACCAAAACCTTTGGCCTGATCGTGCCGAATATCGCAAACCCGTTTGTCGCCTCAATGGCGCACGTGCTGCTGCAGGAGTCGCTGAACCACGGCCACGTAATGCTGCTGGGCGATGCCGGCGACGATCGCCAGCGCGAGCTGGAGCTGATTCAGGGTTTGCTGAATCGTCAGGTGGATGGCCTGTTTTACACCAGCGTCGATCGCCATCCCTATATTGATGTCATCCAGGCGAGCGGAACGCCGCTGGTGATGCTGGACCGCATCGAACCGCGCCCCGGCGTCAGCATGCTGTGCGTGAACGAACGTGAAGCGGCGCGTCAGGTCACGGCGCATCTGCTCAGCCACGGCTATCAGCAGGTCGGCATGATCAGCGGTCCGCGTGAGATGCTTAACGCGCAGGATCGTATTCAGGGCTGGCGCGATGCCATGGCGCAGCACGGGCTGACGGTAGATGAAGCGCTGATTTTTCCGGCCGGCTATTCGCGCCAGGGCGGTTACGACGCCGGGCAGCGCATGATTGCCAGCGGCCGGGTGCCGCGCGCGCTGTTTACCAGTAACGAAGGGCAGGCGATTGGCTGTATCCGCGCGCTGTCCGAACACGGTCTGCGTGTGCCGCAAGATGTCGCGCTGGTGTGTTTCAACGGTACCGAGCAATCGGCCTTTCATGTGCCCACGCTCACCACCGTGCGCCAGCCGCTGCGCGAAATGGCACGCAGCGCCATCGCCATGCTGAAAAACGGTCATGGCGAGGCGCAGCTGGCCGAATTTCCTCACCATCTGGAAATCGGTGAGTCCTGTGGCTGCCCGCATCCTCAACAAAAATAAATATATAACATTATGAAAAGACTAATTATTGATTGTGATCCGGGGAATGGTATTGCTGGCGCTAACACCGATGACGGGCTGGCGCTGGCCTTAGCGCTGGCGTCACGCGCGCTGGCCGTTGAGCTGATCACCACCGTGAGCGGCAACACGCCGAGCGCGGTGGGAGCGCGGGTGGCTAAAGATCTGCTGCAGCGGCTCGGACTGAACATTCCGGTAGTGCAGGGCGCGCTGCAGGCGCTGCGCGAAGATCCGGCGCCGTGGCGCGCGCGGCTGGATAACGTCGCCGACCCGGCGCTGGGCGAACTGTGGCGCGGTGTGCGTCAGCCGCAGACGGTGGCAGCGGACGGCAACGATGCGGCGGGCGTGATGGGCCAGCTGATTTGTGACAATCCCGGCGAGTTTACGCTGGTGGCGATCGGCCCGCTGACCAATGTGGCGCAGGCGCTGCAGCGCTATCCGCAGATGGCGGATTCCGTAGCGGAGATCGTCATCATGGGCGGCGTGTTCGCGCTGGATGACTACATCAAAGACACCAATTTTGGCCTCGATCCGGAAGCGGCGCATCAGGTGCTGCACAGCGGCGCCACCATCACGCTGGTGCCGATGGATGCCACCACGCAGACGCTGCTGACCCATCAGGATCTGACGCGCCTGACCGCCTGCGATCATCCACTGCCGCAGTTTGTGCGCGAAACGCTGCGACCGTGGATTGATTACTCCATCCGCACCCGCCATCTGCCGGGCTGCTGGATCCACGATGCGCTGGTCATTGCCTGGCTGCTCAACCAGCGCGTGGCGGACGGCGTGGATTATCACGTCGATATCGAGCTGCGTCCCGGTGCCACGCGCGGCAAGACCTGGCGCTACCGCACGCCGCTGCGGCTGGACGTTGGCGTGCCGGCGGACGCGGGCGCGCTGGTGCATGTGATGCAGAACGTAAACAATCCGCTGCTGCTGGAAGTGATTGAGCAGACGTTCAACGGTTTGAAACGCTGAGATTTTGCTGCGGCGCGCGGTCTCCCGGCCGGAGTAACGCGCGCCGCTTTCCTGCCGACACGCTTCCTTACATCGCGAATCACTCGCTGACAATTCCCCGCCGCGCGGCGCCTTTCTGACATGCTATATACAAATGGTTAACACAATAATAACCAGTGCAACCATTCGCTGGATAACGTTCCAATAAAAATCTGGCCGCGAGCCGGAAGCAATCAGACAGGATACCCTTATGTTTAACTGGACTGCGACCCAGCGCAACGTGGCTTTCGCCAGTTTCGCCAGCTGGACGCTGGATGCGTTCGACTTCTTTATTCTGGTGTTTGTGCTCAGCGATCTTGCGCGCTACTTCAACACCAGCGTCTCCGATGTTTCCATTGCCATTATGCTGACGCTGGCCGTACGGCCGGTAGGCGCATTGATCTTTGGCCGGCTGGCGGAAAAATATGGCCGCCGGCCGATCCTGATGCTCAACATTGTGCTGTTTTCGCTGTTTGAGTTGCTGTCGGCATGGTCGCCCAACTTTGCTGCCTTCCTGACCTTCCGCGTGATTTACGGCGTGGCGATGGGCGGTATCTGGGGCGTGGCCTCTTCGCTGGCGATGGAAACCATTCCCGACCGTTCGCGCGGCCTGATGTCCGGCATCTTCCAGGCCGGTTATCCGTGCGGCTATCTGCTGGCGTCGATAGTGTTTGGCCTGTTCTTCGAACAGGTGGGCTGGCGTGGCATGTTCCTGATTGGCGCGTTGCCGATTCTGCTGCTGCCGTTTATCTATTTTAAAGTGCCGGAATCGCCGGTATGGCTGGCGGCGCGCGAGCGTAAAGAGAATCACGCGCTGCTGCCCATCATCCGCCAGCACTGGAAAATCTGTATTTACATGGTGCTGCTGATGGCCTGTTTTAACTTCTTCAGCCACGGCACGCAGGATCTCTACCCGACGTTCCTGAAAGTGCAGCACCAGTTTGACGCCCACACGGTGAGTATTATCGCCATCGGCTATAACATCGCGGCGATGCTCGGCGGCATTACGTTCGGCTCGCTGTCCGAGCGTATCGGGCGTAAAAAAGCCATTATGCTGGCGTCGTTTCTGGCGCTGCCGGTGCTGCCGCTGTGGGCATTCTCCAGCGGTTCCTGGGCGATTGGTATCGGCGCGTTCCTGATGCAGTTTATGGTGCAGGGCGCATGGGGCGTGGTACCGACCTACCTGACCGAGCTGGTGCCGGCCAATGCGCGTGCGGTACTGCCGGGCTTCGTTTACCAGCTGGGGAATTTAATTGCTTCGGTCAACGCCACGCTGCAGTCACGCATCGCCGAAGCCCACGGCGGTAACTACGGGCTGGGCATGGCGATTGTCGCCGGCACGGTGGCGGTACTAATTTGCGTGTTCGTGGCGTTTGGCCGCGAGACGCGCGGCATCGAAATATCCGGGGCGGTGGCGAAAGAGACGCGTTAACGCGCCTCGCAGACGTCAATCCATTTCGCCGCGGTGAGTTCAGCCATGCGCTGCGGCGAAATGCGCACCGCGCTGTGAATCGAACCGGCCGCAGGTAACACTTCATCGAAACTGCGCAGCGACACATCGCAATAGACGGTCAGCGGATTTTCCAGCCCGAACGGGCACACGCCGCCGACCGGATGGCCGGTCCAGTTCACCACTTCATCCACGCTCAGCATGCGCGCTTTTGCCCCGAGCGCTGCCTTCAGCTTGCGGTTATCCAGCCGGGCGTCGCCGCGTGTGACAATCAGCACCACGCTCTCTTTCACTTTCAGCGACAGGGTTTTGGCGATTTGCCCCGGCGCCACGCCATGTACGCGTGCGGCCAGTTCTACGGTGGCAGTGCTTTCCGGCATCTCGATGATGTCGATATCCGGTGCGTGTTCGGCAAAGAAGTGCCGTACCGACTCCAGGCTCATTTTTTTCTCCGGTAAAAACAGAGCGTAAAAGCTGCCATAAGGCGGGAAAGCTGTAAACGGGAGAAACGGAGAATCTGTAACAGAATACGCCGCGCTTACACGGCATTTAACGTGCAGTTACCGCAGCGTTCGACGTCCGGAATGCGATAGCGCTGGCAGCAGCTGCGGCGTTCCATCGCGCCGTTACGCGGGATCATGGTGCGATACAGCGGATTATCACTGCCGTCGGACAGGGATTTGCTGAAAAACAGCGCCTGTTCCAGTTGATGCCGGGTGGCCGCAGGCAGCTGCTGCAGTTCGCCAAGGAACCAGTAAAACGAGAAGCCTAAGTTGTTCCAGATTAGCCGCGCGTTGATGTCACCGTGCTGCGCCATGCCGTTGACGGCGGGGATCAGGCTGTGCTGAATCAGGCGTTCGATACGCTGCTGCGGATTGAGATAGCGCGCATCCTCATCCTCCTGCACATCAATCCAGAAGGCGCAGGGATGGCCGTTTTCGTGGAACTCAACGTGGATACGCTGCGGCGAGCAGTCGAGCGCGCGCGGCTCCTGCAGCAACGCCAGCATTAATGGCGGCAGCAGCAGGCCAAAATACCACTGGGCCCACAGCGACTGCAGCGGTTTGGCTTCCTGCGGAACATCGGGATGGTGGCGATAGAGATAGTCGCTGTAGCGCTGCGTCAGGCGGCGATAGTGAAACGGCGTGGACCATTCGGCCAGCGTCAGGGTTCCTGCGGGGGCCGGCTGGCCCAGCTTCACGTTTTCCCGCATGTAGCTGCGCTGGTCGCACATCAGATCTTCCAGCGCGCTGGCTAAGCTGCGATCGCTCTGCATAAAGATCAGCGGATGCGCGCTAAAGCGATGATCCTGACGCGTGATGATGGCCATGCGGCTCCTGAGTGAAAACGGGAAGCGAAAAACAAATGATAATCGTTCCCGATTCACTGAGCAAGATGCCAGCAGCGCCCACTGCCTGGCCACCGCGCATTTTGCGTGAAATCCCCCGGAGCGGGCGCGGCGTTGTCGCCGCACCGCTTACACCAGATCGCTGCTTACCGGCGCAAGCTTCGGTAAATCCTCCCACGCCAGAATGGTGTTACGTCCCTGATTCTTCGCCACATACAGCGCGCGGTCGGCGTTGGCCACCGCCTGGTCGAAGTCTTCTGCGAAAATCGGCGCGATACCGGCGCTGATGGTCACGTGGGTCGAGACTTTATCATTGAAGCGGTGGGGAATTTCGAGATCAACCACGTACTGACGGATGCGTTCGGCCAGCTTCATGGCAATCGAGGCGTTAACATTGGTCATCAGCACCAGAAACTCTTCGCCGCCGTAGCGCGTCACCACATCGCGCGAGCGCACCGCATCGCGAATGGCAACCGACACCCGCGCCAGCGCCTGATCGCCCATGGCATGACCGTAGTTATCGTTGTAGGCCTTGAAGTGATCGATATCCAGCAGCAGCACAAAGTGGCTGCCGGCATGATTTTCCATGATGGTATCCAGCCGGTTCTTCAGCCCGCGCCGGTTATACAGGCCGGTGAGCGGATCGAGCATGCTCAGGTCGCTGAAACTTTGCTTCTCCTCATACAGCTGACGCACCAGCCGCAGGGTGAAGGTGTCGAAGCGGCGGCGCATCAAGTGGTGCAGCGAGAAGCCGATCAGCGGCAGCGTAATGGTGAACAGAATGGTCATTAAATGCTGACCATCGTCCAGTAACAGTACGGTTAATACCGGTGGCGTAATATGTAAACAGAACGCAAGCAAATAATCACTCAGGGCAATCGCGCTGATAAAAAATACGCTCAGCAGACTGATTATTAAAAAGCTACCGTCAAAATAAAACACCAGATGGTAACGATGATTGATATGCCAGGCCCACAGCGCGCCTAATAGCAATGCGACAGGATTTAATAACGGGAATTTTAGATTTGGCGCGATTAAACATAGCGCCAGCAGCGTGGTGCTAAAGCCCGCCACCAGTGTTACCGGCAGCGAATTGATGGGATTATCCGTGCCGAAAAACGGCAGCAGACAAAAAAGCGAAACGGCGACATTCAAAAACAAAAATAGCATCAGCGACAGCCGATACTTGCTGTGTTTCAACTCATCATAAGATTGTAATTTCATTATTATTACTCGTGACAGCCCTGAAATATCAAAGCGCTACCCGCAGGAAATAATCCCACAACGCGGATAGTGAGCACGTTTTTGCTGTGTTATCAAAATAGTTATCGGCGGCAATCTATCATTTTCCAGTAATTCTGTCATCCGGCGCGGGCAGGGCAAAAAATTCGCTGCAAGATGAGAAATATTGTCATATGATAATGGGAATATTTATCATTTGAAGGGTTGCGCGATGATCATGGCGATGATGGCCGCCTGCGGCTTGTGGGGCGTAAGCTGGGTGATGGGAAAACGTCTGGATAGCGGCTGGGGCGTATTGCTGCCCTGTGCGGCCATGCCGGTGTTTGCACTGTGGGAGCCGAGTTTCAGCCAGTGGCGCTTAGTGATGATCGTCGCGCTGCTACTCACCGTGATGATGCTGTTCCACCATCGTCTGCGTCATTATCTGCTGCTGCCTTCCTGCCTGGCGCTGGCGGGCGGTCTGGCGGCTATCTCGGTGAATTTTCACGTCATTTAACGGCGAGCAGAAACGACAATATCACGCAAAGGCGTGATAGCAGCGGTAACAATCAATGGGGATGTACTGCAGAACAAGTGTGACAACGTTGGTGCGAAGAGAGGGACTTGAACCCTCACGTCCGTAAGAACACTAACACCTGAAGCTAGCGCGTCTACCAATTCCGCCACCTTCGCATCGTAGTTGTCTGTTTATACCACCGCATGGTGCGAAGAGAGGGACTTGAACCCTCACGTCCGTAAGAACACTAACACCTGAAGCTAGCGCGTCTACCAATTCCGCCACCTTCGCGCAGTGCACGCGATATAAACTCTGTGATTATTGGTGCGAAGAGAGGGACTTGAACCCTCACGTCCGTAAGGACACTAACACCTGAAGCTAGCGCGTCTACCAATTCCGCCACCTTCGCCTACCTGCAATACATTACAGTATTGCTAACCACGGAGGCGCATTTTAGAGATTTTACTCATTGCGTCAACACATATTTTGCGACGGTGAAACGACTGCTGCAAAAAGCAACGTTTTCCCCGTCGCATCGCGGATTTTACTACGCTTAGCGCGCTTTCGCGCCGCGGCCATATACGGCGCGATACACTTTGAAGCGGCCGGTCTGCGACAGCACTTCATGGTTACCGAAGGTTTCATCCAGCACCTGCGGATAAGGCAGGAAGGCGTTGGCCACGATGCGCAGCTCGCCGCCGCTGTTGAGATGCTTCACCGCACCGCGAATCAGCGTGTGGGCGGCATCAAGGCTGGTTTGCAGCCCGTCATGGAACGGCGGGTTAGAGATGATCAGATCAAAACGGCCGCTGACGTCTGAGAACACGTTACTGGCAAACACTTCGCCTTCCAGGCCGTTAGCGGCCAGCGTGGCTTTACTCGCCTCGATGGCGGCGGCGTGCACATCGCACAGCCACAGCCGGACTTTCGGCGAATGCTGCGCCAGCGCGGCGGCTAATACGCCACTGCCACAGCCGATATCCAGCACTTTGCCTTTGGTGTGCGGCGTCAGCGTGGAAAGCAGCAGATCGCTGCCGATATCCAGCCCGTCGCGGCTGAACACGCCCGGCAGGGTATGAATGGTGAGATCGTCCAGCTGATAGCGATTGCCGAACGCGCTGGCGTCAAAGCTGGCCTGCTGCGTCAGCTGGCCGTGATACAGCCCGCAGCGGCGCGCGCTGTCGATCTTCTCCAGCGTCGCCCAGTTCTCCAGCATGCCTTCGGCGCTGCGCACGCCGCTGCGGTTTTCACCGACGACAAAAATATCGCAGCCCAGCGGCAGCAGCGACAGCAGGTTTTGCAGCTGGAACTGCGCTTCCGGTTTGTTCTTCGGCCAGAAATAGACCAGCGTGTCGCAACCGGCTACGTCGGCCGCACCGGCCACCAGCCCGTACACTGCCCGTTCACCGAGGCGACGGCTGAGGTTCTGCCAGTGATGGTACTGTTGAGTGTGCACGCGGCTCGACGCGGTCTCCAGCTGGGCGGGCAGGTCATCCTGCAGGTCGCCGGCGAACAGTACGTGGCGGGCGGTAAATTCATCACTGTGGCGCAGAATCACTTCGCTGGCCGGGGTAAAAGCAGACATGGAACGCTCCTGTTAAATCAGAGCGGCGATTATAGTGCTTTGTTGGCGCATGTTCGATGGGTTTGCTAGCATAGCGTCGCATTCTGGCAGGATTACAGGTAACAGCATGAGCACAAGGCGCGACTGGCTTCTACAGCAAATGGGGATTACGCAGTATCAGCTGCGACGTCCGCGCGTGCTGCAAGGCGAAATTGCCGTCACGCTAACGCCGGACACGCGGCTGGTGCTGGTCGCTGAGCAGGCGCCGGATCTGCAGGAGCCGCTGGTGCGTGACGTACTGCGGACGCTGAGCATTCAGCCGGGGCAGGTAATGACGCTGACGCCAGAACAGCTGCCGATGCTGCCGGAGCAGGTCGACTGTGCCGGCTGGCTGCTGGGCGTGACCAGCGATCATCCTTTTAACGGCATCACGTTCACCAGCGCCGTTTTCAATGAATTAATCAGCAGCGGCGCGGCCAAACGCGCGCTGTGGCAACAGATGTGTAACCATGACAGCCATCTCTTTCATCACCCCTGATTTACAGCCGCGGCTGCTGGAGATCGAGCGCCGCGCGCATGCGTTTCCGTGGAGCGAGCAGACCTTTGCCAGCAATCAGGGCGAACGTTACGTCAATCTTTGCCTGCACGCGGACGGCCAGCTGGCCGGCTTCGCCATCACCCAGGTGGTGCTGGATGAAGCGTCGCTGTTCAACATCGCGGTCGATCCCGCGTTCCAGCGCCGCGGCTATGCGCGTCAGCTGCTACAGCAGCTGATTACCGAACTGGAGCAGCGTGCGGTAATGACGCTGTGGCTGGAGGTACGCGCCTCCAATCAGCCCGCCATTGCGCTGTATCAGCAGCTGGATTTTCATCAGGTCAGCGTGCGGCCAAACTACTATCCCACCGCCAGCGGGCGCGAGGATGCCATCATCATGGCGCTCACGCTCTGATGTTATTCAAAAGGGGCACTATGTTAAACGACTGGGACTGCATCCTGTTCGATGCGGATGACACACTTTTCCACTTTGACGCCTTCGCCGGCCTGCAACGCATGTTTGCCAGCTACGACGTGCACTTCAGCGATCAGGATTACGCTGATTATCAGGCCGTCAACAAACCGCTGTGGGTCGATTACCAGAACGGCACCATTTCAGCGTTACAGCTTCAGACGCGCCGCTTCACGCTGTGGGGCGAAAAACTGCGCGTGGCACCGGAAGTGCTTAACAGCGACTTTCTTAATGCGATGGCCGAGATCTGCCTGCCGCTGGATGGCGCAGCCCGCCTGCTGGATACGCTCAAGGGCAAGGTAAAAATCGCCATCATCACCAACGGTTTTACGGCGCTGCAGCAGGCGCGCCTTGAACGCACCGGTTTCCGTGACTACTTTGACGCGCTGGTGATCTCCGAACAGGTGGGCGTACCCAAGCCGGACGCGGCGATTTTTGACCATACGCTGCAGCTGCTGGGCAATCCCGATCGCCGCCGGGTATTAATGGTCGGCGACACGCCGGAATCGGATATTCTCGGTGGTATGAATGCCGGCGTGAAAACCTGCTGGATCGATCACGGCACGCGTCCGCTGCCGGCGCACATCACGCCCACCTGGCAGGTGAAAACCTTGCCTGAGCTGCAATCTATTCTGACTGCTTAACAATCCCGATACCCACTATTTTAGCGAATTAAACTAGCCTGGTCCACCTGGCTGGTTTTTTTCACTGCCAGTTTGTCTTTATCACCCCTTTTTTATCGCCTGCCTGGGTTTTATCGCGCGCAGACAAAATGCGTGCCGCTCAGCGCCATTTTTTTTATGACAATTTTTAATGATCGCGCGAGCAAATTTTCATCTTTCATTTACAATCTTTCACAGTTTTAATGGATTGCTAAGAATAGTCTTAGGTTTACGGGCAAAAGTGACGCAAATTTGCATTAAAAATATTTGTTAACCTTTACTGAACTAATTTCCTCTGCTAGCGGCGCGTTGAAATTTTGTCAGGCTTCTGTAAACTTCCGTCAGACATTAACAAATGGATTGTGATTGCATGCTCACGGGCAGGTTTTACCTGGCTCGTGCGGTAGCTATGATGTTTCCAGTCTTTTATATGTTGTTGATATATCTCAATAAATAGCACTACTGTCAGCGAATGCCGTAAGTTGTTGCTGTTATCCTCTTAATCGTTACCGATTAACCAGATTCATTGAACGTGATAGTTTTTATACCAGGGATGGCATAAGAGAAACCGAGGTTTGGCTGTGGCCGACCCCTTCGCTTAGCAAAAATTGATCATGTTGCTGATCGTTTGTGAAACGATCAGAATTCTTCCGACATCATCCCTGTCACTAATGTTGCATTTTTAATACTTAATTCAGACTGATCAATTTTTGCCTCGCTGGCGCGATGCGTTAGCCACACTCATTAAAGGGTCAAATTTTTAACTGGTACTGAATCGACGCCGGCTCCCGCCGTGTGCACGGTTCATTTTGCTCTTAACCGGCCTCTGGCCACTTTTTAGGCGTTAATGGAACTAAACATGAAGAAAATGGTGAATCTCCGTATGGCGTTGGGCCTGATGTTTGTTTTCGCAGTGGCTGGCTGTAAAGCACCGCCAAAGATGACAGACGACACTATTGTCAGTAGCACCGTTGACGGCGTCACGCTGTCGCACCGTTATGCCGTCCAGCCGCCGGCACAGTTCAGCCCGGTGAACGAGGCTTATCGCGCGCTCTATCCGGCTTCGATCATGACCCGCCCGAGCTTCGGCGGCAAAGTGGTGGATACGCTGAAAAGCGGTGAAACCTACACCGTGATTGGCCAGGTTGAAAACAACTGGCTGGCACTTGGCGAGTCGGCGCAGGCCGCAGACGAAGCGCAGCCTGAGACTGCACCGGCCGATGACAAAAAAGCGCAGCAGCCGGCGGCTCAGCCTGCGGTACAGCTGATCGGTTATGTCCCGTTCCGCGCGGTGGTGAAAAGCGCGCTGTATGAGCAGACCATCAAAGCGGACCAGCCGAAGCGTCGCGCCCGCGCCAGCAGCAAGAAAAAGACCTGCGTCGCGGTGGATGGCGACAGCAAAGCGTGCCAGAACAGCAACAGCGGCACCTGGATCATCAACTAACACGGTAAGCAGGGAGGGCTGAATGATGACGATGATTTCTCTCCGCCGCGCCGGATTACTGCTGCTGGCTTGCCTGCTGGCCGCCTGCAGCAGCAACAGTCCGGCGCCGGTTGCACGCTACAATCTCGACTTTCAGGCGCATCCGCAGATCAACGCGGGTGCGCCGCTCAAAGTCCGGGTGATGTTGCTGACCTCCGATGCGGAATTCATGTCCGCTGATTTCTACTCCCTGCAGAACCAGCCCGCCACCGCGTTGGGCAGCACGCTGCTCAACAATCAGCAGTTCTTCCTGATGTCAGGTCAGCTGAGTAAAACCCTCAGCGCGAAAAGCCTGCCGGAAGCGCGCTTCATCGGCATCATGGCCGAATATCAGGCGCTGGACGGTAAAGTCTGGCGCCTCGCGCTGCCCTTCCCGGATGGCGACGACAGCGCATTCTGGCAGTTCTGGAAAAATAACGATGGTGAGTTGAATGCCCGCGTCGTGGCGGATATCAACGGCCTGCGCGTGGTTAAGCAGTAAGGATGCCTATGAACCGAGCCGAAAAGGTTGTCTGGACCGAGGGGATGTTCCTGCGCCCTCACCATTTCCAGCAGTCGGAAAATTTTCTACACAGCACCCTGCGCGAGTGGGGGCAGTCGCAGCGCGCCTACACCTGGGGTTTTTTTGATCTCGAATTTGATGAAGCGCTGCTGCGCCAGGGAAAACTGGCGCTGAGTGCCGCCAGCGGATGTCTGCCTGACGGCACCTTCTTCTCTTTCAGCCAGCCACAGCACGGTCCGGCCCCGCTGGATCTGCCGGCGAATGTCGATCGCAGCAAAGTGGTGCTGGCGATCCCGGCCCGACGCAACGGGCGCGAAGCGGTGGCGTTTCAGGAGACACAGGATTCACTGGCGCGCTATCTGGCGTGGGAAGCCGAAGTCGAAGATGACAACGCTCAGGCGGTCGGCGCTGCCACCGTTCAGTTCGGCAAATTGCGCCTGCGCCTGATGCTGGAACAGGATCTCACCGCGGAGTGGACGGCGATGGGCGTGGCGCAGGTGATTGAAAAACGCAGCGATAACCACGTACGCCTCGACACCGATTACATTCCGCCGATGCTGACGCTCAACGCCAGCCGGCCGCTGCAAAGCATGCTCAATGACCTGCACGGCCTGATTCAGCAGCGCAGCCAGCAGCTGAGCCAGCGCGCGCCGGGTACCGGCCGTTTTAACAGTGCTGACATGGTCGATTTTATGCTGCTGACCTTACTCAACCGTCAGCTTGGCCTGCACGCGCACTTACAGCATCTGCCGCTGCTGCACCCAGAAACGCTCTACAGTCACTGGCTGCAGCTGGCCGCTGAATTGAGCAGCTGGATGCCGGCGCGCACCCCGGACGCGCTGCCGCTGTATGACCATGACGATCTGTACAGCTGCTTTGCCCGCTTAACGCTGCTGCTGCGCCAGGGACTGTCGCAGGTGATGGAAGAGAGCGCCATCCAGCTGCCGCTGACGCAGCGCTCGCACGGCCTCAACGTGGCCACGGTGCCGGAAAGCAGCATGGTGCGCGAGTTTGGCTTTGTGCTGGCGGTCAAAGCCAGCGTGCCAGCCGAGGCGCTGAAAACCCACTTCCCGGCGCAGATGAAAGTCGCGCCCGTCACCAAAATCCGCGATCTGGTGCAGCTGCAGCTGCCGGGACTGGCGCTGAAAGCCATGCCGGGCGCGCCGCCGCAAATCCCGTGGCATGCCGGCTACAGCTATTTTGAGCTCGATAAGAACAGCGAGCTGTGGCAGGAGATGGAGCGCTCAGGTGCCTTTGCGCTGCATCTGGCCGGTGAGTTTCCGGGCCTGAACATGGAGTTCTGGGCCATTCGTAGTCAGTCAGAATAATCAAAACTGAGCACGCCGCATGATGCAGGAACAACAGAAACCGAACAGTGACGTCACACAGCAGGATGTCAGCCATCAGAATGTGCTGGTCGCCGCGGCGAATCCGCTGATTAACGCGATCCCGCAGATTCGCCACTCCGTCTCGCACGACGATCCGGCGCGACTGCGCCAGCAGCTGATCGATCAGATCCGTCGCTTTGAGCTTAGCTGCCAGCAGTCGGGGCTGAGTTATGAAGTGATCGTCGGCGCGCGCTACTGCCTGTGCACCGCGCTGGATGAAGCGGCGGCGCTGACGCCGTGGGGCAGCCGCGGCGTGTGGACCAGCAACGGCCTGCTGGTGACGTTTCACAATGAAACCTGGGGCGGTGAGAAGTTCTTTCAGCTGCTGGCCAAGCTGTCACAAAATCCGCGTCAGCACATCCTGCTGCTGGAGCTGATCTATTTCTGCCTGTTGCTCGGCTTTGAAGGGCGCTACCGCGTGCTGGATAACGGGCGTTCGCAGCTGGAAACCATCAAACAGCGTCTGCTGCAGATGATCAAAAGCGTGCGCGGCAGTTACCCGGCGGCGCTGTCACCGCATCCCACCGATCAGCCGGTGCTGCGCAAGCTGTGGCGGCCGATGATTCCACTGTGGGCCTGTGCGGCGGTGGCCGGCTTTGCTGCCTGCCTGTTCTACATTGTCCTGAACTGGCGTCTCGGCGATTACACCTCGCCGGTGCTGGCCAGCATCTATCAGACCGCGCTGCCGGAAGTCAAAATCAGCAATCCGGCACCGCCGCCGCCCGCCACGCTGAACCTGAAAGCGTTCCTCAAGCCGGAAATTGATGCCGGCCTGGTGGCGGTGCGCGATGAAGCCGACCAGAGCGTGGTCACGCTCAAGGGCGATGGCCTGTTCGCCTCGGCATCCACCGAGGTGCGTGGCCGCTACGATGCGGTGATTCAGCGCATTGCCGCCGCGATGAATAACGTCAGCGGGAAGATTCTGGTGATTGGCTACAGCGACAACGTGCCGATTCGCAGCGCCCGCTTCGCCTCCAACTATGAACTCTCGCTGGCGCGCGCGCAGTCGGTGCAAACCCTGCTGCAGCAGCAGCTGGCACAACCGTCGCGGGTTAAAGCCGAAGGGCGTGGCGAAAGCCATCCGCTGGTGCCGAACACCAGCGCGGAGAATCGCGCCCGCAACCGTCGCGTAGAAATTACTCTGCTGGTCGCGCCGGATGCGACGCAAGCGGAACTCAACGGCCTGGCGAGAGGGAACTAATCCATGCTGAATATGCTTTTTGCGGTGCTGACCAGCCGCCTCGCCTGGGGTTTTGTCGGCATTACCGCGCTCTCCTTTATCATCTGGGTGATTGGCCCGGTGTTTTCCATTGTCGACTCGCGGCCGCTGGAGCCAGAGCAGAACCGCATTATCAGTATTGCGCTGCTCTATCTGGTGTGGGGGCTGAGCCAGGCGATTCCGCGCCTGTATAACTTCTGGCTCAACCACAAACTGATGTCGAGCCTCGAAACCAGCAAAAGCGATGCGCCGGAGCAGGACCGCAAACGCCTGACCAATGAAGAACAGGTGCTGGCGAGCCGTTTCTCCGAAGCCACCGACATGCTGAAAAAAGCGCACTTCCAGCGCGCCAGCAGCAAGGGCGCGCCTTTCTGGGCGCAGCGCTTCAGCCATCAATACCTCTACCAGCTGCCGTGGTACATGATCATTGGCGCACCGGGTGCCGGTAAAACCACCGCGCTGGTCAACTCCGGGCTGCAGTTCCCGCTGGCGGACAAGTTCGGCAAAGCGGCGCTGCGCGGCATCGGCGGCACGCGCAACTGCGACTGGTGGTTCACCAACGAAGCGGTGCTGCTGGATACCGCTGGCCGCTATACCACCCAGGAGAGTCAGCAGGAGCGCGACGCCAGCGAGTGGCATCACTTTCTCGACCTGCTGCGCAAATATCGCGGCCGTCAGCCCGTCAATGGCGTGATTGTTACGCTCAGCGTCTCCGATTTACTGACGCAATCGCCGGAAGCGCAGCGCAATCAGGCGATCGCACTGCGTCAGCGGCTGATGGAGCTGCACGATCGCCTTGGCATTCGCTTCCCGGTTTATGTGCTGGTCACCAAAACCGACCTGCTCAAAGGTTTCCGCAGCTACTTCGCTGCGCTGGATAAAACCCAGCGCGAGCAAATCTGGGGCTTTACCTTCCCGTGGGCGCAGGCGTCGACCGCAGAGTTTGAGCTCAACAGTCAGTTTCAGCAGGAGTATTCACTGCTGCAGCAGCGTCTGGATGCCGGTCTGGCCGATACGCTGCTGGCGGAAAGCGATGCGCAGGCACGGGCGGAGAGCTATCTGTTTCCGCAGGAGTTCGCCGCGCTGCGTCCGCTGCTGGCGGAGGCGCTGGATACGCTGTTTGCCCGCTCTGATTTCGAAACTCAGTTCGCGCCGCGTGGTATCTATTTCGCCAGCGGTACTCAGGAAGGGCTGCCGTTTGACCGCGTGATGGGCGAGCTGAGCCGCGCCCTGCATCTGCCGGGACAGCGCAGCGGCGAGTCCGGCAGCTGGGACCAGGTCGACAAAGAGTCACCGATCCCGCCGAACAAAGGCCAGAGCTTCTTCCTGAAAGGCGTGCTGGAAAATGTCATCTTCCAGGAGTCGGGCCTGGCGGGCAGTAACCGCTGGTGGGAGCTGCGCAATCGCGCCGGATTGTGGTCCGGCTATCTGGCGCTGCTGGTGCTGGTACTGATTGCCGGAGCACTGTGGCTCACCAGCTACAGTAAAAACAAAGCCTATTTGCAGGAGATGGCGGGTAAAACGCCGCAGGTGGAACAGCTGGGACAACAGCTGGAACGGCAGGGCAATGGCGATCTGTTTGCGCTGGTGCCGTATCTCAACACGCTGCTGCAGCTGCCGAAAAGCGCCGACTTCTCGCTGGAAGATCCCCCGCTGACGCGCCGTATGGGGCTGTATCGCGGTACCGAAGTCAGCGACGCCACGCGCACCCTGTATGACAAAGCGCTGAAACAGCTGCTGCTGCCGCAGGTGGCGCAAAACATCACCCGCTGGCTGCGCAACGACAACGGCAGCGATGCGGATTACAGCTACGAAGCGCTGAAAGCTTACCAGATGCTGTATCAGCCAAAACATTATGACGGCAAATTCCTGCATGCCTGGCTGATGCTGAATATTAGCCGCGAACTGCCGCAAAACGTGACGCAGCAGGAAGTGAAACAGCTGGCGTGGCATCTGCAGCAGCTGCTGGAGACACAGATTCAGTCCTCGCCGTACGCGAAGGATGATGCGCTGGTAAAGCGCGAGCAGGCGCTGATTAACCAAATGCCGCTGTCGCAGCGCGTCTACGGACGTCTGAAGCGCCTGCTGCAGCGTGACGGCAGCCTGCAACCGGTCACCCTCGCGGCGCTGGGCGGGCCGCAGAGTGAGCTGGTGTTTTCACGCAAAAGCGGCAAATCAGTCAATGATGGCGTGGCCGGCCTGTTCACGCCAGACGGTTACTGGCAGCACGTTGATAAACAAATCGCACCGGTCACGCAGGCTCTGTTTCAGGATGATGTCTGGGTGCTGGGCGGCGTTGCGTCGCCGGAGAACAGTCAGCAGACCGACCTCGCGGTGCGCCAGCTCTACGTGCAGGATTACATCCGCCAGTGGGAGCAGTTCCTCAGCGATATCCAGCTCAACAGCAGCGCGGATTTGTCGCAGCGCATCAACACCGCACGTCTGCTGTCGGGCAACCACTCGCCGCTGCGCCAGCTGGTGGTTAACCTCAGTAAGCTGCTGACGCTGAACCGTGCACAGCCGGATGAGCAAAGTGCCCAGGCACAGCCGGCGACGGGCAACAGCGCCACGCGCACTTTAGAAGCGCTGTTCAGTTCCTCCAAAGCCAGCGCGGCGCCGGGCCAGGGCGCAGCCCAGCAGGCACCGGAGCAGGCGGTGGCGGTGCACTTCGCGCCTGTGCTGGAGCTGGCACAGCCGCTGCAGCAGGGCAGTAAAGTGCTGGCGGTGGATGATTTTCTCCATCAGATCGACGATCTCTACCGCTATCTGACGGCGGTACAGGACGCCGCCAACAGCGGCATGCCGCCGCCGTCCGGCGATGCCATCAGTCGTCTGCAGGCCAGCGCCGGTCGCTTACCGGGTTCGCTGCAGAATATGGTTTCCAGCATGGCCGTGGGCGCCAGCAGCGATGCACAGCGCCGCGATATGGATAACGTGCGCAAGCGCATCACCATGGAAGTGGGCAGCTTCTGCCGCCAGGCGATTGCCGGCCGTTATCCGCTGGTGCGCAATGCGCGCAGCGAAGTGACGCCGGACGATCTGGCGCGCATGTTCGCGCCGGGCAGCGGGCTGATGGACAGCTTCTTCCGCGACAATCTGGCCAGCAAAGTGGATACCACCAATACGGCGTGGCGTTTCACGCCAGGTATCGACGGCAAAACGCTACCGGGCGGTGAGGCGCTGCTGCGTCCGTTCCAGCAGGCGCAGTCGATTCGTGATGCCTTCTTTGCTAACGGGGCGACCACGCCGTCGTTCCGCGTCACGCTGCGTACGGTGAAGATGGATAACGACATTCTCAACCTGACGCTCGACGTCGATGGCCAGATTCTGCGTTACAGCCACGGCCCGCAGGCGGTGCAGATGGTGAGCTGGCCCGGACCGGGCGGCACCAGTCAGGTGCGCATGCAGCTTGGCCTGACCAACGGCACCACCTCAACACTGGTGACCAGCGGTCCGTGGGCGCTGAACCGCTTCTTCGATCGCGCTCGCTTAACCGCGGTCGGTGGCCTGACCCGCGAGGCCAGTTTTAACGTCGATGGCCATCAGGTCACGTTGTCGTTCACCCCTGGCAGTATTCGTAACCCGTTCCAGCTTCCCGGCTTTAGCTGCCCCTGAAACAGGACCTGATAATGACTCATTACGCAGCACCCGGCTGGTACGGCAAATTGCCCAGCTCGGGTGACTTTGTGAAGCGACGCTTCCCCGATGTGCTGTACCGGCAGTGGTCGAACTGGTTTCAGGTCGGACTGCATCACTGGCAAACCAGTGAAGAGAGTAAAAACGCCCCGTCGCGCGCCTTTCTCAAAGCGCCGGTGTGGAATTTTGTCGTGCCGCCAATGCTCGGCAGTCAGCTGATCCAGATGGGCTGCCTGATTGCCGCCCGCGACAGCGTCGGCCGCAACTATCCGCTGTGCGCGCTGCGCCATTTTACCCCTGCCGAGTGGTCACCGGCGCTGCTGGCCCGCTCGGGCGAGTGGTATCAGCAGGTCGGCAATATGCTGCTGCGCGTGGTGCAAAACGGCGGTACGCCAGAGCAGCTCGACCAGGCGCTGCTGAGTATTCCGCAGCCCCAGCAGCCGCAAACTGACGGCGAACAATCGGACATTTTACAGGTGATTGGCGACGGCGAGCCGTCAACGCTCAACTGGAAACTGCCGGGTGACAGCTTCGATCCGCAGTTTTACACCAGCTTCTGGTGGACAAACCAGAGCGACGGTTTCCCGCTTTACACTCAGGTGCACAGCGGCAATTTCACCGCACAGCTGTTCTCACTGCTGTTCGACCCGGCCGGCGGGGCAAAACCCGGACGAAACGGACTTTATCCTCCGATGTTTGAATCCTGAGGCCAACCGCTATGACGATAAATATTGACGCGCTGCTGGCGCCGGTCAGCAGTGATAACCCCTGCGGCGACAACCTGGAGTATCACGCGGATTACCAGGCGATGGAGCAGGCCAGTACCGGTAAAGCCGAACAGCAGTTTGGCGAGACCATTATCCCGGCTGAATCTGCGGACTGGAATAAAGTCGAAAAGCTGGCGATTGACTTGCTCAGCCGCAGCAAAGACCTGCGAGTGATGTTAGCGCTTACTCACGCCTGGACCGAGCTGAAAGGGCTGCCGGGCTATGCGCAGGGGCTGAAGCTGATTGAGCAGGCGCTGCTGCTGTACTGGGAGCCGCTGTGGCCGCGACTGGAAGAGTACGGCGAACAGGATCCGTTTTACCGCATCAACGCGGTGGCGCTGCTGGGCGATAAATCGGCGCTGAGCAGCGCAGTACGCCAGAGCTGGCTGCTGCGCTACGCCTCGGATGGCATCACGCTGCGCGATGCCGCAGCGCTGTGCGACGGCAGCAAGACCGAAGTCGCGGACTATCCTGGCGGTCTGCCGCGCCTGACCGATGAGCTGGCGCGCGGCGAGCAGCCCGGTATTGAAGCGGTGCTACAGATAAGTGAGCGTTTGCAAACCATTACCGAAACCCTGACCGAACAGCTGGGTGAAGCGGCGGTACCGGAGCTGTCGCAGCTGCGCAGGCAGATCGCCATGATCGCCGAACGCTGTCAGGCCACTGACCTCAGCACGCTGCAGCCGGCCGTGGTAACAGAGCCGCCGCCAGAACCGAGCGTCGCCGCGCCCGCCGCAGCGGTTCGCACGGCTGACTGGCGCAGCGTGCAGCTCAGTTCGCGCGCCGATGCGCAGCTGATGCTGGAGAAGGTGAAGCACTACTTTGCTCAGCACGAACCCAGCCATCCGGCACCGCTGATGATCGACCGCGTACAGCGGCTGATTGAACTCGATTTTATGGACATCATCCGCGATCTGGCGCCAGACGGCGTGCATCAGCTGGAAAATATCTTTGGACGCCGCGACTAAGCGAGCGTAACAACTCAACGCAGCGAGACCTGCGCGCCTCCTGCGAAACTTTACCCGCGCACCCTTAATGGAGAAAACCATGGCACCAACGAAATCCAGTGGGCAGAAGTTCATTGCCCGCAATCGCGCGCCTCGCGTTCAGATTGAATATGACGTGGAAATTTATGGCGCGGAACGCAAAATTCAGCTGCCGTTTGTGATGGGCGTCATGGCGGACCTGGTCGGTAAACCACTCGAGCCGCAGGCGAGCCTTGATGAGCGTAAATTCCTGGAAATTGATATCGATAACTTCGATGAGCGCATGAAAGCGCTGAAGCCGCGCGCGGCGTTTCAGGTGGATAACACGCTCAACGGCGAAGGCAAGCTTAACGTCGAACTGACCTTTGAGAGTATGGACGATTTCTCACCGGATGCGATTGCCCGCAAAGTCGAACCGCTGAGCAACCTGCTGGAAGCGCGTACCCAGCTTTCGAATCTGCTGACCTACATGGACGGCAAAAACGGTGCGGAAGAGCTGATCGGTAAGATTCTGCAGGATCCAACGCTGTTGAAAGCGCTGACCCATCTGCCGAAGCAGGATGAAAGCGCTGAAGGTAAGGAGGAGTAATCATGACCCAGTCTTCGCATCAGCAGCAACAGGGCGCCTCGCACTACAGCGAGAATGAACTCAGCGCCCTGCTGAACAAAGAATTTCGTCCAACCAGCGATCAGGCGCGTGCAGCCGTCGAAAGTGCTGTGAAGACGCTGGCGCAGCAGGCGCTGGAAAACACCGTCACCATCTCGAATGATACCTATCGCACCATTCAGGCGCTGATCGCTGAGATTGACGACAAGCTGTCACAGCAGATCAACCAGATTATTCATCATGAAGAGTTTCAGCAGCTGGAGAGCGCGTGGCGCGGTCTGAGCTACCTGGTGAACAACACCGAAACCGACGAGATGCTGAAAATCCGTTTCATGAGCATCTCCAAGCAGGAGCTGGGACGCAGCCTGAAGCGTTTTAAAGGCGCTGGCTGGGATCAGAGTCCGCTGTTTAAGAAGATTTATGAGCAGGAGTACGGTCAGTTCGGTGGCGAACCGTTTGGTTGCCTGGTGGGCGATTACTATTTCGATCACAGCCCGCAGGACGTGGAGCTGCTGGGCGAAATGGCGCGTATCAGCGCGGCGGCACACTGCCCGTTCATCACCGGTACCGCGCCAACCGTCATGCAGATGGAATCATGGCAGGAGCTGGCGAACCCGCGCGATCTGACCAAAATCTTCCAGAACACCGAATATGCCGCCTGGCGCAGCCTGCGTGAATCGGAAGATGCCCGTTATCTCGGCCTGGTCATGCCGCGCTTCCTGGCGCGCCTGCCGTATGGCATTCGCACCAATCCGGTGGATAGCTTTGATTTTGAAGAGCAGACCGATGGCTCAAATCACAACGGCTACACCTGGAGCAACGCCGCCTACGCCATGGCAGCCAACATCAACCGTTCGTTCAAAGAGTACGGCTGGTGCACTGCGATTCGCGGCGTCGAGTCTGGCGGTGCGGTTGAAAACCTGCCGTGCCACACCTTCCCGAGTGATGACGGCGGCGTAGACATGAAGTGCCCGACGGAGATTGCCATCAGCGATCGTCGTGAAGCCGAGCTGGCGAAAAACGGCTTTATGCCGCTGGTGCACCGCAAAAACTCCGACTTTGCTGCCTTTATTGGTGCGCAGTCGCTGCAAAAGCCTGCGGAATACCATGATGCCGATGCAACCGCCAACGCACGTCTGGCTGCACGCCTGCCGTATCTGTTTGCCTGCTGCCGCTTCGCGCACTACCTCAAGTGTATCGTGCGCGACAAGATCGGTTCATTCCGCGAGCGTGATGAAATGGAGCGCTGGCTGAACGATTGGGTGATGAGCTATGTCGACGGTGACCCGGCGAACTCGTCACAGGAAACCAAATCGCGCAAGCCGCTGGCTGCCGCCGAGGTGAGCGTGGAAGAGCAGGAAGATAACCCGGGCTACTACGCCGCAAAATTCTTCCTCCGTCCGCACTACCAGCTGGAAGGCCTGACGGTGTCACTGCGTCTGGTATCGAAACTGCCTTCACTCAAATCGAATGAGAATTGATTAACTGTATCAGGCCGTCATGTATGGCGGCCTGAATTCTCACAAAGCTTTGCAGTTACCGTGCAGACGCAAAACGCTTATTGCGAGCCGGCTCCACGTTTCGATATTAATATCGAGGAACTAAAGGATTCACTATTTTTTATTGCTCCATCCAGTGGGACAATAAAAACACTCTCTGAATAAACCATGTAGCGATATTCAGAAAACGAGGCAGAGGTAAAATATGGACTGTTTTATTCAGCCCCATGCTTTCCTGTTTGCCATAACGATGCTTTATCAAAGCAGAACGTAAATCAAGCAAGAGAAGATAATTATGGCTATTGATATGTTTTTAAAAGTTGATGGTGTGACCGGCGAGTCTAAAGACTCCAACCACACCGGCTGGACTGATATTACCTCTTTCAACTGGGGTGCTAACCAGCCGGGTAATATGTCTGTTGGCGGCGGCGGTGGTGCAGGTAAAGTAAATTTTGCTGACCTGAGCGTAAATGCACTGATTGACAAATCCACCACTGCAATCCTGAAAAATTGCGCCAGCGGTAAGCATATCAGCAAAGTAGAGCTGTCCGTATGCAAAGCAGGCGGCACACAGATTGAATACGCACGTATCACACTGGAAGATGTGCTGGTGTCAAAAGTTGATTATACCGGTGCTGCTAATGGCGATACCCTGAGCGTGACTTACGCGTTCCAGGCTGCCAAAGTGAAGCAGCAATACTGGGAGCAGAGCTCTTCAGGTGGTAAAGGCGCTGAAAGCAGCGCTGGCTGGAACATCAAAGAAAATAAAGAAGCGTAATTGCTTTATTAAGCGGCCCTTTGGGGCCGCTATAAATATTTCAGAATACTTATCTGAAAATATAATTGAGCGGGATACAACTTACAGAAGAGATGTTAATAAGATTGTCTTTTAACTAAATAAATATTTAACTGCAAAAGGAGATTGTGATGACAGGTAAAACTTCCATCGAACCGGGATTTTGTGTAGTGCAACGCCCTGGAAGCCTCACCGAGCAAGCGATGTGGCTGTACGGTACGCGCAACATGCCGGCGGCAAATTACTTTTTGCAGTTAAATGCTGATGTCGCATGGGCTAAACCGGGACAAATCCTAATCGTTGCTGATCCGGAAGGAAACAATCATCCTGCGGCGATGAGTGCCCTGGCAACGGCAAAAGCGACAACCAACAATAGTCTGGCACATCTATCCGTGGATGAGGCTGACTTTTTCAACCGGCATTATGCTTCGATCGCTGCTATTACCAATTATATGGATCAAGCTTCGGGTCTGATCGGTGATGCAGGCGAGAAATACTTCTCAGAAATAGCAAATAAACTTACTGCAATTGAAAATGCCTATCGCAATCAGTACCTGACGGCAGGCACGCTATTTGGTGAGCAGTTTTTTATTGAGCGTCGCCGTCTGTTTGGCGAACTCGAACAGCTGCTCAATCGCGTTTCGCGATTGATTCTGAATTTGAGACCCTACGATAAAATTAAACATGCATTGAATTTGTCCAGTTCATCCATTGTGCACGACTGGCAAACCGCTGGAGTGGGAGCAATTCGTGGCTACTCAACCTACGTAGATGGTGCAGCGAAAGCAGCTAAGTTTATGAAAGCCGGGGGGTTGGTAGCTGTAGGATTTGGTGCCTTAAATACGACGAATGAGGTCTATCAGGCTTGTACGGTGGACCGGAAAAATGAGTGTGCTAAAGTTGCCGTAACCGAATACGCTAAATTTGCAGCGAGTACAATGGCAAGCGTTTATGGTGGTACATTTGGTGCAGCCTCAGGTCAGTTTGTTTGCGTTGCTTTGGGAATAGGTACTGGACCGATAGGTTATCTTACATGTTCACTGGTTGGAGCTGCTGTAGGTGGATATGTTGCTGGCGAGGTAGGTGGTTGGCTGACAGGATTTACAATGGATAAAATTTTATGAATTTTCCTGATGCTTTAATTTTTCTATCTGTATTTTCTTTTCTTTTATCGATCGTTTTACAAATTTCTGGCTATGTGATTTTTAGAAGAAATATCAAGAAATTCGAAGTTATTTTGTCTGAATTTCGACAGAGAAATCTTCAGCTAGACATCACGACGAATATTTCCTCTTACTTTAGCGCATCCTTTCATCCGCTTAAAATAGCTTATTTTGCTTATCTTTATAAAGGTGTCATGCTCTATCATAAAAGGAATGAAAGGGTAAACAAGGAAACCTATGATTTCATTCAGTCCCTGCCTAAAGAAAAAATAAACTGGTTGCTGCGTCTGCATACTTTAAATCTGGTTACTGCCTTTTTCATGATTGGCGGAGGCGTGGGGTTTATAATCTGGAGGCACTATTATAGTTAATCAGTCGCAGCATCTGTGATGGACATAGCTCCTGAAGCTGGGACAGTCATGATTATGGAAAACTACTGTGGACCTATTACTATCAATATCAGCTGCTTTGATAGGCTCGGGTTGCATTTTGCAAGTATGGGCATTTATCCTGTTCAAGAGTAATCAGCGGAAATTTGATTTTATAATGAGTGAGTTTCAGCGTATTAACCTGCAGAACGATATTATCACGCAGGTTGCTAATCATTTTCCATCATTATTTCATCATAACAAGGTCTCATATTTCGCACGGCTTTATAAAGGTGTGACCATGTATCATAAGAAAAATGAGCGGGTTAGTGCTGAAACATATAATTTTGTTCAAAATCTCCCATCTGAAAAGATAAAATGGTTGCTCATAGTGCATAACCTAAACTTAATCAGTGCGCTGCTATTATTTTTAGGTGCCGTAACTATTTTAATTTATAAGCGGATGCACTGATTTCTTCAGTATACTGAATGAAGTTTTCAGAATTATATATGTCTGCTTTCATTGTTTATATTGAATAAATCAGTTGTCGCTACATCCCGGCTAATCGTCTTGAACCGGTGTACTGACAAAGCACCACGCACATATTGTAGCGGCGCGATTCATCGCGCAATACATTGTGACGCTACAAAATTGCAATCATTTCTAAGCCAACGAAAATTCTAAATGGCAAATATGACACAACGCATCGCGCTTTAACGCACAGCCTCAATCATCTTATATCGCACACAGCATCGTATTACCCGCTTCCTATATTCCGCGTCTTTCCCCGAGAGCCGCGCAATATAGATGCCGAACCGCTAACCGCAGGAACCCGTTATGCGCTTTACGATAATAACGACTAAACCCGGCCACCAGCCGCCGCAAACCCGCTGTGACTTTATGCCGCCCGGCGGCACCATTGGCCGCGGAGTGGACAACAATCTGGTGCTGCCGGATGACGATCGCACCATTTCTCGCCTGCAGGCGATTGTGCACATCACCGCCGCTGGCGAATGCCGCCTCACCAACCGGGGCAACGTGACGCGCGTGCTGCTCAATGACATCCCGCTGGAGCGCGGGCGTCAGGTGGAATTACAGGATGGCGACGTGCTGGGCATCGATGATTACCAGTTGCTGGTCAACGATCTCAGCGGCGCGCAGCAGCCGCAGGCCGCCACGCAGGCACCGCAGCCGGTGGTGCAGGCGCCGGTAATGGCTGATGCGCCACCGGCGGAAAAGGATGCCAGCACCGCCGCGATCCCCAGCGAGATCTGGGACAGCCTCGCCAAAGAGTTCTCGATCTCCGATGATCTGTCGAAGCGCAAAGCAGCGGCCGAGGTGCTGCCGGAGGCCAATCCGCTCACCGCGCCGGCCAGCCTCGATCGCAACCCGGAGGATCCGCTGGCTCAGCTGGTGAACGATGCGCCGCTGGATATTGGCCAGCAGCCGAAAAACACCAGCCTGTTCGATGAAGGCGATGCGCTGTTTGCGCAGGAAAGTATCTTCGACGATCGCACCCCCAGCACGCTGTCGGCGCAGCAGAATGCCGCCGCGCAGCCGCAGGTCGAGAGTGCCACCGAGCTCGATCCGCTCAGCCTGTTTGGCAGCCAGAGCAGCAGCGACGTGCGCAACCACGACGATCCGCTCGGCCTGATGATGGGCAATGCGGTTCCGCTGGCGCAGCCGGAGATCGCGCCGGCACAGACGGTTCAACCGCAGCCCGTCGCCCAGCCGGAAACGCCCAGTGAACCCTCGCCGGAGACGGCACCGGTCGGGCTGGCGGATCTCAGCAGTTCGCCACTGTTTGATGACACCGAAACCCAGGCCACGTCGTCGCTGATCGAACCGCAGGCGGAGCAGCCAGAGACGGTCGCGCCGCAGATGGATTACGGCGGCATTACGCTGCCCACGCCGCAGGCGGTGCAACGTGTCCCGTCGCCGACGCCGAAAGGGCGGCTGCGTATCGATCCGGTGGCTTCCAGCCATCAGAACGCGGCACCCGCCAGCCAGGCGACAGCCAGCCACAACAGCGGCGACGCGCTGAAAGGCCAACTGCTGGATGCACTGCTGGAAGGCATGGGATTGCGCGATCTGCAGCCCACGCCGCAGTTCGACCGCGAGCAGATGCTGCAGTTTGGCCAGATGCTCAGCATGTTCTCGCAGGGCACCGTTGCGCTGCTGTCGTCACGCTCGATTCTTAAGCGTGGCGTCAAAGCGGATATGACGGTGATCCTCGATGACGCCAACAACCCGTTCAAACTGCTGCCGTCCGGCAAAACCGTGCTGATGCAGATGTTTGGCAGCCGCATGCCGGGCTTCATGCCGCCGCGTCAGGCGGTGCGTGATGCGCTGATCGATCTGCAGGCGCATCAGCTCGGCATGATCGCCGGGATCCGCGCCATTATCGCTTCGATGCTGCAATCCTTTAATCCGGATCAGCTGGAAGAGGAAGCACGCCAGGCGGGATCGCTGTCGCGCCTCGGCCTGCCTGGCAGCCGCAAAGCCGCGCTGTGGGAGCATTTTGTTGAGCGCTACGGCGAGACGGCGGGCGAGATTGAGGACGATTTCCATACCCTGTTCGGCGAAGCTTTCCTGCATGCCTACGACCTGGAAGTTAATCAGTACAAAGATTCACAAACCCACACGGATGACGCATGAATATCACCATTGCTTCCACGTCGAATCAGGGCGACCGCGCCAGCAATCAGGATCAAACCGGTGAGGTCATCGGTGAACGCTCAGCCTGCTTCGTGGTGTGCGACGGCGTAGCAGGATTTCCCGGCGGCGACGTGGCCGCCCGCATCGCGCGCAGCAGCCTGATGGAAGCGTTCGACGGTAATGCGCACCTGGATGCGCAGTCGATTCGCAACTACGTCAACCACGCGAATCACGCGATTCGCCAGCAGCAGAAAGCCAGCAGCGAGCACAGCCGCATGGGCACCACGCTGGTCAGCCTGTTTGTCGACCGTGACTACGAGCTGGCCTACTGGGCGCACGCGGGCGACAGCCGGCTGTATCTGTTTCGCCGCGGCTACCTCTATCACGTGACTACCGACCATAGCCTGGTGCAGCAGATGAAAGATGCCGGCCACCAGACCGAAGGTATCAACAGCAACCTGCTCTATTTTGCCCTCGGCATGGGCGATGAGCAGCGCGACGCCAGCTACAGCGATGTGGTGGAAATAGAAGACGGCGACGCCTTTTTACTGTGCACCGATGGCTTCTGGCACGGCGTGACGCTGGAGCAGATGCAGCAGTCGCTGCACATGGTCAATACACCGGAAGAGTGGCTGACGCTGATGCAGCAAATCATCCGCAACGGTCAGCCGGATAACGGTCAGCAGGATAACTTCAGCGCGCTGGCCGTCTGGATTGGCTCACCGCAGGACACCACCTTACTGCACTCGCTGTCCGAAGCGGCGCAGTTTTTCCCTCTTCGAGATTGAGAACGCCAACATGAAACATGGATTACTGGGTCTGGCTGCGCTGCTGCTCAGCACGCACGCATTTGCTGAGAACTATCGCATCGTGCAGTCCCCGGCACAGAAACTGGATGTCTGGATTGATGACGTGAAAGATAACCAGCTGGCGAGCTGGTGTAAGCGCAATGTTGATCTGCGCATCGTCACCCACGGCGCGAAAAACGTCGCGGCGCTGGAGGATTTTCTGCCGCGCGTCGCCGGGCTGATGGCATCGCAGTGTAAAGCGCTGCAGCAGCTCAACTGGGCGCTCAATGATGATGACGGCAACCCGATCGCCAGCGGCAGCGCTGCTAAAGCGCAGCAGTGGCAAACGGTGGTAACGCCGCCGCCCGCGCCCGTGCAGCAACCAGAGACCGCTACGGCTGCACCTGCCGCGCCGGTGCTCAACTCGCCGCAGGCCGATACCACGCCGTGGCTGCAGTTCAGCCTGCTCGACGGCTGTCACTTCCGCACCTGGTGGCAGCATCCGGCGCAGACCAGCGCGCTGTTCGTGCCGTCCAAACAGGGGCTGAGCTGCGGTCAGGATGGCTGGCTGAGCGGCCGCAGCAGCCTGACGCAGATGGGCAACGGTGCGGCGAAAAGCGTGGTGGTGACGTTCCTGCAGGGCTTCCCGATTGCCGGCCTGAATAACAAACAGCAGAGCGCCGAGCTCAGCATCACTACCGTCAACAGCGAACGCATGGTGCTGAGCAACGAGAAGTCGCCAGACAGCTGGCTGGTGCTGCCGTTCAGCAGCCAGTTCAATGGCTGGCAGGCACCGGATCAGGTGGTGGTGCAGATGCCCGCCAGCGATGCCGCCGATGAGAGCGCGCTGCGTGCACGGTTGCAGGAAGTGCGCAAAGTGTGGTCGCCGTGGCTGAGCGCCAGCGCACCGCTGAAAGTCCAGCTGGTAGAACAGCTGCATCCGGAGCTGAAAGATCCCGCCGCCGCGGTTTACCGCACCATCAACTAACGCAAAAGGAGCTTGCATGGAGTCGTTACAATCGCGCCTGGCCAGAGCCTCACTTGCCGATAACCTCGCCGATATCACCCGCCAGATTCAGGCCAGCCCGGCCAATGCCGACCTGCGCGCGGCGTTTGTGCAGCTGCTGTGCCTGGCGGGCAACTGGACGCGCGCGCAAACCCAGCTGCAATCGTGGCTGGCGCTGACGCCCCAGGCGCAGCCGACCGTCACCTTACTGCAGCAGGCCATTGCCGGTGAGCAGCAGCGTGAAGCGGTACTGCGCGGCGCGGCGCAGCCGCAGCTGCCGGGCAGCGCGTGGGCGTGGTGTGAAACCCTGCTGGCTGCGCTGAGCGCCGACATCCGCGGTGACTTCGCGCAGGGGGCTGAGCAACGTGCCGCCGCGCTGGCGCAGGCCGAAGCCAATCCGGGTCAGCTGCAGCAGCAGGAACAGACGGCAGACTTCGCGTGGCTGATGGACGGCGACAGCCGCTTCGGGCCGGTGTGCGAAGCCATTGCCAACGGCCGCTACTACTGGATTCCGTTCGCCGCGATCCGCGAGATGGAATTTCAGGCACCCGCCAGCGTGACCGATTTGGTCTGGCGCCATACGCGCGTGCAGCTGGTGGATGGCAGCGAGCAGATTTGCCAGATCCCGGTGCGCTATCCGCTGCTGCCGGGGGCGGATGAGCGTTATCTGCGCGCCAGCGTCACGGAATGGCAGCCGCTGGGCCACGATGACAGCCAGTTTACCGGCCATGGCCAGAAGCTGTGGCTGAGCGACAGCGGCGAGTATCCGCTGCTGACGCTGCAGCAGCTGACGTTCCAGCCAGGCGGCAGCGATGAGCCGTGATAACAGCTCGCACAACGACGGCTATGCCCAGCTGCATGGCGGTTTCCGCGCGCGTAAAAATCGCGATGCGCTAACCGCGCGCGACAAGCTGCAATCCTCGTTACTCGATCGTCTGACTGACAACGCGCCGGACAAGCAGAGCGAAGCCAGCAACACCACGCTGATTTCCCACAGCACGCTGCGCCGCCACGTGCTGCGCGATCTGCAGTGGCTGTTCAACACCATCAACAACGAAGCCCAGCAGGATCTCAGCGCCTTTGGTGAAGTGCAGCGCTCGGTGTGGAATTTTGGCGTGGCGCCGCTGGCCGGACAGAACATCTCCGACATCGAATGGCAGGATATGCAGCGCAAAATGACCGATGCCATTCTGCACTTTGAGCCGCGCATTCTGCCGCAGGGGCTGCAGGTACGCTGCGTCAGCGATCTGAAGTCGCTCAGCCTGCACAACGTGTTATCGATTGAGATCAAAGGCCGCCTGTGGTGCGTGCCTTATCCGCTGGAGTTTCTGTTCCGCACCCAGGTTGATCTGGAAAGCGGTCATTTTGAACTACTGGATGCAGGTTAATCATGGACAGCAAACTGCTCGACTACTACAACCGCGAACTGGCCTATCTGCGTGAGCTGGGCGCGGAGTTCGCTGCGCGCTATCCGAAAGTCGCCGGGCGGCTGGGAATGCGCGGCATCGAAGTCGCCGATCCTTACGTTGAGCGGCTGATGGAGGGCTTTGCTTTCCTCACGTCGCGCGTGCAGCTCAAAATGGACGCCGAGTTCCCGCGCTTTTCACAGCGGCTGCTGGAGATGATTGCGCCGTCTTATCTGTCACCTACGCCGTCGATGGCGATTGCACAGCTCACGCCGGACAGCCGCAAAGGCGACATCAGCAATGGCTTCCACGTGCCGCGCGGCACCATGATGGAGAGCCAGCACCTGAAAAAAAGCGGCGTAACCTGCAGCTACACTACGGCGCACGATGTCACGCTGCATCCGCTGCGCATCAGCGACGTTTCACTCGGCGGCGTGCCGGGCGATCTGCCGCTGGGCGAACTGAAGCTCAGCGGTCGCGGTGCCGCCAGCGCGCTGCGCGTGCGTATCGCCTGCGAAGGCATCTCGTCGCTCAGCCAACTGAATGTCGCCGATTTAATGCTGTATCTCAGCGGCCCGGACATTCAGGCGCAGAAACTGCTGGAGCTGCTGATGCAGCACCGCGTCGGCATCGTGCTGCAATCGGTCAAACAGAAACCGCTGCGCCAGGTGCTGCCGGATGAAGCGTTACAGCAGGAAGGCTTTGCGCCTGAGCAGGCGCTGCTGCCGGACGATCTGCGTAACTTCGACGGCTACCGGCTGCTGCAGGAGTATTTTGCCTTTCCGGCGCGCTTCCAGTTCATCAGCCTGAGCCAGCTGGCACCGTTTCTGCGCCGCTGCGATAACGCGCAGGAATTCGACATTATCATCCTGCTGGATAAGGCTGACAGCGCGCTGGAAAGCGTGGTGGACAGCAGCCATCTGGCGCTGCACTGCACGCCGGTGATCAACCTGTTTCCCAAAACGGCCGAGCGCCTGAAGGTCAGCGACAGCCAGCACGAATATCATCTGGTGGTGGATAACATCCGGCCGCTGGACTACGAAGTGCACTCGGTGCAGCGGTTGTTCGCCACCATTGAGGGCAAGCGCGAAGAGCAGTTATTCCGCCCGTTCTGGAGCACCTTCAGCGGCGACGACGGCGATTACGGTGCCTATTTCTCGCTGCGCCGCGAGCAGCGCACGCTGTCTGAGCAGGCGCAGCGTTACGGCACGCGCACCGGCTATATCGGCTCGGAAGTGTTTTTGTCGCTGGTGGATGAGCATCACACGCCGTGGCGCGACGACATGCGCTACCTGTCGGCAGACGTGCTCTGCACCAGCCGCGACCTGCCGCTGATGCTGTTGCAGCAGGAGCAGGGCAATTTCGTCATGCCGGATTCGATCCCGGTCGGTCAGCTGAAATTGTGTAAAGGCCCGACGCCGCCGCGTCCGGCGCTGGCCGAAGGGCTCTCCGCGTGGCGTCTGATCAGCCACCTGCAGATGAACTACCTGAGCCTGATGGACAGCAGCGACGGCCAGGGCGCCGCCGCGCTGCGCCAGCTGCTGAGTCTGTACGCTAATCTCGCCGAAGCGGCGGTGGCGCGCCAGATTGACGGTATTCGCCACTGCCAGCTTAGCGCGGTCAATCGCCGGGTGCCGGAACCGGGCCCGGTGGTGTTTGCGCGCGGCGTCAGCATCACGCTGGAGGTCGACGAACAGGCGTTTTCCGGTGCCAGCCCGTGGCTGCTCGGCAGCGTGCTGGAACGCGTGTGCAGCCGGCTGGTGGCGCTGAATAGCTTTACCGAATTCACTCTCAACAGCCAGCAGCGCGGCGAGGTGGGCTACTGGCCGCCGCGCATGGGCAGGAAGGCGCTGCTATGAGCGAGGCGCAGATCATTCTGCTGCAGCGCGCCCAGCGGCTGCCGGACGATTTCTGGCAGGCAGTGATGGCGGCACCGTGGCGCTACGATCTGTTTCAGCTGCTACGCCGGCTGGATGCGCAGGGCGGCCAGCGCTATCCGCTGGGACGCGCGCCGCTGCCGAAGTTCGAAGCGCTGCGCATTGGTCAGCAACCGTCGCTGGCGTTTGCCCCGGCAACGCTGGCCAGCGTGCAGCCGCGCGCAGAGGACGCGCGCCATGACGTGGCGATTTACAGCTTTGGCCTGTTTGGCCCCAACGGTCCGCTGCCGACCCATCTGACGGAATATGTGCACGAGCGCATCGTGCACCATCAGGATCACAGCCTGGCGGCGTTTGCCGACATCTTTCACCATCGCGCCACGCTGCTGTTTTATCGCGCCTGGGCCGATGCGCAGCCGGCCGTCTCGCTGGATCGCGCCGATAACCGCCGCTTTGTCGATTACCTTGCCTGTCTGGCCGGCATCGGTTTACCGGCGCAGCAGCAGGCCAGTTCGCTCAGCCTGCATGCGCGGCTGATGCTGGTCGGCCATCTCAGCCGCCACGGTCACGACGCTGAAGGGCTGGTACGCATTCTGCGTCACTACTTTGGCGTACCGGTGCAGCTGGCACAGAACGTGCCGCAGTGGCTGACGCTGGACGCGCGCGATCAGGCGCGGCTGGGGGCCGGACGCCAGATGCCGCGGCTGGGCGAATCGGCGTTCCTCGGTGTGGCGGTGCGCGATGTGCAGCACCGTTTTCGCCTGCGGCTCGGTCCGCTGAGCGCGCAGCAGTATGCCCACTTTCTGCCGGATGCGCCGGGCGCGCGCGAAGTGCGCGACTGGGTGCGTCACTATCTCGGCATCGAGATGCAGTGGGACCTCAGCCTGATCCTGGCGGCGGAAGAGGTGCAAAGCGTCACGCTGGGAGGCAATGCCCGGCTGGGCTACACCAGCTGGCTGGGACACGCGCCACAGCCGCAGGATCGCGAAGATTTCATGTTTGAGGTTGAGGCAGCCGCAAGCTAGCCCAATCGCTTTTCCCTGTTACACAGCCTGCTTCTTTCATTAAAGAGACCCGATATGTCAGAAATCAGCCGTGCCGTGTTATTCGGCAAACTGGATACGCTGTTATTTACCTCGCTGGAAAGCGCCACCGCCTTTTGTAAACTGCGCGGTAATCCTTATGTTGAGCTGGTGCACTGGCTGCACCAGCTGATGCAGCAGCAGGATGGCGACTTACAGCGGGTGATCAGCCATTTTTCACTGGATGAAAACGCGCTGACGCGGGATATCGTCGCGGCGCTCGACCGCCTGCCGCGCGGTGCGAGCGCGGTTTCCGATCTCGCCGAACACATCGACAGCGCCGTCGAGCGCGCCTGGGTCTACGCCTCGCTGAAGTACGGTGCGACGCGCATTCGCGGCGGCCATCTGCTGATTGGCATGCTCAAAACCTTCAACCTCGCCAGCGTGCTGAAAGGCATCTCCGGCCAGTTTGGCCGTATCAATGCTGATGCGCTGCTGGAGCAGTTCGACACGCTGCTCGCCAGCAGTAAAGAAGCACAGCAGGCGCTGGTGGCACAGCCGGGCGCGGAGAGTGCCGCACCGGCAGCCAGCACCAGCACGCTGGCGCAGTACGCGCAGGATCTCACCGCACGCGCACGCGAAGGACGCATCGATCCGGTCACCGGCCGTGATGAAGAGATCCGCCAGATGGTGGATATTCTGATGCGTCGCCGGCAGAACAACCCGCTGCTGACCGGCGAGGCGGGCGTTGGCAAAACCGCGGTGGTTGAAGGCCTGGCGCTGCGTATTGCCGCTGGCGACGTACCGGCTCCGCTGCGCGATGTGCAGCTGTGGCTGCTGGATATCGGCATGCTGCAGGCCGGTGCCGGCATGAAAGGCGAATTTGAAGCGCGCCTGCAGGCGCTGATTAATGAAGTGCAGTCCAGCCCGACGCCGATTGTGCTGTTCGTCGACGAGATCCACACGCTGGTCGGTGCCGGCGGCCAGCAGGGCACCGGCGATGCCGCCAACCTGCTGAAACCGGCGCTGGCGCGCGGCCAGCTGCGCACCATCGGTGCCACCACCTGGGCCGAATACAAAAAGTACATTGAGAAAGATCCGGCACTGACGCGTCGTTTCCAGACCGTGCAGGTGCAGGAGCCGGATGAAGCCAAAGCGATTCTGATGCTGCGCAGCACCGTCAGCGCGCTGGAGAAGCACCATCAGGTACTGCTGCTGGATGAGGCAGTCAGCGCGGCGGTGAAGCTGTCGCATCGTTACATTCCGGCGCGCCAGCTGCCGGACAAAGCGGTGGCGCTACTGGACACCGCCTGCGCACGCGTGGCGGTGAGCCAGGGCGCACAGCCTGCGGCACTGGAAGATTGCCTGCATCGTCTGGCCGCGCTGGAGATTGAAGCGGAGATCATTGAGCGCGAAAGCAAAGTCGGGCTGGGCGATGCGGCGCGTTCGCAGGCGGTTGCCGCGCAGCGCGCCACGCTGGAAACCGAGCGCGATGCGCTGCAGCAGCGCTGGCAGCAGGAGCGTGAACTGGTCGATCAGCTGATTGCGCTGCGGGCGCGCTGCGTGACGGAGGGCGAAGCCGCGCTGCGCGATGAGCTGGACGCAACGCAACAGCAGCTGCAGCAGGTGCAGGGCGAAGCGCCGCTGCTGTTTGCCGCCGTGGATGCCAGCGTGGTGGCCGCCGTGGTGGCAGACTGGACCGGGATTCCGCTGGGGCGCATGGTGAAAAACGAAATCGACGCGGTGCTTAATCTCGCCGATACGCTCAACCAGCGCGTGATTGGCCAGCGGCACGGTCTCGATCTGATCGCCAAACGCGTGCGCACCTCACGCGCGCGCCTCGACAATCCGAACAAACCGGTCGGCGTCTTTATGCTGTGCGGTCCCTCCGGCGTCGGCAAAACCGAAACCGCGCTGGCGCTGGCCGAGTCGCTGTACGGCGGCGAGCAGAACATCATCACCATCAACATGAGCGAGTTTCAGGAAGCCCACACCGTTTCCACCCTGAAAGGCGCACCGCCGGGCTACGTGGGCTATGGCGAAGGCGGCGTGCTGACCGAAGCGGTGCGGCGTCGTCCCTACAGCGTGGTGCTGCTGGATGAGATTGAGAAGGCGCATCCGGATGTGCACGAGCTGTTCTTCCAGGTGTTCGATAAAGGCTGGATGGAGGATGGCGAAGGGCGCCACATCGACTTCCGTAACACCATCATTATCCTGACCTCCAACGTCGGTACGCAGCTGATCAGTGCGATGTGTGCCGATCCGGAGCTGATGCCGGATCCGGAAGCGCTGAGCACCGCGCTGCGCAAACCGCTGCTGGAGGTGTTCCCGCCGGCGCTGCTGGGTCGTCTGCTGGTGGTGCCGTATTACCCGCTGAGCGACGCGATGCTGGCGGAAATCGTCCGGCTGCAGCTGGGCCGCATTGTTCAGCGTCTCGCCGACAACCACGGCATCAGCGCGCAGATTGACGATTCGGTCATCAGCCAGATCGTGCAGCGCTGCACGGAAGTGGAGTCCGGTGGCCGCATGGTCGACGCCATCCTTACCAATACCCTGTTGCCGCAGATGAGCCAGATGCTGCTCAGCGCTCACGCCCGCGATGAACGCTATCGTCGCGTGCAGGTACGCTGTGAGCAGGGCGAGTTTGTTTGCCAGTTCGATGTCTAAAGCCGTTAGTGATCAGAGAGTTTTCGAAAATGTCGGAACACGATAATCCCCTCAACGTACCCAACGCTCTGCCGGTGGGTTACCGTTTCAATGAGTTTGAAATTAAAGAAGTGATCGGTGGTGGCGGCTTTGGCATTGTTTATCGTGCCTGGGATCATCAGCTGGAGCGTGATATCGCCATCAAAGAGTTTATGCCGGCTTCGCTGGCGGTGCGCAGCGATGACCTGAATCTGGTGCTGCGCAGCGAACGCTTCAGCAAAACCTTTCATGCCGGGCTGAACAGCTTTATTCAGGAGGCGCGCCTGCTGGCCCGCTTCAACCATCCAAATCTGCTGCACGTGCTGCGTTTCTGGGTGCAGAACGACACCGCTTACATGGGCACGGTGTTTTACAGCGGCACCACCTTATCGAACCTGCGCGAGCGCAATCCGCAACTGGTGGATGAAGCCTGGATTCGTCGCCTGCTGCCGCCGCTGCTGGGTGCGATCAAAACCATCCACGACGCCGGTTACCTGCACCGCGATATCTCGCTGGATAACATCCAGATTCAGAGCAGCGGCGAGCCGGTGCTGCTGGATTTTGGCTCTGCGCGTAAAACCATTGGTAACCTGTCGGATGAGAGCGAAACCATGCTGCGTCCGGGCTATGCGCCCATCGAGCAATACAGCGATAACGACGAAAGCGAACAGGGCGCGTGGACGGATATTTACGCGCTGGGCGCGGTGCTGCACACGCTGATCACCGGGGCGCCACCGCCGGTGAGCGTGGTGCGCAGCATCGAAGATAACTACCAGCCGCTGGCCGCGCGCCGCCTGCCGGGCTACTCCCAGGCCTTGCTGACGGCGGTGGACCGCGCGCTGGCGCTCAAACCGGAAGATCGGCCGCAGGATATTGATGCCTTTGCCGGGCTGATGGCGCTGCCAGAGCGCGAACCGGAACCGCTGCTGAGCGCCAAAATCAGCGGACCGGGCACCATGCTGGTGCCGGTGGAAGAGGCGAACGAAGCCGAAACGCTTTCGCCGGTGAAATCGCTGCTGCGCCATCGCTTTGCGCTGCCGGGGCTGGTGGCCGCGGGCGTGCTGGTGGGATTGTGCGTGGGGCTGCTGATGTCCGGAGGCGATGAGCCTGCGGCGCCGGCAGAGACGGTGCAAAACAGCGCGCCAGCTGCTGATCCGGCAGTTTCACCTTCAGCGTCGTCAGCGTCGTCAGCGCCAGCCGTAACGGCAGCGGTAACGCCGGAAAAACCGCGCGAAGCGGAGCCGCAGCCTGCACCGCCGCCGGAGCCGGTCGCGCAGGTTTACATCAAGCTGCAGCAGGGCGAACGCGTCCAGGTGAATGGCAAACCGCAGGCGCTGGTGCCTGCTGCCAATGGTTTTGCCGCGCTGCAGCTGGCGCCAGGCAATTATACCTTTGCCATCAGCGGCCAGGGCGGCACGCGCGAGCAAACGCTGACCATCAGCGAAGAAGGCGTCTGGTTGCTCGATCCACACAGTTAATCATCAGGGATTTATTATGTTCTCACGCATCACCGCGCAGCTGCCGATGGACGGCCTGCTGTTCTGGAAACTCACCGGCGCCGAGGCGCTGTCGCAGTCGTTTGAGCTGAACGCCGAGCTGCTGGCCACGGACGCGCGCATTGACCGGCACGCGCTGCTGGGGCAGCCGGTCACGTTCACGCTGCCGACGCAGAGCCTGCTGTCGCCGCGCTACCTCAACGGCAAAATCACGCGGGTGGCGGTGCGCAGCGAGGAGCTGAGCGGGACGCGCTACGCGGTGTACCAGCTGCGGGTGGAGCCGGACCTGTGGCCGATGCGTCGCGACCGCAACCTGCGGATATTTCAGGGTCAGACGGTGCCGCAGATAGTGCAGACGCTGCTGCAGGAGAACGGGGTGAACGTGGAGACGCGGCTGGGCAGCAGCTACCGGGTGTGGGAGTACTGCGTGCAGTACCAGGAGAGCAGCTTCGACTTCATCAGCCGGCTGATGGAGCTGGAGGGGATTTACTACTGGTTCCGCCACGAGGCGGAGCGCCACGTGATGGTGCTGTGCGACGGGGCGGACCAGCACGAGGCGTTCGCGGGCTATGAGACGATACCGTACCACGTGACGGCGTCGGGCGGGAGCGTGACGGAGGAGGGCATCAGCCAGTGGTCGCTGTGCGAGAGCGTGACGCCGGGGATGTACAGCACGGACGACTACGACTTCCGCAAGCCGAACGCGTGGATGCTGCAGGCGCGACAGAACCCGGTGTCGCCGGTGCCGGGGGCGGTGGACGTGTACGACTGGCCGGGCCATTTTGTCGACCACAGCCACGGCGAGTTTTACACGCGCATCCGGCAGGAGGTGTGGCAGGTTGCGCACCACAGCGTGAGCGGAACGGGGACGGCGACGGGCATCGCGCCGGGGTACCGGTTCGGCATCGTGAACGCGCCGCACTTCAGCGACAACGGGGAATACCTGGTGACGTCGGCGCGGTACGACTTCGAGGAGAACGGGTACGCGAGCGGCGGCGGCGGAGCGCGGCACAACATCGCGTTCACGGTGCTGCCGTCGTCGGTGACGTACCGGGCGGAGCCGGCGACGGCGTGGCCGAAGACGCACGGGCCGCAGACGGCGAAGGTGGTGGGCCCGGCGGGTGAGTCAATCTGGACAGACCGCTACGGCCGGGTGAAGGTGAAGTTTCACTGGGACCGCCTGGCGAAGGGCGACGACACGAGCTCGTGCTGGGTGCGGGTGTCGAGCGCGTGGGCGGGCCAGGGCTTCGGCGGCGTGCAGATCCCGCGGGTGAACGACGAGGTAGTGGTGGACTTCATTAACGGCGACCCGGACCGGCCGCTGATCATCGGTCGCGTGTACAACGAGGCGAGCATGCCTCCGTGGGCGCTGCCGGCGGCGGCGACGCAGATGGGGTTTTTGAGCCGTTCGAAGGACGGCACGGCGGATACGGCAAACGCGCTGCGCTTCGAGGACAAGGCGGGCGAGGAGCAGGTGTGGCTGCATGCTGAGAAAAATATGGACACCGAGGTGGAAAATGATGAAACCCACTCGGTTGGTAGTAATCGCACTAAAACCATCGGCGGCAACGAAACCACTGAGGTTAAAAAGAACCGCACTGAAACCGTCGATCAGAACGAAACCATTACCATTCACCAAAATCGTACGGAAACAGTGGACGGTAATGAAACCATCACCGTGCACAGTAATCGCACTGAAACGGTTGATCAGAATGAAAATGTGCGTATTGGTCAGAATCAGTCAGTGACTATCAATGGCAACCAAACGCTGAAAGTCGATCAAACGAAAACTGAAACGGTCGCATTAGCCTCGATGTTAAATGTCGGGCTGGCGCAGAATACCAATATTGGTGCTGCTTATGTACTCAATGTGGGCGCCGGCTGGATGACTAACGTCGGTGCGATGCAAATGCACAACGTTGGCATGAAATATTCACTTAATACCGGGCGGGATATTGGCCTTTCAGCAGGAACATCGGCGGAGTTTAGTGCGGAAGACAAGATTACCCTGGTTTGTGGCGAATCGATGATCGTGCTCGAACAGAACGGCACCATTACCATCAGTGCAAACAAAATTAAGCTGGTTGGTGAGAAGGTGATAGACATTGACGGAACGCAGATAGATATCAACTAACTATGGAAAATTTTGTCAACTATAGTGCTTTCCCGGCACAGCTTTTTGAGTCGATAGACCAGCACGATCATGGATTTAGTGTGCTGGTGACACGCGTCAGTTACGATCTGGATATTCACCGCGGCCAACTTACGTTATGCGAAGATCAGGGTGAATTGGTTGAACAGGATGAATATTACGATGAGCCGGGCAGAAGCAGTGTTCGATTCGAGAGCGATCTGGCACCCTATAAGCCGCGTTTGGATGTCATTATCAACGGTAGTGCTCACGCTCCGGAAGGTAAGCCGGCGCGTCATTTCACCGTCGGAGCGCGTATTGGCGATTTTACCCGTTTACTCAACGTGTATGGCCCACGCGAGTGGCGCAAAATGGTGGCTAGCTGGCAATTAAGTGAGGCTAAAGCGATAACGGCTCTCGAATTACGTTACGAGCATGCGCAGGGTGGAATGTTCCACTTAGAGCATGGCGACGAGATTGCATCAGCCACTAACAGCGTCGGTATTGGCTGGTTACCCGTCAGGGCGCAGAAACAGCTTAAGTTACAGCGTATCGTAGCGCCACAGTTTGAATTACTGCCCCAGCCGATTAAAAACATTGATGATGAAACATTACCTGCCGGTTTTGGTTTTTATGGTCGTGGCTGGAAACCGCGTATTGGCTTTGCCGGTACTTATGACGAGGCGTGGAAGCAGCAGCGTCATCCTTTTCTGCCACAGGATTTTCGCTTTGATTACTGGTGTGGCGCTCATCCGTGGATGCAGTTTCCATTACCCAAGCCGCTGTCGCATATTCCGGTTACGCTAAAAAATCTTATCTCACAACAGGATAAGCCCGGACAGGAAATCAGTTTTTCAGTCCCGGTTGAAACCTTATTTGCCTTTGTCACCACTCAACTGGGGGCTGGAGTAAGCTACGATTTGCAGCTGGATACGCTGGTGATTAATTTGCCCGAGCGCAAAGTGCACTGTACTTATCGCACAGTGTTTTCTGAATTGCTTGAGGCAGCAGTAACAGAGTTACGCTTCATCACTGCAACAGAACGTAAGGCGATAGTGCAGAAGGCACAACAACAAATCGCGGATACCAATGATGATAGTTTTACACCACTGCCGCCTTCACTGGTAGGGCTCATCTCGCAGGAGTCAGGTCATGGCTGATAATTACGCTGCACGCAAAGATGGTGTGTATAAGGTGGTGGGATTACTACCCGATTTGTGTTTCACCCCCGGCATTCAGCCGCCAGTGCCATATCCGGTTACTGCCACACTGGCACCCTCAAAAAGTACGGTGGAAAGCGTACGCTTCAACGGCCACCCGGCTTTTGTCTATGACATTAGCTTTGTGCCGACGACGATTGGAGATGCGGCCGGGCGTAACAAGGGCGTAGTCAGCGGTACAGTTGAGGGTGACTGCTGGTCAATTGAGCACAGTCCGGATACCTATATCGGTGGTTTTCCCCTCAACCGCGTACAGGATATCTTTGCCATGAACGGCAAGGCCAAGGGAGGGCGCGGCGGTAATCTGACCAAAAAAGAAACCTGGGAACGACGCAAGGCGCTTATAGCAAAAGGTAAACAGAGCAGTGACCCAAAAGTTCGGGCAGCTGCTGAAAGGCTGGAACTGAATAATACAGGGATGGAAAAAGCGAGACTTGCCGACTATGTTTATGAACCACGTGATCCCACTAAGCCTATGCCAGAAATACCTGAAGGCTGGAGTGATATTAGTAATGATCCTGAAGCTCTAACCAAATATGGTTTGTCACCGCGTGACTTAAATGCGCCCGGTGCACCGCAATTCAAAGCTAAAGTCTATGCTCCAGATAAAGAAGTATTTGGAGATGATATGTCTGCTTCAGTGGTTTTTCGGGGTACTCAGTCTGGACCTGACTGGGCAGCCAATGCGCAGCAAGCATTAAATCTTCCCACCCCATACTATAAGCAGTCAGTGGAAATTGCGTCTCAGTTGGAAAACACCACGGCTAAGATTGACTGCGTTGGGCATTCACTTGGAGGAGGCATGGCTTCAGCTTGCTCTAGGGGAAGCGGAAAACCAGGCTGGACATTCAATGCGGCAGGATTAAACAAAAATACTGTTAATAAATATGGTGGTAGCGTAATAGATCGCACCGTTGAAAATGAAAACATAAACGCTTATCGCGTTAAAGGTGAGGTTTTAACGTCGGCTCAAGAGCCTGGCTTGTGGGGAGGCGCGCTGGTCGCTACTTTAGGTGGTGTAGGGGCATTACTGGGAGGTGTTGTAGGAGCTGCTATTGGTTCAACTTTAGGGATGATCATAGTTGCTCTGCCTGCTGCACTTGGATTAAAACACGATATGGATGGTGGCGTAGGAAATCCAGTCAATAGGCACTTCATGAGTCAGGTTATCCCCTGCATAGAAGCAGAAAAACAGGCTGATGAAGAAACATTAAGTACATTATGAGGGATGTATGATAAAAAATATCAAAAATATCATGAGGTTATTTTTATTTATTCCTTTTGCTATAATGTCTAATATAGGATGTGCAAGTATGAAAGTGTCTGAGCCAGAGGCTTATTTTAGCGGCGAGCAGCTGCAATTAGCCCAAGCGATTAAAGAAGGGAATATTAAAGAAGTTGAAGCCTTATCTTCTAATGTGAATTTAAATAAGCCAGGTGGTGAGGACATGACTATACTGGTTTATTCATTGCTCGTAGCAAGTAGTAATGATACAAAAACGGGCTTTGATATCATCTCTTTACTAGTTAAGGCCGGGGCAGATCCACTATTTAATATACCAAATTACGGAAGTGCGGCTGAGGTGATGGCGACTTCAGACGATCCTCGTTACCTGAAGGCATTAATTGATGGCGGTCTGGATAAAAATGCAGTGAGCAATTATCGTCCGCTAATTATTAATGCAACTTCCCACCATTCAAGAAAAGTGCTGGAATATCTGGTCGGTATCGGTGCTGATGTAGATCAACCTGACTCAGCGGGCAAAACTGCACTGATGGTGGGATTGGGGAGGTATGATTTAGATGAAGTTGATTTCCTGTTACAACATGGTGCAAATCCTAACGTAAAAAATAAAGCAGGCTGGGGTTTTAGAGAAATGCTACAGAAAAAAATTGAAAAAGGCGACAATGATACTACAATGAAAAAACTTCTCGACATCAAAAAAATAGCCGAAAGTAAAGGCATGAGGGCCTTTTAAGAAGGAAAGGGAGTACAGGGACGTACTGCATAAAGTTCTTTGCTTTCGTATTCATTCTTCTTGTTGTGAATAAATGTCTGGCTAAGGCTGTTTCAGCTGAAAATAATTCTCAGGTTATGCTTTGAAAGCCGCTGTTGCTATCAGAGAGGGAAACGCTTTTGCAGTGGATGTCTTAGCTAAGGGCGATATCCTGAACATGTCAGGCAAGAAGGGAATGACACTTTTGATGTACGCGCTTTTAACCGCAACAGCTAAAAAAACAGATGCCAGTTTTCAAATCGTAACCGAACTGGTAAAGAAAGGCGCAGATCCATTGTACATTATTCCTCAATATGGCAGTGCTGCAGATGCTATGGCCCGCTCAAACGATCCCCGCTATCTTAAAGCGTTGATTGCGGGAGGTCATGATAAAAATGCGGTTAGTAGTGCACGTCCATTGATCATGAACGCAACGTCAGAAAACTCAATGCCCGTCCTGGAATATCTTGTTAGTATAGGTGCCGATGTTAATAAGCCCGATACCGCTGGTAAAACGGCGCTTATTTTTGCTTTGACAAGAATGGACCTCGATCAGGTTGAATACCTCTTACATCATGGCGCCAACCCAAACGCAGTAACAAAAGCGGGATGGGGGTTTAGCAATCTACTCGAAGACAGGCTTAAGAAGGAAGGTAAAAACAATGATGCTACGGCACTTAAATTAATGGAAATCAAAAGACTGGCTGTTGCTAAAGGCATGCGGGTTTAATTTTCTCACCCTCTTAATTTATGATCTTTTATGATTCTTCCATAAAGGATATTGTCTTCAGATTGAAACCTCAACCTACAGATTAGCTAGTCGCCATTTTAAATGGCGGCTGCGTCAACGTTACTTTACCTTTTATTAATCTGAAAGTACCCGCACATATCCTTACTCATTAATACCTGAATTTCCTGCACGGAGCTCCAATGGCAACCGGAAACACGATTGGTAAATTACAATATGCGCCTGCGCCCCAGGGCCACGTTACGGCGGGCAGTGCCAACCCGCCTAAAAAGAAAAGCTGGTGGAGCGATTATGGCGACTGGGTGCACACCGGCCTGGATGTTCTTGGCGCTGTACCCGTCATTGGTGCCGTTGCAGACGGCGCTAACGCTGCCATTTATACCGCTGAGGGCGATTATGGCAACGCGGCACTTTCAGCTGCCTCAGCCGCAGCCAACTTTGTGCCTGGCGGTGGGGCCGCTTTTAAAGCGGGTAAGCTGGCAGCGAAGGCTGGCAAAGCGGTTGAGGCGGCAAAAGTCGGGAAAACCGTCGCCAAAGAAAGCACAGCACTGGCTGAAAAGGCTGCAGTGAAGGCAGAAAGTTCTGCTGCCAGAGCAGAAACTAAAGCAGCAAAAAAAGACGCTGACGAAGTTATTAAAGCGAAAAAGGCCGGCAGCAATAAAGGCGGAAATGATAAAGGGCATGGGCAGAAAAAAACTGAGCCCTGCAAAATTCCGCAGAGGCCATTGCCAGAGGTTGAGATGGCAATTGGTAGTCCGGTAAATCCTTTGCTGGGTATTAAATTACTTTTTGACGATCATGATAAAGATTTTTCTTTTCCCGCTGCGGTACCGCTTAACTGGCAGCGTTTGTATTTCTCCGATGAAACAGGTAACGGCTGGTTAGGTCAGGGGTGGTCTTTACCTTTCGCTCAGGAATTACGCAAAGACAACGAACTGCTGATTCTGGTTGATGAACAGGGTCGAGAAATTGATTTTCCCTGGCCACAGTCGGGTCGGGAGCCGCAGTTGCATCGCTATGAGCAGCTATCACTTTCCCAGCCACAGCCGGGCGAGTTTTGCATTTCTGCGCCTGATGAAAGCCAGAACTGGCACTTCACTCATCAGGCAGGAGAGGGCCGCTGGCTACTTTCGGCAATCAGCGATCGCCACGGTAACCGCCTTACTCTGCAGTACAACGCGCAACATCAGCCGATAGTAATTACTGACAGTGCAGGGCGACGCTTCAATATTACATTTACCCGACTGATGCTTGATGAAGATCGAAGCGTTGAACGTATCACTGCCGTAAGCGTTTGTTATCCATCTGCCCCCCTGAGTGCCGAAAAGCTCTGCAGCTATGATTATTCTTCTGAAGGAGATTTAAGTGCTGTTCGCAATGAGCATGATGAGGTGCTGCGTGAATTTCGTTATCGAAATCATGTAATGGTGGCACATCGTCGAGGGGGCGAACTTGAGTGTTTCTATCACTACGATAAACACTCACCGGATGGCAAAGTACTGGCGCATCGTGACAGCCTTGGCGGTGAATGGCGTTTCGAGTACGCCAGTAACAGTACAACCATCACTGACGCATTGGGCCGCGTCACGCGCTATGACTTTGACGATAACCACGAGTTAACCGGTTTTCGAGATGCTTCGGGCGGCTATATCCGCATTCGCCGTAACGCGCGTGGACAGATCATACAGCTTACTAATCAGGCTGGCCGCGTGACGCGTTATCGCTATGATGAGCGCGGTAACTGCACTGCTGTTATCGAACCGGATGGCCAGACGACACGCTTTGATTACCACGCTCGCTGGAACCTGCCAGTGCGGGTTACAAACATGCTGGGCGGTATTCGCGAATACCATTATGACGTTGCAGGCAGCCTGATTCGCTTCACTGATGAGATTGGCCGCATTACCGAATATAACCATAACGATCAGGGTAACCTGGTTCGTATCCGCGACGCGGCAGCAGGTGTTCAAAAGCTGAGCTGGAACAGTGCCGGCTTTTTAACTAGCCATACCGATTGTTCCGGACGCACCACATGTTTTGATTATGACAAGTACGGCTGGCTCAGGCAGCAAACTGATGCCGCAGGCAACGTTACCACTCTTTATAACCGTCGTGATGGCCTGCCACAGCGCATTGTGCATGCGGATGGCGGTGTCGAGCGCTTCGAGTTTGACCGCTGGCAGCGCCTGACAGCCTGGTATGACGCACAGAATCAGGCAACACGCTGGACGCTGGCGGGGGACGGTCTGCCGTTGACGCGAACAGATGCGCTCGGTAACCCTATTAGCTATGAATACGATCGCGCACGTCGTCTGGTTGCTCTCATCAATGAAAATGGCACGCGCTATAGCTTCAGTTACGATGCGCATAACAATCTGATCGGTGAACAGAGGTTCGATGGTTCTGCCACCTGTTATGAATATGATGCCAGTGGAAATGCGCTGACGCGTACCGAGCGAGGCGACGGCAGCGGTCCGGAAATTCGCACGCGTTATCGGCGCGATAACTGCGGCAGGCTGCTTGAGAAGCTGGTGGCACGCGGCGGAGATGCAAAGTGGCAGCGTACCCGCTTCAGTTACGATGCGCTGGGACGTCTGACAACTGGCGTCAATCACGGCGGACGTGTGGAGCTGGAATGGGATGATGCCAGCCAGTTGCTGGCGGAGCGCAGCCTGATTCGTGGTATTAATTACGAGCTGCGCCATCAGTATGACGAGCTGGGTAACCGTACTCATACCAGGCTACCGGACGGTCGTGAGCTGAGTAACCTTTATTATGGCAGCGGTCACCGCGTCCAGGTCAATTTTGGTGGCCGCGTCATCAGCGAAAGCGAACGTGACATGCTGCACCGTGAGGTGCGCCGTACCCAGGGAGCGCTGGCCAGCGAGTATGTTCATGATGAGATGAGCCGGCTGGTGAGCCAGCGCGCTATGCGCGGTGACAGCACGGCGGTGGCACGTGATTATGTATGGCAACGCAACGGCCAGCTAATGCAGATGGTCGATCACTACACCGGTGACCACCGCTACGAATATGACGCACTGGGCCGACTCACGCGAGCGCAGGATGAGCGGTTTGCTTTTGACCCCGCACATAATTTGCTGAATGAGGTCGGCTCGCCGCCGTTGAAGGATAACCGTCTAAGGGTGCACGAAGACCGGCGCTGGGCGTATGACAGCTTTGGCAACGTGGCTGAGAAGCGCATTGGTCGGCATACGGTGCAACAGTTTTCCTGGAACGCCGAGCACCAGCTGACAGAGGCGGTAAGCACGCGTAACGGCACAGAACAGCGCACTACTTACGGCTACGATGCGTTCGGCCGACGCAGCTGGAAACGTGACGCCTTTGGCGTGACGTGCTTTATCTGGGACGGCAACCGTCTGCTGAGCGAAGTGCGTGGCTCGCGCCAGCACATCTGGATTTATGAAGACGAGAGCTTTGCACCACTGGCACAGATCAGTCTGCAGCAGGGTGAAACGGAGCACGCAGCGCAGGTACACTGGTATCACAATGACGTTGCGGGCATGCCGCGTGAGCTGACCAGTGCGGATGGTAGTGTAGCGTGGCGGGCAGAGTACCGTGCGTGGGGCAACACGGTGCGGGTAGAGCATGCGCAGGTGCGCCATGCTGAGCCAGTACACCAGCCGCTGCGCTATCAGGGCCAGTACTACGATGCAGAAACGGGTTTGCACTATAACCGGTTCCGCTACTATGATCCGGATGCGGGACGATTCATCAGTCAGGACCCGATAGGGCTGGCGGGTGGGCTAAATCTTTATCAGTATGCGCCGAACCCGCTGGCATGGATTGATCCCCTAGGTCTTTCAAAATGCCACTTAGATAATCCTAAGAAAAAAGTAAACAGTGCTGAAATAGGCGATATAGTAAGGACTCCATCATCACATCCTGAAGATTTTGTTAAAGTAAAAGGTGGGAATTATAAGAATAATCATACAAATGAAATATGGAGTAAAAGTAATACATCGCATAGTGATAAACAAGGTGAATGGAAAGTTGGTATAGGTAAAGCGGAACCAAAGCCAAGGCATAAAATAACTATAGGTATGAGTGATGGAAAGATCATTAAAATCGATAAGTAGCCTCTCACTAAATGAAATTAATTTCTCTGGATTTAGATTGTCTAAAAGTTGGGTCGGTTTTTTTGAAAAAAAAGATTCTTTTTCATACCCTCTAATTGACGAGGCTATATCTTTATTCGAAGGGTTTTTTGGTAAAGAGGATGAAGGTGTAATTGTTATTGCAGCTCTTTCATTTAATGATGAAAGAGAGGATGATAAAGAAACGATTGATAATTATCAGGCTTTATATGAGGAGATGAAAGATAAAAAATTACTTTTGCCAATGACCGAAGAGTTTGAAAGTTATCTTTATGGTGATTCTTGTTTGCCGGCTTTTTCACTCAGCTTAAGTAAAAAAAGTCATGACTTCAGAGGCCTATCAAGATTGATGATGTGTCATGCTGGAGTTGTTGGTCAGGTTTGTTTTTATATTAATCTGGATTTAAATGTGGCCATTTATCCACATGATGATGTCGGATTTGGGTGTATTGCTCTTAACGAGGAATATAAAAAATGTGAAGAGTTTCTGCATTATTGTGCGAGAAGTGAATCGTTCAATGTTTTTATTGATAGCGATAATGGATTGGTAAAGTTATGATTGTTGATGTGTTCGCAAACTTATTCTTAACTTGCTTGTCCAGAACTGTATGGATAATTATCTGTGAGTGTAAATAATAACGCCAGGACGCCATTGATTAAGCTAATATAACTCGTGTGAGGCTAGTGGTGTTATAAAGGTGTGAGAGATATAAAGTAATGCCATTGTAGTGACGAGGCTGGTTTTGGTCTTGATGTTTTACGGTAATCTTTATTTAATTAAGTAATAATGATTATAACTTTCATTAGTTGATTGTTTTTGTTGGCTTTTTTTAGTGCGTTTTTGTCATCATTGATAAATGGTTTTTTACGGGTCTTTAGTCTTTAGAGTCATTGTCTAACCGATATTTTTATTGAAACACATGCCCCAACCTTAAGCCACAATAAATTCGTAATCAACGGTTTCATTCTGATGAATTAACTGTTGCTGACAATATTAAAATTTATAATCACATAATAATTAAAGGGGGTGGTAGTGTCGAGAATTAAAAAGAAAATCTATTTAACAGAGTCTGAGGAAATTGATTTATATAAGGAGATTGATTATATATTGGTGTCATTAAACAATATAGCTAATTATTATTATAACGAATCAACAATCAATGAGGAGAAGCGAAGAGCGTATGAGCGAGAAACTACCAATTTCATTGATGACAATGATATTACTACATTGTTATCGAAGATGAGAGGAATGATTGGAGGTAAATTTGACCGTGAGCCTGGAGAGGATGATATGGACGATTTGGAGAGAGCTACTGAAAACACTAAATATTGGGAAGGTCCATAATTATCAGGGGATTAGCATAAAATTTAATTTAAACTATCCTCATGTCGATATATTGCTATAACTTTTTGGGTAAGGATAGTGCTACAACTCTCCATAAATTTTAAGAGTAGTAGATGATCAGTTAGATCTAACCGGTGGTTTAAACATTAAAACCTGTGTGCCTGATTATTAAAGCTGGATCGATTCGCGGATTTTACCAAATAAACGCTACGAAAAGAAAATAGTTTTAACAATTCGATCTATTAATGGAAATTTAAAGATTATTATACTCAGCGTGATATTTTAGCGCTGATGTCATAAGATGATTGCAAAATAGTCGTCACAGTTGTTATTGTGATAATAAATTTCCCTATTATGCCAAAAACTAACAATCCGTCATGACTGGAGAGTAATCATAATTAATCTATTAGAACTTAAGGCCCCGAAGTGAAGGTTCTGCAGCTGCTCAGGGCGCTGGATATCCTGGCTTAGGATATCAAGCTGTGGTTTCAAATCTCCCCAGAACATGGGTTGTTAAAACTATGAGGGTTCCCTGGTGAATGCTTTAAATGAATTAATGAGATCGCTCGAAAAAATAATAGTTGAGCTTAATGCGAATGGTAAAATTGAGTCAGCGATTTTTTTCACTATTCGTTATAATGAAATAATTAAGTATGGTGATGATTTTTCTCTTGAAATAGTTGAAACACTATCAACATGCAGAGCTATGTCTCAATATGCTAATTTCTCCCAGAAAGAAGAAATGCTGCTTGATGATGTCGTAGATAGTGCAATAGCGATTAAAATTAAGGTCCCATAATAGTAGCCGGACGCAATCTTAACGATCCTTCCGGCTTTTTCTCTTTAGCTGCCAGTCGTCAGGATCAGGCTGTCCTGTCCAACCTTCACCGTCACTCTGTATCCCATCCCAGCCAGCCACCTCCCGGCAATATTAATCTGCGACGTGCTTCTGTAGAGAGCTATCTGCCTCAACCCTCTTTCCTCTCCGTCTCCACACTCTCCGCCGCCGTCTCTTCCTCTTTATCCTCTTTCACCGTTCTGCTGGCCGTCAGCAGGAACGGGGATTGCTGCCAGCGGGTGCGGCGGTCGCGCAGCAGGGTACGGGTCAGGATAATGCCGATCGCCAGCGCCAGCAGCATCATCAGGCGCAGAATATTGGTGGTGTTATCCACCTGACGCGATTCCGTCACCAGCACATGCGTATCCAGCGTGATACGCAGAAAACCCTGCGGACCCTCTTTCCCTTCCAGCGGCTGGACAATCTGATGATTGAAATAACTACCAGCACGTTTACCGTCGAGCGCCAGGCGGTCGCGCACATTAATGCTCTCACCGCTGTGGGCCACCAGGCTACCGTCGTCGGCATAGACCGAAGCGTCCAGCACGCGGCTGTTATCCGTCATCTGATTCAGGATGGCTTCAATCTGCGTGCGGTTATCGTCGCTGTTATCCATGAGCGGTTTCAGGCTGAACGCCACCTGGCGCGTCAGCGTGTGCGCCAGCTCCTCGACCTGCTCGGAACGGGCCATCTGATGGCCAAGACTAAACCATGATGCGCCCTGCATCAGCACCACTAACAGCGCCAGCGAGATAAGAACGATCACCGTGCGATGCAGGCGAAATTTCAGTGCGGTTTTGACCATCAGAAACCCGTGTGACGTAACAGCAGAAAGGCTGGCAATTATGTTGCCAGAACCCGCGCAGACAAGGTAGCCTCTTGCGTGGTTTTGTTGTCCCTACAGGAGCTGTAATGCCAAATCGTCTTACCTGGTGCGATCTGCCCGCCGATGTCTCTCTTTGGCCGGGTTTACCCCTTTCCCTGAGCGGTGATGAAGTGATGCCGCTGGATTACCGTGCCGGTCGGACTGGCTGGTTACTGTATGGGCGCGGGCTCGATAAACAAAAACTGACCGATTATCAGCATCAGCTGGGCGCGGCGATGGTGATCGTCAGCGCGTGGAATGTCGATGAGTATCAGGTAATCCGGCTGGCGGGCTCGCTGACACCGCGTGCCAGCAAGCTGGCGCATGAGGCTGGCTTTGATGTGGCGCCGCTTGGCAAAATTCCCCATCTGAAAACGCCAGGGCTGCTGGTAATGGACATGGATTCCACCGCCATCCAGATCGAGTGCATCGATGAGATCGCCAAACTGGCGGGCTGTGGCGAGCAGGTGGCGGAAGTGACGGAACGCGCGATGCGCGGCGAGCTGGATTTTAAAGCCAGCCTGCGCGAGCGCGTGGCGAAGCTGGCCGGCGCTGACGCCAACATCCTGAAGCAGGTGCGCGACACGCTGCCGCTGATGCCGGGCCTGACCACGCTGGTGCACAAGTTGCAGGCGCTGGGCTGGCAGGTGGCGATTGCCTCGGGCGGGTTCACCTTCTATGCCGATCACCTGCGGCAGACGCTGCATCTGGCCGCTGCGGTAGCCAACGAACTGGAAATGCGTGACGGTAAGCTGACCGGCGAAGTGCTGGGGCAAATCGTCGACGCGCAATTTAAAGCCGATACTCTGAACAGTCTGGCCCAGCGCTTTGACATCGCACCGGAACAAACCGTGGCGATAGGCGATGGTGCTAACGATCTGCCGATGATTAAAACCGCGGCGCTGGGTATCGCCTATCATGCTAAACCCAAAGTGAATGAGCAGACGGAAGTGATTATCCGCCACGCTGACCTGATGGGAGTGTTCTGCATTCTCACCGGCAGCCTGATTCACGAAGAGCGTTAACTGAGGATTTGATTTGGCCAAAGCGGCAAAACGCGCCTTCGTCTGTAACGAATGCGGCGCTGACTATCCGCGCTGGCAGGGGCAATGCAGCGCCTGTCACGCCTGGAATACCATTACCGAGGTGCGCATTGCCGCCTCGCCTGCGGCCGCGCGCAATGAGCGCCTGAGCGGCTATGCCGGTAGCGCCGGCACCAGCCGGGTGCAGAAGCTGTCGGAGATCAGTCTGGAAGCGCTGCCGCGTTTCTCGACCAGTTTTAAAGAGTTTGACCGCGTGCTGGGCGGTGGCGTGGTGCCGGGCAGCGCGATACTGATTGGCGGTAACCCTGGTGCCGGTAAATCGACGCTGCTGTTGCAGGTGATGTGTAAGCTGGCGGAAGGGATGAAAACCCTGTACGTCACCGGCGAAGAGTCGCTGCAACAGGTAGCGATGCGCGCCCATCGTCTGGGATTACCGACGGAAAACCTCAATATGCTGTCGGAAACCAGCATCGAGCAGATCTGCCTGATCGCCGAGCAGGAGCAGCCGAAGCTGATGGTGATCGACTCGATCCAGGTGATGCACATGGCGGAGATCCAGTCATCGCCGGGCAGCGTGGCGCAGGTGCGGGAAACCGCCGCTTACCTGACGCGCTTCGCCAAGACGCGCGGCGTGGCGATCATCATGGTCGGTCACGTCACCAAAGATGGCTCGCTGGCTGGTCCGAAGGTGCTGGAGCACTGTATCGACTGTTCGGTGCTGCTGGACGGCGATGCCGATTCGCGCTTCCGCACGCTGCGCAGCCACAAAAACCGCTTTGGTGCGGTGAATGAGCTGGGCGTCTTTGCCATGACCGAGCAGGGCATGCGCGAAGTCAGTAACCCGTCTGCTATCTTTTTGTCACGCGGCGATGAGATCACCTCCGGCAGTTCGGTAATGGTGGTCTGGGAGGGCACGCGCCCGCTGCTGGTTGAGATTCAGGCGCTGGTGGACCATTCGATGATGGGCAATCCGCGCCGCGTGGCGGTTGGGCTGGAGCAGAACCGTCTGGCGATTCTGCTGGCGGTGCTGCACCGCCACGGCGGCCTGCAGATGGCCGATCAGGATGTGTTTGTGAACGTGGTCGGCGGCGTCAAAGTCACCGAGACCAGTGCGGACCTGGCGCTGCTGCTGGCGATGGTGTCGAGCCTGCGCGATCGCCCGCTGCCGCAGGATCTGGTGATTTTTGGCGAAGTCGGGCTGGCCGGGGAGATTCGTCCGGTGCCGAGCGGCCAGGAGCGCATTTCCGAAGCGGCCAAGCACGGCTTTAAGCGCGCCATTGTGCCGGCAGGGAATGCGCCGAAGAAGGCGATTGACGGTATGAAGGTGTATAGCGCGAAGAAACTGGCGGACGCGCTGGCGATTCTGGACGAGCTGTAAGGGGAGTTGTTGGGGGGAGGTTTGGCTTGTGGCTCCACCTTTTCCCTCACCCTAACCCTCTCCCGCTTGCGGGAGAGGGAACCGTTCGCAGGGGCGGGAAGTACGGCGTTGATCTGCCATTTACCGCTCTGTTCAGGGTTTTCCCCCTCTCCCGCTTGCGGGAGAGGGGACCGTTCGCAGAGGCGGGAAGTACGGCGTAGATCTGTCATTTATCGCTCTATCCAGGATTTTCCCCCTCTCCCGCGGGCGGGAGAGGGCCGGGGTGAGGGCCCGCGCGCACCATCCCTCTAATTCCATGCAGGAGGCACTACATGTCATCGTTTGACTATCTGAAAACCGCGATTCGCCAGCAGGGACACACATTGCAGCAGGTGGCTGATGCCAGCGGGATGACCAAAGGCTATCTGAGCCAGTTGCTGAATGCCAAAATCAAAAGCCCGAGCGCGCAGAAGCTGGAAGCGCTGCACCGTTTTCTCGGACTGGAATTCCCGCGTCGCGACAAAACCGTGGGCGTGGTGTTCGGGAAGTTCTATCCGCTGCACACCGGTCACATCTACCTGATCCAGCGCGCCTGTAGCCAGGTCGATGAGCTGCACATCATCATGGGCCATGACGATCCGCGCGATCGCCAGCTGTTTGAGAACAGCGCCATGTCGCAGCAGCCCACCATCAGCGATCGTCTGCGCTGGCTGCTGCAGACCTTCAAGTATCAGAAAAATATCCGTATCCATTCGTTCAACGAAGAGGGCATCGAGCCCTATCCGCACGGCTGGGACGTGTGGAGCGCCGGTGTGAAAACCTTCCTCGCGGAGCAGGGTATTGAGCCCGACTGCGTCTATACCAGCGAAGAACCGGATGCGCCGATGTATCAGCAGCATCTGGGCATTCCGGCGGTGGTGATCGATCCGCATCGATCGTTTATGAACATCAGCGGCAGCCAGATTCGTCAGGATCCGTTCCGCTACTGGGAATACATCCCGACTGAAGTGAAGCCGTTCTTCGTGCGCACCGTGGCGGTACTCGGCGGTGAATCGAGCGGTAAATCGACGCTGGTCAATAAGCTGGCCAACATCTTCAACACCACCAGTGCGTGGGAGTATGGCCGCGATTACGTCTTCTCGCACCTCGGCGGCGACGAGATGGCGCTGCAATACTCCGACTACGACAAAATCGCGCTCGGCCAGGCGCAGTACATCGATTTCGCCGTCAAATACGCCAACAAAGTGGCGTTTATCGATACTGACTTTATCACTACCCAGGCGTTCTGCCTTAAGTATGAAGGGCGCGAGCACCCGTTCGTGCAGGCGCTGATCGATGAGTACCGCTTTGACCTGGTGATTCTGCTGGAAAATAATGTGCCGTGGGTGGCCGACGGCCTGCGCAGCCTCGGCAGTTCGATGGATCGCCGCGAGTTCCAGTCGATGCTGGTCACCATGCTGCGTGAAAATCACATTGAATATGTGCACGTCAAAGAGGATGACTACGACACGCGCTTCCTGCGCTGCGTCGAGCTGGTGAAGCAGATGCTGGGCAGCTAGCGCAGCACAACCAAAAAGGCGCCGCGGCGCCTTTTTGTTATCACAGCGATTACTTCGCCATGCGCTTGTACTTGATACGCTTCGGCTCCAGCGCTTCGGCGCCGAGGGTGCGTTTCTTGTACTCTTCGTACTCGGTAAAGTTACCTTCGAAGAACTCCACCTTACCTTCATCCTGATAGTCGATGATGTGGGTGGCGATACGGTCGAGGAACCAGCGGTCGTGCGAGATCACCATCGCGCAGCCCGGGAACTCCAGCAGGGCGTTTTCCAGTGCGCGCAGGGTTTCGATGTCCAGGTCGTTGGTTGGCTCATCGAGCAGCAGCAGGTTGCCGCCCACCTGCAGCAGTTTCGCCAGGTGCAGACGACCACGCTCACCGCCGGACAGTTCGCCGACGCGTTTGCCCTGATCGGTACCCTTGAAGTTGAAGCGACCGACATAAGCGCGGCTCGGCATTTCGGTGTTGCCGATGCGCATAATGTCCTGACCGCCAGAAACTTCTTCCCACACGGTTTTTGAATTATCCATCGCATCGCGGAACTGATCGACCGACGCCAGCTTCACGGTTTCGCCCAGCTCGATGCTGCCGGAATCCGGCTGTTCCTGGCCTGACATCATGCGGAACAGCGTCGATTTACCGGCGCCGTTAGGACCGATGATGCCAACGATGGCGCCTTTCGGCAGCGAGAACGACAGATCGTCAATCAGCACGCGATCGCCATACGCTTTGCTCAGGTTCTTCACTTCCAGCACTTTGTCGCCGAGGCGCGCACCAGGTGGAATGAACAGTTCGTTGGTCTCGTTACGTTTCTGATAATCGGTGTTGTTGAGCTCTTCAAAGCGCGCCAGACGGGCTTTGCCCTTGGACTGACGGCCTTTCGCGCCCTGACGCACCCACTCCAGCTCTTTCTCGATCGATTTGCGACGTGCCGCTTCCTGAGAAGCCTCCTGCGCCAGACGCTGATCTTTCTGCTCCAGCCATGAGGAGTAGTTGCCTTCCCATGGAATCCCTTCACCACGGTCCAGCTCCAGAATCCAGCCGGCAACGTTATCGAGGAAGTAACGGTCGTGGGTGATAGCTACCACGGTGCCTTCGAAGTCGTGCAGGAAACGCTCCAGCCACGCGACGGATTCGGCATCCAGGTGGTTGGTCGGTTCGTCGAGCAGCAGCATGTCTGGCTTTTCCAGCAGCAGACGGCACAGCGCGACGCGGCGGCGTTCACCACCGGACAGGTTCGCGATTTTGGCATCCCACTCCGGCAGACGCATGGCATCGGCAGCGCGGTTCAGCTGGGTTTCCAGGTTGTGCCCGTCGTGTGCCTGGATCACTTCTTCCAGACGGCCCTGCTCAGCGGCCAGCTTGTCGAAGTCGGCATCCGGATCGGCGTACAGCGCGTACACTTCGTCGAGACGCTTCAGCGCGCCAACCACTTCCGCGACGGCTTCTTCCACCGACTCACGCACGGTGTGTTCCGGGTTCAGCTGAGGTTCCTGCGGCAGATAGCCGACTTTGATGCCCGGCTGCGGGCGAGCTTCCCCTTCGATATCTTTATCAATGCCGGCCATGATGCGCAGCAGGGTCGATTTACCCGCGCCGTTCAGGCCGAGTACGCCAATTTTGGCGCCAGGGAAAAAGCTAAGGGAGATATTCTTCAGAATGTGACGCTTCGGCGGAACCACTTTGCCGACGCGATGCATGCTATAGACGAATTGAGCCACGTTGTGATGAGCCTCTTGGTCTGTAATGGGTGGAACGTCAGATGCTGAAGTTTAGCCGTTTTCACCCGGCAATCACAGCCGCATTGCGCGCAATCTTACGCAGCGGCGGAATAATGCTAACCGCAGTGCAGGGTGAGCCTGGCCGCCTGCAGCACGGCGAGCAGCGCGGGCGGAGGCGGGCTGTCGCTGACCAGCATATCAAACAGCGAGAAGTCGCCAATGCGCGCCGGCAGTACCTTGCCGTACTTGCTGCTGTCGCCGACCACGATTTTGGTCTGCGCCCGCTGCAGCGCCAGATGCTTGATGGGCAGTTCATTGAGGTTATAACAGGTGGCACCCTGCGCGGCGTCCATACCGGCGGCAGAGATAAAGGCTTTATTGGGGCAGAGCGCATCCAGCACCGTGACCTGCTCGAGCGGGGTAAACACGGCGTTATCGGCGTGGAATTCGCCGCCGCACAGAATCACCCGACAGCGCGGCTTCTCTTTTAACGCCAGAAAAGTGTTGATCGCGCTGCAGATGGCGGTGAAGGGTAGGTCGTTATCGATCGCTTCGATCACCAGCGGTAACGTGGTGCCGCAGTCGAAAAATACCGTGTCGTTGGCCTGTACCAGCGCGGCAGCCCGCTGTGCCAGCAGACGTTTCTTGCTGACGTTGAGGTTTTGCTGGTCGCTGACAAAATAGTGTGCCACGTTCTGCCGTGGGTCGCGCATCACATAGCCACCCAGCAGCACCACGCCCTGCGTCGCGCCGGTTAAATCGCGGCGGATGGTCATTTCTGACACGCCCAGCAGTTGCGCGGCCTGTTTTAAGTGCAGGGTGTCGCTGTGTTTCAGCGCCTGCGCCAGCTTATTGATTCGTTCGTCGCGGCGGGTTTCCATCAGTAACAGTTCGCTCAACCTTCGCTGCGGCCGGAATGGCCGGGTGGAGGGTAAACATAAGTTTTTTCTTGCAGATTAACAACCTGTCTTCTGCCTGCCCGCCCGCCGCGCGGCTAAATCGCCACCAGCCCGCGCACGCCCTCGCTCTCCATATTCGCACCCGCGCCGCGCTGCACAATTTCGCCGCGCGACATCACCAGATAGCTGTCGGCCAGTTCGGCGGCGAAATCGTAAAACTGCTCAACCAGCAGGATCGCCATGTCACCGCGCTGTGCCAGCTGGCGGATCACCGCACCGATCTCTTTGATCACTGACGGCTGGATCCCTTCGGTCGGCTCATCGAGGATCAACAACTGCGGCTGGCAGGCCAGCGCCCGGCCGATCGCCAGTTGCTGCTGCTGGCCGCCTGACAGATCGCCACCGCGCCGCGTTTTCATCTCGCGCAGCACCGGAAACAGCTGGTAGATCTCCTCCGGTACCCGGCTGGCCTGGGTGCCGGAGAAGCGCGCCAGCCCCATCAGCAGGTTCTCTTCCACCGTCAGACGCGGAAAAATTTCGCGCCCCTGCGGCACGTAAGCAATACCGGCCTGTACGCGCTGGTGGGGCTTGCGCGTGTTAATCAGCTGGTTCTGCCAGCGAACCTCGCCGGATTTGACCGGAATCAGCCCCATCAGACACTTCAGCAGCGTGGTTTTGCCCACGCCGTTGCGCCCCAGCAGGCAGGTTATCTCGCCCGGGCGAGCCTCAAACGACAGACCGCGCAGGATATGGCTGCCGCCGTAATATTGATGCAGTTCTGCTACCTGTAACATCTCAGCGCCCCAGATATACGTCGATAACCCGATCGTCCGCCTGTACCTCGCGCAGCGATCCCTCAGCCAGTACCTGGCCCTGATGCAGTACTGTCACGTGGTCGGCAATGGTTTCCACAAAGCCCATGTCATGTTCCACCACCATCAGTGAGTGCTTGCCCGCCAGGCTGCGGAACAGCTCGGCGGTGTAGTCGGTTTCGGCATCGGTCATGCCGGCTGCCGGTTCGTCCAGCAGCAGCAGGTGCGGCTCCTGCACCAGCAGCATGCCGATTTCGAGGAACTGCTTCTGCCCGTGCGACAGCAGACCCGCCTGCCGCTGGCGTTCGCCGCCGAGCCGCAGCAGTTTCAGCACCTCGTCGATGCGATCGCGCTGCTCGCCGCTAAGCCGGGCGCGCAGGCTGGCCCACACCGATTTATCGTTTTTCAGCGCGATCTCGAGGTTTTCAAACACCGTCAGCGCTTCAAACACCGTGGGTTTCTGAAACTTGCGGCCAATGCCGGCGCGGGCGATTTCGACCGGCGACAGCTGGCGCAGATCGGTATCCTGGTCGTAGAGCACCTGGCCGCTGTCCGGGCGGGTTTTGCCGGTGATCACGTCCATCAGCGTGGTTTTTCCCGCACCGTTCGGGCCGATCACGCAGCGCAGCTCGCCGACGCCGATCTGCAATGACAGATCGGTCAGCGCGCGGAAGCCGTCAAACGAGACGTTGATGTTCTCCAGCAGCAGCACCGGATCGGTTTGCTGGCGATGGCGATCCGCCGGGTGCGGTTGGGTAAACAGTTGCTCAGTCATGACGCCTCCGGCGCAGCAGGCCAATTACGCCATGCGGCAGGAACAGCGTGACCAGGATGAACATCAGGCCCAAGAAAAACAGCCAGTATTCCGGGAAGGCGACGGTGAACCAGCTTTTGGCACCGTTGACGATGGCCGCACCCAGCAGCGGGCCAATCAGCGTGCCGCGTCCACCGAGCGCCACCCAAATCGCCGCTTCAATCGAGTTGGTCGGCGACATTTCACTCGGGTTGATGATGCCGACCTGCGGCACATACAGCGCACCGGCCAGCCCGCACAGCACGGCGGAGAGCGTCCAGACGAACAGCTTGAAACCCTTCGGATCGTAACCAATAAACATCAGGCGGTTTTCCGCATCGCGCACCGCCGTCAGCACGCGACCAAACTTACTGCGCGCCAGGGCAAAGCCCAGCGCCAGGCTGAACAGCAGCAATAGCACGGTCGCGATAAACAGTGCGATACGCGTGCCGGTGGCGGTGACGCTGAAACCGAGCAGGGTAGTAAAACCGGTAAAGCCGTTGTTGCCGCCAAAGCCGGTTTCGTTGCGGAAAAACAGCAGCATGCCAGCGTAAGTCAGCGCCTGCGTCATGATGGAAAAGTAGACGCCTTTGATTCTGGAGCGAAAGGCGAAGAAGCCAAACAGCAGCGCCAGCAGGCCTGGCACCAGCACAATCAGGCACAGCGCCCAGAGAAAGTGCTGGCTGCCGGCCCAGAACCACGGCAGCTCATTCCACGACAGAAACGACATAAACGCCGGCAAACCGCTGCCTGCAGCCTGGCGCATCAGGTACATGCCCATGGCATAGCCGCCGAGGGCAAAAAACAGTCCGTGGCCGAGCGACAGCAGTCCGGCATAGCCCCACACCAGATCCAGCGCTACCGCAACAATCGCATAGCAGAGGATTTTGCCCACCAGCGTCAGCGTATAGGTGGAGATCGCCAGCGGATGGCTGGCGGGCAGCAGGGCGCAGAACGGCAGCACCAGCAGCAGCGCGGTCACGATGACGCCGAGAATCAGGCTGAGGCGCGGCGCTTTGCGCACCACGCGTAAGGTCAGTGGCTGGCTCATCAGTCAATCACCCTCCCTTTAACGGCAAACAGACCCTGGGGACGTTTCTGGATGAACAGCACGATCAGCACGAGGATCAGGATTTTGCCGAGCACCGCACCAATCTGCGGCTCCAGCACTTTGTTGAGGATGCCGAGACCAAAAGCCGCCACTACGGTGCCGGCCAGCTGACCGACGCCGCCGAGCACCACCACGAGGAATGAGTCGATGATGTAGCCCTGACCCAGTTCCGGCCCGACGTTGCCCAACTGCGACAGCGCGACGCCGCCGAGTCCGGCAATGCCGGAACCGAGGCCAAACGCCAGCATATCGATGCGCCCGGTCGGCACGCCGCAGCAGTCCGCCATGGCGCGGTTCTGGGTGACCGCCCGCACATTCAGCCCCAGCCGGGTTTTATTCAGCAGCAGCCAGGTGAGCGCCAGCACCGCGATGACAAACAGGATTACCGCGATGCGGTTATACGGCAGCACCAGATTCGGCAGCAGCTGCCAGCCGCCGGACAGCCAGCCCGGGTTGGCCACTTCGAGGTTCTGCGCGCCAAAAAGCATGCGCACCAGCTGAATCAGCATCAGGCTGATGCCCCAGGTGGCGAGCAGCGTCTCCAGCGGACGACCGTATAAGTGGCGGATGATGGTGCGTTCCAGCAGCATGCCCATCGCGGCGGTGACAGCGAAGGCCACCGGTAGCGCCAGCAGCGGGTACCACGCCAGCCACTGCGGGGCAAACTGCTGGAACAGATTCTGCACCAGCCAGGTGGCGTAGGCGCCGAGCATCAGCATCTCGCCGTGCGCCATGTTGATTACGCCCAGCAGGCCGTAGGTGATCGCCAGGCCGAGCGCGGCCAGCAGCAGAATGGAGCCGAGCGACAGACCGGTAAACGCCTGCCCGAGCCAATCGCCCCACATCAGGCGCTGCCTGATGTGCTGCAGGCTGGCGGCCGCAGCGGCGCGCACCTGCGCATCGGGTTCGTTGCTGACCTGGGTTAGGCGCGTCAGGCTGGCCTGCATCGCCGGATCGCCCGATTCACCGAGCAGCGTGACCGCTTTCAGGCGCAGCGCGGCGTCCGGGCTGGCGAGCTGCAGATTCGCGGCGGCCATCGCCAGCACTGCGCGTACGTTACTGTCCTGCTCGGCGGCAAGGCGCTGTTCAATCAGCGGCAGCTGGTCAGGCGCGGCATCGTTTTGTAACTGTTGCGCTGCGCGCAGGCGAATCGCCGCATCGTCACTCACCAGCTGGTGGGCGGCGAGGGCGCTGGCAATCAGCACGCGCAGCCGGTTGTTCATGAAGAGTTTTTTGGTTTCGCCGTCCGGCTGCCGGGCGCTGTCGAGCGGCAGAAGCTGGTCAGCCTGTTTGCTGAACGGCTGTTTGTTCTGGTCGATAACCACGCTTTCATTGCGCAGCGCCTGCAGCAGCGGCAAGCGGCTGGCCTGCGGCGCCGCAGCCCACTGCTGCAGCAATGTCGCCTGCTGCGTGCGGCTGGCGGCGGCGAAGTCAGCGCCATCACCGGCCTGCGCCAGCCACGGCAGCAGTAACAGCAGGCAGCTGAGAATACGGCGGAGTGTCATGGTGATCATCCTGTTATGGTTAGGTTGGGTGCGGTGTGGCCCTTAGGGGGTAGGGCGTTGTCTGGCCCTCACCCCGGCCCTCTCCCGGAGGGAGAGGGAGAAAAACGGATGAGTGCGGTGCATGGCCCTCACCCCGGCCCTCTCCCGGAGGGAGAGGGAGACGCTGCTACAGGTGAGTTCGGTAGCGGCGTGCTGGCTCGATCGGTTCCCTCTCCCGCCAGCGGGAGAGGGTTAGGGTGAGGGCCAGCGGGCCAGAGGGCGAGGGCCATCAGCCTCCCCTTACTGCGCCGACTTCACCGGATAGTCCGGCTTCTTATCATTCCCGGCGATGTACGGGCTCCACGGCTGGGCGCGTACCGGCTGTTCGGTCTGCCACACCACGTTGAACTGGCCGTTCTCCTCCACTTCACCAATCATCACCGGCTTGTGCAGATGGTGGTTGGTTTTGTCCATGGTCAGCGTGAAGCCGTCCGGTGCTTTGAACGTCTGTCCGGCCATTGCGGCGCGCACTTTGTCCACATCGGTGGTGCCGGCTTTCTCGACCGCCTGCGCCCACATATGCAGGCCGACGTAGGTGGCTTCCATCGGATCGTTGGTCACCACGGTGCTGGCGTTCGGCAGGTTGTGCGCTTTGGCGTAAGCACGGTAGTCGGCCACGAACTTCGCGTTAGTCGGGTTATCCACCGACTCAAAGTAGTTCCACGCCGCCAGCTGACCGACCAGTGGTTTGGTGTCGATACCGCGCAGCTCTTCTTCCCCCACCGAGAAAGCGATCACCGGAATGTCGGTTGCTTTAATGCCCTGGTTCGCCAGCTCTTTGTAGAACGGGACGTTGGAATCACCGTTGATGGTGGAGATCACCGCGGTTTTGCCGCCGGCGGAGAATTTTTTGATATTGGACACGATGGTCTGGTAATCGCTGTAACCAAACGGCGTGTACACCTCTTCGATATCCTTATCCTGTACGCCTTTGCTATGCAGGAAGGCACGCAGAATCTTGTTAGTGGTGCGCGGATAGACGTAGTCGGTGCCGAGCAGGAAGAAGCGTTTGGCGCTGCCGCCATCTTCGCTCATCAGATATTGCACCGCCGGGATCGCCTGCTGGTTCGGCGCGGCGCCGGTGTAGAACACGTTCGGCGACATCTCTTCGCCTTCGTACTGCACCGGATAGAACAGCAGGCCGTTCAGCTCTTCAAACACCGGCAGTACCGATTTGCGCGAGACCGACGTCCAGCAGCCAAACACCACCGCCACTTTGTCCTGAGTCAGCAGCTGGCGCGCTTTTTCGGCGAACAGCGGCCAGTTAGAGGCCGGATCGACCACCACCGGTTCCAGCTTCTTGCCCAGCACACCGCCTTTGGCGTTGATCTCATCGATGGTCATCAGCGCCACATCTTTCAGCGGCGTTTCGGAAATCGCCATGGTGCCGGACAGCGAATGCATAATGCCGACTTTGATGGTGTCTGCCGCCTGTGCGGTAAAGGCGAAGCCCATGCTGGCAACGGTAGCGGAGAGCGCGAAAGCTTTAAGCAACGAACGTCGTTTCATCATTTAAACCCCTAACTGTGTTATCTGTTGTTATTCAATGGGTTGAAGCCGAGCCTGCTGTAACATATGCAACGTAATCTTCCTGACCTCGGCCTTACTGACGGCAATGTGGTCGGTTAAAATGCGCTGTGCCTCCTCGGTGTGTTGCTGAAAAATCGCCCGTAAGATCTGAGCGTGCTCGCGGTACGTGGCATCGACCCGGTCATCCCGCGTGAAGTCGAGACGGCGAATGATGCGGATTTTTTCTGTCAGCTCGGCGTGGATGCGCGCCATCTCCTGATTGCCCGCCGCCGCCACCAGCGCCATGTGAAACGCTTCGTCGTGCGCTGATACCGCTTTGCCATCTTCCAGCCGGGCATCGTCGATCCAGAAGGTTTTCAGCGCGGTCAGGGTTTCCGCGCAGGCCAGCGGCGGCAGCGCGCACAGGCGGCGCACCGCTTCGCGTTCCAGCACGGTGCGGAAGTCGTACAGCTCCTCGAAGTAGGCGAAATCGAACGGCCGCACCTGCCAGCCGCTGCGAAACCACACCTCGACGTAGCCTTCGCGCTCCAGCCAGAACAGCGCCTGACGCACCGGCGTGCGGCTCACCGCCAGCCGCTCGGCGATTTCGTTTTCGCTGAAGCGGTCACCCGGCATCAGACGGAATTCAAAGATGTCCTGCTTCAGCGCCTGATAAACCTTTTCGGCCAGCGCTTCGGGACGGCCTTTGCTGCGGGGCGCGCTACTGTTCATACCTGCTCCTTAAGCCAGCCACAGCAGGGTGTCGCCCGGACTCACCGGACGGCCCGCCTGGCAGGCAATGCGTTTCACCGTGCCGGCCTGCGGCGCGACAATCGCCAGCTCCATCTTCATCGCTTCAACGATGATCAGCGTCTGACCGGCCTGCACCGTATCGCCCGGCGCAACCAGCACTTTCCAGATGTTGCCGTTCATGTCAGCGCACACCGCCAGCGCATCGTCCTCTGCGTCGGCGACCACCAGCGTCTCTTCACTGGTGAGCGGCGCTTCCTGCTCTTCCTGCGCCCACAGCGTGACCTCCTGCTCAAACGCTGCGGCCTGACGTTCACGGAAGGCGCTGATTTCTGGCGCGTTGTCGGCGAGGAACTGCTGATGGGCCGCGAAATCAAACTCGTTCTGCTCGATGCGAATGCGGGCGCGACCGGCGCGGAAATCGTCGCGCAGCTGCGTCAGTTCCGCTTCGCTCACCGGATAGAAACGCACCTGGTCAAAGAAGCGCAGCAGCCAGGGTTCGCCGGCGGCAAACTGATCGTTTTGCAGGAACTTGTTCCAGATGGGCAGCGTGCGCCCCACCAGCTGATAGCCGCCCGGTGAATCCATGCCGTAGATGCACATGTACATACCGCCAATGCCCACCGTGCCTTCGGCGGTAAAGGTCCGCGCCGGGCTGTATTTGGAACTCAGCAGGCGATGGCGCGGATCGATCGGTACCGCGCACGGCGCGCCGAGATAGACATCGCCGAGACCGAGAATCAGATAGCTGGCGGCAAACAGGGTGTCGCGTACCGCTTCGCGGCTCGCCAGTCCATTGATGCGCTGAATGAAGTCAACGTTATTCGGCAGCCACGGCGCGCTGGCGCGAACCGTCTCTTTGTAACGCTCCACCGCGCCGAGCGTGGCGCTGTCTTCAAACGCCATCGGCAGCCAGACGATGCGCGACGGCACTTTCAGCGCGCTGACGTCGCCCAGCCCGGCTTCCAGCTCCAGCAGCAGCGTCATCAGCTGCTGCTGACCGATCACCAGGCTGTCATAGCGCACCTGCAGCGAGCGCACGCCGGGCGACAGCTCTTCGATACCGGGCTCTGCACGCTGGCGCAGCGCCTGCATCAGCAGGTGTACGCGCAGGCGCAGCGCCAGATCCAGCACGTTATCGCCGTACTCAATCAGCACATATTTGTCGCCCGCCTGACGGTAGACCGCCGCAGGCGTGGTGGCGGTCGCCGGCAGCGCCGCTAACAGAGTGGCAGAACCGATGTCGCTCGCCGCCAGCGAAGGCACCGCGAAGGCCGGTGCGTGCTGGCTGCGCAGCGTGGTTACGCTGTGCGCCTGGGCTTTCTCCAGCGCGACCGCTTCGTCGGCGCTGATCGGGTGGAAGCGGATGCGATCGCCCGGTTTGACCTGGCCGACTTTCCACAGCTCGGCTTTGGCGATGGTGACCGGGCAGACGAAGCCACCAAGGCTCGGGCCGTCGTGCGTCAGGATCACCGGGAAGTCACCGGTAAAGTTCACCGCGCCGATGGCGTATTCGCAGTCGTGTACGTTAGACGGATGCAGCCCGGCTTCACCGCCATTGACGCGCGTCCAGCTGGGTTTAGGCCCGACCAGACGGACGCCCAGCCGGTTGGAGTTGTAATGCACCTGCCAGTCGCTGGCAAAGAACTCATCAATGGCGGCCTGGGTGAAGAAATCCGGTGCGCCGTGCGGACCGTACAGCACGCCAATGCGCCATTCGCTGCCGTAGTGCGGCACCAGCGCGCGATCCAATGCTTCGGGTTCGCTGACCGGGGCCGGCGTGGTGCAGGCGGCGAGCGCTGGCTGGGAGATCGGCAGCATGTCGGCGACGCGCAGCGTGCGGCCGGCGTGGCCACCAAACTGGCCCAGCGAGAAGGTGGCGCGGCTGCCGAGATACTCCGGCACATCGAAACCATTACGCACCGCTAAATAGGTGCGGCAGCCGCTCTGCGCGCGGCCCAGCGTCAGGGTTTGTCCGGCTTTCACCGCCACCGGCTGCCAGTAGTCGACCGCGCTGCCGTCGAGATCGGCCGGACAGTCGGCACCGGTCAGCGCAATCAGTGCATCGCTGTGGAAACGCAGCGTCGGGCCCTGCAGGGTGAACTCCAGCCCGGCGGCGCTGGCGTGGTTGCCGACGATACGGTTGGCCAGGCGGAAGGCGAAGTCATCCATCGGGCCGGACGGCGGCACGCCGATGTCCCAGTAGCCCAGGCGGCCGGGAAAGTCCTGAATGCTGCTGAATGTGCCCGGCTGCAGCACTTCGATGACGCTGGCTGCCGGCGTAAAGCCATCAAGGAAGCGCGTCCAGACGTTGCCGCTGCGGAAGGCGTCGGTCGCCACGATCTGACGCAGATAATCGAGATTGGTGGCGATGCCGTGCAGTTGAGTGGCATCGAGCGCCTGCTGCAGCTTCGCCAGCGCGGCGTCGCGCGTTTCGCCATGCACGATCAGTTTGGCTACCATCGGATCGTAAAACGCCGTCACTTCGCTGCCGGTCTCGATCCAGCCGTCGACGCGCACCGCCGGCGGGAAGCTGACGTGGGTTAACACGCCCGGGCTCGGCTGGAAGTTTTTCAGCGGATCTTCGGCGTACAGCCGCACCTCAATCGATGCGCCGTGCGGTGCCTGCTGCAGACGATCCCAGTCGATGGCATCGCCCGCCGCCACCTGCAGCATGCACTCCACCAGGTCAAGGCCGGTGACGCACTCGGTCACCGGATGCTCCACCTGCAGGCGGGTGTTCACTTCGAGGAAATAAAACGCGTCCTGCGCGGCGTCATAGATGTACTCCACGGTGCCGGCGCTGCGGTAATTAACCAGCTCGCCCAGCCGCACCGCTGAAGCCAGCAGCGCTTCACGCGTGGCCTGCGGCAGATTAGGGGCCGGCGTCTCTTCCACCACCTTCTGATTGCGGCGCTGCAGCGAACAGTCGCGTTCGCCCAGCGCAATCACCTTGCCCTTGCCGTCGCCAAAAATCTGCACTTCCACATGGCGCGCGCGGTCGATGCAGCGTTCAAGAAATACGCCGGCATCGCTGAAAAACTGCTCGCCCAGACGGCGCACGCTCTCCCACGCGTTCTCCAGGGCCGTGGCGTCGGCGCAGCGGGTCAGACCGATGCCGCCGCCGCCGGCGGTGCTTTTCAGCATCACCGGATAGCCGATATCTTCCGCCGCGCTGAGTGCGTCCTGCAGCGAGCTGAGCAGCGGCGTGCCCGGCGTCATCGGCACGCCGGCGCTGGCCGCCAGCTCACGGGCGCGATGCTTGAGACCAAATTCGCCGATCTGCTGCGCGGTCGGGCCGACAAACGCGATGCCGGCCTCTTCACAGGCGGCGGCGAACGGCAGGCTCTCGGAGAGAAAACCGTAGCCGGGCCAGATGGCCTGCGCGCCGGCTTGCTGCGCGGCGGCCAGAATTTTGTCGATGCGCAGATAGCTGTCGCTGGCTTTGTCACCGCCGAGGGCGATGGCCACATCGGCTTCGGTAACGTGACGCGCGTTGCGGTCGGCATCGGAATAGACCGCCACGCTGGTTACGCCGAGGCGCTTCAGGGTGCGGATGGCACGACAGGCGATTTCGCCACGGTTAGCAATCAGAACGGTGCTGAACATGATTAGTGATTCCCCTGTGACGTCAGCCAGTTGCGCCAGCCGCCGAATTCAGTGATTTCCAGCGCCTGCGTCAGCGCTGCCGGTTCGCAGATAAAGCCTTTGACGATGCGTCCATCCGCCAGCGTCAGCGAACCGATGCCGAGCGGCGCCGGGATTTCCGCGACGAATTCGCCAAAGCGCGCCAGCGGGATGTCCCACAGTTCGACGGTGATGGCGGCACCGCTGTCGCCGCGTAGCAGGCCGGGCTTTTTGATCGGGCCATCAAGCAGGGCGAACAGGCGATAGTGGCTGGCGGTTTGCGTCTCTTCGACCCACACCGCCTGACGCGTGGTGAGCTGGAAATTCAGCGGCATGCCGGTGAGATGGGCACCGACCACCGCCACGCGCACGTGGTCAGGCGACGGCGGCAGCGCGGCGGGCTGCGGCGGCAGCGCTTTGCCGGTGGCCCCGAGCGGCAGCGCCAGCTGCTGCTGCCAGCGCAGGCCAAACGTCGCCAGCGCGCGGTCGTGCCACGCCGGGGCGATCAGCGTGATGCCCGCGGGCAGCCCATCGGCGCGGAACGGGCCAGGCAGCGCCAGCGCGCTGAGATCGGCCAGGTTCGTGAAGTTGGTATAGGTGCCGAACTGCGAGTTGTAGTGCACCGGCTCCTGCTGCATCTCTTCCAGCGTATGAATGGTGGGCGAGGTCGGCACCACCAGCGCATCGAACCGGGCCAGCGTCTGCTGGATCTGGCGCGTTAGTTCGGCACGCAGGTATTCCGCCTGATACGCCTCGACGGCGCTGTACTGGCGGCCGCTGCTGACGATGCCGTACACCACTGGATCCATCTCTTCCGGGCGGTCGAGCATCTCGCCGACCGCCACGGTGCGCTCGGCGACCCACGGGCCGTAATAGAGCTGCTCCGCCAGTTGGTGGAAAGGGGCGAAGTCGATCGGGTGCAGCGTCGCACCGCCCGCCGTGAGCTGCTCCAGCGCGCTGAGCCACGCCGCTTCCGCCTGCTGGTCACCGTAAAACTGCGGCGCGGCAGGGATCGCCAGCGACGGCTGCGGCTGGAAACTGGCCGGTGCGCTGCGCGGAGAGTGGCGCGCATAGGCATCATCGGCGTCGTAGCCGCCCGCGATGCTGGCGACGCTAAAGGCGTCGGCAACCGTCAGGGCAAACACCGAGATGGTGTCATTGAGGCGGCAGGCCGGTACCACACCGCTGGCCGAGAACCAGCCTTTGGTCGGCTTCAGCCCGACGATATTGTTAAAACCTGCCGGCACGCGGCCGGAGCCGGCGGTATCGGTGCCGAGCGAGAAGCCGACCAGGCCGCGCGCCAGCACAGACGCGGAGCCGGAGCTGGAGCCGCCGCTGACGTAGGCTGGATTAAAGGTGTTGCTCACCGCGCCATACGGCGAGCGGGTGCCAACCAGACCGGTCGCGTACTGGTCGAGGTTGGTTTTACCGATGACGATAGCGCCTGCCGCTTTCAGCCTGGCCACCACGAAGGCATCGGCCGCGGCCTGATACGTCAGCGCCGGGCAGGCGGCGGTGGTCGGCCAGCCTGCCACGTCGATGTTGTCTTTGACGGCAAACGGCACGCCAAACAGCGGCAGCGCGGCCGGATTGCGCTGATACGCCGCCAGCAGCGGTTCAACCTGCACCAGCAGCTGGGCCGGCGAAGCGAGGTACAGCCAGGCATTATCCTGGTTATCGAGTGCGTCGAGATGTGCGGCCAGCAGTGCAGGGATCTGCTGTGCATCCTGCTGTGCGCAACGTTGCCAATCCTGAAGCGTAAAACCGAAGGTCGATGCCATGAGTGAATTCCAGCTGGTATACAAGATGGCATTCAACAGAGCAAAGCACGTGCCAGAGTTGTAACTGAATGAAAACGCGTAGCTATTTGATGGGTAATAAGTTTTTCTGATGATTATTTGCACAATTGCGGCGCAGGCGCTGAACAATCACGGTGCGCCTGGGTAAATTTTGTGAAGAACGTGGCAAGAGCCGGTTGGCCTGGTTAGCATGAAGGGAGTCCGGCATAAGCTGGAGCGCAGCAATGAGGAGAGCGGAGTGGAGAAGTGGCGTAACTGGATGATAGGGATCTGTCTGGTCAGCACGGCCGGCAGCGTGTGGGCCGATTCGCTGGATCAGCAACGACAGCGCTATGCGCAGATCAAACAGGCCTGGGACAACAAACAGATGGACCAGGTTGAGCAGCTGATGCCAACGCTGCAGGATTATCCGCTCTATCCGTACCTGCAGTACCGCCTGCTGGCGCAGGATCTCGATCAGGAGACCGGGCTGGCGGTGAAAAACTTTATTCAGCAGTATCCGACGCTGCCGCCGGCGCGTTCGCTGCAGACGCGCTTTGTTAACGTGCTGGCGCACCGCCAGGACTGGCCGGGCGTGCTCAGCTTCAGCCCGGATGAGCCAAAGCCGGTGCAGGCGCGCTGTAACTGGTACTACGCCAAATGGGCGACCGGTCAGCAGCAGGCGGCGTTTGACGGGGCCAAAGCCATCTGGCTGCGCGGCACAGCGTTACCGAACGACTGCGACAAGCTGTTCTCGGTGTGGCAGGCGTCAGGGCAGCTGTCGCCGATCACCATCCTCGAACGCATCCGCCTGGCGATGAAAGCCGGCAACGACAGCCTGGTTAATTACCTGGCGAAAATGCTGCCGGCGGATTATCAAACCACCGCCAGCGCGCTGATTGCGCTACAGCAAAATCCCCAGACCGTCACCACTTTTGCCAGCACCCTCGGCCCGACCGATTTTACCCGCATGGCCACCAGCTACGCCTTTGCCCGCGTGGCGCGTCAGGATATGGACAACGCGCGCATGATGATCCCGCAGCTGGTTCAGGCGCAGAAGATGAGTCCGGCGGAAGAGCAGGATCTGAAAGAGACGGTGGTGTGGCGCATGATGGGTGCCGATCTCACCTCGGAGCAGGCGCGCTGGCGCGATGCGGTGGTGATGAACAGCGAATCCACCGCGCTGATTGAGCGGCGCGTGCGGCTGGCGCTGAGTGAAAACGACCGTCGCGGCCTGAACACCTGGATTGCCCGGCTGCCGGTGGAAGCCAAAGAGAAAGATGAGTGGCAGTACTGGCAGGCCGATTTACTGATGGCGCAGGGGCGCAAAGAGGAAGCGGATGAGATTCTGCGTAAGCTGATGCAGCAGCGCGGCTTCTATCCGATGGTGGCGGCACAGCGGCTGGGCGTCGAGTATCCGCTGCAGGTGGATCAGGCCCCGGCGGCGGACAATAGCGTGGTGCAGGGGCCGGAGATGGCGCGCGTGCGCGAGCTGATGTACTGGGGGCTGGATAACCTGGCGCGCAGCGAGTGGGCCAACCTGATCAGCAGCAAAACTCATACCCAGCAGCAGATGCTGGCGCGCTACGCCAATGAACAGGACTGGTGGGATCTTAGCGTGCAGGCCACCATCACCGCGAAAATGTGGGACAGCCTGAAAGAGCGTTTCCCGCTGGCGTGGCGCAATCTGTATCAGCAATACACCAGCGATAAAGGCATCACGCCAAGCTACGCCATGGCGATTTCCCGCCAGGAGAGCGCGTGGAACCCGAAAGCGCGCTCACCGGTTGGCGCCAGTGGCCTGATGCAGGTGATGCCGGGCACCGCCAGCCATACCGTGAAGATGTACAACATTCCGGGCTACGTTAACAGCAGCCAGCTGCTCGATCCGCAGACCAATATTCAGATTGGTACGCAGTATCTGGAGTATGTCTATCAGCAGTTTGGTCAGAACCGCATCTTCTCTTCTGCCGCCTATAATGCCGGCCCGGGGCGGGTGCGCAGCTGGCTGAATATCAGCGGCGGCAAACTGGATGCGGTGGCGTTTATCGAAACCATTCCCTTCTCGGAAACCCGCGGCTACGTGAAAAACGTGCTGGCCTACGATGCCTATTACCGCTACTTCATGGGCAAGCCGGATAAGATTCTCGCCGACGGCGAGTGGAATCGCCGTTACTGACTGTGTTATGCTTCCGTACTCGTTAATGAGTACGGAAGCCTTCATGAGCCAACCCCTTTCCCCGCAGCCGGTTGAAGACAACTGGCTGCGTTTCATCGACCTGATGCACAACGCGTTTTCCGATGACGTAGCGCTGCCACTGCTGCAGCTGATGATGACGCCGGATGAGCGCGAAGCCTTAGGCACGCGCCTGCGCATTATCGAAGCGTTGATCAACGGTGATATCAGTCAGCGCGAGCTGAAAAACGAATTGGGCGTCGGGATTGCCACCATCACCCGCGGATCCAATAGCCTGAAAGAGGCGCCGCCCGAGCTGAAACGCTGGCTGGAAGCGCGCCTCGGGCGAAGCTGATTACTGCTGATACAGCGGGTGAGTGAACGGACAGAGCGCTAGAATCAGGGCCTGATGATAGACGCTGGAGCGGCTCAGCAGGCCGTGGGTGAAGGCGCCAATCGCACCGCCCTTGTGTTTGATATTCTCTACGCCGGTTAAGCGCGCCATTTCGTCACCGAGCTCATGCCCGGCAGCCAGACCGGCCATCACCACCGGCGGCAGCGTAAAGCTGGCAGAGCGGGATTCGCCGCGCTGCTGCGCATTCTCCACCACCATCCAGGCAAAGGCGCAGTCGCCTTCGATGCCCGCTTCAATCGCCACCCAGTAATCCGCCTGTGGCCGCACATGACGCGCGTTCGCCACACGCTGGCGTGCGCCAGTTCGCGTTTCGGCATCGCTTAAGGGCTGCGCGGCGACGCCGCTCTCGACCTCGACCCCTTCAATATGGCAGGATCCTTCGCCGAAAACGTCGTTGAACGCCTGAGCAATTGCGCGGATTTTTGCCGGATTGATGGTGGCTGCGACAACATGGTACATAATTACCTGAACCCTCAAGACAAATTTGTCGCAGTATAACGGAAATTAAGCATGTTACAGGTCTATCTTGTTCGTCACGGTGAAACGGTTTGGAATGCGGCCCGACGCATTCAGGGGCAGTCCGACAGTCCGCTGACGGATAAAGGTGAGCAGCAGGCGCATCAGGTGGGCGAGCGCGTGAAATCGCTGGGCATTACTCACGTGATTGCCAGCGATTTAGGACGTACCCGGCGCACCGCGGAGATTATTGCTGATGCTTGCGGTTGTACGGTGACGCTCGATGCCCGCCTGCGCGAGCTCAATATGGGCTGTCTGGAGCAGCGTCCGCTCGACGGCCTGACGGCGGAAGAGGAGAGCTGGCGTAAAGCGCTGGTGGATGGCACCGAAGGCGGCCGGATTCCGGGCGGAGAGTCGATGGAAGAGATGGCGACGCGCATGCATGCCGCGCTCAATGCCTGTCTCGATCTGCCGGCGGGTAGCCGTCCGCTGCTGGTGAGCCACGGCATGGCGCTGGGCGTGCTGGTGAGTACCATTCTCGGGCTGCCGGCCCATGCGGAGCGCCGTTTGCGTCTGCGTAACTGCTCGATTTCGCGCGTCGATCATCAGCAAAGCGCCTGGCTCGCCGCCGGCTGGGTGGTGGAGACGGCCGGTGATGTGTCGCATCTGGATGCCCCGGCGCTGGATGAGCTGCAGCGTTAATCGCGGTAGCGCATGGCGCAGAATGACCGCGTATCGGTGCGCATGAA
>NZ_JALNUZ010000011.1:0-129460 GCF_026541005.1 Pantoea sp. GM_Pan_4
AAATGTCGGTACGCATAAATGCGCACGCTGTCCAAAACCGCACAATCACCCCGTAGGGGCGCCATTTATGGCGACCGAAAATGGCGCAACGCCCTTACCTTATGTCCTCCCCGGCAACCCGTGCTGGCCACTCACCGCCGCTCATCCTCTTCCGCTAATTTCGCACGGAGAAAAATGTAGTAATCTCAGGGGTAAACCTTACACTTTCGAAAGCTAAATTGAGTCAGGATAGTTATGTCGACAAGCGCAATGAGCGTGGTGATCCTCGCCGCTGGCAAAGGCACCCGCATGTATTCCGATCTGCCCAAGGTGCTGCACAGCCTGGCAGGTAAACCGATGGTGCAACACGTTATTGATGCCGCTACCGGCCTCGGCGCACAGCAGGTGCATCTGGTCTACGGCCACGGCGGTGAATTGCTGCAGGAGAAACTGGCGCATAATCCGCTGAACTGGGTGTTGCAGGCGGAGCAGCTCGGCACCGGCCATGCCATGCAGCAGGCGGCACCGTTCTTCGCCGATGACGAAGATATCCTGATGCTGTACGGCGATGTCCCGCTGATCGCCCAGGAAACCCTGCAGCGTCTGCGCGACGCCAAACCTGCAGGCGGCATCGGGCTGCTCACTGTGGTGCTGGATAACCCCACCGGCTACGGACGCATCGTGCGTGAAAACGGCACCATCACCGGCATTGTGGAGCAAAAAGATGCGTCAGCCGAACAGCTAAAGATTCAGGAGATCAACACCGGCATCCTGATTGCCAACGGTGCCGACCTGAAGCGCTGGCTGGCGCAGCTCAACAATCACAATGCGCAGGGCGAATTTTACATCACTGATATCATCGCCATGGCGCATCAGGAAGGCCGCGTGATCAACGCAGTGCACCCGGCGCGTATCAGCGAAACCGATGGCGTGAACAATCGTCTGCAGCTTTCCACCCTGGAGCGCACTTATCAACGCGAGCAGGCAGAAAAGCTGCTGCTGGCTGGCGTCATGCTGCGCGATCCGGCGCGCTTCGATCTGCGCGGTACGCTGCAGCACGGTCGTGATGTCGATATTGATACCAACGTGATCATTGAAGGCAACGTCACGCTGGGCCATCGGGTAAAAATTGGCGCTGGCTGCATCATTAAAAACAGCGTGATTGCCGATGACTGCGAAATCAGCCCTTATTCGGTGATTGAAGATGCCACGCTGGCCGCCGCCTGCACCGTCGGGCCGTTTGCGCGCCTGCGTCCGGGCAGCGAACTGGCCGAACAGGCGCACGTCGGCAACTTCGTCGAGATGAAGAAAGCGACGCTGGGCAAAGGCTCAAAGGCCGGCCATCTGTCGTATCTCGGGGATGCGGAGATTGGCGCGGGCGTGAATATCGGTGCCGGCACCATTACCTGCAACTACGACGGTGCCAATAAGTTTAAAACCATTATCGGCGACAACGTGTTTGTCGGCTCGGACACCCAGCTGGTGGCTCCGGTCAGCGTGGCGGCGGGCGCCACCATCGCCGCCGGCACGACGGTGATGAAAGACGTTACCGCTGCCGATCTGGTCTATAACCGCAAAGAGCAAAATCAGAAGTCTGGCTGGCAGCGTCCGGTTAAGAAAAAATAAATGTCAGGGCCGGCAAAGATCGGCCCGGTATTAAAAACCCGACATATTCCGGTTTTCAGGCAGCTAACGCACCTGCAACCTGGAATAGGAAGGGATATCCCCCACTCTCTACAAGGCTCGGGGAACAATCAGGTCAGATGACAACGCAATGGCCGAAAGCCATGACGTCAGGAAATTACTATGTGTGGAATTGTTGGTGCAGTAGCGCAGCGTGATATCGCAGAAATTCTGCTGGAAGGGCTGCGTCGTCTTGAGTATCGCGGTTATGACTCTGCCGGTCTGGCGGTTGTCGATCGCCAGGGCCACATGACGCGGTTGCGTCGTCTGGGTAAAGTGGCCAATCTGGCAGAAGCGGCGGAGCAGCAGCCGCTGATTGGCGGAACCGGCATCGCGCACACCCGCTGGGCGACGCACGGTGAGCCGTCGGAAGCCAATGCGCACCCGCACGTCTCAGAGCACATTATTATTGTGCACAACGGCATCATTGAGAACCACGAACCGCTGCGTGAGCAGATGATCGCACGCGGTTACCGCTTTGCCTCCGAAACCGATACCGAAGTGGTGGCGCACCTGGTGCACTGGGAGCAGAAACAGGGCGGTACGCTGCGCGAAGTGGTACTGCGGGTGATCCCGCAGCTGCGCGGGGCGTATGGCATGGTGATCATGGACAGCCGCGATCCGTCGGTGCTGGTGGCTGCGCGTTCCGGCAGCCCGCTGGTGATTGGCCGCGGCGTGGGCGAAAACTTTATCGCTTCCGATCAGCTGGCGCTGCTGCCGGTGACCCGCCGCTTTATCTACCTCGAAGAGGGGGATATTGCCGAAATTACCCGCCGCGAAGTGACGATTATTGATCGCCACGGTAACCAGGCACAGCGCGCAGAGATCGAATCCAATGCGCAGTACGATGCCGGCGATAAAGGCGTTTACCGCCATTACATGCAGAAAGAGATCTACGAACAGCCGAACGCCATCAAAAACACGCTGGCCGGCCGCTTCCATGACGGCATTGTTGATCTCAGCGAGCTGGGCGCTAATGCGGAAACGCTGCTGAGCCAGGTGGAACATATCCAGATCATCGCCTGCGGCACCTCTTACAACTCCGGCATGGTGTCGCGTTACTGGTTTGAGTCGCTGGCCAACATCCCGTGTGACGTGGAAATCGCCTCCGAATTCCGCTATCGCAAATCGGCGGTGCGTAAAAACAGCCTGCTGATCACCCTGTCGCAATCCGGTGAAACCGCCGATACGCTGGCAGCGCTGCGCCTGTCCAAAGAGCTGGGCTATCTCGGTTCGCTGGCCATCTGCAACGTGGCGGGTTCGTCACTGGTGCGTGAGTCAGATCTGGCGCTGATGACCAAAGCCGGCACCGAAATCGGCGTGGCCTCGACCAAAGCGTTCACCACTCAGCTGACGGTACTGCTGATGCTGGTGGCGAAGCTGGGCCGTCTGCACGGCATGCGCGCTGAAACCGAGCATGAGATTGTTCATGCACTGCAGGCGTTGCCGAGCCGCATTGAACAGATGCTGGCGCAGGATAAAGTGATCGAGAATCTCGCCGAAGGCTTCTCTGACAAGCATCACGCGCTGTTCCTTGGCCGTGGCGATCAGTATCCGATTGCCATGGAAGGGGCGCTGAAGCTGAAAGAGATCTCCTACATCCACGCCGAAGCCTATGCGGCGGGCGAACTGAAGCACGGTCCGCTGGCGCTGATTGATGCCGATATGCCGGTGATTGTGGTGGCACCGAACAATGAATTGCTGGAGAAACTGAAATCCAACATCGAAGAGGTGCGCGCGCGCGGCGGTCTGCTGTACGTGTTTGCCGACCAGGATGCCGGTTTCAGCGACAGCGAAGGCATGAAAATCATCCCGCTGCCGCACGTTGAAGAGGTAATTGCCCCAATCTTCTACACCGTGCCGCTGCAGCTGCTCTCCTACCACGTGGCGCTGATCAAAGGCACCGACGTCGACCAGCCGCGTAACCTGGCGAAATCGGTCACGGTGGAATAAGCGTAGCCCGGTCTGGAAACAGGCCGGTTTTTTAACTCATTGTTGTTCCGATTAAATTAATCGTGAATTCTGTGAACGTTGTGAATTAATTTTTCCCTGATATGTGAAATCAACTTTCATAATTCGCTGGCTGTCCTTCACTTCTGTTTTGTTTAACTTTAATTTAACCTTTCAGTCATAAGCTTTCTGATGCATGTAGCAAGCCAAACTCGTTCTCTGCATGTAGGAATTTATGGCGCGTTATTTCATATTTACTTTTTTGTGTCTGATGCTTTTATCCGATGCACTGGCATCGTCATTCAGTGTGAATATTTCCGGTAACGTGATGGTACCTGCCGACTGTAAAATAAATAATGGTATGCCGATTAGTGTTAATTTCGGCGATGTGCGCACCGATAAAATAGATGGGAAAGTGTATCAGCAACCTGTGTCATTTACGCTTTTCTGCACTAATCTTCCCTCTAATGCGCTTAAACTCCAGCTACAGGGGAATGCAGCCAGCTTTGATAGCGGTGCGTTACGCGCATCAGTCAGCGGTTTAGGTATTGCGTTTTTTAAGTCGAACGCTGAAAGGTTAAATATTAATACCAGCTGGGTAAACTTTACTTATCCCGTGCTGCCGGTTATCACGGCCGTCCCGGTGAAAGATAAAAGCAGCAGTTTAACAGGAGGAAGTTTTACTTCAGCGGCAACACTGGTAGTGGAACTGCAATAAATGAAACGAACGTGGTTAATGGCACTATTGCTGCCCGCTATGCTGAAGTATAGCGCAGTGGCTGCTTTCAGCGTGCAGGCTAACTTCAGTGGACAGCTAATCGAACCACCGTTATGTCAGATTAACGGCGAAAAGCCAATTATGGTGGAGTTTGGTTCAGTGGTTATTTCCCAGATCAATGGCGACAGCTACAGAAAACCTGTCTCCTGGACGTTAACCTGTAGCAATAATCCCGATAAGAGTATGCGTGTACAAATCAGTGGCACCGGAAGCGCATTTAATTCTGCTTTGCTGGCGACCAGCCAGCGTGATTTGGCGATTCAGATATTAAGCGGTAAAAATGGCGAAAACGCCCTGGCACTGAATAACTGGCTGCCGTTTACCTTTCCTGCGCTGCCCGTCATTCAGGTGGTACCGGTGAAAAAAAACGCCGCGGTGTTAACCAGCGGTGACTTTTCTGCTTTTGCTGCGCTGGTGGTTGAGTACCAGTAGATGATCGGCGTTGACGCAACCACAGGATTAGACCAATGCTAACAGGGCTTGTTTTCCGCTATCTGGCTTTTTTCGCTGGCCTGCTGCTGTTCTTTTCAGCGCAAGCGATGGAAGCCCCGCGCGTGGATGGCATTCGCTGGGTCAACGCAAGCCAGGTTGAAATTACCTGGTCAGTGGTGGATGTCGGTATGATATCCGGCTATGCCCGCTGTAACTCTTCAGAGAGAACCTGCGCAGCAGGCATCGGTGTCAGCGCCTGGTTTATCGGGCATGGCACCGTATTCAGCGCTGCGGGCGGGCCACAAATTTACGTCGATCAGGGCGAGAGCCTGGCCTCGGTGGCTGAACGTTTTATCCGTTTTAATGGTCGGGGTGGCAAGTTTCTGCGTAACTCAGATACCCGTTATTACAGTTCATACTGCGGCAGCTTTGTGACAGCCTCCGCGACCGTAACTGACTATTCCGGAATGGTTGCGCCCTGGGCACCTTGCGTCAACATTCCGGTGGTGCCGGTATCCTGTTCGGTAAGCGGAGCCGCGCTGAATATTAATCATGGTACGCTGGCCCCGGCCGCCGTTAATGGCGCCAAAGCCAGCGTTAACTTCTCGCTTTTCTGCAACCGTGATGTGAATATCAGTTTTGCGCTTGCCGGTGGGATCAATATCCTCAAACTCAGCAACAACATCAGTACGCTGTTATCACTGGCTGACGGGAGCCTGAATAAACCGCAATTAGTGCGGGCTAACGTGACGACGCCGTTCACGCTGATTTCGACGCTCTCCTCAACAACCCCCAGTCCCGGTAACTTTACCGGCAGCACGGTGGTTTTCATTAATTATCTCTGATTTGCCAGCCGACCCGGTTGTCATATAACTGTCACAATTCGTACATTTCACTGTCATCAAACTGTCCTATTTTGCCTCCAGCAGCAATCACTGACTCTTACTAAAACGGCGTCAAGCCTGATTTTTAATCCCCTGGAGGGAACATGACACTGATGCGTAGCACCGTAGCCCGAATTCTCGCCGCCACCTTCGCAGTAAGCGCGGTTTCTGCTTTTGCAGCCACCGACCTGACAGGCGCAGGCGGGACGTTCCCGGCACCGGTTTATGCCAAGTGGGCAGCAGAGTATCAGCAAGCCACCGGTAGCAAAATCAACTATCAGGGTATTGGTTCCTCGGGTGGCGTGAAGCAAATCATTGCCAAAACCGTGGATTTCGGTGCGTCCGATGCGCCGATGAAAGAAGAAGATCTGCAGAAAAATGGCCTGTTCCAGTTCCCGACGGTGATCGGTGGCGTGGTGCTGGCGGTGAACATTCCCGGCGTTAAATCCGGTGAGCTGACGCTCGACGGTAAAACGGTCGGCGACATCTATCTCGGCACCATCAAAAAGTGGAACGATCCGGCGATCACCAAACTGAACCCGGGCGTGAAGCTGCCAGACACCAACATCAACGTGGTGCGCCGCGCGGATGGTTCCGGCACCTCTTTCGTCTTCACCAGCTACCTGTCTAAAGTGAACGAGACCTGGAACAGCAAAATCGGTAAAGGCAACACCGTCAACTGGCCAACCGGTCTGGGCGGTAAAGGTAACGACGGCGTGGCCGCGTTTGTACAGCGTCTGCCGGGCTCGATTGGCTACGTAGAGTACGCCTACGCCAAACAGAACAACCTGACTTACACCAAACTGGTTGATGCCGATGGCAAGCCAGTGGCACCGAGCGAAGCCAGCTTTGCTAACGCCGCCAAAGGCGCTGACTGGAGCAAATCCTTCGCCCAGGATCTGACCTTCCAGAAAGGCAACGATGCATGGCCGATCACCTCAACCACCTTCATCCTGATCTACAAAGAGCAGGCGAATGCGGAGAAGGGCAGTGAAGTGCTGAAGTTCTTTGACTGGGCGTACAAAGGCGGCAGCAAAACGGCTACGGCGCTGGATTACGCAGCGCTGCCAGAGAGCGTAGCGAATCAGATTCGTGCTGCCTGGAAAGCCAACATCAAAGACAGTTCCGGTAAAGCGCTGTACCAGTAAGTGTATGACCCGGCCAGCGTCCGCGCTGGCCAGCCTGATGGGCGGCCTTGTTGCCGCCCTGATTACCCTCTGAGATCGAGAATTCTATGGCTGCCACTAAGCCGACGTTTAAAGCACCGGGCAAGCAAGGCGACATGATATTCGGCGCGCTGGTGAAGCTCTCCGCGCTGATCGTGTTACTGCTGCTGGGTGGCATTATCGTCTCCCTGATTTTCTCCTCCTGGCCGAGCATCCAGAAATTTGGCTTCTCCTTTCTGTGGACCAAAACCTGGGATGCGCCAAACGAAGAATTTGGTGCGCTGGTGCCGATTTACGGCACCCTCGTAACCTCACTGATTGCCTTAATCATCGCGGTGCCGGTGAGTTTCGGTATCGCCCTGTTTCTGACCGAACTGGCGCCAAACTGGCTGCGCCGTCCGCTGGGTACCGCGATTGAGCTGCTGGCGGCCATTCCCAGCATCGTGTACGGCATGTGGGGCCTGTTTATCTTTGCTCCGCTGTTCGCGGAGTATTTCCAGACGCCGGTTGGCGACGTGCTGGCAAATATCCCGATCGTCGGCGCGCTGTTCTCCGGTCCGGCCTTCGGCATCGGTATTCTGGCGGCGGGCGTGATCCTCGCCATCATGATCATCCCTTACATCGCCTCGGTGATGCGCGATGTGTTCGAACAGACGCCGGTAATGATGAAAGAGTCGGCCTACGGCATCGGCTGCACCACCTGGGAAGTGATCTGGCGCATCGTGCTGCCGTTCACCAAAAACGGCGTGATCGGCGGCGTGATGCTGGGTCTCGGCCGCGCGCTGGGCGAAACCATGGCGGTCACCTTTATAATCGGTAATACCTACCAGCTGGACAGCGCATCGCTGTTTATGCCCGGCAACAGTATCACCTCGGCGCTGGCGAACGAGTTCGCCGAAGCCGAATCCGGCGTGCACGTGGCGGCGCTGATGGAGCTTGGCCTGATTCTGTTCGTGATTACCTTTATCGTTCTGGCGATCTCCAAACTGATGATCCTGCGTCTGGCGAAGAGTGAAGGAGCCCGTTCATGACAGCAATTGAAATGCAGGCGCGCGCCGAGCTGGAAGCCTCACGCCGTAAAATGCAGGCGTGGCGCAGCACCAAAAATAAAATTGCCCTGACGCTCTCGCTGCTGACCATGGCGTTCGGCCTGTTCTGGCTGATCTGGATCCTGTTCACCACCGTCACGAAAGGGATCGATGGCCTGAGCTGGACGCTGTTTACCGAATCCACGCCGCCGCCCAACACCGCGGGCGGTGGTCTGGCGAACGCCCTGGCGGGCAGCGGCCTGCTGATCTTCTGGTCCACCTTCTTTGGCACGCCGCTGGGCATTCTGGCGGGTATCTACCTGGCAGAATATGGCCGCAAGCACTGGCTGGCGGAAGTGATTCGCTTCATTAACGACATCCTGCTGTCCGCACCGTCAATTGTGGTCGGCCTGTTCGTGTACACCATCGTGGTGGCGCAGATGCAGCACTTCTCCGGCTGGGCCGGTGTGATAGCGCTGGCGCTGCTGCAGGTGCCCATCGTGATTCGTACCACCGAGAACATGCTGCGGCTGGTGCCGGACAGCATGCGTGAAGCGGCTTATGCGCTGGGCACGCCGAAGTGGAAGATGATCTCGGCTATTACGCTGAAAGCCTCGGTCTCCGGCATCATTACCGGTGTGCTGCTGGCGATTGCGCGCATTGCCGGTGAAACCGCACCGCTGCTGTTCACCGCGCTGTCGAACCAGTTCTGGAGCACCGACATGATGCAGCCGCTGGCCAACCTGCCGGTGACCATCTTCAAATTCGCCATGAGCCCGTTTGCCGAATGGCAGAGTCTGGCGTGGGCCGGTGTGCTGATTATTACGCTGTGCGTGCTGCTGCTGAACATCGTGGCGCGCGTGATTTTCGCCAAAGGCAAACACTAATTTTCCGGCGCGGCTTCGGCGGCGCTGCACATGAGAGATGAGCAATGAGTATGGCAACTCCTTCTGCCGGTAAAATTCAGGTGCGCAATCTGAACTTCCACTACGGTAAGTTCCACGCGCTGAAGAACATTAATCTGGATATCGCCAAAAACCAGGTGACGGCGTTTATCGGTCCGTCGGGCTGCGGCAAATCCACCCTGCTGCGCACCTTCAACAAAATGTACTCGCTCTATCCGGAGCAGCGTGCTGAGGGTGAAATTCTGCTGGATGGCGACAACATTCTGGCATCGCATCAGGATATCGCCCTGCTGCGCGCGCGCGTCGGCATGGTGTTCCAGAAGCCGACGCCGTTCCCGATGTCGATTTATGACAACATCGCCTTTGGCGTGCGGCTGTTTGAGAAGCTGTCGCGTGCCGATATGGATGAGCGCGTGCAGTGGGCGCTGAGCAAAGCCGCGCTGTGGAATGAAACCAAAGACAAGCTGCACCAGAGCGGTTACAGTCTCTCCGGCGGTCAGCAGCAGCGTCTGTGCATCGCGCGCGGCATCGCGATTCGCCCGGAAGTGCTGCTACTGGATGAGCCATGTTCGGCGCTGGACCCGATTTCCACCGGGCGCATCGAAGAGCTGATTACGGAGCTGAAGCAGGATTACACCGTGGTCATCGTGACCCACAACATGCAGCAGGCGGCGCGCTGTTCCGATCACACGGCGTTTATGTATCTGGGCGAGCTGATTGAATTCAGCGACACCGACACGCTGTTTACCAAGCCGGCGCAGAAGCAGACAGAAGATTACATCACCGGTCGTTACGGCTGATTCAGGAGAGAAACATGGATAATTTAAATCTGAACAAACATATCTCCGGTCAGTTCAACGCGGAGCTGGAGCACATTCGTACCCAGGTGATGATCATGGGTGGCATGGTGGAGCAGCAGCTTACCGATGCCATCACCGCGATGCATAACCAGGATGGCGAACTGGCGCGCCGGGTGATCGACGGTGACCAGAAGGTCAACATGATGGAAGTGGAGATCGATGAAGCCTGTGTGCGCATCATCGCCAAGCGTCAGCCTACCGCCAGCGACCTGCGTCTGGTGATGGCGATCATCAAAACCATTTCGGAGCTGGAACGCATCGGCGACGTGGCGGAGAAGATCAGCCGTACCGCGCTGGAGAAGTTCGGTCAGCAGCACCTGCCGCTGCTGGTGAGCCTTGAGTCGCTCGGGCATCACACCGTGCAGATGCTGCACGACGTGCTGGATGCCTTCGCGCGCATGGATCTCAACGAAGCCATCAAGATCTACCGCGAAGACAAAAAGGTGGATAAAGAGTACGAAGGCATTGTGCGCCAGCTGATGACCTACATGATGGAAGATCCGCGCACCATTCCCAGCGTGCTCACCGCGCTGTTCTGCGCGCGCGCCATCGAGCGCATCGGTGACCGCTGCCAGAACATCTGCGAAATTATCTTCTATTTCGTGAAAGGTCAGGATTTCCGTCACGTTGGCGGTGACAAGCTGGATGAACTGCTGTCGGGCGACGACGGCAGCAATAAACCCTCCTGATTGACGTGATGACTGCCTGTTAGCGCTGAGGCTGACAGGCAGTGCGCTTGATTTCTGCCTGTTCTCAACCTGCCGCTCTCTTTATACTTGGCGCACATTTTTCTGCCAGGTGCTGTTTTATGTCCTCTGCAAATAACAACAAAACCGCCGTTACGCCGGCGAAAGCAATGGTGGCTGCCGTCAGCGGCTATGCCATGGATGGATTTGATCTGCTGATTCTGGGCTTTATGCTGCCGGCGATCAGCGTGTCGCTGGCGCTGGATGCGTCGCAGGCCGGTTCGCTGGTGACCTGGACGCTGATCGGCGCGGTGGTCGGCGGCATTGTGTTTGGTCATCTGAGCGATCGCTACGGCCGCATCCGCATTCTGACCGTGACGATCCTGATGTTCTCACTGTTCACCGGGCTGTGCGCCGTGGCGCAGGGCTACTGGGATCTGCTGGCGTATCGTACGCTGGCCGGCATGGGACTGGGCGGTGAATTTGGCATCGGCATGGCGCTGATTGCCGAAGCCTGGCCGAAGGAGAAGCGTAACCGCGCCTCGGCGTGGGTCGGTATCGGCTGGCAGCTCGGCGTATTGCTGGCGGCCTTTATCACGCCGCTGCTGCTGAGCGTGATTGGCTGGCGCGGTATGTTCCTGGTTGGCCTGCTGCCGGCGCTGGTGTCGTTTGTGATTCGCCGCAGCATGGGCGAGCCGGAAGCCTTCACCCGCCATGTGGAAAAAGCCCCGCATCTCTCCTTTTCCGCGCGCATTAAACTGCTGTTTGCCGATCGCGCCACCAGCAAAGCCAGCCTCGGCATTCTGATTCTTTGTTCGGTGCAGAATTTTGGCTATTACGGCCTGATGATCTGGATGCCAAGTTATCTCTCTTCCAGCTTCGGCTTCAGCCTGACCAAATCCGGCCTGTGGACGGCCGTTACGGTGGTGGGCATGACGTTCGGCATCTGGCTGTTCGGCGTGCTGGCGGACCGCTTTGCGCGCTGGAAGATTTTCCTGCTGTACCAGTTTGGTGCCGTGGCGATGGTGGTGGTTTACGCCCAGCTGCGCGACCCGACGGTGATGCTGTTTACCGGTGCCATCATGGGGATGTTTGTTAACGGCATGATTGGCGGCTACGGCGCGCTGATCTCGGACACTTTCCCACCGCAGGCGCGCGCCACCGCGCAGAATGTGTTGTTCAACCTCGGCCGCGGCGTCGGCGGTTTCGGTCCGCTGGTGATCGGCATGCTGGCCACGCATATTTCTTTCACCGCTGCGATTACGCTGCTGGCGCTGATTTACCTGCTGGATATTGTCGCTACGCTGTTCCTGCTGCCAAAAAGCCAGGGCAATGAGGATTCGCTGGGCGCGATTGGGTGATTTTTTCCCCTCACCCTAACCCTCTCCCGCAAACGGGAGAGGGAACCGTTCAGTGCGGTTTTACAAACCTGTGCTTCACCTTAACACCCGCTCGATCGGCCCCTTCTCCCGCTGGCGGGAGAAGGCTGGGATGAGGGGGCTGCGCGCACTTACCTGACCACATCCCAGCCACGTGCACGCCACAGCGCTGGCAGCTGCGCCATATCGTCAAAACGCGTCACCAGCGGGTGATCAATCACCGGATTGTGTGCATCGGCACAGTAGTAAAACACCGGTATGCCAGCGGCGATGCCAGCCCGCGCGCCAGCCTCTGAATCATCCACCAGAATGCACTTTTCAATCGGCACCTGCATCTGTTCCGCCGCGTGGTACATCAGCTCCGGATCCGGCTTCCAGTGATTAATGTCATAGCCGCTGTACAGGCGTCCGCTCAGATACGGCAGCATGCCGGTCAGCCCCAGCGAATGCTCCATTTTCTTCACCGTACCGTTCGACACCACGCACATCGGCACCTTCACGCGCTCCACCAGCGCTCTGGCGCCGGCAATCGGCTGCAGATCAAGATCAAACAGGCGCGCCACTTCCGCGCGGTAGGCACTCTCCACCTCAGCCAGCGGCAGTGTTACCTGATGCTGTGCCGTCACATCGCGGATGATGTCGTAAAGCTTCACCCCTTTGTACTGCTCAAACATCTGCTGCAGCGAGAGTTCGATACCGTAACGGGCAAAGGTGTTGACGTAGGACTGCGTGCATATCACTTCGCTGTCGACCAGCGTGCCGTCGCAATCAAAAAAGATACATTCAACTGACATCGCGCCTCATCCTTTTAGTAAACAATAAGCTGTCACTCTAGCGCACTCAGCGCAGAAAGCGACCCCAGGCAACCGGTTGCGAAAAATCAGTGTTTTGCGGCGCTAAAGTCTATAGGATACGCGGCGATAAATTTTTCATCGGAACAGCGAAATGAACGAGCAGGGCCTTTTGCAGCGTATTTTCAGGCTGCAGGAACACGGAACCACCGCGCGCACCGAAGTGATTGCCGGTTTCACTACTTTCCTGACGATGGTGTACATCGTCTTCGTTAACCCGCAGATTCTTGGTGCCGCAGGCATGGACACCCAGGCGGTGTTTGTTACCACCTGCCTGATTGCTGCGTTCGGCAGCATCCTGATGGGGCTGGTGGCCAATCTGCCGGTGGCGCTGGCACCGGCCATGGGCCTCAACGCCTTCTTTGCCTTTGTGGTGGTGGGCGCGATGGGCTACTCGTGGCAGGTTGGCATGGGCGCGATCTTCTGGGGCGCGCTGGGGCTGCTGATCCTGACGCTGCTGCGCGTACGCTACTGGATGATCGCCAATATTCCGCTCAGCCTGCGCGTGGGCATCACCGCCGGTATCGGTCTGTTCATCGCCATGATGGGGCTGAAAAACGCCGGCATTATTGTGCCCAACGCGGACACCATCGTGACCGTCGGCAACCTGGCCTCGCACAACGTGCTGCTTGGCGCGCTCGGCTTCTTTATCATTGCGATTCTGGCGTCGCGCAACATCCACGCGGCGGTGCTGGTCTCTATCGTAGTGACCACCGCGATCGGTCTGCTGCTGGGCGACGTGAAGTTTACCGGGCTGTTCGCCGCGCCGCCGGCCATCACCTCGGTGGTCGGCCAGGTCGATATCAAAGGCGCGTTCAACGTGAGCATGGCGGGCGTGATCTTCGCCTTCATGCTGGTCAATCTGTTTGACTCATCCGGTACGCTGATTGGCGTAACCGATAAAGCGGGCCTGACCGACGAGAAAGGTACTTTTCCGCGCATGAAACAGGCGCTGTACGTGGATAGCATCAGCTCCGTCACCGGTTCGCTGATCGGCACCTCTTCGGTGACGGCGTACATCGAAAGCTCATCCGGCGTGGCGATTGGTGGCCGTACCGGCCTGATGGCGGTAGTGACCGGCATCCTGTTCCTGCTGGTGATGTTCCTGTCGCCGCTGGCTGCCATGGTGCCCGCCTATGCGGCGGCCGGTGCGCTGATTTATGTTGGCGTACTGATGACGGCTTCGCTGGCGCGCGTGCGCTGGGACGATCTCACCGAAGCGGTGCCGGCGTTTGTCACGGCGGCGATGATGCCGTTCAGCTTCTCGATCACCGAAGGTATTGCGCTCGGTTTTATCTCTTACTGCGTGATGAAACTCGGTACCGGACGCTGGCGTGAAATCAGCCCGTGCGTGGTGGTGGTGGCGCTGCTGTTTGTGCTGAAAATCGCTTTTATCGACGCGCACTAAACGCAACAGGCCGCGGGTGCGGCCTGGTTATCCGGGATGCCTGACTTCCGGCTGACTGGCGACACGCTCGCCGGGCAGGCTGGTGAGGCGCAGGGTGCGCGGCCCGATGTTGGGTTTGCTCATCTCCACATCGCGCAGCGACTGCCACTGCTGCTGCGCATCAATCTCCCACAGCCGTAAACGCTCAGTGCCGGGCGACAGCGCGCAGGACCACACCAGCGTCGGCTCGGCATCACACACCGCCTGAATATCGGGATAGACGCTGGATCGCAGCCGACCCGCAGCCGGATGCAGCCGCAGCGCATCAATACCGCTGTTGGCTTCGCCGGTCAGTTTGAGAATGCTCTGGCGCAGCGTCCAGATCTGCGTCACCGCTTCCATAAAATCCTGCTGGGCGTTAATCCACGCCTTTTCACCCGATGACAGCCCCTGCGTCAGGGCATCCTGCGCCTGGCGGCTATGCGCCCGAACGATTTCCATATCCAGGCCAGCGCGCCCGCCTTCTTCTGCCAGCAGCACGCCGACCATATTACCGGCATAGGAGATACTGAAGTCAGGCAAATTAGGATCGGCAAAGCAGGGACGACCGCTGCTGCTGGCGATCAGCGGCGGCAGGTCACGAATACCATAGACGCGCAGCATCAGCTGGGCCAGCAGCGCGCGTGCGGCAAGAAAGCGGCCGCGGCGCTTATCAGGCAGGTGCCCGGCGCTGGTCATCACATCCTGTGGAACCCGCATGGTCTCTGGGGTGAGGGGCGGGTTAACCACCCAACGAACAAAATGACTAGCCATCTGTCGCTCCGTGAAAATGGTCGGATAATCATCAGGGCTATTGTAAGAATTTTCTCATGGGTTTGCATCCGGCTTAGGCTGGATAGCCAGTAAATTCAGATAAGGACGAGGCGAATCTCATTGCCATGAGCTGCAATTGAATATGAGGCTTTTGCACATTGGTGTCGGATGGGGTGCCGAAGCGGCGGATGTGGTGTAGGATTTGGGCAGGAAAGAGCTGCACAATGAAGTGCTTAAATTATTCACCTATCTGCCAATCGTGCGCATCGCAAACCATGCACGTCGGAGTTGTTATGTCTGTTACCTCTCTTGCTCGCCAGGAATCGATCTCGCTGGATGAATTTCGTCACGGCATGCGCCGTCTCACTGCCGGTGTTTCGCTGGTGACCACCTCATCCAGCGGAGAAAAGTTCGGGCTGATCGCCACCTCGGTCAGCTCGCTGGCAGCGGAACCGCCCAGCCTGCTGGTCTGCGTTAACCGCAGTGCATCAAGCCATGATGCCATTCTGCAGGCGGGCTACTTTGCCGTGAACGTTCTGCGCGAGCAGCACGATGACTTGTGCGCGCAGTTCAGCTCGCCGACGCGCCGCGCTGAGCGTTTCCAGAGTGGTGAATGGCAAACCCTGAATACGGGCGCGCCCGTGCTGGCTGATGCGCTGGTGAGCTTCGATTGTCAGCTGGAAAAAACGGTGGAGTGGAACACCCACAGCGTGCTGCTGGCGCGTATCGTGGGTATTGCGCTGCCGGGCGAAGCGACAGCGCCGATGGTCTACTTCAACAGCGGTTTTCACTCGCTGGGCTAAGTCATAGCGCAGCGCGTCGTGCGGCTGCGCGGCTTAACGCATCAGGCAAATTTGCTGGCTTCGTCAAAGCTCAGACGCGGCAGGCGCGGATGCAGCTTGCTGGCTTCGCCATAGCCGAGGTTGATCAGTAAGTTGACCTGCCAGTTATTTTCGCTGAAGAACGCGGCGTTAACTTTAGCCGGATCAAAACCGGACATCGGGCCGGCATCCAGTCCCAGCGAGCGGGCCGCCAGAATCAGATAGCCCGCCTGCAGGCTGCTGTTGCGAAACGCGGTCTCTTTGGCCAAATCCGGGCTGCTGGTAAACCAGCTGCGTGCATCGCCATGCGGGAACAGTTTTGGCAGTGCTTCATAAAAGGTCGGATCCCACGCCACAATCACCGTCACCGGTGCCGCCATGGTTTTATCCACATTGCCTGAGGAGAGCGCCGGTTTCAGCTTCTCTTTACCTTCCTGAGACGTCACGAACACAAAGCGGCCCGGCGAGCAGTTGGCTGAGGTCGGCCCCAGCGCCGTCAGCGCATAGAGCTGCTTCAGCACCTCCTGCGAAATCGGTTTATCCTGCCAGTAGCTATGGGTGCGGGCTTCAGTAAACAGCGCGTTCAGCGCCACGCTGTCGAGCGGTGTACTCATGTTTCTCTCCTGTTCAGGCAACAACCTGCGCCTGATTTTTAGCATGAATAATGGATGTGGCCGCTGCGTTTACGCGGCGACCCTCAACCGTTATACGACAAAGGCGAAGGCGCGCCAAATAACAAAGATGTATGTTGGTAGCGATTCCGGTGCGCCTAAATGCGCACCCTACAGCATCACATGAATCCCCTGTAGGGGCGCCATTTATGGCGACCTGTGACGGCGACTATTTACCAATACAAAAGCTGGAGAAAATCCGGCCCAGCAGGTCGTCGGAGGTAAACTCGCCGGTGATTTCGCTCAGCGCCTGCTGCGCCAGCCGTAGCTCTTCGGCCAGCAGTTCGCCCGCCCAGGCTCCCAGCAGCTGATCTTTGCCCTGCTGTAAGTGAGTGGCTGCTAACTCCAGAGCCTGCAGATGGCGGCGACGCGCGAGGAAGCCGCCTTCCATATTGCCGGCGAAGCCCATACTCTGTTTCAGATGCTCACGCAGCGTATCGACGCCTGCGCCGGTGCGCGCCGACAGGCGAATAAGTGAGTGGCCATTTACTTCTGTCAGGCCCAGCGTTTCACCGGTCATGTCCGCTTTATTACGTACCACGGTAATCGGCAACGCGGCTGGTAAGCGCGCCACGAAATCAGGCCAGATGGCGGCGGCTTCAGTGGCGTCAGTGGTGGTGCCATCCACCATGAACAGGACGCGATCCGCCTGCTCAATCTCCTGCCAGGCGCGTTCAATGCCGATACGTTCCACTTCGTCGCTGGCTTCACGCAAACCGGCGGTATCGATGATGTGCAGCGGCATGCCGTCGATGTGGATGTGCTCGCGCAGCACGTCACGCGTGGTGCCAGCGATATCCGTGACGATCGCTGCTTCGCGTCCGGCCAGTGCGTTGAGCAGGCTCGATTTCCCGGCGTTGGGACGACCGGCAATCACCACTTTCATCCCTTCACGCAGCAGGCTGCCCTGACGCGCTTCGGCGCGCACGCCGTTGAGATCGCCGATCACCGCATTCAGCTGCGCTTCGATTTTGCCGTCGGAAAGGAAGTCGATCTCCTCATCCGGAAAATCAATCGCTGCTTCCACATAGATGCGCAAGTGAGTAAGTGCTTCCACTAACGCATTAACGCGCAGTGAAAAGGCACCCTGCAGCGAGTTGACGGCGGAGCGGGCGGCCTGCTCGGAGCTGGCATCAATCAGATCGGCAATCGCTTCTGCCTGCGCCAGGTCGAGCTTGTCATTCAGAAAGGCGCGTTCCGAGAACTCGCCCGGCTGCGCAATGCGCACACCCGGCAGCGCCACAATGCGCTTCAGCAGCAGATCGAGAATCACCGGACCGCCGTGGCCCTGCAGTTCCAGCACATCTTCGCCGGTAAAGGAGTTCGGACCCGGGAACCACAGCGCGATGCCCTGATCCAGCACGCTGCCATCAGCATCGTTAAAGGGCAGATAGTCGGCGTAGCGTGGCTTCGGCAGCTTGCCCAGCACAGCCTGCGCCACTTCAGCGGCTTTGCCACCGGAAATACGCAGAATACCGACGCCACCACGGCCGGGAGGCGTCGCCTGGGCAACAATAGTGTCACTGTGGCTCATAAGTACCTTCTTCCAAAAAAAACAGGGCGGCATAAATGCCGCCCCTGGAGATGTTGCGTCCTGCTCAGCGTTGCCGGGCGTTACGCTTTCTTCTTGTCGCGGCTGTGTAAACCACGCTTTTCCAGCCCGCGATAAATCAGCTGCTGCTGGAGAATGGTTACCAGGTTGCTGACGATGTAGTACAGCACCAGACCTGACGGGAACCACAGGAAGAACACGGTAAAGATAACCGGCATGTAAGTCATGATCTTCTGCTGCATCGGATCGGTCACGGTGGTCGGTGACATCTTCTGAATGAAGAACATGGTGATACCCATGATGACCGGCAGAATATAGTACGGGTCCTGCGCAGACAGGTCATGGATCCACAGTACAAACGGAGCATGACGCAGTTCAACGGAACCGGACAGCATGTAGTACAGCGCCAGGAAGATTGGCATCTGGATAACCAGTGGCAGACAGCCGCCCAGCGGGTTCACTTTCTCCGCCTTATACAGCGCCATCATCTCCTGGCTCTGCTTCTGCTTATCGTCACCCAGACGCTCACGCATGGCCTGAATCTTCGGCTGCAGCATACGCATCTTGGCCATCGAGGTGTACTGCGCTTTGGTCAGCGGGTACATGATGCCACGCACGATGAAGGTGATAACGATAATGGAGAAGCCCCAGTTACCGATAAAGCTGTGCAGGAACTTCAGCAGCTTAAACAGCGGCTGAGAGATGAACCACAGCCAGCCGTAATCCACGGTCAGATCGAGGTGCGGCGCGATAGCGGCCATTTTGTCCTGGATTTCCGGACCCACCCACAGAGTGGCACCGAGATCCTGCTGCGCGCCGGCGGCGATGGTCACAGGCGCCGACTTATAGCCGATTGCCGCCACACCGTTGCCGAGATTGCTGGTGTACAGCGTATTGTTACCCTGAGTGCGCGGCACCCATGCGGTCGCAAAGTACTGCTGCAGCATCGCCACCCAGCCGTTGCTGGTGGTGGTGTTCAGGTTCTCGTTATCGGCGATGGTATCGAATTTGTATTTTTCATACTTCGCATCGCTGGTCGAGTAAGCGGCACCACGGAAAGTGTGCAGCGCAAAGTTATTGCTGCCGGTATCGCGATGCTTCGGCAGATCGATCGTCTGCTTCAGCTGACCAAACATCGCCACTTCCAGCGGCTGCTGCGAGGCGTTATTGATGTTGTAGTCGACGTTAACCGCGAATTCGCCACGTTTGAACACGAAGGTTTTGGTGTAAACCACGCCGTTCTCACCGGTCCAGCTCAGCGGCACGCGCAGCTCGGTCTGGCCATCGGCCATCTCGAAGTGATCCTGGGAAGCGGTATACAGCGGACGTGCGCCGTTGTTCGGGTTATCCGGACCGTTACGGCCGGTTAAGCCGCTCTGCGCCTGATAAACGAAGGCCGGAGTGGTTTCCAGCAGCTGGAACGGCGCGTCTGAACCCAGTTTGTCCGGGTAAGTCAGCAGCTGTGCCTGCTCGATATCACCGCCGCGGGTATTAATGTTGAGTGACAGGACATCAGTCTTAACGGTGATCGTTTTGCCCTGGCCGCTAGCCGGCACGCCGGAAGAGGCGGCATCACCCGCTGCGCTGCTTGTGTTCTGCGTGGTCTGGGTCTGCTGTGGCTGCGGAGCGTGGTCCGTCTGCCAGGCTTGCCAGATCATAAAAGACACGAACAGAAAAGCGATGAGAAAGAGATTGCGTTGCGAATCCATCGTTAATGTTCTCTGGTATCAAAGGTTTTTGGCGGCACCGGATCGTCGCCACCCGGGTTCAAAGGGTGGCATTTTAATACGCGTTTAATCGTCAACCAACTGCCTTTTAACATGCCGAAGCGGCGTACAGCTTCCACCCCATACTGCGAGCAGGTGGGATGGAACCGGCAATGAGGTCCCAGCAGTGGGCTGATGGCGCGTTGATAAACGCGTATCAGGGCGATCAGGAGCCGCGCGCCAGGCGACAGTGACGACGCCATAATTTCTCCAACGCTTCCGTCAGTGCACGGTTATCGAGGTCAGCAATCCCTTTTTTCGCCACGATGACAAAATCCATCGGCGGCAGCTCGTGTTGACGCAAACGAAAGCTTTCGCGGGTCAATCGCTTGATCCGGTTGCGTTCATGGGCGCGTTTCACGTGCTTCTTGGCGACGGTAAGACCGATGCGGGGATGCCCCAGCGAATTAAGGCGGCCGAGGATGGTGATTTGCGGCGTGCCAGCCCGAAGAGGTTGCTGGAAGACGAAAGTGAAATGAGCGGGAGTTAACAAACGTAACTCCCTGGGAAATGCGAGCTTAACCACGAGGGTTAGCTTTTATTACTTAGAAACGGTCAGACGAGCACGGCCTTTAGCACGACGACGTGCCAGAACCTGACGACCATTTTTAGTAGCCATACGAGCACGGAAGCCGTGAGAACGGTTGCGCTTCAGTACGGACGGTTGAAAAGTGCGTTTCATGGCGATTTCTACCTAAACTTGAAAAATTTCACTGGGTGACGCGTTTTCGGGCCAGTAAAACGACCGACGCCTCAATGTGTCTTTAATAAAGAGGCGGGATTGTAATAATTGTACAGTCCGGAGTCAATTTACTTCGCTGGGCGCGAGACCTGAAAACTCTGATACAGCCCGCTAATTCCGGGCATCAAAGCTTCACGCGCCAATGCCGGGTGGGGAATTATACGGGCTATAAAGGAAAGCGCAAGGATCGTCCAGGATCTTCTTGCGATCGCCGCGCCGATCGTAACGGCAAAAATGCGAGCGCGGTGGAAAATTTCTCGCTTTCAGCCTGATCCCCGCTCGCTTTTTCCGCAGACGGCGTAAACTGATGCATGCCTGGACACCCTGTGGATAAAATGGATCAAAACTGTGTAGAAAGGGAAGATCTCTGAGGCGCTTTGCGCTATGATCCGCCCTTCCGCTGACGATCCTCCTTGCGATCGCCGGGGATGACTACCGCGGATAGCGGTCGCAGGCGCTTTCTGACCGCCTGTGTCAAAAAAGACAGTTTCTATTATTAGCGCCTGAAATTCTTATCGATTTTGTACGAGTGGAGTCCGCCGTGTCACTTACGCTTTGGCAACAGTGTCTTGCCCGTTTGCAGGATGAGCTTCCTGCCACCGAATTCAGCATGTGGATTCGTCCGCTGCAGGCTGAATTGAACGACAATACGCTGGCCTTGTATGCACCAAATCGGTTTGTACTCGACTGGGTTCGGGATAAATATCTCAATAGTATCAATGGGCTGCTGAATGAATTCTGCGGTGCGAACGTGCCGCTGCTGCGTTTTGAGGTCGGCACGCGCCCGGTTGCGCCGGTGGCTGCTACGCAACCCGCCATGGCCAGCAGCGTCAGCGCGCCCGCACCGGCTGAGAATCGTCCGGCACCGGCACAGCCGCTGCGCCCGAGCTGGGATTCGGTTCCGGCACCGGCTGATGTGACCTACCGCTCGAACGTGAATAACCGCCACAACTTCGACAACTTCGTTGAGGGTAAGTCCAACCAGCTGGCGCGCGCGGCGGCACGTCAGGTGGCGGATAATCCTGGTGGCGCTTACAACCCGCTGTTCCTGTATGGCGGCACCGGCCTCGGCAAAACGCACCTGCTGCACGCGGTGGGCAACGGCATCATCGCGCGCAAGCCGAATGCCAAAGTGGTTTATATGCACTCTGAACGCTTCGTGCAGGATATGGTGAAAGCGCTGCAGAACAACGCCATCGAGGAGTTTAAGCGCTACTACCGTTCGGTGGACGCGCTGCTGATCGATGATATTCAGTTCTTTGCCAATAAAGAGCGCTCGCAGGAAGAGTTTTTCCACACCTTCAACGCGCTGCTGGAAGGTAATCAGCAGATCATCCTGACCTCGGATCGTTACCCGAAAGAGATCAACGGGGTGGAAGATCGTCTGAAATCACGCTTTGGCTGGGGATTAACCGTGGCGATCGAGCCGCCTGAGCTGGAGACGCGTGTCGCGATCCTGATGAAAAAGGCGGACGAAAACGACATCCGTCTGCCGGGCGAAGTGGCCTTTTTTATTGCCAAGCGTCTGCGCTCTAACGTGCGTGAGCTGGAAGGGGCACTGAATCGCGTGATTGCCAATGCCAACTTTACCGGGCGTGCCATCACCATCGATTTTGTGCGCGAAGCGCTGCGCGACCTGCTGGCGCTGCAGGAAAAGCTGGTGACCATCGACAACATCCAGAAGACGGTGGCCGAGTACTACAAAATTAAAGTGGCGGATTTGCTGTCGAAGCGCCGTTCGCGCTCGGTGGCGCGTCCGCGTCAAATGGCGATGGCGATGGCCAAAGAGCTCACCAACCACAGCCTGCCGGAAATTGGCGATGCGTTTGGTGGCCGTGACCATACCACCGTGCTTCATGCCTGCCGTAAAATCGAGCAGCTGCGTGAAGAGAGCCACGACATCAAAGAAGATTTCTCTAACCTCATTCGAACATTATCTTCCTGACGCATATGAAATTTATTGTTGAACGTGAGCAGTTGCTGAAGCCACTGCAACAGGTGAGTGGCCCGCTTGGCGGACGCCCGACGCTGCCGATCCTCGGAAATTTACTGCTGCAGGTGAATGAAGGCACGCTGCTGCTGACCGGTACCGATCTTGAGATGGAGATGGTGGCGCGCGTGGCGCTGACCCAGCCGCACGAACCGGGCGCGACAACCGTCCCGGCGCGTAAGTTTCTTGATATTTGCCGTGGTCTGCCTGAAGGCGCAGAGATCAGTCTGACGCTGGAAGGTGACCGCATGCTGGTGCGCTCCGGCCGCAGCCGCTTTTCGCTGTCGACGCTGCCAGCCAGCGACTTCCCGAATCTCGACGACTGGCAGAGCGAAGTGGAATTCACGTTGCCGCAGGCCACGCTCAAACGCCTGATTGAAGCCACGCAGTTCTCCATGGCGCATCAGGATGTGCGTTACTATCTCAACGGTATGCTGTTCGAGACCGAAGGCGAAGAGCTGCGCACCGTTGCTACTGACGGCCATCGCCTGGCAGTCTGTTCGATGCCTGTCGGACAGGCGCTGCCGAACCATTCGGTGATCGTACCGCGTAAAGGTGTGATTGAGCTGGTTCGTCTGCTGGACGGCGGTGAGACGCCGCTGCAGGTGCAGATTGGCAGCAGCAACATTCGCGCGCACGTCGGCGATTTTATCTTCACTTCGAAGCTGGTTGATGGCCGTTTCCCGGATTATCGCCGCGTGTTGCCGAAGAATCCAGACAAAGCGCTGGAAGCGGGCTGCGATCTGCTGAAACAGGCTTTTGCCCGCGCGGCGATCCTGTCGAACGAGAAGTTCCGCGGCGTTCGCATCTATATCACCGAAAATCAGCTGCGCATCACCGCCAATAACCCGGAGCAGGAAGAGGCAGAAGAGATGCTGGACGTGTCGTACAGCGGCACCGAGCTGGAGATTGGTTTTAACGTCAGCTACGTGCTGGATGTGCTGAACGCGCTGAAGTGCGAAAACGTGCGTCTGCTGCTGACCGATTCGGTTTCCAGCGTGCAGATTGAAGATGTAGCCAGTCCGGCTGCGGCCTACGTCGTTATGCCCATGCGTTTGTAATAGAAAATATCGGCCTGGCTTACTTGCCATTCTGGTCCCGGGCAGTGCTCGCCCCTGGTCACATACTTCAGTATGCTCCCAGGGCCTGCGCGCTGGCCGTGGCCAGACTGCCTGCGCCGCCAACGGCCTGGATTGTTAATGTTAGGCAACCCCCTCTGGCTGGATTGATTCATGGCTTTAACCCGCCTCCTGATTAAAGATTTTCGTAATATCGAGCAGGCCGATCTCACGCTGGCGCCGGGCTTTAATTTTCTCGTGGGCGCCAACGGCAGCGGTAAAACCAGCGTGCTGGAGGCGATTTATACGCTGGGTCACGGCCGTGCATTCCGCAGTTTGCAGGCCGGACGCGTAATTCGTCACGATCAGGACGCGTTTGTGTTGCACGGGCGGATTGAAGGCAGCGAGCGCGAGCTGGCGGTCGGCCTGAGTAAAAACCGCGCCGGCGACAGCAAAGTCCGCATCGACGGCAGCGACGGCCACAAAGTCGCCGAGCTGGCGCAGCTGCTGCCGATGCAGCTGATTACGCCAGAGGGGTTTACTTTGCTCAACGGCGGCCCCAAATACCGTAGAGCCTACATCGACTGGGGCTGCTTTCATGCTTATCCCGGTTTCTTTCTGGCCTGGAGCAATCTGCGTCGCCTGCTGAAACAGCGCAACGCGGCGCTGCGCCAGGTCGTGCGCTACAGCCAGATCCGGCCATGGGATCAGGAGCTGGTGCCGCTGGCAGAACAGATCAGCGCCTGGCGCGCTGAATACAGCGCAGCCATTGCCAGCGAAATCACCGCCACCTGCAGCCAGTTTTTACCGGAGTTTGCGCTGAGCTTCTCCTTCCAGCGCGGCTGGGACAAAGAGAGCGACTTCGGCGAGCTGCTGGAGCGCAACTTCGAGCGCGATCGTGCGCTCACCTACACCGCCAGCGGTCCGCACAAAGCCGATTTTCGGATTCGTGCTGAAGGCACGCCGGTGGAAGATTTACTCTCACGCGGTCAGTTAAAGCTGCTGATGTGTGCGTTGCGGTTAGCGCAGGGCGAGTACCTGACGCGCAGCAGCGGACGTCGCTGTTTGTACCTGATTGACGACTTCGCCTCCGAGCTGGATGACACCCGTCGTCGCCTGCTGGCGGAACGCCTGAAAGCCACGCAGGCTCAGGTGTTTGTCAGCGCCATTGGTGTCGAGCATGTAATCGACATGAGCGACGAAAAGGGCAAGATGTTCCGCGTGGAACAGGGTAAAATAGCGGTTCAACCTGAAGATTAAATGAGCGAGAAACGTTGATGTCGAATTCTTATGACTCCTCAAGTATCAAAGTCCTGAAAGGGCTTGATGCGGTACGCAAACGCCCGGGTATGTACATCGGCGATACGGATGACGGCACCGGTCTGCATCACATGGTATTCGAGGTCGTGGATAACGCCATCGACGAAGCGCTCGCCGGCCACTGTAGTGATATCGTGGTCACCATCCATGCCGACAACTCTGTCTCCGTACAGGATGACGGCCGTGGTATTCCGACCGGTATCCACCCGGAAGAGGGCGTCTCTGCTGCCGAAGTGATCATGACCGTACTGCATGCCGGCGGTAAGTTTGATGACAACTCCTATAAAGTTTCCGGTGGTCTGCACGGCGTCGGCGTATCGGTGGTGAACGCCCTGTCGCAGAAGCTGGAACTGACCATTCGTCGCGACGGCAAAGTGCATCAGCAAACCTACGTGCACGGTGTGCCGCAGGCGCCGCTGGCGGTGACCGGTGATACCGACGCTACCGGTACGCGCGTGCGTTTCTGGCCGAGCCACGATACGTTCACCAACGTTACCGATTTTGAATATGAAATCCTGGCGAAGCGTCTGCGCGAGCTGTCATTCCTTAACTCCGGCGTGTCGATTCGCCTGGAAGACAAGCGCGACGATAAAAACGATCACTACCACTACGAAGGTGGTATCAAAGCGTTCGTTGAATATCTCAACCGCAACAAGAACCCGATTCACCCGAATGTGTTCTACTTCTCCACCGAAAAAGACGGTATCGGCGTCGAAGTTGCGCTGCAGTGGAACGACGGTTTCCAGGAAAACATCTACTGCTTCACCAACAATATTCCGCAGCGCGACGGCGGAACGCACCTTGCCGGTTTCCGCGCGGCGATGACGCGTACGCTCAACGCCTACATGGATAAAGAAGGTTACAGCAAAAAAGCCAAAGTCAGCGCTACCGGTGACGACGCGCGTGAAGGGCTGGTGGCAGTGGTTTCGGTGAAGGTGCCGGATCCGAAATTCTCCTCTCAGACCAAAGACAAGCTGGTCTCTTCCGAGGTGAAATCGGCGGTGGAACAGCAGATGAACGAACTGCTGAGCGAATACCTGCTGGAAAATCCGTCTGACGCCAAAATCGTGGTCGGTAAAATCATCGATGCCGCGCGTGCGCGTGAAGCCGCACGTCGTGCACGTGAAATGACCCGTCGTAAAGGCGCGCTGGACCTGGCGGGCCTGCCGGGCAAGCTGGCAGACTGTCAGGAGCGCGATCCGGCGCTGTCTGAAATCTACCTGGTGGAGGGTGACTCTGCAGGCGGTTCCGCCAAGCAGGGACGTAACCGTAAGAACCAGGCGATTCTGCCGCTGAAAGGTAAAATCCTTAACGTGGAGAAAGCGCGTTTCGACAAGATGCTCTCTTCACAGGAAGTCGCCACGCTGATTACCGCGCTGGGCTGCGGTATCGGCCGCGATGAGTACAACCCGGACAAGTTGCGCTATCACAGCATCATCATCATGACCGATGCGGACGTCGATGGTTCGCACATCCGTACGCTGCTGCTGACCTTCTTCTATCGCCAGATGCCGGAAATCATCGAGCGTGGCCACGTCTACATCGCGCAGCCACCGCTGTACAAGGTGAAGAAGGGCAAGCAGGAGCAGTACATTAAAGATGACGACGCGATGGATCAGTATCAGATTGCCATCGCGCTGGACGGTGCAACGCTGCACACCAACGCCAGCGCACCGGCGCTGGGCGGCGAGCCGCTGGAAAGCCTGGTGGCGGAATACAACAGCACCCAGAAGATGATCAAGCGTATGGAGCGCCGCTTCCCGTCTGCGCTGCTGCGCGCGCTGGTTTATCATCCGACCCTGAGCGATCTCAGCGATCAGACGGCAGTGACCGCATGGCTGGAGAGCCTGGTGGCTTACCTGAACGAGCGCGAAGCGCATGGCAGCAGCTATGTGGCACAGGTGCGGGAAAACCGCGAACAGCAGCGCTTTGAGCCGGTGCTGCGCGTGCGTATTCACGGTGTTGATACCGATTATCCGCTGGACAGCGAGTTCATTGACGGCGCGGAATACCGCAAAATCTGTGCACTCGGCGCGCATCTGCGTGGTCTGATTGAAGAGGATGCCTACATTGAGCGTGGCGAGCGCCGTCAGCCGGTTGCCAGCTTCGAGCAGGCGATTGACTGGCTGGTGAAAGAGTCGCGCCGCGGTCTGTCAGTGCAGCGCTATAAAGGTCTGGGCGAGATGAACCCGGATCAGCTGTGGGAAACCACCATGGATCCGGACAGCCGCCGCATGCTGCGCGTCACCATTAAAGACGCCATCGCCGCCGACCAGCTATTCACCACGCTGATGGGCGATGCGGTTGAACCGCGCCGCGCCTTCATCGAAGAGAACGCGCTGAAAGCCGCCAATATCGATATCTGATATCGCAAAACCCTTCCCGAGCGGGAAGGGTTTTTTGTTTTAATCGCCGTTATGAATTCCCTCCTGAGTATCAACCTCTTTGTTCGCAACGCATCTTCCACTGCCGATTAACTGGTCAATGTGAGCTGAATCGCGCTAGCATTAAAGCCAGACCCTGAATTAACCGAGGACGTTATGGCGATAAAACTGATTGCGATCGATATGGACGGCACGCTGCTGAATCCGCAGCACGAAATCACGGCGGGCGTCAAAGCGTCGATTGGCCGGGCGCGGGATAAAGGTGTGTCGATCGTGCTGGCCACCGGACGCCCGTTTGTTGGTGTGGAGCGCTACCTGATGGAGCTGGATCTGCGCCAGCCGGGGCAGTATTGCATCAGCAACAACGGCGCGCTGGCGCACAGCGCGGACAGCGGTGAGGTGGTGGCTGAGAAGACACTTGGCTTTGATGACTATCTCTACCTGGAACAGCTGGCGCGCGACCTTGGGGTACATTTTCAGGCGTTCGACAAATCCTTCCTCTACACGCCAAATAAAGACATCAGCGAATATACCATCCACGAAGCCAGCCTGACCGGCATTCCGGTGCGCTATCGCGCCGTAGAAGAGATGGACCCGGCGACGCGCTTCCCGAAACTGATGATGATCGACAAACCGGAGCTGCTGGATAAAGCCATCGCCGCCTTACCGGCGCGCGCCCGCGACAGTTATACCATTCTGAAAAGTGCACCTTATTATCTCGAAATCCTTAATCCGCTGGTCAACAAAGGCTACGGCGTAAAAATGCTGGCGGAGAAACTCGGCCTGCAGCCGTCAGAAGTGATGGCGATTGGCGATCAGGAAAACGATCTGGCGATGATTGAATACGCCGGCACCGGCGTGGCGATGGGCAATGCGATTGATTCCGTGAAGCAGATTGCGCAGTTCGTGACCAAGACCAATATGGAAGATGGTGTCGCGCACGCCATTGAAGAGCTAGTGCTGTAACCCTCCTCTGATGCGGGCGGCGTTCTGCTGCCCGTCACTTCTCTGCTGAATTTTTTGCTGCCAGTGTGCCGATGGGTTGTCTGTTTTGTGATCCACATTGTAGTACAAACAATCTATATGGTACTACAATCACCGCTACAGGATGCGTCAGGGATTGGGCTTTGCACTACGAAAGCAGTAATCTGATTTCTCACGCCTTTCATGGAATCGAACACTATGACGCAGGAACCACTGAGTAAAACAGAGCGCATCATCCAGACGCTGGGTGAAGAGATTGTGGCCGGAAAATATGTGCCGGGCGCCGCGCTGCCGGCGGAAGCGGAGCTGTGCGAGCGATTTTCAACCTCGCGCAACATTATCCGCGAAGTGTATCGCTCCCTGATGGCTAAACGCCTGATGGAGATGAAGCGCTACCGCGGCGCGTTTGTCACTTCACGTAACCAGTGGAACTATCTCGACAGCGATGTACTGCAGTGGGCGCTGGCGCACGATCACGATCCGCGACTGATTGCGGCCATGAATGAGGTGCGCGTGCTGGTGGAGCCGCAAATTGCGCGCTGGTCGGCCGAGCGGGCAACGTCGACCGATCTGGCGGCGATTGAGCTGGCCTACAACGATATGGTGGCCAACCACCTCAACCGTGATGCCTTTAACGACGCAGATATCCGCTATCACGAAGCGGTGATGGCCTCGGTGCATAACCCGGTGCTGCAGCAGCTTAATGTGGCGATCAGCCAGCTGCAAAAAGCGGTGTTTGCGCAAACCTACATGGCGGACTCCGGCAACATGCCGCGCACGTTAGCCGAACATAAAGCGCTGTTCGATGCCATTCGTCACCAGGATGGCGATGCGGCGGAACAGGCGGCGAAGGCGATGATTGCCAGCTCAACCGCCCGACTCAAGGAGATTTTGTGACCGGTTATATCGCTATTGACTGGGGCTCCACCAACCTGCGCGCCTGGTATTACCGCGCCGGTGAATGCGTCGATGAGCGCCGTTCGGAAGCGGGCGTGACGCGCCTCGGCGACCGCACGCCTGCTCAGGTGTTTGCCACCATTACCGACGGCTGGCCGGTGGCCGAAGTCCCGGTGATCATGGCCGGTATGGTGGGCAGCAACGCTGGCTGGCTGGCAGTGCCTTATCTCGCCTGTCCGGTGGCGCTCAATGCATTAAGCGATCGCCTGACCTGCGTGGAAGGAAAAGCATCGATTGTGCCGGGACTGAGCGTCGAACGTGACGACAACTACAACGTAATGCGCGGTGAAGAAACCCAGCTGCTCGGCGCGGTCACGCTGCAGCCCGCGCCGCTGTACGTCATGCCGGGCACGCACGCCAAGTGGGTACAGATGGAACAGGATCGCGTCATCGATTTCCGCACCGTGATGACCGGCGAGCTGCACCATTTACTGCTGAAGCAGTCGCTGATTGGCGCCGGTTTACCCGCGCAGGAAGCCAGTCCGGACGCGTTCCGGGACGGTTTGCAGATTGGCAGCCACGACCCATCGATTCTGGCGCGCCTGTTTGAAGTGCGTGCCGCCCACGTGCTCGGCGCGCGCGATCGGTGCCATATCAGTGATTTTCTCTCTGGCCTGTTAATCGGCCATGAAGTGGCGCAGATGACGCAGCAGTTAACGCATAGCCGCCAGCCGATTGTCATTATCGCCGGCAGCGCGCTGGCACAGCGTTATCAGCAGGCGCTGGCCTTTATCGGAACAGATTCAGTCACGCTGGAGGGCGATCGCGCTTTCCAGCACGGAATAAGGAGTATTGCGCATGTCCTGGCCCACTAAACTTCCGCTGATCGCCATTCTGCGTGGCATCACGCCGGATGAAGCTGAAGCGCACGTCGCGGCGTTAATCGACGCCGGTTTCGACGCGATTGAAATTCCGCTCAACTCGCCAGAGTGGGCGAAAAGTATCGGCGCGATGGTGCAAACCTTCGGCGATAAAGCGCTGATCGGTGCCGGCACCGTGCTGCAGGCGACGCAGGTCGATCAGCTGGCGGCGCTCAACAGCAAGCTGGTGGTGACGCCCAATACCGATGCTGCGGTGATTCGCCAGGCCGTGGCGCACGGCATGCTGGTTGCCGCAGGCTGTGCCACCGCCAGCGAAGCCTTTACCGCGCTGCAGGCTGGGGCGCAGGCGCTGAAAATTTTCCCGTCGTCGGCGTTTGGTCCGGGCTACATCAAAGCGCTGAAAGCGGTGCTGCCGCCGGAGGTGCCGGTCTTTGCTGTGGGCGGCGTCACGCCGGAAAACCTGCATGAATTTATCGCCGCCGGTTGCGTCGGGGCTGGCCTGGGCAGCGATCTCTATCGCGCCGGTCAGCCGCTGTCGCGCACCGTGGAGAAGGCCCGCGCATTTATTGCTGCCTATAAGGACGCTGTACGATGAAAATTACGAAACTGACCACTTATCGCCTGCCGCCGCGCTGGATGTTCCTGAAAATCGAAACCGACGAAGGCATCATCGGCTGGGGCGAGCCGGTGATTGAAGGGCGCGCGCGCAGCGTCGAAGCGGCGGTGCATGAGCTGTCGGAATATCTGATTGGGCAGGATCCGGCGCGGATTAATGATCTGTGGCAGGTGATGTATCGCGGCGGTTTTTACCGCGGCGGCCCGATTTTAATGAGCGCCATTGCCGGTATCGATCAGGCGCTGTGGGATATTAAAGGCAAAGCGCTGGGCGTGCCGGTGTATCAGCTGCTGGGCGGTCTGGTGCGTGACAGCATCAAAGCCTATAGCTGGGTAGGCGGCGATCGTCCGGCTGAAGTGATTGATGGCATTAAGAAATTACGTGGTATCGGCTTTGACACCTTCAAACTCAACGGCTGTGAAGAGATGGGCATCATCGACAATTCTCGTCAGGTTGATGCCGCTGTTAACACCGTAGCGCAGATCCGCGAAGCCTTTGGCAGTGACATTGAGTTTGGCCTCGATTTCCACGGTCGCGTCAGCGCGCCGATGGCCAAAGTGCTGATCAAAGAGCTGGAGCCATATCGTCCGCTGTTTATTGAAGAACCGGTGCTGGCCGAGCAGGCAGAATACTATCCGCGCCTGGCGGCGCAGACGCATCTGCCGATTGCCGCAGGCGAACGCATGTTCTCCCGCTTCGAGTTCAAGCGCGTGCTGGAAGCCGGTGGGCTGGCGATTCTGCAGCCGGATCTGTCGCACGCCGGCGGCATCACCGAATGCTACAAAATCGCGGCGATGGCCGAGTCCTACGACGTGGCGCTGGCGCCGCACTGTCCGCTGGGGCCGATTGCGCTGGCTGCCTGTCTGCACGTGGATTTCGTGTCGCGTAACGCGGTGTTCCAGGAGCAGAGCATGGGCATTCACTATAATCAGGGCGCTGAACTGCTCGATTATGTGATAAATAAAGATGATTTTAAAATGGATGACGGCCATTTCTATCCGTTAAATAAACCCGGCCTCGGTGTGGAAATTAATGAAGAGCTGGTGATTGCGCGCAGTAAAAATGCGCCAGACTGGCGTAACCCATTATGGCGCTTTCCGGATGGATCGGTAGCCGAGTGGTAATAACCGTGGTATTGCGCCCGGTCGCTGCGTTTACCGATTTATAACAGCGCCGATTATCAGGCGATTAAACATCTGACTATTTAAACCATGTGCTGAATATATAAGGCACAGGGCAGCGCTCAACCTGTTTTCACCGCGCTGCCAGTTTACCGCTGCTGCGGCTTTTATCTTCGATAACCTTACCCTGCGTTGGCTGCGGCGTGTTTCGGCACGTCCGCCAGCTGACATCTGACGGAGAAACACCATGGATCTCTCTGCTGTTCAGGCGAAACCTACGCGTCGCCGTTATATTACGCTGCTGATGATTTTTATTACGGTGGTGATTTGTTATGTCGATCGCGCTAATTTAGCCGTGGCCTCGGCGCATATTCAGCAGGAATTTGGCATCAGCAAAGCAGAAATGGGGTATGTGTTTTCTGCTTTTGCCTGGTTATATACGCTGTGCCAGATTCCCGGCGGCTGGTTTCTCGATCGCGTAGGTTCACGCCTGACCTATTTTATCGCTATTCTCGGCTGGTCGGTGGCGACATTATTGCAGGGATTCGCCAGCGGCTTATTATCGCTGATAGGTCTGCGCGCCATTACCGGTATTTTTGAAGCGCCGGCTTTCCCGACTAATAATCGCCTGGTTACCAGCTGGTTCCCGGAACAGGAGCGCGCTTCGGCCGTCGGTTTTTACACCTCAGGTCAGTTTGTCGGCCTGGCGTTTCTCACGCCGTTGCTGATCTGGATTCAGGAACTGCTGAGCTGGCACTGGGTGTTTATCATCACCGGCGGGATTGGCATTATCTGGTCGCTGGTGTGGATGAAGGTTTACCAGGCACCGAGCCAGAGCAAAGGCATCAATCAGGCCGAGCTGGATTACATTCGTGCCGGTGGCGCGATGGTCGACGGCGATGCGCCCGGCGAGAAAAAAGCACGCGTTAAACTCACCGCGGCCGACTGGAAACTGGTGTTTCATCGCAAGCTGTGCGGCGTGTATCTCGGCCAGTTTGCAGTGACCTCAACGCTGTGGTTTTTCCTTACCTGGTTCCCCAACTACCTGACGCAGGAGAAACATATTGCCGCGCTGACGGCCGGCTTTATGACTACCGTGCCGTTTCTCGCCGCCTTTGTTGGCGTGATCCTCTCCGGGATGGTGGCCGATCGTCTGGTGCGCAGCGGCCGCTCGCTCGGCTTTGCCCGCAAGACGCCGATCATCTGCGGCCTGCTGATCTCCACCTGCATTATGGGCGCAAACTACACCAACGATCCGCTGTGGATTATGGTGCTGATGGCGCTGGCCTTCTTCGGCAACGGGTTCGCGTCCATCACCTGGTCGCTGGTCTCGTCACTGGCGCCGGTACGCCTGATCGGCCTGACCGGCGGCATGTTTAACTTTATCGGCGGCCTCGGTGGCATCACGGTACCGCTGGTGGTGGGGTATCTGGCGCAGGATTACGGCTTTGCGCCCGCGCTGGTGTACATCTCCGCCGTTGCGCTGATTGGCGCGCTCTCTTACATCCTGCTGGTGGGGGATGTGCAGCGCGTGGGCTAAGCTTCCGGGTGCGCATGCCTGCGCACCCGCATTAGCTGCTCAGCTTTTGCTTAACTGAACGGCATCACGTAATTTGTCCGGCAACGGTTACATCTGAGGTTGCCCCATGTCAGAAAAACAGCTCACCTTTACTCAGCGCCATCATCAGCTGACCAATATCAACGTCTGGACCGCCGACAGCCAGTGGCTGGCATTTGATGTGCGGCCGTCCGGCGCCTCGTTTACCAGCCTGACCATTGAGCGCGTCAACGTGCACAGCGGCGCGGTCGAGGTGCTGTATCAGGCGCGCGATGGCGCATACGTCGGCGTGGTGACCGTGAGTCCGGATCTGCCGCCGCGCTATGTCTGTATTCATGGGCCGGAGCATCCCGATGCGCACTGGCACTATGACTTTCATCACCGGCGCGGCGTGATTGTTCAGCAGGGCATCGCAGAGAACCTCGACGCCTGCGATATCACCGCGCCCTACACGCCGGGTGCGCTGCGTGGTGGCTCGCACGTGCATGTGTTCAGTCCGGATGGCTCGCGGCTGAGCTTTACCTATAACGATCACGTGATGCATGAGCGCGATGTGCGTGACGACCTGCGCAACGTCGGCGTGGCGGTGCCGCTGCATCCGGTATGCCCGCCAAAACAGCATCCGCGCGAATATGACGGCAGCCACTACTGCGTGCTGGTGAGCCACACCCGGCGCGATCCACAACCGGGCAGCGATCAGATTGACCGCGCCTATGAAGAGTGCTGGATTGGTGAGCGCGGCTACCAGAAAGCGGACGGCAGCTGGCAGCGCTGGGCGATCGCCTTTATTGGCGATACGCGCAATGCCAGTGGTGAAAAAGTACCGGAAGTGTTTGTGGTCGATCTGCCTGAGGCGCTGGCGGACTATGCCAGAGCCGGCAATGCACCGCTGCAGGGCACGGCAGAGCAACTGCCGGCACCGCCGGCTGGCGTGCAGCAGCGGCGCATCACGTACAGTAAAGGGCTGGCGCTGCAGCCGCGCCACTGGTTGCGCGCTGCGCCGGATGGCAGCGCAATCGCCTTTTTGCAGGCTGACGAGCAGGGCATTGTGCAGCTGTGGACGGTCTCACCCAACGGTGGCGCGGCGCGTCAGATTACCTCACTGCGCAGCAGCATTCAGTCTGCTTTCAGCTGGCAGCCGGACGGCGCGGCCATCGCCTTTATCTGTGATAACAGCGTGATGCGTTGTGAGATAGCCAGCGGACAGTGTACGCGCCTTACCGCGCGCAGCGCGCAACCGCCGGGCGGCGACGCGGTGGTGTGGTCGCCGGATGGGAAGCAGATCGCCTACATGCGCGAGGTTGACGGCTGGCGACAGCTGTTCTGCGTCAGTGCGATTCCGCCGGCATAGCCGCCGCGGTAGCCAGGCTGGCCTGGGTGCCAGCCATCTTCTCGCTCTGCAGCACGCGTTCGCGCGGCGAATCTTTGGTTTTATCGTCGTCGGCGCGGAAGTAATCCCACGGCAGCAGCAGCGTATCCATCACCGCCGAAAAGGGCAGATCGATCAGCGCCAGCGGTTTAATCGCCCAGCTGGTATTGTCATCGGTCAGCATCTCTGCGCTGGCGCGCGTGCCGGGGTAGTAACCCTGGCTGGCACCGGTATGCGACATCACGCTGGAGCAGCCTGATGTGGCACAGGCGCAGCAGACCAGCAGGCCGGTGAGCGGAAAGCGTTTCATCATTTTCATCATCATCATCCCTACAGTCATGGCATGGCCCTGGCTGGAGTGTGTCACCTGACATCCGCATAACTCTGTGGTTATGTCCTTCCCGTCAGGCGAAGCGTCCCCTGAGTGTATGCCATATCGTCAGAATTGCTGCAAAAAAAAGCGCATTGCCCCTTGAAAGCGACCTGAGCGCACCCATCTTTAAGCTACGGTCACGACGCGGTCGCCGACAGGGACACCGACGGGCCGGACAACCTGTCCATGGTGGAAGGTTGCCAAAACTTGCTGATTATCAGGAGTCTTATTATGCGTAACTTTGATCTCTCTCCGCTTTATCGTTCTGCTATTGGTTTCGACCGTCTGTTTAACCTGCTTGAGTCCAATCAAAACCAGGCCAACGGCGGCTACCCTCCGTACAACGTCGAGCTGGTAGACGAAAACCACTATCGCATCACCATTGCCGTCGCCGGCTTTGCGCAGAGCGAACTGGATATCACCGCCCATGACAACATGCTGGTGGTGCGCGGCGCCCACCCTGAAGAGCAGCAGGAACGTAAATACCTGTACCAGGGCATCGCAGAACGTAACTTCGAACGCAAATTCCAGCTGGCCGATCACATCGTGGTGCGCGATGCGCGTCTCGAACTGGGCCTGCTGAGTATCGATCTGGAACGCATCGTCCCGGAAGAGGCGAAACCACGCCGGATTGAAATCCTGAAATAAGGCTAACGAAGTAAAGAAAAACGCCGCTGCAACGCGGCGTTTTTTTATGGCTGCATCATCAGGTACGTACCAGCAGGCGCTGGCTCACCATACCGCCAAACACATTCACCAGCAGCCCGAGAATGATCACCGACGCGCCGAGAATCTCCTGTGCCGACAGAGTTTCGCCGAGGATCAGCGCGGCGCTGAGAATACCGACCACCGGCACCAGCAGCGACAGCGGCGCCACGCGCCAGGTTTCGTAGCGGCTGAGCAGATTGCCCCAGATGGCGTAGCCAATGATGGTGGCGAAAAACGCCAGATAGAGCAGTGCCAGCACCGTCTGCAGCGAAATATCCAGCAGGCTGGTGACAATGGCGGATTCGCCCTCGAACCACCACGAACAGGCAAAGAACGGTGCAATCGGCACCAGCGCGCTCCACACCACCAGCGACATCACCGGCACCTTGCGGTTGCGCAGGATAATCTTGTTAGTGATATTGCCCAGCCCCCACGACAGCGCCGCCGCCAGCGTCAGCATCATGGTGGTCAGCGTGATGCCCGCGGTTGTCTGGCCCTCCATACCGGCGGTTGCCAGCATAAACATGCCGAGCGTGGCGACCAGAATGCCGGCGATGTGGTTCCAGCGCAGCTTCTCGGCCAGCAGCAGCGCGCCGAGCAGCAGGGTGAAAAATGCCTGCGCCTGCAGCACCAGCGAAGCCAGCCCGGCTGGCATGCCAAGCTTGATGGCGAGGAACAGAAACGCGAACTGACCAAAGCTGATGGTCATGCCATACACCACCAGCCAGCGCAGCGGAATTGCCGGACGACGCACGAAAAAGATCGCCGGAAACGCCACCAGCGTAAAACGCAGTCCCGCCAGCAAAAAGGGCGGCATGCCCTGCAAACCCAGCTTAATCACCACAAAATTTACGCCCCACGCCACCACGACGCACAGGGCTAACAACATATCTTTCACGGACATACGCATTCCTCAGCGCGGCAATCAGGCGGTTGCCGTCACCGGTGTGGCGATCTCTGCACCGCAGTCATCGCCGATCAGTCGAAAATAATCATCCACATCCAAAGCTACCGAGCGGTCCAGCGCACCGGCGTTAAACCACAGCGTCCCGACATCACGCAGCCGCGCATCCACGCGCAGCGCCAGTCGGTCATCAAAACTAAACGGCGGCACCGCGCCCATCACACACTGCGTCAGCGCTTGTGCCTGCTCAGGGGTGGCAAACGTCGACTTCTTACCGCCAATGGCACGCGCGGCGTGTTTGAAGTTGATTTTGCAGTCGCCGGGTACGATCGCCAGCAGATAGCGCGGCGCGGCGCCGTCCGGCATAGTGACTTCCAGCACCATCGCTTTGGCCGCCTGCTGGAGATCGTTTCCGCGGATGGCGCTGATCACCTCGGTCTGGCCGATGGCCTCATGCTCCACCACGCGGTAGCGGGCCTGCTGCGTATCCAGCAGCGCGATCACTTTGTCATAGGTTGTCATACTGTCTTCCTCGTCTAAGGCCGGGATTAACTCCAGGCAATGGCGTGCTTCATTTTTTTGTCGGTCAGGCCAAAGAAAAAGCCCATGGTGATGCGCGTGTCGCCCTCAACGCGATCGATTTCATGATAAAACGCGGGATTAAACAGATAGATATCGCCACTGCGCGGCGCGAACTCACAGGTCTCGCTGCCGGCGATGACGCCGCTCTGGTAGCCCAGCTCGCCGGGCGTTTTAAAGCGCTCGTCTTCCGGCTGCCATTTCTTATTGAAGATGCGCAGCGCGCCGCCGGCGTTGCACTCCTGCAGGCACACGACGCAGCTCAGCTGATGCAGAATGTGCGTCACCGCCAGACCGCTGCCAGCGGCATCGCGCACGATGTTGTCGTTATGCAGCGGATTAGCGACGCCGTCAGCGTGGAAACGCACAATCGAGCCGGCGTAATCACCCAGTGCCGGTTCGGTGGCGGTTTGCAGACTCTCAAGGCGCAGCGCATGCTGCACCCAGTGGTAAATCTGCGCGCGCAGGGCGTGCAGCGAGGCCGGTAGCGCCGGCTGGATGTCGCGCAGTTCGGTGAAATAGTTTTCCGGCGCGGCGGTGTGCTTCGCCAGATACGGGCCGAGCGTGGTCAGCGCGCCATTTGGATAGTGAGAAACCCGTACCTGCTCGCGGCACTGCTGGAGATCAGCCACCACCGCGGTGCGCACCTCTGGCGTGAGGAAATTGCGCAGCACCAGCAGCGGCACGCGCGCGGTGACGATGTCATCCAGCCAGGTGCTTTCGACGAACATGTTGGGGTTAATGACGCGAATCTGATTGAAAATGGCCATGGGTTCACTCTCCAAATGGAATTTCATGAAGTTCATGGTTGCTCATACGGTGCCATGCTGACGCCGTGCCCAGTGTTGAAACAGGTTCAGAGGAGATAAAGGTGCTGTTGTTCTGCTGACAACGATGCAGGGTGAAATAGTCGGGGTAAGGCGTGTCATCAGGATGCCATTGCCACGCCCAGGCCTTCTCGCGGGTGACGAAAATGGCGTTTGCCGCGCTGCCACCCGGCGCCACCCGGGCCATTTTTTCGCGCAGGTAGTCGCGGGTGAAATCGGCGGGCGTGACGCGGTCGACGATATATTCCAGATATTCAGCGGAATCAAAGCGCGACTGCGCCATGCCCAGCTGCGCATAGACGGTCGGCAAAAAGCCGTTGTGCATCATGTACCACTGGGTGCCGCCGCTGGTGCGCCGCAGCGGATGGGAGAACGCAATGCCCTGGTTTTTGCTGAGCGTGGCGTGACGCACGTGCACCGCCAGAAAGCGGCTGTGCTGCATGCGCGTGACGTCAATGCCTGGCAGTGCTTCGGCAAAGGTGCCGGTGCCATGCAGCGTACGGATCTGACCGTGCTCCAGCCACAGACAGCCCCAGCCGTTGGGATGTTGTTTAATCGGGCCATCGTGCGCGGCGGTTTCACCGCAGCTCATGGCGCGTGCGGCGTCCAGTACCGCAGCGGCGTCAAACTGGCCGTGTGCCAGAATCATTCTGCACATAGTAAATCTCTCCGTGAGGTCAAAGCGGGAACAGCAAGAAGGGCGTGAAACACCGCCAGAATTTCGTCGCGACTGGCGGCAGGCAGACGCAGCGTGGCGAGAATCCCGGCGTGGCGCGTCAGATCGGCGTACAGCGATGAGCGCGGTGAGACCTCCAGCGCCGGTAAGTTGAGCGGTGGCAACAGCTGGCCGCGCTGATGGTCGGTAATCCAGCGCTCGGCGGCGTCATACTGCAGCCGCTGGCGCAACCGCAGCCGGCCGACGGCCTGTGACGGTGAAGCGAAGTGCAGTTCAGGCAGGCCGCGTCCGGCTTCAACCTGAAAGGCCACCTCGGCCCAGTTGATGCCGGTGACCTCTTCCACCAGGTTCACCACACCCATGCCGGACAGGCGAAAGCCCATTTCGAGAAAGTGCGGCTCGCCGTTTACCATAATGAAATCAATGTGGAAAGCGCCGCGCCGGTAGCCGAAGGTTTCACAGCAGAAACTCATCAGGCTGGTGAAGGCGGCGGGCAGCTGCTGCGCCGCCATCGCCACATGGCCGGATTCGTAAAAGCTGATACAGCCGTCGGCCTCGGTATGCTGCTCAATCACCTTCTGGCAGCAGGTCAGCGCCACCGCGTGTCCATTCTCCACCACGCCCTGCAGCGAATATTCGTCGCCGGCCAGCCAGCTTTCGACGATAAAGCCGGTAAAGCCGCGTCCGCCATAGTTCATGGTGTCGAGCAGCCGGGCAATCACCGCATCCAGCTGGCTGGCCTCTTCCACCAGCCAGATGCCCAGCCCGCCGCCGCCGTCGACCGGTTTGATCACGCAGGGATAAAGCAGCGCATCCCGCGCGTCGCCAATGCTGAGCGGTGAGGCAAAGAAGCGAAACTCCGGCTGTGGAAAACGCGGCCAGGCTTTGCGTAGCGCCATGCGCTGTGCATATTTATCCGGCGGGATGAAGCCCGGACCGGCATCCGGGCCGGCCAGCAGTTCACGCACCCGGCCAGCGCTGGCGTTGTAAGCCTCAAAACCGGCCAGCACCACCTGTGGATGCTCCAGCAGACCGGCGTGCAGACAGGCATTGAGGACATCCCACGGATTTTCCGGGCGATCGAGACGCACAATCAGATCGAACGGCAGGGCGATGCTGAGCGATTGATAGTCGACAAAATCCCCCATTTCGGCCAGTACAGTAAAATAGCCTTCGCGTTTTGCCACCGCGCAGTAGGGATTTTGCCCGTCGCGCGTGGCGCCAATCTGCAGAAAAATCTTTCTCATCGCGTCGCCTTACCGGGTTAACGCCCGGAAATCACTTCAGTAACGATGTCCTGTAACGCACCGTTGTTAACCTGAATCACCGCTTTGTGCGGGTCGAAACGCAACACGCGCGACAGCGCATCGCCGCGCGCGCCGTCCAGCAGCGAACTCACCGCCGCGCTGCGCCAGCAGTGCCGCATCTGCGCCACGCTGAGGCCCGACAGCTGCGTGAGCTGCTGCGCCAGCGCCACATCCTCGCTCTCTCCGCTCAGCAAGGCGCGCACCGCGGCTTCTTCCGGCGCGGCCGGCAGCTGCAGCAGCCAGGCTTTCAGCTGCTGGCCGCCGGCGATAAACGGTGAATAGATCATGCATACCAGCTGGGTTTCACTGAGGCCGAAAGCGTCGAGTGCGAACTGCGCGGCGCGCTGGCGTGCGCGGGCAATCGCGGCATCATCCTGATAGCGCGCGGCCATCTCATCGATCAGCTGCGGCGGAAAGTCCTTCTGCACCATCAGGCCGAGCGCAAAGCGCACATATTCGCGAATGCCTTCGGCGTAGCTGCGCTGCAACAGCGTCTCCGCACGCAGACCGCGAATATGTGCCATTAACGTCGGGTTGCCGCAGTCCGACTCGGAGAAGCTGAACATCAGCTCATCGAAGCGGAAATGCATGAATTCGGTCAGCAGCGCCCAGTGCGCGCCAGCCTCATAAGCGGTGTCCTGATAGATGTTGAAGAACAGCGGGTCGCGCGCCAGCTGCCAGGTAATGCGATGTGCCGGCGTGACCTGGTCAGCGCCGTAAATGTCGGCGAAGTAGCGCGCCGCCACGCCGTCTAGCGTGTGCAGAAAGCCGCTGAAGCCGCGCGACTTATCGGCCATCGGCGCATCAAACAGTTTTGACAGGTGGCGCGCCCACGCAAGGTAAGCGGTCTGCTCCTGCGGCGAATCGCCGGTGATGATCACATCGACGCCGCCATCGTAGTGCGCCGCCAGGCCAAACGAATTCACCATGCTCAGGTTGCAGGCGTTGCAGAAGGTGGAGCGCGCGTCGGCACGGAAGCGGTGACCATTCATCAGCACATCGTCGCGGTTCTGCTGGCGCACGCTCTGCGGCATCGGCAAATGGCGATCGAAGGGACGAATCTGTAGTCCGTCGGTCACCAGGCATTCGGTGAACGCGTCGTCATGGATACGCAGCGCGCGATAGACGCGGTCGATGTTTTCCATCACGCTGTCATTCATGGCGGCATGGCGGTTAGTGCTGATGCGCAGCTGAAACGTGCTGTTGCGCTGTTGCCAGATTAACCCCTGAATGTAACGTACGTAGGCCACCATATAGCTGCTGTCTTTGCCGCCGCCATAGGCCAGCAGCACGCGGTTACGTTCGGGATGGTCGGGATCGGGCAGGGCGGCGAGCAGGCGCTGAGCACAGTGCTGGGCGGAATCGAGAATCGCGGGCGTCAGGTATTCTTCAATTTCACTCATCATCGCGGACAGATTATTCATTTTTCACTTCATCCTTTGGCTAATAAAATCGCCGCTGCCGTGCGGGCGACAACGGGCTGGAAAACGGGCCACGAAGGTGCTGCGTGAAGCTGAATTAACAGATGCAGCCTAAAGTACTTTGAATGTAATCTGATGAATACGCACAGATCAGCACGATATGGGGTGGAACAGATGGCGGGTGAAACGCAGGAACAGGAGAGTCAGAGCAGTCGTTACCGTCAGATCGCTGAGCAGATAAAACAGGCCATTCACAGCGGATCGCTGCCGCCCGACAGCCGTTTGCCGTCGGTGCGCACGCTGGCGACGCAGTATCGCGTCAGCATGACCACTGCGCTGAAAACATTACGCACGCTGGAGGATGAGCACTACGCGGTGGCACGGCCGAAGTCTGGCTTTTTTGTCGCACCGCGTCCCACAGAGAAAAAAGTGCCGGCGGTATTCAGCGAGCAGCCGCGCGAAGTGGCGCCGCTGGATGAGCAAACCGAACTGCACCTGGCGATGCTGGGATCGGACTGCCGCGTGCGGCTCGATCTGGCCAACGGCGACATCTCGCTCTATCCGGTGAAAAAAATTGGCCTGCTGATGCGGCAGATGGGTTACAGCAAACCGGCGCTGCTCGGTAATACGGTGAAAGGCACCGGCTATGCGCCGCTCAAGGCGGAAATTGCCCGGCGCGCGGTGGATTATGGCTGCAATATCAGCGCCGATGACATCCTGGTCACTAACGGCTGCATTGAGGCGATTTCGCTGGCGCTGCGCGCCACCACGCGGCCAGGCGATATCGTGGCGGTGGAGTCGCCGTGCTACTTCGTGCTGCTACAGATGTTGCACAACCTCAACCTGCGCGTCATTGAAGTGGAAGCCGGGCCGGGGGGTTACGTTAACGTCGCGAAACTCACCGGGCTGTTCCGGCGTAAAGCGGTGCAGGCCTATCTCACCATCAACAACATCAATAATCCGCTGGGCAAAAGCATTCCCAACGAGCACAAGGCGTATATCGCGCGCCAGGCCGATGAGAATGATGTGGTGATCATTGAGGACGATATCTTTGGCGATACGGCTTTCGGCGAGCGCCGGCCGTTTCCGATGCGCGCCTTCAGCCCCAATGCCATCCTGTGCAGCGGCTTCTCCAAAACTGTGGCGCCCGGCATCCGTATTGGCTGGGTGCACAGCACCAAGTACATGCGCAAAATCGCCTCGCTGAAGTACACCACCAGCATGGGCACGTCGGTGCTGTCGCAGGCGGCGATTGCCGAACTGCTGCGCAGCGGCGGTTACGATGCGCACCTGCGCAAGCTGCGGCGCGAGCTGAAAAATCAGATCCACCATATGCGCCAGGCGGTGCTGCGCTACTTCCCGGCGGGCACGCGCGTGTCGGATCCGGAGGGCGGTTACGTGCTGTGGGTGGAGATGCCGCAACAGGCGCTGAACGTGCGCGCGCTGTTTCTCAAGGCGCGCAACGCGGGCATCGGCATCGCGCCTGGGCACATCTTCGCCACCGATCACCGCTACGATCACTGCTTCCGGCTCAACGCCGGTTTTGGCTGGAATGCCGAAGTCGAACAGGCAATTCAGCAGCTGGCGCAGTGGTGCCAGCTGTCGTTAAGCGCGGATTAAGCATTCCAGGCGTTATCCAGCTCTTCCGCCAGAATCTGTACCGCACGCTCAATCTTATCGCTGTCCGGTACGTAATTCATGCGCATGCACTGATGGGTGTGCGGCCAGGCCTGTTCCAGCCCCGGGAAGAAGAAGTGGCCCGGCACCATTAGCACGCCGCGCGCTTTCAGGCGCTGATACAGCGCTTCGGTGCTGATCGGCAGGTCGCGGAACCACAGCCACAGGAAGATAGCGCCTTCCGGTTTGTGGATCAGGCAGCGATCTTCGCTGATATAGCGGCGAATAATCGCGATAGTTTCGCTCACCTTGGCCTGATAGAACGGTTTAATCACTTCCTGCGACAGGCGCAGCAGATCGCCACGCACAATCATCTCGGTGGCAATCGCCGGACCGATGCTGCCTGGCGCCAGGCTGATAATGCCGTTCATGTTACCAATGGCACCGATCGTGCTCTCATCGGCAACGATAATCCCGCAACGTGCGCCCGGCAGGCCCAGCTTCGACAGACTCATGCACAGAATGGTGTTGGGGTTCCACAGCGGACGTGCCTCACTGAAGATGATGCCGGGGAACGGCACGCCATAGGCGTTATCAATCAGCAGCGGGACGCCATGCTGCTGTGCCAGCGCATCCAGCTGCAGCAGTTCGTGGTCGGTGATGACGTTGCCGGTTGGATTGGTCGGACGCGACACGCAAATCAGGCCAGTCTCATCATTCAGCGGCAGATGGTCGAAATCGACGTGGTATTTGAACTGGCCTTCCGGCAGCAGTTCAATGTTGGGTTTGGCGGAGATGAACAGATCCTCCTCCAGCCCGGCATCGGCATAGCCGAGGTATTCCGGCGCCAGCGGGAACAGCACGCGCTTTTTGCTGCCGTCGGCGCGGCGGCCGGCGAACAGATTAAACAGGTAAAAGAACGCGCTCTGGCTGCCGTTGGTGAGCGCGATATTTTGTGGCGTCACTGGCCAGCCGAGCTCCTCGCGCAGCAGCGTGGCCAGCGCCTCCAGCAGCAGCGCTTTGCCGCGCGGGCCGTCGTAGTTGCACAGCGCTTCGTTCAGCTTGCCGTCCTGATGCATCTGCAGCAGCAGCTGACTGAAATAATCATTGATGGCCGGAATCTGCGCCGGATTACCGCCGCCCAGCATGATCGTGCCAGGCGTGCGCAGCCCTTCGCCCATATCTTCCATCAGACGAGAGATGCCGGAATGTTGCGTAAATTTGTCGCCGAACTGAGAAAAAGCCATAGGAGGTAAAAACATTGTTATCAGGGGGAAGACCACCATAGCGCCCGCAACCGGCAGGCGCAATGGCTAAAGCCGTGGGATCAGGCCAGGACCTGCGGGTTAACGCAGTTTTTCTCCACTTTACCGCTCAGCGCGGCGATCAGGTTGTCGACCGCATCGCGCGCCATGCCGTAGCGCGTTTCATGCGTGGCGGAGCCGATGTGCGGCAGCGCGACCACGTTCGGCAGCGTGAGGATTTCCGCATCGGCTGGCACCGGCTCGACTTCAAACACATCCAGCCCGGCGGCGTGAATGGTGCCGTCTTTCAGTGCGGCGGTCAGCGCCTGCTCATCGACCACCGGACCGCGTCCGGCGTTGATCAGAATCGCGCTCGGCTTCATCAGTTTCAGCTGTTCCGCACCGATCATATGGTGCGTCTGCTCGGTCAGCGGCAGGCTGATGCAGACAAAATCGCTCTCTTTCAGCAGCGTTTCCAGATCGCAGGCGCGCGCGCCAAAGCGGGTTTCCGCCTCTTCATGCTGGCGGCGGGCGTTGTACAGAATGTTCATGCCGAAGCCAAAGTGCGCGCGCTGCGCCAGTGCCAGACCAATGCGGCCCATGCCGAGAATACCCAGCGTCTTGTGGTGTACGTCGATACCGAAGTGCTCAGCGTCGATACTCTTTTTCCACTCACCGGCTTTGACCCATTTATCCAGCTCGGTGACGCGACGCGCGGTGCTCAGCACCAGCGCCATCATGGTATCGGCCACGGTTTCGGTCAGGACGGTGGGCGTGTGCATCAGCAGAACATTGCGCTGGTTGAGCGCATCAACGTCAAAGTTGTCATAGCCGACGGAGACGGTAGAACAGGCACGCAGTGCCGGCATGCTGGCCAGCAGCTCATCATTCACTTTGCCGCCGGAGCCCAGCAGACCCTTCGCTGCGGCGAACTGCGCCGCATGCTGTTTCACCGTCTCCGGCGAGACATCTTTCACTTCCGTGACGCTGAAGTGCTGGTCCAGCTTGGCACGCAGGTCATCGGGCAGGCTCTTATACAGAATCACAGCAGGTTTCATTATTTGCTCCCTGTAGAACGTGTGACGGGCGACCTGAGTCGCCCGGAAAAGTCATCGCTTACGCTTTCAGGCGTGCTTCGCCCCGTGAATTGGCGGCGGCGTTTTGTTGGCCGCCGGTTTAACAATCAGCGTCAGCCACACCGACGCCAGTAGCGCAGCACCCATAAAGACATAGGAGGCGGCAGGACTGCCGGTCGCCCCATTAAGATAGCCTACGATCCATGAACCGATGAAGGAACCCAGTGCGCCCATACTGTTAATCAGCGCCATGGCACCGCCGGAAACATTGCGCGGCAGCATCTCCGGAATGATGGCGAAGAACGGGCCATACGGGGCGTACATCGCACCACCGGCAATCACCAGCAGCGCATACGACAGCCAGAAGTTGCTGGAGCCCACCATCCACGAGCCGAGGAACGCCAGTGCGCCAATCAGCAGCAGCGGCCAGACAAACAGCTTACGGTTTTGCGTCTTGTCCGACGCCCACGACACCACCAGCATGGCGATGGTCGCCACCAGATACGGTACCGCCGACAGCCAGCCCGCTTCGACCATGCCCATTTGCGTGCCGTTACGCAGAATCGACGGCAGCCACAGCACGAAACCGTACACGCCGATGCTCCAGGCAAAATATTGCAGGCACAGCAGGATAACGTTGCGGTTGCGGAAGGCTTCGCTGTAGTTGCGCACCGCTTTAATGTTCTCCTGCTCCTTCTGCAGCTGCGCCTGCAGCGCCGCTTTCTCTTCGTCGCTCATCCATTTGGCCTGGGCCGGTTTATCCTGCACCATAAACCACCAGGCAATTGCCCAGATCACCGCCGGGAAGCCCTCGATGATGAACATCTCGCGCCAGCCAAAGGAGTTAATCAGGTAGCCGGACACCACCGACATCCACAGCACCGTCACAGGGTTGCCGAGGATCAGGAAGGTATTAGCGCGTGAGCGCTCGGATTTGGTAAACCAGTTGCTGATGTAGATCAGCATCGCCGGCATCACCGCCGCTTCCACCACGCCGAGGACAAAGCGGATGGCGGCCAGCATCGGAATATTGCTGACGATACCGGTCAGCGAGGCGCAGCCGCCCCACAGAATCAGACACCAGAAAATCAGTTTTTTTACGCTGCGGCGCTCGGCATAGACTGCGCCAGGGATCTGAAAGAAGAAGTAGCCAAGGAAGAACAGGGCACCGAGCAGCGATGACATGCCTTTGGTGATACCGAGATCCTCATTTATCCCTGCGGCAGAGGCGAAGCTAAAGTTCGCCCGGTCCAGATACGCCAGACTGTAGGTGATAAACACGATGGGCATGATATACCACCAGCGTTTTGGCGCGATTGTCTGCGATTTCATGGGTGACTCCTCTGGTTGAGGCGGGCGCATTCTGTGGATGCGTCTCGAAATTAGGGTGTAGAGACAGTTTTAGCGTATTGGCACGGCATCGTAGCGGCGCGATTCATCGCGCGTTGTTGACGTTGCGTCCTGCATGTGCGCAATAAATTGCGCCGCTACGGGTCCGTGCGTTGGTTTAATAATCGCCGAGCGCTGCGCGCGTCGGCAGACCTTCGCTGTCGCCGGCAACCTGAATCGCCAGCGAACCAATTTTGTTACCGCGCAGAATCGCCTGCGGCAGCGATTTCCCTTCCAGCAGTGCGCTGATCAGCCCGACCGCAAAGCCATCGCCCGCGCCGACGGTATCCACCACATTCTCCACGTGGATCGGCGCAATCTGGCCCTGTTCGCCCGCGGCGGTTTTATACCAGGCGCCGTCGCTGCCGGTTTTGATCACCACCGACCGCACGCCTTTGTCGAGGTAGAAATCCGCGATCGCTTCAGGCTGACGGTAGCCGGTCAGAATCAGCCCCTCTTTTTCACCTGGCAGCACCCAGTCGGCGTATTCTGCCAGCAAATTCAGCTGCTTACGCATCTCTTCTTCACTGCGCCACAGCACCGGACGCAGATTAGGATCAAAGGAGATAGTTTTGCCGCGGGCGCGCATCTCTTTCGCCGCATGTTTAGCCAGCGCCAGCGAACTATCGGAAAGCGCGGCGGCCACGCCGCTCAGATGCAGATGGCGCGCGCTGCCGAAATAGCTTTCGTCGAAATCATCCGGTGACAGGTGGCTGGCGGCGGAGCCTTTACGGAAATACTCCACTTCCGGATCGGAGCCGTCGTCTACGCGCGCTTTGAGCTGAAAACCGGTGCGATAGCGGTTATCAATGGTCACGCAGCGGTGGTCAACGTGCTCTTTCGCCAGCTGCTGCAGGGTAAAACGGCCGAAGCTGTCGTCGCCGACGCGGCTGACCCAGCCCACCTGCAAACCGAGGCGCGCCAGACCAATCGCCACGTTAAGCTCGGCACCGGCAATGCGCTTCGTGAACTGATCGGCTGCGGCGAGATCGCCGGTTTGCCCGGCAATAAACATCGCCATCGCTTCACCAATGGTGACGACATCCAGCTGAGAGGTGTGTGTCATGCTCAACTCCTTACACCGCGCGCAGCAGATCGACGTAGTGGCGGGTCACCGCCAGTAAATCTGCGCCGGCTAATGGGAACTCAATACCGCGCGGTGCATCGGCCGGCAGCGCCTGCAACAGCGTGCGCCAGCTGTCGTCGGCGTCATCCAGCGCAATGGCGCGGAAGCTGTCACCGTGCGGCACCGCCGCCTTAACATGAATGTAGCTCACGTAGCGACTGAGCTGCGCCGCTGCCTGCAGGGCGTCTTCGCCGGTCCAGCGCCAGTTGCCCATGTCGAAAGTCATATCCAGCGGCAGCGCGGCATCGCAGGCGTGATGGAAGAAGTGCAGCATCGGCGTCAGCTTACTGTCCGGCGTCTGATCGTTTTCGATGACCAGCGTGACGCGCGAGCCGGCCAGCACCTCGACCAGCTGGCGATCGGCCAGCGAGACATAGTGACCCAATGCCAGCTTGAGGCGCTGAGCGCCCAGCAGCTCAGCTTCCTGCAGGAACTGCGCCAGACGTGGATTGAGCGCACCGTCCGCCTGCCACAGCGCTTCCGGCACTGAATAGCTGACGCTGAGCTGATGCTGACGCAGTGCGTCGCCGAGCGTATGCAGCTGGCACAATTCGTCGTCGCTGAACAGCTCGCGGCGGATCTCGACGCCATCGGCACCGGCCGCTTTAATCAGCGGCAGCAGCGCTGCCTGGCCGCCCAGTTCTGCCACCTTGTGCGCGCCGTAGGCGGCCGTGACCACAATAATTTTCGCTTTCGACATCTTTCCTCCAGCCTGTCTCGCTGTGCTGCCCGCCGCACCGTTATGCGCCGGACAGCACGTTAATGTGCTGTAAAAAGCTTAATGGAACCGGTTCCAAAGGAAAGTAGCAGAGTGCGGAATTATGATCCTGCTCACGAAGTGAGCCGTGAAAAGCGGGATTAGCGCAGCGGCTGGCTGGAACCGCGCACAATCAGTTCGCCGGAGAAAACCTGCTCACGAATCGGCTGTTCGCTGCCTTCGATACGTGCGATCACCTGCTCCAGCGCTGCATAGCCGATCTGCCAGGTGGGCTGCTTCAGCGTGGTGATGCCGACGCCGGCCAGCGCCGCCCACTCCAGTTCGTCGAAGCCCAGCAGGCCAATGCTCTCGCCCCAGCGCAGCGTCAGGCGCTGTAACGCCCGCGCCACCTGTAGCGTCAGCGCACCGTTGGCCGCCATCACCGCGCAGCGTTTGCCCGGATGGCGCTGATGAAACGCCTGCAGCACCTGTTCCAGCTGTGCCGGCTGATGCAACACCACTTCGGCATTCTCCGCCACCACCTGTGGCGCGCTGCTGATGGTGTCAAAGAAGGCGGCGAGACGTTCGCGGCGGGTATTGACGCTGCCGAGCGGCTCACTGAGAAACAGCAGCGCTTCGTAGCCGTTATCCAGCAGATGCCGGGTGGCGATGCGGGCGGCCTCCGGGTTGTTGAGCCCGACCACGTCACAGGCGAAGTCGGGAATTTTGCGGTCAATCAGCACCATCGGCAGCATCGACTGCTGCAGACGGTTGAGTACCTCTTCGTGCATCCCGACTGCATTCACCACAATGCCTTCCACCTGATAGCTGCTGAGCAGCTGCAGGTAGTGCTGTTCGAGGTCAACTTCGTTGTTGGTATTACACATCAGCAGCGTGAAGCCGCGCGTGCGGCAGGCGGCTTCAATGCCGCTCAGCACATCCACCGAGTAGGGGTTGGTGATATCGGCAATGATCAGGCCTATCAGCCGGGTGCGGCCGCGTTTGAGTCCGCGCGCCATCTGGCTGGGGCGGTAGTTGAGGTCGGTAATCGCCTGTTCGATACGGGCTTTCAGATCCGGCGAAAGCAGATGAACTTCGCCATTCAGATAGCGGGAAACGCTGGTTTTACCGGTTTTTGCCGTGCGGGCAACGTCACTGATTGTGGCTCGTGGCGGCCTGGTTTTCATCACATACACCTGATTAATTGCATCAGGCGAAGACTATCACAGCGCGGCACCCGCGCAATCACTGTGCGTCAGAAGTGAGGCGCAGCATTGGCTGCCACAGCGTCTGTAACTGCGCGGGCGGCGCGCCCTCCAGCAGCTGCAGCACCATTTCGGCGACGCGTTCGCCAATCCGCTGCTGTGATGATTGCAGAATCGCGTTGACCGGTTGCGTGATAATCGAGTCGTGCGGCAAACCATCGTAAACGTACAGGGGAATTGCCTGCGCGCCGCTCAGACGCCCGGCCTGCTGCAGGGCAATCGCTGCGCCTTCGCCGAGCGGGCTGCAGTCGGTGATGATGGCGTCAGGCTGGATATCGTGCGCCAGCCAGGCACGGGTTTGCTGATAGCCCGCGCGGCGCGAGGGCGGCAGCGCAGCCATCCAGCCAGCCTGCTGTGCGCATGGCGTGGCGGGCAGCGCGTCGATAAACCCCTGCCGGCGGTCAAGAATGTAGGTGCTGGGCTCGTTACCGCCGAGATAAGCGATGCGCGTATAGCCCTGCCGCTGGCAGTGCTGCGCCGCCAGTAGCGTTCCGGCATGGTTATCATAATCAAACCAGGCGTAAGGCTGCGGCAGCTGGCTGCGCCCCAGCGTAAGAAAGCGAAAACCCTTCTGCTGCAGGCGCTGCAATCGCACATCCTGCGGCGTGGTATGGGTGACAATCAGCGCGTCCAGCACGCCGCTGCGCAGCATACGCAGCAAATTGCGCTGCTGATCCTGCGGTTTGTCGGGGAGCAACAGCAGATCGATCTCGTGCAGGGCGAGACGCTGATCGAGCGTCAGCAGCATTTCACTATAGTAGCTGTCGTTGAGTGAGGCATTGCTGACCGGAAACACCAGCCCGACCGCATTGGCACGACCGGTCTTCAGGCGACGCGCGGCGGCATTCGGGCGATAACCGCGCCGGTCGGCTTCCTCTTCGATGCGTTTGCGGGTAGCAGCGGCGACATCATCAAACCCATTCAGCGCGCGGCTCACGGTGGTCACAGAGAGGCCAAGGGCGGAGGCGATAGCTTTGAGTGACATGATGGCTTTCCACTGATCAAATTTTGATCACGCTAGCATAAAGTCATCGCTGGCTCTATCGTCCGGCGACGTTTACGCGTTATCTGCTGCTTTGCGCGTCAATAAGCGCGTAAAAACGCGTCGAAAGCCGGCCTGCAGCGGCAGACCGGCCTGTGCCTTAGCCCAGCGGACTCAGGGTAATTTCGACGCGACGGTTTTGTGCTTTACCGGCTTCGGTGCTGTTGCTGGCGACCGGGTTATCCGGGCCCATGCCCTGGGTGCGCAGGCGGTTCTGCGCCACGCCCTGCACGATCAGCGCGCTGGCAACGCTTTCTGCTCGCTGCTGCGACAGGCGCATGTTCAGTGCGCGCGTGCCGGTGCTGTCGGTAAAGCCGACCACGTTGACGGCGGTTTTCGGATACTCTTTCAGCACCATCGCCACGCCGGTCAGCGTATTTGCGCCGGCCGGTTTCAGGTTGGCGCTGCTGGAGTCAAAAGTCACGTTGTTCGGCATGTTCAGCACGATGTTATCGCCCTGACGCGTTACGCTGACGCCGGTGCCGCGCATCTTGTCGCGCAGTTTGGCTTCCTGCACATCCATGTAATAGCCGACGCCGCCGCCCAGTGCCGCACCGGACGCTGCGCCAATGAGCGCACCTTTACCGCGATCTTTCTTCGACGAAGAGAGCACGCCCACGCCAGCGCCCAGCACCGCGCCCAGACCCGCGCCGATGCCCGATTTCCCGGCCTGCGATTCGCCGGTATAAGGATTGGTGGTACAACCCGACAGCGCCACGCTGCCGCTCATTAACAAGGCCAGCGCCAGTACACGCTTTTTCATGAAAAAGTCCCTCATACGGAAACGGGGAAAATGCCCCAAAACGGCACTATTATGCCGTTCAATGATGGGGAAATTCGTGAGGCGCAGTCTTAATTTGTAAACTTTTGCCTTAAAGATTATCGGGATGGCAGAAACAGCTGGTTTGATGATCGTTGATCAGCCCGCAGGCCTGTAAAAAAGAGTGGCAGGTTGTAGGCCCGACGAATTTAAAACCACGCTTCTTAAGCGCTTTAGACAGCGCAATGGCCGGTTCGGAGGTGGTGGGCGCCAGTTTATAATCCGCATAACGGTGCAAAATCGGCTGGTTATCGACAAATGACCAGATAAAGCGGGAAAAGTCTTCACCGGTGGCCTCCAGCGCCAGCAGCGCTTTGGCATTATTGATGATGGCTTCCAGCTTGCCGCGATGGCGGATCAAACCGCTGTTCTGCAGCAGGCGCAGCAGATCGGCCTCATCCATCAGCGCCATCGCCTGCGGATCAAAATCATGAAACGCCTGGCGGTAGTTCTCGCGCTTTTTCAGCACGGTGATCCATGACAGGCCAGCCTGTTGCCCCTCCAGACACAGCATCTCAAATAAGGCGCGCTTATCGGTCTGCGGCACGCCCCATTCCGTGTCGTGGTACGCCAGATAAAGCGCATCCTGTGTTACCCAGCCACATCGCTGCATTGCATCACTCCCTAAGCATGAGGAAAAAGCGGTCAGTCGCTTGACGTTTGAAAGAATCGATTAATAGTTAATCAATGGGTGCCGATAATAACGTCATGGACGTTCGCGCTGCAACCGGGTGAACGCTTCAGGATCATCATCAATTTCAAGGCCAACCCGATCCCTTCTGGCTCGTCAGGAGTCTTTCATGTGGCAGAACAGTCAGCGGACCGGCCAGCGTCTCCTTGCGCTGGCCTTTAGCGGTGGGTGGCTACTGGTGGCGGCCCTGCCGGCGCACGCCTGGGATCAGGCCAGCGAGAGCAGCGCGCCGGATTACAATGCGATACTTGCCGAAAAAATTTCCAGTAATCATCTGATGTTGACAGAAAACCGCGACAGCGATCTGCTTGATGCCGCGCTCAATCCGCCCGGCGGCGGCATGGCGCTACACAGCGAAACGGCCAGCGTCGGCAACTCGCCGCTGGTGAACCGCTACTCGGCAGGCTGGAACCTGCCGATGAATGACCGCCTGCGCACCGGTCCGGTGGCGCAGTTTGCCGTCGATGATTCCACCCTGAGCTGCGCCGCCTGCGCGCCGGTCGATCGTAACAACGCCGAACACATCGCTTCACTGGGCTGGCGCGTGGATTCCAGTTTTGGCTGGATATCGCCGTGGGCGCAGGTGAGTTACAGCCATCAGCTCAGCTTCGACGGCACGGCCGCGCCACGCGATCGGCCGGAAGAGATGAACCGGGAAACGAACTGGATGGATGTCAGCGTCGGTGCCCGTCTGCCGCTCGGCCAGAACATGGCAGCGTTCGCCTCCTTTGCCCAGACCGGCGCGGTCAGCAGCGGCGAACAGTTCATTTACAACCTCGGCGTCAGCGCCCGCTTCTGAAGCGGCATGAAATGAGAAGTGGTGCCAGCCAGCGGAAATATAATAAGCGCGCTAATTATTTTCTGATTTGGTATCACAATGCGCGAGAACATTATTCTTATTAGCCGCGAACTGGCGGCCTTTATCATCAGTGGATTGGTGCTGGTCTTCTGTATGGCGATGGTCTACATCGACGTCAACTGGATGAACGATGCACTGCACGAAACCTCTTTCACCGAAGCGACACAGGAGCTGATGCTGGCGGCCATTGCCGCACTGTTCTTCCTCGCCGCCTGGCAGCGACCGCATCAGCGCAGCGCGCTGATTCTGGTCGGTGGCTTCTTCAGCTGCATGCTGATTCGTGAAATGGATTTTCTGTTCGACGTGGTGCAGCACGGCGCATGGCTGTGGTTTGCGCTGGCAACGACCGCGGCCTCGCTGGCGATGGCGCTGCGTCAGCCGCGGCAAATCCTGCCGGGCCTGGCGGCACTGCTGCAGCATCGCAGCTGGCAAATGATGGCCGCCGGGCTGCTGGCGGTGCTGGTGTTCTCGCGGCTGTTTGGCATGCATGAGCTGTGGCAGCAACTGATGCTGGATGGCTATAACCGCGTGGTGAAGAACATGGCGGAAGAGGGCAGCGAGCTGTTTGGCTACAGCCTGTGTCTGGTGGCATCGCTGCGCTATCTGTGGCAAACCCGCCCGGCGCTGGCAACGGCACGCGCCAGCCGTCGCGCGGTCAGCATTGAGGCGGCTGAACCGCACTTCGCCTCGCGCTAAATCCGCGCGGTTTTATGGCGATCCCCGGTGCTAAAACAGGTACACTGACCGCTTAGTACCGGGTCGCCGGTGCACCGGGTGAGTCAACGTCAGGTTTCTTCATGTCAGTCAAAATCTTATCTTCAACGCTGGTGGGGCTGGACGGCTTTTGCCACGATCCCCTCACCACGCTGCAGCAGGCCGATAACGGCACGCTGGCGGTGCTGCACAACAATGTTCCGGCGTTTTACGCGATCACGCCGCAGCGCCTAGCGCACCTGCTGGCGCTGGAAGCGGCGGCGCAGCAGCCGAATGATGTCACGCTGGACGACAGCCTGTTTCACAGCGACGCCGCGCCGATCGCCGTGCCGGTGGGCAAGTTCGCCATGTATCCGGGCTGGCAGCCGGACAGCGACTTCCAGCGCCAGGCGGCGATCTGGGGCGTGGCGCTGAGCGAGCCGGTGACCGCCGCAGAGCTGGCGGCTTTCGTCGCCTACTGGCAGGCGGAAGGCCGGCTGTTTCACCATGTACAGTGGCAGCAGAAACTGGCGCGCAGCGTGCAGATGAACCGCGCCGCCAACGGCGGTCAGCCAAAGCGCGATATCACCCAGATCAGCAATACTGATTATGATATTCCCGATGGATTCCGAGGTGAGTAATGAAAACGCCGAACGATCTTTTCAGTCGCCTGAAAAAAATTATGCCCGCGGATGTGCAGCCAAAGTTTAAAAACGGCGCCGAGCTGCTGGCGTGGAATCAGGAGCAGGGCCGGCTGCGCTCAGAAGCGATTGTGCGCGAAAACCGCGCCATGAAGATGCAGCGTATCATGGGCCGCTCCGGCATCCGTGAGTTGCACATGAACTGCTCGTTCGACAACTACCGCGTCGAAAATGACGGCCAGCGCAAGGCGCTCAGTCTGGCGCGTGAATACGCCGCCGGGTTTGAGAACAGCATCGCCAGCTTTGTCTTCTCCGGCCGTCCTGGCACCGGTAAAAACCATCTGGCGGCGGCGATTGGTAACGATCTGATTCTGCGCGGTAAAAGCGTGCTGATTGTCACGGTGGCCGATCTGATGTCGAGCATGAAAGGCACCTTCAGCGGCGGCAGCGACCTGACCGAAGAGCGGCTGCTGCAGGATCTCAGCCATGTCGATCTGCTGGTGATCGATGAGATCGGCATGCAGAGCGAATCGCGCTACGAGAAAGTGATCATCAATCAGATTGTTGATCGCCGTTCGTCGTCAAAGCGGCCGACCGGCATGCTCTCCAACCTCGATCCGGCCGGCATGAATACGCTGCTTGGCGAACGGGTGATGGATCGCATGCGCCTCGGTAATAGCCTGTGGGTGCGTTTTGACTGGGAAAGTTACCGCAGCCGCGTGCGCGGCGACGAGTACTGATACGCGGCAGAAGCGGTAAAAACCCGGTTTTACCGGCGATTAACCGCCGGTGCGGGCTGCTAAACTTACACCTATTACTCTTTGTCAGGTGAGGGTGCGATGAAAGCAGCCGGGAAAGGACCAGCGGTACTTCGACTGAACAACCTCAAACGGGTGATGACGCAGCTGCGCACCACCCGCATCACTTCCCGCCAGGATCTGGCGCTGGCGCTCGACCTGAGCAAAAACACCGTTTCTCTGATTATCGATGACCTGCTGGCGCAGGGGCTGATTCACGAGCTTGGCCCGGTCAGTGTGGCTGCGGCCGGGCGGCCCAAAATTGAGATCGAACTGCGCGCGGGTCAGCTGAAAAGCGCGGGCATCATGGTGGAGCGCCAGGCGATTCACTGGCGCGTGTGCGACTACTTTTCGCGCGTGGTGGCCGAGCAAACCTGGCGCACCGAAACGGCCGATGCCGACGGACTGCTGCACGAGCTGACGGAAGTGTGTCAGACGCTGCGCGCGGCGCATCCGGCGCTGCTGGGCGTCGCCATCGGTTTTCCCGGCATCATTGATTCTCAGCGCGGGCGGGTGCACTTTTCTGCGCCGCTCGGCTGGCAGGATGTCGATGTGCTGACGCCGCTGCGGCGCGGCGTTGAGCTGCCGCTGCGCATCATGAATAACGTCAAAGCGGCCGCGCTGCTGGCGGTGCAGCAGCTGGAGCTCAATAAAGCGCAAAGCCACTTCTATCTGCGCATCGCCGACGGCGTGGGCGGCGCGCTGGTGGAGCGCGGCGAGGTGTTCAGCGGCAGCAGCTGGACTGCCGGTGAGATTGGCCATCTGAGCGTCCAGCCCAACGGCGCGCGCTGCAGCTGCGGGCGACAGGGTTGTCTGGAGACGCTGGTCAGCCTGCCGGCGATCCAGCAGCAGCTGGCCCGGCGTAAGCCCGGCTTACGCTGGCAGTCTGGCGACAGCGAACCGGAGATCGTGTATGAGCTGATGGCGCAGACCGGCCGCTATCTCGGCCATGCGCTGAGCCAGGTGATGCAGCTGGTCAATCCGGCCAGCATCATCATTGACGGCCCGTGGAATGCGCAACCGGCGTTTGTGCAGGCAGTACAGCAGGCGGCACAGGCCGGCACGCTGGCGTTTACCTTTGCTCATACCGCGCTGCACTTTCTGCCGCAGCGCATCGATCCGGCCAACGGTCTGGCGCTGGCGGTGATTGAGCACTACGAACGAGCGGTATGACCGGCGGAGCAGCGTTTCTTTTTTGACTCGCCAGCGGGCATAATACGTTGATTGACAGGCTCTCTTTGCGGACCGCGCAATGAAAACGCAGCGCATCACTCTGGACGATATTGCGACTCTCGCTGGGGTCACCAAGATGACGGTGAGCCGCTATCTGCGCACGCCGGAAAAGGTGAAGGCGGAAACGGCGGCGAAAATCGCCAGCGTGATGGCCGAAATCGGTTATATCGCTGAGCAGGAAAATACCGCGGCGTCGCGGCACAATCCGCCGCGCATCGGCGTGCTGATCCCCTCATTCAATAATCAAATTTTTGCCGATCTGCTGGCCGGTATCGAATCGGTCACCAGCGCCCACGGCTATCAGACGCTGGTGGTCAACTACGACTACAATCCGCAGCGCGAAGAGGAGCAAATTGCCACGGTACTGGCTTTTAACGTGCAGGGATTGATCCTGACCGAGTCGGTGCACACCGTGCGTGCGGAAAAGTATCTCAACGCGGCCACTATTCCGGTCGCCGAAGTGATGGGACTGAGCGAGACGCGCGGGCGCATTAACGTCGGCTTTGATAATTACCGTGCCGGCTACGACATGACTGCGATGCTGCTGGCCAGCGGCAAACAGCGGGTGATTTATTTTGGCTCGATGTCCGACCGCCGTGACCAGCAGCGCTACGCCGGCTATTGCGATGCCGTGGCGGCGGCCGGATTGCCGGCCGGACGCATCGTACCGAACAAAGTCTCTTCGGTGTCGATTGGTACTGGCATGATGACGCTGGCGCGCCAGCTCTATCCGCAGATGGATGCCATTCTCTGTACCAACGATGATCTGGCGGTCGGCGTGCTGCAGGAGTGTCAGGCGGCAGGTATTGCAGTGCCGCAGGCGCTGGCGATTGCCGGATTCCACGGACTGGAGATTGGTCAGGCGACAACGCCGCGGCTGGCCAGTGTGATTACACCGCGCTTCGAGATGGGCAAAGTGGCAACGGAAATTGTGCTGAAGAAGATTAACCAGCAGCCCACCATTGAACAGGTGGATTTGCATTATCAGCTGTCGATGGGCGCCACCATTTGAGCGGTGGCGCTTTGGTGCAGGCGCGACGTGCGCCTGCATAATTAACGCTTAGTCGCGTGCAGCGGTGGGCGGCACAATCGACGGCTGAGCGTGATGGGTGCGCTTCAGGAAACGGCTCTCCAGCAAATTCCACGAGGTGTAAGCCAGCGCCAGCGTCATCACAATGGTCAGCCCCAGGCCAGCAAACGCGTTGGCATCGAACACACCGAAATGCTGCAGCACCTGAATAATCGGCCAGTGATAGAGGTACATGCCGTAAGAGAGATCGCCGTACTGGCTGATTTTTATCTCTTTACACAGGCTGGTGCAGAACAGAATCACTACCGCCGAAAACGCCACCGGCTCAACGATAAACGCGTAATCCGTGCTCTTGAACAGCAGGAACACCACCAGCGACACAATGGTGATCTCTTTCAGGCGGTCAAAGGTTGGCTGATGCACCGCCAGCAGGCTGCCAAAGAAGAAGTAGGACGACAGCGCAATAAACTGCTTGGCCAGCGTATCGGCTTTCGGGCCGCTGTACAGCGCGGTGAAGTAGAAGTACCAGGCGCAGGAGATAATAAAAATCACGCTCCACACTTTCAGCGGGCTTCGCTTCAGCAACGGCACGATAAAGGGCAGCAGCACGTAGAGTGTCAGCTCGGCTTTGATGGTCCACAGTGAACCATCCAGCGGCTGATTGGGGTTGTCGGTAAACACGCCCGGCAGCGACGGCTGAATAAAGTTAAGAAACGAGAAGTTGGCGACCAGATATTTAAGGGTTTCTTTATTTTTCAGGAAATCCATCAGCGGCAGGGTGGTAAGACACATGCCAATCACAAAACACATGATGATGGTGAAAATATAAGCCGGCAATATACGTTGCGCGCGCTTAATAAAATAGGACGTCAGCGATTTACTTCTTAAGTAACTTTTTGCAATAAGAAAACCACTTATTGCGAAAAATCCTTTGACGGCAAAATCACTATTGAGAAAATGCGCCAGGAAACGGATATCGGCGTTTCTCGTCACCTCAGCGGAATGCACCAGCATTACGATAAAGGCGAGGGAAAGTCGTACGATGTCAAAATTGTTTTTTTCGTTCATGTCAGCATTCTTTCATTGAGTGACGACGTGCCAGGAAAAGCCATGAAAGACTTTGCATGGTTGCTTCGGAATATTCTTATCACAGGTGTTCTGCGTGAGCAGATGCAATCTATTAGAATTTTAATCCACATAAAAAGCAAGCAATGTTCAGGACCAGTAAAATATTCGGATTTTCCCTGGATGACGATGAGAAAGGGCTTATTAATGAAAAAACGCTAACCAGTTGGCTAGCGTTATTTCTGGACCTAACGGAACAGCTGGAAGGTGCGTGACACCTCATAGCCGACAATCGACTGCTTGCTCGATACGGTGTTGTAGTAGAGATAGTACAGCACCATCAGAATGGTGACAGCCACGGCAAGCACCTTCTTCAGCTTCCGGGTTTCCCAGATACACAGCGAAATAAGCACCGGCTCAACCTGCAGCAAATAGTTCGCCAGACGACCACCAGAAGCGTAATCCTGTAGCGCCATCCTCAGGCCACTGCCGATGGCAAAAGTGATCACCAGAATGTAATAGGTATTAAACTTTTCCGGGTCGAAATTTTTAATTTTATCGCTCAGCAACATGTAGCTGAAGATAAAGACGAAGCCGATATTCTTCAGGTTCGACAGGGTCAGAATACCCTGTTCCTGGCGAGAATCGGCATCGGCATAGCCCATGGCCCTGTCGCCCAGCGCACCGAGGTGGCTGGAGAGCGCGGCGATCAGCGCCGAACTGCCGAGAAACGCCAGCGGCAGACTGGCGACCACGATGGCAATCGGGATGTATTTGTTTTTACGTACAATCATCGCCAGCGGAATCAGCAGCGCGACAATCGCGGTGGCGTGGCTGATAAACGACAGGATGAAGGTGGTGATCATGCCAGACTTGCTGCGCCGCGACATGTGCCAGACGAAGCCCATTAAAAACGCCGAACATAAACCGAAGCGAATCTGGTTCATGTCTTTGTTGATAAACAGGTGCGCAGAGTAGACGGCGAGGGCCACCAGCGGCAACGGTGTCAGCTTACGGAAGTAGTGCGCGTTGACACCAACAGCGATGACCGCGAAGACAAAGATGAAAATGTCCGGATTAGCGGTAAAGATGCGTGTCGCACCGGCAATGGCGTAAATGGCTGGTTCATAACGGAATTCCACGACCGCACGCCAGAAACCTTCGATAATAATTTTATCGATAAACTGGGCATAGAAGTCGCGATACTGGAAGTCATCAAGGCCGGTTCCCAGGCCACGAATACCGCCAAAAGTAAAAAGTACTACAACGGCAACAAAATAAAGCCACGTCCTGATTTGCGCTGTGTTTTCATTTTTACTTAACATGATTTCGACAATAGCGACGAAAGTCAGGCTAAGACTTATGATCCAGTAAATTCCCATGGTCACAGATTCTTATAGTTTAAAATTCACTTATAACATACGGCCTTGTTAACGTAAACATGAGAAAAGTCTAATTTTTCCTGGTCCGATATTATATTGAATAGGTTTTGCCATATTTATTTGCTACCGTTTCCACAGACATTTTTCGATGAGTATGTTTTTTTCATTATCTCGCGGGGAGCCGGAGCGTCACTGAGCGATTTTATCCGTTCAGTTTGACTTTTGTTGCTGTTTTTATTCAGGATTTGGAGCCAGTGCGATGAGAGGGTTGCGGATATTTAGCCTGTTTTTTTTACTGTATCTTCCGGCCGCGTTTGCCAATAAGGAAATTCCGATCTGGCCAAATGAAGTGTCAGCAAATAATAAATTTATTAATTTTAGTAAAAACCCGGCCATTAATAACCGGGCTGTTACCCACGTCGATGCGCCACAAATGATTTATGTTCCGGCAACAGGAAAAAATAATCATGCGGCGGTGCTAATCATTCCCGGTGGGGGTTTTTCTTATATTATGAAAGATCTTGAAGGGCTGGATGTGGCCAATGTGCTCAGCCAGCAGGGCTATGCTTCATTTGTGTTAATTTATCGTCTGCCACACGACGGTTCAGCGCAGTATCGCCAGCAGGCTTTTGCCGATACCCAGCGAGCGCTGCGGCTGATTCGGGCCAATGCGCAGCAGTACCAGGTAGCGCCTGACCGCATTGGCGTGATGGGCTTTTCCGCCGGTGCCTTTCTCGCCGCTAATCTGAGCAACACTCCCGATGAAGCTAACTATCAGGCCGTCGATGCGCAGGATAAGGTGTCGGCGCGCCCGGATTTCAGCGCCCTCATCTATCCGGTGCTGTCGCTGAAACAGGGCGTGACCCACCCAGGCACGCGCGCGGCGCTGTACGGTAAAGATCTCAGTGCCCAACAAATGGCACAGCTTTCGCAGGAAGACCGCGTCAGCGCACACACGCCGCCGACTTTTCTGGTACAGGCGCTGAACGACGGTACCGCCTCACCGCAAAACGCGCTGGGCATGTTCAGCGCACTGCGGCAGAACAAGGTTAACGTGGAGCTGCACCTGTTCCAGCAGGGCGGTCATGGCTTTGGCACCGGCCAGAAGCAACATCTGCCAGTGCAAAACTGGCTCACCCTGTTCCACGCCTGGCAAAGCAGCCTGGTGAAGCGGTAAGCGCCGCGGTAACGCAGATGCCGCAGAGGAAACGGAATTCCTCCCTGGGCAGTTATACGGTGTCTGCCAGCTCACCGTCGGTTAGCCTGGCAAGGATTTGATGATAACTGCTGCACGGCAACTTACCGATCAACACACGGTTATGGTTACCGGCCTGAGCGAGAGGGTGAGCGCTACGTCAAACGGCTGTGTCTCGATAACTCTTTGCAGACGATTTATGAGGCTTCCATTTGATTGCGATGCACGAAAGCAAATAAATCACTCATGGTTTTGCAGTGCAGTTTATCCATTAACCGGCTTTTATAAGTGCTGACGGTTTTATTACTGACGCCCATCCGCGCTGCGATGCGCATATTATTCAGGCCCTTAATGATGTGATGAAAAACCTGAAACTCCTGTGGTGACAATGATTCAATCATTTTTTTCTCCGCCTGCGTGCTTTCCTGCTCCATTTGCTGCATAAAACCGCCCAGCGGGAAATAACCATAACCACGTTGTGTCGCCTGAATAGCACTGGCGATCTCTGGCATATCGGTTTTTTTACTGACAAAGCCATTGGCACCGCTGCGCAGGCTCTGCACAGCATACACGTTTTCATTTTTCCCGGAGATAACAATGATTTTTCCTGGAAAACTCTGATCGCGCAACGACTTAACCACTTCAATTCCGTCCAGCGACGGCAGGTCGATATCAATGATGACGATATCCGGCTGCTGCTGCTGAATCAGCGTTACCGCTTCCCGGCCATCGGCGCTTTCGGCCAGCACCGTATGTCCATTTTGTTCCAGCAAATAACGAACGGCCATCCGCGCGATCGGATGGTCATCAACCACAACGACCTGAGCCATAGTTAACCTTTTCCTGATGAGTGAATGACAGGTCAAAATTTAGCCGCTCGTTGAATTATATATATTGCGTATGATCAAGAACAATAAAATAATTGTTTGTAGTCTATGTCCTACAAGATTAAATTAATTATAAAAGGGAAATGGTTATTCCGCCTGGAGGAGTTATCTTTCCTGGTGGGAAATAAATATTCCCTTTCTTTCACTCAGTTCATTAATTAATTAACTGATGCCCAATCGCCTTTTCACCGTAATTTCTTTTACTGTGGCGGTCTGCCTTTTCCCATTTGGCAGCCTGATTAACGCGGATGCCTGGTCAGGGCGCCATCAACCCTCAGCCGGGATAAATTGTTGCCGCCAGCATGGTTTGCTACAGTAGCGGGAATTTCAGAGGAAACGTCCATGCCACGCGATAACCGCCTGTCCCGCTCGCTGCACGCGCTCATTCATCTTGATCGTCACGTTAAACGCGCTACTTCCGATGCCATGGCAAAAATGCTCGGCACCAACCCGGTGGTGGTGCGTCGCATGATGTCAGGGCTGCGTGAAAAGGGGTATCTGGTGTCGGAAAAGGGGCACGGCGGCGGCTGGGAGCTGCGCGCGGACCTGCGCGATATCACGCTGCTGGATGTGTACCAGGCCATCGGCTCACCGGCGCTGTTCAGCATTGGCCCGGCGGCCGATCCTTCGCCCTGCCTGGTGGAACATGCGGTAGACGCCCGGCTCGACCAGGCGCTGGGTGAAGCCGAAGCGTTACTGCTGCAGCGCTTTAGCCAGATTACCGTGGCGGACATCGCCGAAGATTACCTGCAAAAAATGGCCAGCCTCGGGCTGGATCCGCACACCTTTCCGCGCTGCAGCGACTAACCCGCGCGGCCGTTAATCCTGCTTCTGCAATTTGATCTGCGCGTCATGCTTCATCACATGCGTGGTGACGGCGGCCTGAAACACTTTAAACATCATACCGCTGACAAACGTGGTCAGCGTCAGCGTAATGAAGGCTGTCATGATCCAGTCGACCAGCGGCCAACCGCTGTTCAGCAGCGTTGGGTGATAAATCAGCATCGCGGCAAACACCACCCAATGGCTCAGGCAATAGAAACAGTGAAACAGATGACCGAGCAAGGCGTGTTTGCGTGCGGTCCAGGCGCGCAAACCGGCAAACAGTTCGGTCTGCGTCATGGTCATCGCGATGCTGGCTGAGGCCAGCGCAATCGCCAGGCACACACCCGTGTCAGAGAGTAAAAAGGCATGCATAGATTTTCTCCTTTGTGACGATCCGCGCAGCGGAAAGAACGGCTGCTTATTTATCATGTAACTTACAATATTACATGATGTGCACTGGCGCAACAGCGTGTTATCCCCCGCCGGAGTAGTGACAAGTAAATTGGCGAGTTATCGCTATTTATTGGCTTTATACGCAAACACAGCCAGTCGTCCTGTTTTTACAATGTCGCAGATTGAGTCGTACCACGGCATCAGGAGGAGAGGATGGATATTCACGCAGCCTTTATGCATCAGCTGATGATGTGGATAGAGGCGAATATCGAACAAAAGCTCATGCTGGAGACGGTCGCACAGCGGGCCGGTTATTCGCAGTGGCATTTGCAGCGGCTGTTCCGCAGCTACACTGGCGTGGCGCTGGGAGCCTATATCCGTGAACGTAAGCTAACGGCTTCCGTCATCACCCTGCTCAGCAGTAATACGTCGCTGATGCAGATTGCGCTGCAGTTTGGCTTCGATTCACAGCAAACCTACTGCCGCACCTTTCGGCGCATGTTTGACCTGCCGCCGGGCGCGTTTCGCCGCAAATACCGGCACAGCCTGCCACCGATTGACGGTCCGGCTAGCCTGCTGATGCTGCATTCGCAGAGTCGGCTGGCGTCGTAAAGTATTTGCCTGGCGTTGAGCCGAAGGCGGCGCGAAACGCGCTGATATAGCTGCTGACGCTGTCGAAGCCCACCTGCCAGGCAACCTGCTGCACGCTGTGGCCTGCCGCCAGCCCTTCCAGCGATTTCAGCAGGCGCGATACCTGACGATATTTACTCAGGCTCATGCCAACCGCGCTGGACCAGTGGCGACTCAGGCTGCGCGCGCTCAGACCAGCCCACTGCGCCAGCTCCGGTCCGGTGCGGGTATCTGTCGGATCGTCCATCAGCAGGCGTGCAATCTGCCGCAGTCGCGGCTCTTCCGGCAACGGCAGCGTGAGTTCCTGCGGCGTGGATTCGTACAGTTCATCAAGAAACACCTGACCCAACCGGGCATAGCGCGCGCTGCTCCACAGTTCAGGCTCCAGCACCGCCAGCCGTTCTGCCAGCGGTTCCAGCACGGTCGGACAGGAGAGCAAGACCGGACGATCCGGCAGCGGCGCGGCCAGCGCTTCGTCAATCAGTACCGTCCAGCCCAGCACGCGCCCCGGCCCGACAAGGGCATGGTCAAACCACGGCGGAATCCAGCCGACCAGCCGCGGCGGATTAGCAAAAATGCCCGACGAGGTGTTCACCGTCATCAATCCCTGGCGCAGACAAAACAGCTGACCGGCGGCATGACGATGCGTGCGTCGCTCGCGATCCAGCTCCTTCGACAGTGACACGGCAATGACTTTGGGCGCATCCGGTCGCATCAGCCGCTGGCGCAGCTCTTCCTTACGCGGATCGCCAGAGAACGGAAGGTTGTCGGATGGATGGATGAGCATGGCTGGGCCTGAGTGGTGAGTGGCGGAAGATCACAGGAGTCGAACCTGCCCGGGACCGCTGGCGGCCCCAACCGGATTTGAAATCCGGCCGCCTCACCGGAGACGACGATCTTCCTTTGAAGATGCCGCGCAGTATAGCGGCAATTGGCGGCAAAATCTTGATCGCAGCGGGGCGTTATTGCACCTTCTCGCCGTGATGCTGCCGATACTCCTTTGGCGTAGTGGCGTAGCTTTTTTTAAACACCGAATAGAAGTACTGCAGGGAAGGATAGCCGCACATCTGCGAAATTTCATTAATATTCAATGAAGAGCAGGCCAGCAGTTCACGCGCTTTTTCCAGCTTTTCGCGGTGAATCATGGCGTGAATGGTATCGCCGGTCTCATCGCGAAAACGCTTTTCCAGATTGGAGCGCGACATGCCAATCGCATCCAGCACCTGTTCGACCTTGATGCCTTTACAGGCGTTAAAGCGGATGTAATGCATCGCCTGAATCACCGCCGGATCGCGCAGCGAGCGAAAATCGGTAGAGCGGCGGGCAATGACTTTTACCGGCGGCACCAGAATGCGTTGCAGCGGCAGCGTTTGCCGATCGAGCAGGCGATGCAACAGCTTGGCGGCCTGATAACCCATCTGGCGCGTGCCCTGGGCTACCGAAGAGAGCGCCACGCGGGACAGATAGCGCGTCAGCTCTTCGTTATCGATACCGATTACGCTGAGCTTCTCCGGCACCGGAATTTTCAGGTGTTCACAGGCCTGCAGCAAATGACGCGCACGCGCGTCGGTCACCGCGATAATGCCGGTCTGCGGCGGTAGCGTTTGCAGCCAGTCGGCGAGGCGGTTTTGCGCGTGCTGCCAGTTTTCCGGCGCGGTTTCCATCCCCTGATACACCACGCCCTGATAGCGCTCGCGCATCACCAGCTGGCGAAACGCCTGCTCGCGCTCCTGCGCCCAGCGTTTGCCGCTGGCGGCGGGCAGGCCGTAAAACGCAAAGCGATGAATGCCTTTCTCTTTCAGGTGCAGAAAGGCACTCTCCACCAGCGCAGCGTTGTCGGTGGCGATGTAGTGCACCGGCGGATAATCCTGCTGCCGGTGATAAGAGCCACCAACGCCGACAATCGGCACCGGCACATTGCTGAGCAGGCTCTCGATTGAGCTGTCGTCGTAATCCGCAATGACGCCGTCGCCCAGCCATTCGCGGATATTGTCGATGCGGCAGCGGAAATCCTCTTCAATGAAGATATCCCAGTCGGTTTGCGAAGCCTGCAGATACTCGCCGACCCCTTCCACCACCTGGCGGTCATACACTTTGTTGGCGTTAAACAGCAGCGTAATACGGTAACGTTTTTCGTGCATCGTGGCGCGCTCCCTTAAACCTGTTGCGCATTGCATAGCACGGCGGAAAAGGCAGCAGAAATTGTTTGCGCCACATTGTGATCGCCCACGCGATTACACCCGGCGGCGCGTGGCCGTATCCATCCACACCGCCAGCAGTAAAATCGCCCCTTTAACGATGTACTGCCAGAAGGTCGGCACGTCCATCATGCTCATGCCGTTATCCAGAGACGCCATGATGAAGGCGCCCATCACCGCGCCGGCCACCGAACCGACGCCGCCCGCCAGGCTGGTGCCGCCAATCACGCAGGCAGCGATGGCGTCCAGTTCGGCAATATTGCCCGCCGAGGGCGAGCCAGCACCAAGACGTGAGCTGAGGATCAGGCCGGCGAGAGCCACCATGACGCCGTTGATGGCGAACACCGCCAGCTTGGTGCGCGCCACGTTGATACCCGACAGGCGCGCCGCATCAATGTTACCGCCGATGGCGTAAATCCGTCGTCCGAAGGCGGTGCGCGTGGCCATAAACATGCCGCCGAGCAGCAGCAGTGCCAGCAGCAGGACCGGTGTCGGCACGCCGCGGTAATCGTTCAGTAACCAGATGGCACCCAGCACCAGAACAGCGGTAATCGCCTGGCGTGCCACCGTGCCGCTGGCAGCTGGTTGTGATAACCCCAGCTGCTGGCGACGCAGCCGCAGCCGCCATTGCCAGAGAATAAACAGTGCCAGACCGGCGAAGCCGAAGCCAAAGCCAACGCCGCCCGGCAAATAGCTTTGCCCGATCTGCGACATTGCTGGCGTCGTTGGCGCAACGGTGGTGCCATCGGTAATACCAACCAGAATGCCGCGAAACGCCAGCATGCCCGCCAGCGTGACGATGAACGAAGGCACTTTACGGTACGCGACCCACCAGCCATTCCAGGTGCCCAATAACAGGCCAAGCACCAGCGTTACCACGATGGTCAGCGGCAGCGGCCAGCCGAGCCAGACGTCAAAGATGGCCGCGGCACCGCCCAGCAGGCCCATCATCGAACCGACGGAAAGGTCGATCTCCGCCGAGATAATGACAAACACCATGCCCACCGCGAGGATGCCGGTGATGGCGGTCTGGCGCAGCAGGTTAGAGACGTTGCGTGGGCTAAGCCAGGCACCGTCGGTGGTCCAGGTGAAGAACAGAGCGATAAGCACAATCGCTCCCAGCATCACCAGCACCTGCAGATTGAAGCGCGGAAACTTGCCCGGCGCTGGCTTGCCCGGGGTACCGGGCAGGCTCTGGCTACTTTCAGTTTTAAGCATAATGTTCGCTCCGCAGGGCAGCTTCCATGACCTGCTCCTGAGTCAGGTTGTCGTTAATCAGATCGGCTTTGATTTGCCCTTCGTGCATCACCAATACGCGGTCACTCAGACCCAGCACTTCAGGCAGTTCGGAGGAGATAACAATCACCGCGATGCCCTGCTGCACCAGCGCGTTAATCAGCAGATAGATCTCCTGGCGAGCGCCGACGTCGATGCCGCGCGTCGGTTCGTCCAGAATCAAAATGCGCGGATTGAGCAGCAGGCATTTGGCGAGGATCGCTTTTTGCTGATTACCACCGCTGAGGCGGCCAATCGCCAGCTCGGGTGAGGAGGTTTTGACACGCAGACGGCGGATAGCATCATTGATCGCCTGCTGCTCCTGTGCTTCATCCAGCGTGGAGAAGCGATGGCTGTATTGATCCAGCGCGGCCAGCGTGATGTTTTTCCCCACGCCCATCAGTGGCACGATGCCATCTTTTTTCCGGTCCTCCGGCACCATGGCGATGCCGTGCGCAATCGCGGCCCGGCAATCGTCGATCTTCACCTGGTGGCCATCAATCCAGATTTCGCCCTGCCAGCGACCGGGCCAGACACCAAACAGGCACTGGACCGTTTCGGTGCGTCCTGCACCCACCAGCCCGGCAATACCGAGAATTTCGCCGCGCTTCAGGCTGAACGACACATTATTGACGCGGCGCACGTGGCGGTTGACCGGATGCCAGGCGGTGAGGTTTTCCACTTTCAGTACCGTTTCGCCGATCTCGTGTGGCTGGTGCGGATAGAGTGCGGTGAGTTCGCGGCCCACCATCATCGTGATGATGTCATCTTCACTCAGCCCGGCCGCTGGCCGTGTGGCGATGTGCTGGCCATCGCGAATCACACAGATGGTATCCGAAATTGCTTTGACCTCATTAAGCTTGTGGGAGATGTAGATGCAGGCAATACCGTGCTCGCGCAGGTTAGTGATAATCCCAAGCAGCACTTCGGTTTCCTGTTCGGTGAGCGACGAGGTCGGCTCATCAAGGATCAGCAATCGCACCTGCTTATTCAGCGCCCGCGCGATCTCTACCAGCTGCTGCTGGCCGAGGCCGAGCTCGCCAACTTTAGTGGCAGGCGAAACGTTAAGTTTGACCCGCTCCAGCAGCTGCTGGCAGCGCAGCGTCATGGTTTCATCATCGACCATACCGAAGCGACCGAGCTCGGCACCGAGGAATATGTTCTCCATGACCGTAAGCTGCCGCACCAGCGCCAGTTCCTGATGAATAATCACAATGCCTTTGCGCTCGGTGTCGCGGATGGTTTGTGCCTCGATGCGATCGCCGGCAAAGCGAATTTCGCCGTCAAATTCGCCGTGCGGGTAAAGCCCGCACAGCACTTTCATCAGCGTCGATTTGCCCGAGCCGTTCTCACCGCACAGCGACATGACTTCACCGGCTTCGAGCCGCAGGCTGACGGCATCCAGCGCTTTCACCGCGCCGAAGCGCTTGGTGATGTTGTTCATTTCCAGCAGCATCGATCTGCTCCTTCGCGTTTCAGGCGCTTAGAGTTCGCTCTGTTTGTGGAAGCCGTCTTTCACCACGGTGCTTTCAATGTTGTCTTTGTTGACCGGAATCGGCTTCAGCAGGCGCGACGGGACATCTTTCAGGCCATTATTCAGCTTGCTGTTGCTGGCGGGGGTTTTGCCATCGCCCAGTTCCACCGCAATTTTTGCCGCTTCGGTGGCAAGTTCGGTGATGGGTTTGTATACCGTCATGGTTTGCGTGCCGTTCATGATGCGTTTGATGGCGGCGAGATCGGCATCCTGACCGGAAATGGCGACTTTGCCCGCCAGTCCCTGCGCGCTCAGCGCCTGAATGGCCCCACCGGCGGTGGCATCGTTGGAGGCAACGACGGCATCAATGTGGTTGCTGTTAGCGGTCAGCGCGTTTTCCATGATTTTCAGCGCATTCTCTGGCAGCCAGGCATCGACCCACTGATCGCCCACCACTTTGATGCTGCCGTTATCGATGTAAGGTTTTAACACTTTCATCTGGCCGGCACGGAACAGGCGTGCGTTATTATCCACCGGCGAGCCGCCCATCAAAAAGTAGTTCCCTTTAGGTACCTGTTTAACCAGACTTTCGGCCTGCAGTTCGCCGACTTTTTCATTATCAAACGAGATATAAAAATCGATGTCGGCATTATTAATCATGCGGTCATAAGCGAGGACTTTAATGCCTTCGCGTTTCGCTTCGGCCACCACATTACTCAATACCTGACCGTTATAAGGAATGATGACCAGCACATCGACACCGCGGTTGATCATATTTTCAATCTGCGAGATTTGCGTCTCTTCATTGCCGTTGGCCGACTGGACAAATACTTTGGCCCCAGACTTTTCCGCCTGGCTGACAAAAATGTCCCGGTCTTTCTGCCAGCGTTCCAGACGTAAATCATCGATCGCCATACCGATTTTCACTTCTTTCGCCAGCCCGGCGTGGCTGAACAGGGCCAGTGCAGCGCTGAGGGCTAACAGCGTGTGTCTCATTTTCATCATGGTCATCCTGTAGGTTGAGGCTATTGTCGTTGTAAGGCTATGAACCAGGGCGGATGAATTGTTGCCCCGCGACGTGAACAACATCAATTACTGATTTTTATCCTGCTATTACGTTTTTTTGTTTATTTTTGATTCTTTGAGCGCGATCGAAATTTTACGCGGCCATCTGTTAAATCTTGCAGCGGCGCTGCGCGCCGGCACGCGATGTAATTAAATGCATGGATTTGCGAGCTGCCGCACAAATAATAATTATCTTAAGTTCAGTGTGAAATATCGTAATTGAGCTGAACGCTTACGCCTCCGCAAAATAACGCTTCACTGCTGACCATTCGGGTCTGATGCTAAGGAGCACAACATGCACGCTTATTTCGACCAGCTTGAGCGCGTTGGTTATGAAGGGGCCAATACCACTAACGCACTGGCGTTTCGTCATTACAATCCGCAGGAAGTGATTCTGGGTAAAACCATGGCGGAACACCTGCGTTTTGCCGCCTGTTACTGGCACACGTTCTGCTGGAACGGGGCGGATATGTTCGGCGTGGGTGCCTTTGATCGCCCGTGGCAGAAAAATGGCGATGCGCTGCAGCTGGCGAAGCTCAAGGCAGATGTCGCGTTCGAGTTCTTTTACAAACTCAACGTGCCCTATTACTGCTTCCATGATGTCGATGTGTCACCGGAAGGTGATTCGCTGCGCAGCTACCAGGAAAACCTGGCGGTAATGACCGATAAGCTGCTGGAAAAACAGCAGGAAACCGGCGTCAGATTGCTGTGGGGCACCGCGAACTGCTTTACGCATCCCCGCTATGCGGCCGGCGCGGCGACCAGCCCGGATCCGGAAATTTTCGCCTGGGCAGCCAGCCAGGTGTGCAGCGCGATGCAGGCGACGCAGACGCTGGGCGGTGAAAACTATGTGCTGTGGGGCGGACGCGAAGGGTACGAAACGCTGCTGAATACCGATTTGCGGCAGGAGCGCGAGCAGATCGGGCGCTTCATGCAGATGGTGGTGGAGCACAAGCATAAAATCGGTTTCCAGGGGATGCTGCTGATTGAGCCGAAGCCGCAGGAGCCGACTAAACACCAGTACGACTTTGATGTCGCGACGGTCTACGGTTTCCTCCGGCAGTTTGGCCTGGAAAAAGAGATCAAAGTGAATGTGGAATCCAACCATGCCACGCTGGCGGGTCACTCTTTCCATCATGAAATTGCGACGGCGATTGCGCTGGGCATCTTCGGTTCAGTCGATGCCAACCGCGGTGACAGCCAGTGCGGCTGGGATACTGACCAGTTCCCGAACAGCGTCGAAGAAAACGCGCTGGTGATGTACGAAATCCTCAAAGCGGGCGGGTTCACCACCGGCGGCTTAAACTTTGATGCCAAAGTACGGCGCCAGAGCACCGACAAATACGATCTGTTTTATGGCCACATCGGCGCGATGGATACCATGGCGCTGGCGCTGAAAGTGGCGGCGCGTATGGTGAGCGATGGTGAGCTGGATAAGCGTGTGGCGCAGCGCTATAGCGGCTGGAATGGTGAGTTCGGTCAGCAAATTCTGAAAGGCGAGTTTTCTCTTGCCTCGCTGGCGGCGCATGCTCAGCAGCAGCAACTCAATCCGCAGCATCGCAGCGGACGCCAGGAGCAGCTGGAAAATCTGGTGAATCACTATCTGTATAATTTCTAATCCATCGGGAGCGAAGCATGGTTATCGGGATCGATTTAGGCACCTCCGGCGTTAAAGTGGCGCTGCTGGATGCGCACGGCCAGGTTCAGGCAACGGCCAGCACGCCGCTGCAGGTGACGCGTCCGCAGCCGCTATGGAGCGAACAGGATCCCGAAAGCTGGTGGCAGGCCACCGATAGTGCCATGCAGGCGCTGGCGCAGCAGCACGATTTACGCCACGTCAGCGCCATCGGCTTTAGCGGCCAGATGCACGGCGCGACGCTGCTGGACGCCGCGCATCAGGTGCTGCGTCCGGCGATATTGTGGAACGACGGGCGCAGTAGCGTGCAGTGTCACGAGCTGGAGCAGCGCGTGCCGTCGTCGCGTCAGATTACCGGCAACCTGATGATGCCGGGTTTTACCGCGCCCAAATTGTTGTGGGTGCAGCAACATGAACCGGCGATATTTGCGCAGGTAGCAAAAGTGCTGCTGCCGAAAGATTATCTGCGCTGGCGGATGAGCGGCGATTTCGCCACCGATATGTCAGATGCGGCGGGAACGATGTGGCTGGATGTGGCACAGCGCGACTGGAGCGATGCAATGCTGGCGGCGTGCGGGCTGAACCGCAGCCACACGCCGCAGCTGTTTGAGGGCAACCAGATTACCGGCACGCTGCTGCCGGAAATTGCGGCACGCTGGGGGATGGAGCCGGTGCCGCTGGTGGCCGGCGGCGGCGACAATGCGGCTGGCGCCGTGGGCGTTGGCATGGTTGAGCCAGGGCAGGGCATGCTGTCGCTCGGCACCTCCGGCGTCTATTTTCTGGTGAGCGAAGGCTATCTCAGCAATCCGCAACGCGCCGTGCACAGTTTCTGTCATGCGCTGCCGCAGCGCTGGCATCTGATGTCGGTGATGCTGAGTGCCGCCGCCTGTCTGGACTGGGCCGCTGCGCTGACCGGCTGCGATGATGTGCCGCACCTGCTGGCCGAAGCTGAACGCGCCAGCGCGCAGGCCACGCCGGTGTGGTTTTTGCCTTACCTTTCCGGCGAGCGCACGCCGCACAATAATCCGCAGGCACAGGGAGCTTTCTTTGGCCTGACGCACCAGCACGGCCGGCCGGAACTGGCGCGCGCGGTGCTGGAAGGCGTGGGCTTTGCGCTGGCGGAAGGCATGGATGCGGTGCATGAGTGTGGCGTACTGCCCAACGCGGTGATGCTGATTGGCGGTGGTGCGCGCAGCGCGTACTGGCGGCAGATGCTGGCGGACATCAGCGGACTGACGCTGGATTATTGTCACGGTGGCGAGGTGGGACCGGCACTCGGTGCCGCGCGCCTGGCGCAGCTGGCGGTGGACCCGGCCAGCGAATGGCCGGCACCGGCGTTAGTGCAGCGCCATCAGCCGGACGCCGCGCAGCATCAGGCCTATCAGCCGCGCCGTGCGCGCTTTGCGCAGCTATACCAGCAGCTGTTGCCACTGATGTCCTGATTTGGCTGAAGCATGGCCGGATGAGGTCGTAAGGCGTGAGCAGAGTCGGGTATGATGGGAAGAATCGATGAAGATACGTGGCCGGATTTGGCTGCGCATCTTCACCCATCGTTATCCCTTCATCGCCTGAGGAGCCCACCATGCCGCAGCCCGTCTATTTTCTTGTCCTGCCGGGCGTCATGGCGCTCGACCTCACCGGGCCGGCAGAGACGCTGCAGCTGGCGGGCGGACATTTTGCGCTGCACTACATCGGCCCGCAGGCGAGCGTCACCTGCTCGACCGGCATGACCATTGCAGATATTGCACCGCTGCCCGCCACGCTACCCGATAACAGTCTGCTGATTGTGCCCGGCGTGTTCGATTCCCGCATCTGGTTCGATACCGGGGCTGCCGGGCAGGCGCGCGACTGGCTGCGCCAGCAACGCAGCGCGATTCATTCGCGGCGCATTACACTTGTGTGTATTTGCTCCGGCGCGCTGCTCTCCGCGCAGGCTGGCCTGCTGGATGGCGTACAGTGCACCACGCACCATGATGTGTTGCCGCGCCTGAAAGCTGCCGCGCCGGCTGCGCTGGTGAAAGACAACCGCGTGTTTGTGGAAGATGCCGGCATCTGGACCAGCGCGGGGATTACTGCGGGTATCGATCTGGCGCTGCACCTGATCAACCGTCTGTGCGGCGCGCGGCAGGCGCTAACGGTGGCGCGGGAGATGGTGGTGTGGTTCCGCCGCTCGGGTGACGATCCGCAACTGTCGCCATGGCTGCGTTATCGTAATCATCTGCATCCGGCGATTCATCGCGCGCAGGACGCGATGATTGCACATCCGGAACATGACTGGTCGCTGGGCGCGCTGGCCGAACGCGCCCATGTCAGCGAGCGCCATCTGACACGCCTGTTTCGCCAGCATCTGGGTATCAGCGTGCGGGAATATCACGAGCAGCTGCGGCTGGTGATTGCGCGCCAGCGCCAGCAGCAGGGGGAAGCGGCGGAGAAAGCGGCACTGGCCGCCGGCTTCTCCTCGGCACGCCAGCTGCGCCGCGCCCGGCAGCGCTGGGACGATCAGCTCACCAGATGATACTTGTCCACGCGTTTCAGCACCATCGCCAGCAGCAGGCTACCCAGCAGGGTTACGCCAAAGACCCACGGCAGATCGAGCCACGGCCGCGACATATCGTCGTAATGATGGGTACGCAGATAGTGAATGAACAGCGCATGGAAACCATAAATCGGCAGCGAATAGCGTGAAATGGTCGCCAGCAGCGGCAGCGGCCGGTGGTTCAGCACATTTTTAAACAGCACCAGCAGGCTTATCGCCGCGATAAACACCAGTGGGCCACAGTAAAGATACCAGGTGTCATTAAACGCGCCGTTAATCTTCAGCATCTGTCTGGTGCCAAGTGCGATACCGATGACGCAGGCGATAAAACTCAGCCCGGCCAGCCAGCTGATGCCGCGCCTGTCGGTATCCATCACGCCAATCGCCCGTCCAAGCAGCGCGTACAGCAGGTAGTAAATCGAGTCGCCGCTGACATACAGATTGACCGGCAGCCAGTGGAACGGTCCCAGCGACTGGCTGACGGTGTTCGGATTAGCGATCACCGCGAGGATCAGCACCAGCAGCGCCACATAGCGCGGCGGCACGTTTTTCACCTGAATCAGCGGAGACAGCAGGTAGATGCCGATAATGGCGAAGAAGAACCACAGATGGTAGAACACCGGCTTCTGCAATAGCTTCAGCAGCGATCGGCCTTCGCTGATTGGCGTCAGCCAGGTGATGTAGGCCAGCGCGACGGCGCTGTAGAACAGCAGGCACAGCACAATGCGCAGCAGATGGCGGCCCTGCGCGCTGCGTTCGCCAAAGAACAGATAACCGGAAATCATGAAGAACAGCGGCACGCAGACGCGCGAAGCCGAGTTAAGCAGATTGGCGACGTCCCAGCTGGGTCCGGTGACTGCCATCGGTCCGGTGATGTACCAGGTAGTGGTGTGAATGACGATCACCATCAGACAGGCGACCGCGCGTAAGTTATCAATCCAGCAGATTTTTTGCGACATGGCTTCCTCGTGCGTACTCCGTGCGAAGAAGGGTAGCCAGTGCACAGCGGGCCAACAACCCCGCAGCCTGGATTTCGGAGCTCTCTGTTAACCGCCGCACAACCGTGGCCGTCTGCGCCAGGATTTCCGGCTGCACAATGCGCGGTCAAAGGGTATACTGTCGCACTCTTTTTAAATCCACCCGTATCGCGTGCGAATTCAACATGCAAAAGTTTGATACCAAGACCTTTCAGGGCCTGATCCTGACCTTGCAGGATTACTGGGCGCGTCAGGGCTGCACCATCGTCCAGCCGCTGGACATGGAAGTGGGCGCTGGCACTTCTCACCCTATGACTTGCCTGCGTGCTCTCGGGCCAGAGCCAATGGCGAGCGCCTATGTGCAGCCTTCGCGCCGTCCCACCGATGGCCGCTACGGTGAAAACCCGAACCGTTTACAGCACTACTACCAGTTCCAGGTGGTGATTAAGCCGAACCCGGACAACCTTCAGGAGCTGTACCTCGGATCGCTGAAAGAGCTCGGTATCGACCCTGGCGTGCATGACATTCGCTTCGTCGAAGATAACTGGGAAAACCCGACGCTGGGTGCCTGGGGTCTCGGCTGGGAAGTGTGGCTGAACGGCATGGAAGTCACGCAGTTCACCTACTTCCAGCAGGTCGGCGGCCTGGAGTGTAAGCCGGTGACCGGCGAGATCACCTACGGTCTGGAGCGCCTGGCGATGTACATCCAGGGCGTGGACAGCGTGTACGATCTCACCTGGAGCGACGGCGCGTTCGGCAAAACCACCTACGGTGACGTGTTCCACCAGAACGAGGTGGAGCAGTCGACCTATAACTTTGAGTACGCCGACGTCGATTTCCTGTTCAGCTGCTTCGAGCAGTATGAAAAAGAGGCACAGCAGCTGCTGGCGCTGGAAAAACCGCTGCCGCTGCCGGCTTATGAGCGCATTCTCAAAGCCGCGCACAGCTTCAACCTGCTTGATGCGCGCAAGGCGATCTCGGTAACCGAGCGCCAGCGCTATATCCTGCGTATCCGCACCCTGACGAAAGCCGTGGCGGAAGCCTATTATGCCTCCCGCGAGGCGCTCGGCTTCCCTATGTGCAACCGTAATAAGTAAGAGGCAGCCATGACCGATAAAACTTTCCTGGTGGAAATTGGCACCGAAGAGTTGCCTCCGAAAGCCCTGCGCAGCCTGGCAGAAGCCTTTGCTGCGCACTTTACCGCTGAGCTCGACAGCGCCGGTCTGGCGCACGGCGACGTCAGCTGGTTCGCGGCACCGCGTCGTCTGGCGCTGAAGGTGGCACAGCTGGCGGCCGCGCAGCCCGATCGCGAAGTAGAAAAGCGCGGCCCGGCCGTCGCTGCGGCGTTTGATGCCGAAGGCAAGCCGACCAAAGCGGCAGAAGGCTGGGCACGTGGCAACGGCATTACCGTAGAGCAGGCTGAGCGTCTCAGCACTGACAAAGGCGAGTGGCTGGTGCATCGTGCTGCGGTAAAAGGCGAAAGCGCGCAGGCGCTGCTGCCGGCGATGGTCGCGACCGCGCTAAGCAAGCTGCCGATTCCAAAACTGATGCGCTGGGGCGCCAGCGACGTGCAGTTCGTGCGTCCGGTGCACACCGTGACGCTGCTGCTGGGTGATGAGCTGATTCCGGCCACCATCCTCGGTATTCAGTCCGATCGCGTTATTCGCGGCCATCGCTTCATGGGCGAGCCGGAGTTGACGCTGGACAATGCCGATCAATATCCGCAGCTGCTGCAGGAGCGCGGTAAAGTGATCGCCGATTACGCCACGCGTAAAGCCAAAATCAAAGCCGATGCCGAAGCTGCCGCGCAGCAGCTGGGTGGTAAAGCCGACCTGAGCGACAGCCTGCTGGAAGAGGTGGCTTCGCTGGTGGAGTGGCCGGTGGTGCTGACGGCGAAGTTTGAAGAGAAGTTCCTCGCGGTACCGGCTGAAGCGCTGGTGTACACCATGAAAGGGGATCAGAAATACTTCCCGGTGTACGCCGAAGACGGCCAGCTGCTGCCCAACTTCATCTTCGTCACTAACATTGAATCGCGCGATCCGCAGCAGATCATTGCCGGTAATGAAAAAGTGGTGCGTCCGCGTCTGGCCGATGCCGAGTTCTTCTTCAACACCGACCGCAAAAAGCGTCTGGAAGATAACCTGCCGCGTCTGGAAACCGTGCTGTTCCAGAAAGAGCTGGGTACGCTGCGTGACAAAACCGACCGTATTCAGGCACTGGCCGGCTGGATTGCCGCGCAGATTGGCGCTGATGTCAATCACGCCACGCGCGCCGGCCTGCTGTCGAAGTGCGACCTGATGACCAATATGGTGTTCGAGTTCACCGACACCCAGGGTGTGATGGGCATGCACTACGCGCGCCACGATGGCGAAGCGGAAGATGTGGCGGTCGCACTTAACGAGCAGTACCAGCCGCGTTTCGCCGGTGACGATCTGCCGTCCAGCCCGGTGGCCTGTGCTGTGGCGATTGCCGACAAAATGGATACCCTGGCCGGTATCTTCGGCATCGGACAGCATCCGAAAGGCGATAAAGACCCGTTTGCGCTGCGTCGTGCCGCGCTGGGCGTGCTGCGTATCATCGTTGAGAAGAACCTGCCGCTCGATCTGCAAACCCTGACGGAAGAAGCGGTGCGCCTGTACGGTAGCAAGCTGAGCAACGCCAGTGTGGTTGATGATGTCATCGACTTCATGCTGGGTCGTTTCCGCGCCTGGTATCAGGAAGAGGGCCACAGCGTTGACACCATTCAGGCGGTGCTGGCGCGTCGTCCAACCCGTCCGGCCGATTTCGATGCACGTATGAAGGCGGTTTCGCACTTCCGTACGCTGGAAGCGGCCTCGGCGCTGGCGGCGGCTAACAAGCGCGTGTCGAATATCCTGGCGAAAGCCACCGAAACCCTGAACGACAGCGTGCAGGCGTCCCTGCTGAAAGAGAACGCTGAAATTCAGCTGGCGACCTTTGTCACCGCGCTGGGCGACAAACTGCAGCCGTACTTTGCGGAAGGCCGCTATCAGGATGCTCTGGTGGAGCTGGCGCAGCTGCGCGAAGCGGTGGATAACTTCTTCGAAAACGTCATGGTGAATGCCGATGACGAAGCGGTGCGTATCAATCGCCTGACGCTGCTGGCGCAACTGCGCGAGCTGTTCCTGCAGGTGGCGGACATTTCGCTGCTGCAGTAAGCGATGGGCAGAAGTGAACCGAAGGGACGAGCAATCGTCCCTTTTTTTGTTTCAGGCGGCAGAAGGTGTGAACAGGCGCGCGTCGCGCAGCAGGTGATCGTTACCGCGACGGCGGGTAAAGCCGCTGCGGTCAAAGAATTCCAGAATCTGCACTGCGACTTTGCGGCCGGTACCCAGCTGGTTGCGGAAGTCGGCGGCGCTGGTGCTGCCTCCGGCGGCCGCGCGCTGACGAATCAGATCGGCGAAGATCTGGATCTGCGCGCTGCGGTAGTAGCGATCGCGCACGATCGCCGTGATATGGCCGAGACGCGCCGCGGTGAGCAATAAACCGCGAATCTGCTCTTCATCCTGCTGCAGCGCATCGGCAATGTCGCGCACCCACAGCGGCTGGTCGCTGAACAGCGGCTCGACCTGCTGCCACAGCGTGGCTTCCTGCGGATTAAAGCGCGGCGCGAAGTCGGGCAGGTGCAGCCAGCCCTGTTTCTGCCGCAGCTCGCCTTGTGCCAGCATCTGGTCGATTAATCCCGGCACCAGCGGTGCTGGCGCATGCGGCAGCGCCACACGGCGCAGGCGATCGTGGCCGATGCCCGGCAGCTCCGGATGCTGCTGGTGGAAGGCGCTCAGCGCTTCCCGTAAACGCTGCTGCCAGGCGCTGGCCATTGTGTCGCTCATCAGGCTGACACCCAGCCGCGCCGGATTCAGCGGCAGCAGCAGCGCGTCCAGCGCCGGCGCAGTGAGCTGACGCGCCCAGCCGAGCTCGTCATACGCGGCCGGTTGATACGCCAGATGCGCCTGCAGGCTGGCGCTGTCATCGCGCGCCGCGGCCAGCTGCTGTAGCCACTGCAGATAGTCCGGCTGGCGTTTACCGCGCTTTTTGCTGTCGCACAGCAGTACGCGTCCGCCGCCCAGCGTGTGCTGCGCATTGCTGTCGCGGATAATTATCCGATCGTTTTCCGCCAGCCACAGCGGCTGGCTGAGCACCAGTTCAGCCACATCGTCCGTGAGCTGCGTTAAGCGGCCGGTGACGTGGCTGGCCGCGTGATGCAGATGCACCGGCTGTGAGGCCGTTTTCAGCGGTTGCAGCAGGCGCAGTGCAACGATCAGCCGCTGCGTGCCGGCGGGACGTGGCTGCGCCAGCAGCCAGTCGCCGCGCGTAATCTGTGCCTTCTCCACGTCACCGACGATATTCAGCGCGATGCGCTCGCCCGCCTGGGCGCGCGTCACTGGCTGGTTCTGCGCATGCAGCGCCCGCACGCGCAGCGGCAGGTTCAGGCTGCTGAGCCACAGCGTGTCGCCCACCCTGACTTCACCGCTCAGCGCGGTGCCGGTGACCACCAGCCCGGTGCCTTTCAGCGTGAAAGCGCGGTCGATGGCGAGCCGGAAACGGCGGCCAGGCTCAAACGCCGGTGCATACAGGCTGCTGAGGTGCTGGCGCAGCGTTTCAATGCCCTGCAGCGTATGGCTGCTGGTAACAAACTGCGCTGCCGCTGGCCAGCCGAGCTGCTGCGTGAGCTGTGCGACCTGCTGCTGCACCTCTGCGATGCGTGCGGCGTCAACGCGGTCGGCTTTGGTCAGCGCCACGCTCAGCGGCGGCTGTGCGGCGAGGCTCAGCAGCTGTAAATGCTCACGCGTCTGCGGCATCACGCCATCGTCACAGGCCACCACCAGCAGCGCATGATGGATGCCGCCGATGCCGGCCAGCATGTTGGCGAGAAATTTTTCATGGCCAGGCACATCAATGAAGCCCAGCGTGCGGCCATCGGGCTGCGGCCAGTAGGCATAACCGAGATCGATGGTCATGCCGCGCCGTTTCTCTTCCGGCAGGCGATCGGCATCAACACCGGTCAGGGCCTGCAACAGCGCAGTTTTACCGTGATCGACATGTCCGGCCGTGGCAATAATCATGGTACTAAGGTCCGTATCAGGGCGGCTTCGTCATCAAGGCAGCGTAAATCCAGCCACAGTTTGCCCTCCTGCAGGCGGCCAATCACCGGGCGTGCCAGCTGGCGCCAGCGCTGCGCCAGGGCGTTGAGCTGGCTGCCGTGACCGTCGCGTGGCGTGAAGGTGATAGCAAAGCTGGGCAGCCGTTCGACCGGCAGCGAACCGCTGCCAATTTGCGAGGAACAGGCGGCGATCGCCAGCGAAAAATCGGCGCTGAAGGCGTGCTTCAGCGCCGGCATCAGACGTTCGGCCTGTTGCAGAATATCGTGCGCGCTACGCGTCAGCAGGCGCAGTGTCGGCAGCGCCTCATGCAGGGTTTCCGGCTGACGGTAGAGCTGCAGTGTCGCTTCCAGCGCCGCCAGCGTCATTTTATCGACGCGCAGTGCGCGCTTCAGCGGATGCTGTTGCAGCTGGTCAATCAGCGCTTTTTTGCCGACGATAATCCCGGCCTGCGGGCCACCCAGTAGTTTGTCACCGGAGAAACTCACCAGGCTCACGCCGGCCGCAATCAGCTGCTGCGGCATCGGTTCAGGCGGCAATCCGTACGTCGTCATATCCACCAGCGAACCGCTGCCGAGATCGCTGATCACCGGCAGGCCGTGCGCGTCGCCTAACTGCACCAGCTCGGCTTCAGGCACGGCATGGGTAAAGCCCTGAATCTGGTAATTACTGGTATGTACCTTCATCAGCAGGCCGCTATCCCCGCCGATGGCGCCGCGATAATCCTTCAGATGGGTGCGATTGGTGGTGCCGACCTCCACCAATCGGCAGCCCGCCTGGCGCATCACGTCAGGGATACGGAATGCGCCGCCGATCTCCACCAGTTCGCCGCGAGACATAATCACGTCGCGGCCCGCTGCCAGGCTGGCCAGCATCAGCAGCACCGCAGCGGCGTTGTTATTGACGATACAGGCAGCTTCGGCGCCGGTTAGTTCGCACAGCAGTGCGCTGACTGCGCGATCGCGATGGCCGCGCGCCGCGTCGTCCAGCGCATACTCCAGCGTTACCGGCTGGCGCAAACAGGCGCTGACCGCCGCGATTGCGCGATCGCTGAGCTGCGCGCGCCCGAGATTGGTGTGCAGCACGGTGCCGGTCAGGTTAAACACCGGGCGCAGCGCGCTTTGCTGCTGCTGCTGCGCGCGGCGCAGCGCTTCATCCGGCCAGCTGGCGTGCCAGTGCGGTAACGATTGATGTTGCTGAATGTGGTCGCGCGCCTCCTGCTGCATGCCGCGAAGCTGGCGCGTGATAAAGGCGGTACCGGATTGTTCCAGCAGCGGCTGCAGCGCCGGATCGCGCAGCAGGCTGTCGATGGCAGGGAGCTGACTGTAGAGGGCTTTCATCACATCACTTAGTGGGTGGGCGGAACCGTACGGGCAAAGCTTTCCCGCTCGAACAGCGTTTCTGCCAGTTTAACCAGCGCCGGGCGATTGACGCACCAGTTGGGCAGCACGCGGCGAAAATTGAGATAGCCCAGGGTGCAGCCGGTGGCGATATCGGCGAGGTTGAGCGTGCCGCTGTTGAGCAACTCGCCCTGCGCGGCAGCGGTTTCCAGCGCGTCGAGGCCGCGCGCGATTTTCTCGCGATTACGCAGCAGCACCTCTTCCGATTGCCGATCGCCGGGACGCATCTGTTCGCGCACGATCATCACCGCCGCATCATTGATGCCGTCGGCCAGCTTCTCCAGCTGGCGGATCTGCAGGGCGCGCAGTGCGTCGTCGGGCAGCAGGGCAGGGGCATCGCCACGCAGTTCAATCACCTGAGCAATGATCGAGGAGTCAAACCAGGTCAGCTGCTGGTCATCAATGAAGGCCGGCACTTTACCCAGCGGATTGTACTGCGGGACGTGGCTGTCAGGCTCCCACGGAGAGTGGTTGACGAATTCAAACACCAGGCCCTTTTCCAGCAGGATCACTGAGATTTTGCGCACAAACGGGCTGGTATAGCTGCCAATCAGTTTCATCAGATGTCTCCGTTGCGATAAATGCCAGGCTCCACATTGTAGCGGCGCGATTTATCGCGCAGGGTTTGATGGTGCAAAACCGCGCGATAAATCGCGCCGCTACAAATCGCAGAATGAGTAAATTTACTGCATCAATCCCCGGGAAACATAAACGGATTCAGGCTGCTGCGCGCGAATCCTTCCTGCTCCATGCGGGCATCCAGCACCAGCGAGGCGAGATCGTCGGCCACCGGTTCCAGCGCCGGATCTTTCTCCTGGTATAGCATCTTCAGGTAGGTACCGCAGTCGCCGCAGCTTTCGGCTTTCACGGCGGCCTGCTCGCTGTCCAGCGACCAGTAATGCAGATCGCGCGTTTGCTCGCAGTTCGAGCACTTGCTGCGCACCACGTACCACTCGCTTTCGCACAGATTACAGTGCAGATAACGCAGACCCTGCTGGCCAACGTCCATGTGCACCACGCTGGCGACCGGCACGCTGGCGCACACCGGGCAGAACTGACGGTGCTCGCCATATTCGGCCCGCGCTTTGCCGGGGATCATCGCCGCCATCTGCGCCCAGTAAATTGACAGCGCCGCCCAGATGAACGGGGCTTTATCACTGCTGACCTGGGTGAATTCGCCTTCCAGCAGCGCGCTGGCAAGGGTTTCCAGCTCGGTGGACGAGGCCTTCTCCAGATTCTCCAGCACCGCCAGCGCCTGGCCGCTCATCTCTGGCTTCAGCTCGGCGATCAGCGAATGCAGCAGCCGCTGCCAGTGCACATCGCGCGGATAAGTGTGGATATCCAGCGGCGGTTTGCCCTGCTGCGCGCTCTCTGCCAGCCGCTGATGCAGATCGATCTGCAGCGGATGGTCATACAGCACGATTTCCTGGGCCTGCGCAATTACCGCGGCAAAACGCAGGTAGTCGCCCAGCGGATTTTTCGCCGCCAGATCACGCAACCGCGCCGCACGGCGGCTGTAGAGATTTTTCAGCCGGGGGAAAAGTAACGGCGGAACTTGCTCCGCCGTGTTCTTTTCGCTCTTCTCCAGCTGCTCCTGCGGGATGATGCGAATACTCATCAGGGACGTTTTTCCTGTTGTGTTTGGCGTTGGCGCTGCTCGCGATACCAGCGTGGGTGATGTTTCTTCGCCCACGCGGCCGGTACCCAGCCCTCAACCATGGCGGTAATGGTGCCCTTCACCCACAGGGCGGCATAAATATGCACCATAATCGTCATGATCAGTGCCACAGCCGAGACCGAATGCACCACCAGCGCGGCGCGAATCAGCGGAATGGTGAAGTACCCGGCGAACCAGGGGCGCCAGATGACAATTCCGCTCGCCAGCAGCAAGACTAAGCTGATGATAGCAGCCCAGAACACACACTTCTGCCCGAAGTTGTATTTCCCGGTATCGCCCACCTCTTCATTACGCACGATTTTGCGGATATTTTTCGCCCATACCAGATCATCGCGCTGGATAAGATTGTGCTTCCAGTAGCGTAAGAACATGATAATAAAGGCTGCAAACATCACCACGCCGACGAACGGGTGCAGAATACGCGCCAGCTGTGGCGTGCCGAGCACGTGCATCAGCCAGTTAAACGACGGGAAAAAGAAACCCAGTCCGCTGAGCGCGGCAAACACAAAACAGAACGCGACAATCCAGTGATTGATGCGTTCCGGCGCGCTGTAGCGCACCAGACGATCGCGCTTTTTCATCATTCGCGCTCCTCTTTTTCATGCAGGTTTTCGTCGTCGTCCTCTTCCACCCGGTTCGGACCGACACCAACGTAGTGGAACACCGCGGCGGCGAAGGTGGCGGCAAAGCCGATAGCAGCCAGCGGTTTCCAGACGCCTTTCCAGAAGGTGACCGCCGGGCTGATGCTCGGGTTGGCTGGCAGGCCGTGATACAGCTGCGGTTTGTCGGCGTGGTGCAGCACGTACATGACGTGCGTGCCGCCGACGCCAGCCGGATCGTACAGCCCGGCGTTGGCATAGCCGCGCGTGTTCAGCTCGGCGACGCGATCGGCAGCCAGCTGCTGCATGTCGCTTTTGCTGCCGAAATGAATCGCCCCGGTCGGACAGGTTTTCACGCACGCCGGTTCCTGACCGACGTTAACGCGATCGACGCACAGCGTGCACTTATACACGCGGTTGTCGTCTTTATTCAGCCGCGGCACGTCAAACGGACAGCCGGCGATGCAGTAGCCGCAGCCAATGCACTGTTCCGACTGAAAGTCGACGATCCCGTTCGCGTACTGAATAATCGCGCCTTCCGACGGGCAGGCTTTCAGGCAGCCGGGATCGGCACAGTGCATGCAGCCATCCTTGCGGATCAGCCACTCCAGCTTGCCGTTCTCCTCGACCTCCGAGAAACGCATCACCGTCCAGGATTTGGCGGTCAAATCCGCCGGGTTGTCATACACCCCGACGTTATGACCGACCTCATCGCGGATGTCGTTCCACTCTGAACACGCCACCTGACACGCCTTACAGCCGATGCAGGTGGTAACGTCGATCAGTTTCGCCACTTCCTGCTGATGGTCACGCGCCTGCGGGGCAGGCGTGAAACCATTGGTGGCGGAGCGGCGGATAATGTCTTGCGATTGATAAGCCATCTTCGTTCTCCGTTACACCTTCTCGACGTTAACCAGGAACGCCTTAAACTCCGGCGTTTGCGTGTTGGCGTCACCGACAAACGGCGTCAGGGTATTGGCGATAAAGCCTTTTTTCGCCACGCCCTGATAGCCCCAGTGAATCGGGATGCCAATGGTATCGACAGTTTTGCCATCGACGTTGAGCGGACGCAGGCGCTTGGTGACCACCGCTTTGGCTTTGATATAGCCGCGGTTGGAACTCACCTTCACCGTATCGCCCTGGGCGATGCCGAGCTTGTTCGCCAGCTTCTCGCCAATCTCCACAAACTGTTCCGGCTGCGCGATGGCGTTGAGCAACGCGTGTTTGGTCCAGTAGTGGAAATGCTCGGTCAGACGATACGTGGTGCCGACATACGGGAACTGCTCCGCTTTGCCCATCGCCGCCAGATCGTCTTTGAACACGCGCGCGGCCGGGTTAGAGACCACGTCAGGATGCAGCGGGTTGGTGCCGAGCGGCGTTTCAAACGGCTCGTAGTGCTCCGGGAACGGTCCTTCTGCCATTTTGTCGATGGCGAACAGGCGGCCCATGCCTTCCGGCTGCATGATAAACGGCCCGACGTTACTGCCCGGCGCGGCCGTGCTGTAGTCCGGAATATCCATACCGCCCCACTTGCTGCCATCCCATTTGAGGATCTGGCGTTTCGGATCCCACGGGTTGCCCTGCGGGTCGGCGGAGGCGCGGTTATACAGGATGCGGCGGTTCAGCGGCCACGCCCAGCTCCAGTTCAGCGTATTACCCAGCCCGCTCGGATCGGTGTTATCGCGGCGCGCCATCTGGTTACCGTCCTGTGTCCAGCTACCGGCGAAAATCCAGCAGCCGCTGCTGGTGCTGCCGTCATCTTTCAGATGGGCAAAGGTGCTGAGCTGCTGGCCTTTTTTCACCAGTAGCGTGCCTTTGTCATCGTAGATGTCCGCCAGCGCCTTGCCGTTGCTCTCCATCGCCACCTCTTCCGAGGCCGGATTGTCGGGCGTCAGGTAGTTCCAGGTCATGTTCAGCACCGGCTCTGGCTGTGCACCGCCTTCGCACGCATACATCTCACGCAGACGCAGATAGATACCGGAGAGAATTTCACCGTCGTTGAGCGCTTCGCCCGGTGCATCCTGACCTTTCCAGTGCCACTGCAGCCAGCGGCCGGAGTTAACGATTGAGCCGTTCTCCTCGGCAAAGCAGGTCGACGGCAGACGGAACACTTCGGTCTGAATCTGCGCCGGATCGACATCGTTAAACTCGCCGTGGTTTTGCCAGAAGGTCGAGGTTTCGGTGTTGAGCGGGTCGATAGTGACGAGGAACTTCAGCTTCGACAGTGAATCGATCACTTTGCGCTTGTTCGGGAACGACGCCACCGGGTTAAAGCCCTGGCACAGATAGCCGTTGACCTTGCCCTGCAACATCATCTCAAAGTACTGCAGCACGTCGTAGCCTTTGTCCCACTTCGGCAGCCAGTCAAAGCCCCAGCTGTTCTCCGCCTGCGCTTTATCGCCAAAGAAGGCTTTCATCATGCTGACGAAGAATTTCGGGTAGTTGCCCCAGTAATTCACCTGGCCCGGCAGCGTCGGCTTCGGCGTGTTCGCCGCCAGATAGCTGGTGAGATCGGTCTGTTTTTCCGACGGCAGCGTCATATAGCCCGGCAGGCTTTGCGACAGCAGGCCGAGATCGGTCAGACCCTGAATATTGGAGTGTCCGCGCAGCGCATTGACGCCACCGCCGGCCATCCCCATATTGCCCAGCAGCAGCTGAATCATCGCCATGGTGCGAATGTTTTGCGCCCCGACCGAATGCTGTGTCCAGCCCAGCGCATACAGGAACGAGGTGGTGCGGTCGCGCGCGCTGGTTTCACCAATCAGCTCACAGACGTGCAGGAAATCCACCTTTGGCGTGCCGCAGATGCGCTCGACCATTTCCGGCGTATAACGGCTGACGTGCTGCTTCAGCAGATTCCAGACGCAGCGCGGATGGCTCAGGCTATCATCGCGTTTGGCAAAGCCGTCGTCGCCCAGCTCGTAGTTCCAGCTGGTTTTGTCATATTTGCGATTGGCTTCGTCGTAGCCGCTGAACAGGCCGTCGTCGAAATGGTAATCCTCCCGCACAATCAGGCTGGCATTGGTATACGCCTGCACATATTCATGCTGGATTTTGTCATTCTGCAGCAGCCACAGCAGCACACCCGACAGGAAGGCAATGTCGGTGCCGGGGCGGATAGGCGTGTAAAAGTCTGCCACCGATGCCGTGCGCGTGAAGCGCGGATCGATAACAATCAGTTTGGCTTTGTTGTGAATTTTGGCTTCCATCGCCCAGCGGAAACCGACCGGATGCGCCTCAGCAGCGTTTCCGCCCATCACCACAACCAGATTGGCATTACGGATGTCGACCCAGTGGTTGGTCATCGCACCGCGACCAAATGTTGGAGCAAGACTTGCTACCGTTGGTCCGTGTCAGACGCGTGCCTGGTTGTCGACCGCCAGCATACCGAGCGATCGGGTAAATTTTTGCGTTAAGTAGCCGGTTTCGTTGCTGGAGGCCGAAGCGCACAGCATGCCGGTGGAGAGCCAGCGGTTTACCGTCACGCCGGCGGCGTTCTGCGCGATAAAGTTGGCGTCGCGATCGGCTTTCATCAGCTGCGCGATGCGCGTAAAGGCGTCATCCCAGCTGATGCGCTGCCATTTGTCGGAGCCTGGCGCACGGTATTCCGGATATTTCAGACGGCTGTCGCTGTGGACAAAATCAAGCAGGCCCGCGCCTTTCGGACAGAGCGCGCCGCGGCTCACCGGATGGTCCGGATCCCCTTCGATGTGGAAAATGGTCTCTTTGGCGTTCTTTGCGCCATCGCCGAGGCTGTACATTAACAGGCCACAGCCGACTGAGCAGTAAGTGCAGGTATTACGGGTTTCGCGGGCACGCAGCAACTTATACTGCCGTGTTTCCGCCAGCGCGGCTTCCGGCGTAAAGCCGAGCAGGGCTGCCGTGGTTCCTGCCATACCGCCAGCGCAGATCTTGAAGAATTTTCTTCGGCTGACGTTCATGGGTAATCCTTGAGTCGACATTGCTGTAATAATTTTTTTGCGCTGGATGGAGCCGGGGTTCAGAATGGCTCCACGCAGGATTGCGTCAAAAGCGACCTGATATTACCACTACTTTAATGTGGTTGTTATGCGAGACGAGAGAAGTGAAAGCGAAACAGCAAAAAAGTAACCAGAATGTGAATGAGATCGCAGGACTGAGCCAGACCACCGTATGGCAGCGCCACGCGATTACCGAAGCGGAAAGCGACTGGCTGGCGCAGGAAGTGCCGGTGGCGCTGGTCTACAACGGCATTTCACACGTGGTGATGATGGCGACGCCGGATAATCTGCAGGCTTTTGCGCTCGGTTTTTCGCTCTCCGAAGGCATTATTGAGCAACCCGGCGAGATCTATGGCATGGATGTGGTGCCGGGCTGCAATGGGTTCGAAGTGCAGATCGAACTCTCCAGCCGGCGTTTTATGGCGCTGAAGGCGCAGCGTCGCGCCATGGCGGGCCGCACCGGTTGCGGCGTGTGCGGGGTGGAGCAGCTGGATCAAATCGGCAAGCCGGTGCAGCCGCTGCCGTTTACGCAGACCTTCGATCTGGCCTGCCTTGATAACGGCCTGGCACAGCTGCGCGATTTCCAGCCCATCGGCAATCTGACCGGTTGTACGCACGCCGCCGCGTGGATGTCGCCGCAGGGCGAACTGCAGGGCGGCTGCGAAGACGTGGGTCGCCACGTGGCGCTGGATAAGCTGCTGGGTCAGCGCAGCCAGCAGCACTGGCAGCAGGGCGCGGTGCTGGTTTCCAGCCGCGCCAGCTATGAGATGGTGCAAAAATCTGCCATGTGCGGCGTAGAGATCCTGTTTGCCGTCTCGGCCGCCACCCAGCTGGCCGTTGAGGTGGCCGAGCGCTGTAACCTGACGCTGGTCGGTTTTTCTAAACCGGGACGCGCCACGGTGTACAGCCATCCGCAGCGTCTGATCAACGGTTGATGTGCGATACATGCCGGGAATCTCACCGTTCGCGGCATGCGGCGTACCGGGAGGTGTCAGGCAATCTTATATTACGCTGCGCTTTTTCTGGTTAGCCTGCTAAATAATATGCATGCAATAGTTTTTAATGTGACATTATTTTCGATAGGAATGAAGAAGTTGATGCGCTATCATTAACGTCTCAATCAATAATAATATATTCATTATGGCTTTAATTAAAAAGCTGCGGCAGCTGAATCGCAGGCGTAATTATTTAAAGAAAGAGATTAAATATTCTCTTGATCTTTATTTTGCAGCAAGGAAATGGAAAAAGTCTTCAGGCCACAAACAGAATAGACAGGATATCAAATCCATTCTGCTGGTTCGCAATGAAGGTAAAATCGGCGATGCCATCGTTTCTACGTGTTTTCTCAGAGCGCTGTTTGAAGCCGGGTATCGTGTAGATATTCTGGCGGTAAAGGAGAATGAGAGCCTTTTCCGACACAACCCGTATATTCACAACATCTATCTCTCGGAGAGTTTCAGCGATTGTCATCAGCGCGATAAATATGACACCGCCATCGGGAGTGAGGTCGTTACCCTTCTGAGAGACAATGCTTACGATTTATTGATCGATACGGCTATCTGGCAAACCGCGCTGTATATGCCCAAAATGATTGCCGATATCAATCCTAAAATGACGCTGGGTTTCAACAAGCCTGGCTGGCTTAAACCTTACGATATCAACATTCAGTTCGATCACCTTAATAACCACGTTAAAAATATCTATCGTGCGGTTCTTGACTATCTTCAGGTTGAGACGGTTGATGGACTGAATTATGAAATATTTTACCCTGAGCGCATTGATGCCGAAATTCACCAGTCCGGCATGTTTTCCGCTGATGAGCACAATATTTTAATCAATATTTATGCCAGTCATGCCGATCGTGACCTCTCTGAGCAGCAGCTGAATGAGCTAATCGGGGCGATTGTCAGGCACAATGCGGCCACCAATATCGTGGTGCTCGATCACAAAGGCGCGCTGGAACAGGCGTCGCTGCACCCCGCGAAGTTATACCGCGTTCCCTCGCTGTATCACGCTTTCGCTGCGGTTAAGAAAAGTGATTGCGTGATTACTCCTGATACCGCCGTGGTGCATATCTCGGCGGCTTATAACAAAGCACTGGTTGGCATCTATCAGGACTCACTGAAAAATAATCAGCTGTGGTCGCCTGGCTACAGTAACGGCCATCAGATATTTTCCGATGAGTTTGTTTTTAAAAATGACGGACGGCTGGTTGAGAAAATAAGCCAAAAAATCCACACGCTGGTTCAGCCATAATCGATGAGGTCACCGTGCCGTCAGTACGGTGACCGTGCCTTACACCACCTGCACCGCTAACGCCTGCTGCAGAGCGTTGAGCGCACCGGGCTTTGCCGCGCCGCCGTCGCAAATCAACAGATCGATATCGCCGACAGGGGCGTACTGGGTACGGCTGATCACGCCGAGTTTGCTGTGATCCGCCAGCAGCAGGGTGCGGCTGGCCTGCTGTACCATGGCGTGCGCGATGGCGGCTTCATGCGGATGGAAGCTGCTGGCGCCGTTTCGGGCATCGATGCCGACCGGTGACAGCAGCGCCACGTCGGCGCGATATCGATAAATTTCCCCCACCGTCATTTCTCCCCGCGTCTGCTGCGCGCCGGCCATCATCATGCCGCCCAGCAGCAGCACCTGGTTATTCAGGGTTTCATGCTCTTCGGCCGCGCTGAGCGCCAGTGCCGCCTGCAGACTGTTGGTGATGATGGTCAGGCCGGACATGGTGCGCAGCTCTTCAGCCAGCAGCGTGGTGGTGGTGCCGGCATCGAGGAACAGCGTCTGGCCGGGTTGCAGATGTTGTACCGCCGCGGCGGCAATCGCACGTTTCTCTCTGGCCTGTGCGTTACGGCGCACCTGCAGCGGTGGCTCCGGCGGGCTCTCCAGCGCCACCAGACCGCCATGTACGCGGCGCGCCAGCCCCTGCGCCTCAAGCGAAATGATATCGCGCCGTGCCGTTTCCCGCGAAATACCCAGCTCTTTGATGATGCGTTCAGTGCTGAGCTGATGTTGCGTGCTCAGCAGCGCGCGAATGCGATGTAAACGGGTTTCCTGCAGCATGACGTTTCCCTGTGGCAGAGCGAAGCTGGGCCTAAGCTTACCTGAGTGTCATCGTGGCGTCATGTGTATTTGGTTGTATTTGTGTATTTGGTTGCATTTTTCACTAAAGCAGGCATGATGTTCGCAGAGATCAGGCTGCAAACACCCCTTTCACCTTCGCAACGGGAGTTACCATGGTTACACGTTCCACCATCATGGATACCAACAGTTTTCGCGCCGAACACGCCGACGCGCTGGATCCGGCCACCCGCACTCTGACGGACAAGCGCAGCAAAGTGCTGGGCGAATCGTATCGTCTGTTTTATCGCAAGCCGGTGCATCTGGTGCGCGGCGAAGGGCAGTATTTATGGGATGCGGCGGGTAATAAATATCTGGATGTGTATAACAATGTGGCGAGTATCGGCCACTGCCATCCGGCGGTCATTGAGGCGGTGAATCAGCAGATGAAGATGCTGAACACGCACACGCGTTATTTGCACGAGCGCATTCTTGATTACAGCGAAGCGTTGCTGGCGACCACGCCGGAAGCCATCGACCGCGCCATGTATATGTGTACCGGCTCAGAAGCCAATGATTTGGCGATTCGCGTGGCGCGCGCCTGGAGCGGTGGCACCGGTATTATTGTCTCGCAGGAGGCGTACCACGGAACCAGTGATTTGACCTCTGGCGCGTCACCGGCACTCGGTAGCGGTCAGCCGCTGGCCGCTACCACCCGCCTGGTGCCACCGCCGGATGCTTATCGTGTCGATGCGCCCGACCTCGGGGCATGGTTCGCCGATCAGATTCAGCAGCAGATTGATGACATGAAAGCGCACGGCATTAAATTCGCCGGTTTCCTCGCCGACTCGATCTTCTCCTCCGACGGCGTGCTGCCTAATCCGCGCGGATTCCTGCAGCAAGCGGTGGATGTGGTGCATGCTAACGGCGGCATTTTTATCGCTGATGAAGTGCAGCCCGGCTTTGCCCGCACCGGCGATGCCTTCTGGGGCTTTGCCCGTCACGGCGTGGTGCCGGATGTGGTCACCACCGGTAAGCCGATGGGCAACGGTATTCCGGTTTCCGGCCTGCTGGCGAAAAGCGACGTGCTGGCCGCGTTCAGCGACGAGATCCCTTATTTCAATACTTTCGGCGGCAACCCGGTGGCGATGGCCGCTGCGCAGGCGGTGCTGACGGTGATTCAGGAAGAGGGGCTGCAGGAGCATAGCCGTGTGGTCGGCGCACAGTTGCTGGCGGAGCTGCAGAAGCTGATGGATCGCCATGACTGCATTGGTGATGTGCGCGGTGCCGGGCTGTTTATCGGGTTTGAGCTGGTGCAGGATCGCAGCAGTAAGATGCCGGACAAAGCGCTGGCGCTGGATTTGATCGAGAAGCTGCGCGATCACCATGTGCTGACGTCGGTGGCCGGGCCGTACGGCAACGTGCTGAAACTGCGTCCGCCGCTGGCGTTCCAGAGCGGTGATATCGACTGGCTGGTGGGAGCACTGGATAAGTCGCTGACCGAGCTGGGGCGTTAATTACTCAGATATCAGGTCGCCATGATTGGCAATCCATCAGCACAATGTGCCAGATGCGCGTTGATGCGCATCTGGCAGGGCGTGAAAAGACATCACGCCGCGGCAGTTTCCTGCGCAAAAATCTGCTCCATCTTCTGCCACGCCTGCGCCACATCATCGTCGAGATTGAACAGGCCGGAGGTGCCGACAATAAACACGTCGACGCCCGAGGCGGCAATCTGCTTAAAGGTGCGCGCATTGCAAGACCCATCGATTTCGGTCAGATAGTGATACCCGTGCGTTTCCCGCATGGCGATCAGCTGGCGAATTTTGTTCAGCGTTTCCGGAATAAATTTCTGCCCGGCGAAACCGGGATCGACTGACATCACCGTCACTTTATCCAGCAGATGCGCATATTCACGAATGCTGTCGGCTGGCGTAGCCGGATTCAGCACCACGCCGCAGCGACGGCCGGCCTCTTTAATTTGTGTCAGCAGGCGAAAAATTTTGTTATTCGCCGTCTCCGGATGGAAACTGATAATATCCGCGCCGGCATCAATGCACATCGGAATAATATCTTCCGGGTGGTTCACCATTAAATGCACATCAATCGGCACATCGGTAATTTTACGCAGGTTCTCAATAAAGAACGGCGACAGCGTAATATTCTTAACATAGCTGCCATCCATAATATCGACATGATAGAACGAGGCGCTGGCGTTCATCGCTTCGATCTGCTCGCGGAAGCGGGTCAAATCCATGCACATCAGGGACGGTGAAAAGCGGGCGTTCATGCTGATTTCCTCATTACGCAAACAGCGCCCGCAGGCGCTGTCTGTGACATCAATGGAAGAACGAAATAATATGGCCGAGCACAATGCCGACGATACCGAAGTCCGCATCACCAAAGGTGGTGGACGCGAAGCCAAGGTCACCCATCAGCGGCAGCAGAATGGCGGGCAGGAAGGAGATCAGCAGCCCCTGGACAAAGGAACCGATGATGGCACCGCGCCGTCCGCCGGTGATATTGCCGTAGACGCCAGCGGTCGCGCCGCAGAAGAAGTGCGGCACCAGGCCCGGCACAATCACGCTCAGACCGAACAGCGGGCACAGGAACATGCTGATCAGCCCGGCGGCGAAGCTGCACAGGAAGCCGATGATCACGGCGTTCGGCGCGAACGGGAAGACCGTCGGGCAATCCAGCGCCGGTTTAGCGTTTGGCACCAGTTTATCGGCGATGCCTTTGAACGCCGGGACGATCTCGGCAATCACCATGCGTACACCGGCAAGAATGATGTAAACACCCGCAGCAAAGGTGATTGACTGGATAATGGCAAAGACGATGAAGTTCTGGCCGCCGCTCACCTCGCTTTCGGTAAACTCTTTACCGGCAACCAGCACCAGCGCGACAAACAGAATCATCATGGTCAGCGAAATTGCCACGGACGAGTCGCGCAGGAAGTTGAGGGTTTTCGGTACTTTCAGCTCTTCAATCGACGGGCTGCCTTTGCCCACCGCTTTGCCGACCAGCGCCGACAGCAGGTAGCCGGTGGAGCCAAAGTGGCCCAGCGCCAGATCGTCCGAATTGGTAATTTTGCGGGTGAACGGCTGCAGAATCGCCGGACATACCACCATCATGGTGCCGAGAATCAGCGAACCGATCAGCACCAGCCAGAAGCCGTGCACGCCGCCCACTGACAGGATCACCGCCAGCATGGCTGACATATACAGCGTATGGTGCCCGGTCAGGAAGATGTATTTCAGCGGCGTGATGCGCGCCAGCACAATATTCACCAGCATACCGAACACCATGATCATCGCGGTTTCGGTACCGTAGTTTTTCTGTGCCAGCGCGGCCATTGCATCAGTATTCGGCACTACGCCCTGAATATTGAACGAGTGCTCGAATAGCTGGCTGAAGATGGTCAGGGTGGCCGCAATTAAGTTGGCCCCGGCGATAAGAATAACAAAACCCATGATGGTTTTTAGCGTACCGGAAATCACATCGGATACCGGTTTCTTTTGCAGTAATAAACCAATCAGGGAAAAAAGGCCGACAAGTATAGCGGGTGTTCCAAGAACATCCTTAATTATAAACTGCAGCATAAATTACTCCGTGTGAGTAAATTTCGTCGGGTCAATTACAGGTTGTCGGCGAGAATTTCTTTGATTCTGGCGTTATCCAGTAAATTGCTCAGGCCAAATACCTGTGCGCTGTGGCTCGACAGCTGGTCAGCGATATCTTTAGCGCTGATGATAATATCGGCCTGCTCAGATTTGGCAGAGGTTAAATCGGTATGACCCACTTCAGCCTCTTTACCCAGCTCCTTAATAATTTTCTTCACGTTCATTTCCACAATGAAGCTGCTGCCTAAACCGTTTCCACACACAATCAGTACTTTTTTCATTTTCAGGTTTCTCTGGTGATTAATCTTTAATGACAGCTTCAATCGCTGGCAGGGTCGATGCCGACAGCAACTGCTGCAGGCGGGATTCGTCGCTGAACACCTCAGCCAGCGCGGTGATCATCTGAATATGATCGTCGCCAGACAGGGCGCACAGCATAATAACGACAAATACCGGGTCGTTTTCATCGGCGGCAAAATTCACGCCTTGTTTTACATGCAGCAGCGACAGGCCGTTTTTGCGCGCACCCTGTTCCGGACGCGCATGTGGCATCGCCAGACCCGGCGCCAGCACATAATAGGGCCCCAGCTCAGCGTGCGAGGTAAAGATCGCATCCAGATAAGCCGGGGTAATTGCCCCCTCCGCCAGCAGCGGCTCGGCCGATAAACGCACCGCTTCCTGCCAGTCGCTAACGTCGTCTATTACCCGGATATGTTGCGGTGTCAGCCATTGAGTGAGCATCAGTAATTCCTGTTTATTCGTCGATGCGGTGCACTGTAGGTGATTTTATCGCCTGGGTTCTGTGATGTTGCTCGCAAAAGTTAGCGCTAACACGAGTGATGTTAAAAAGTGTGTTAGCGATAACATTTTTGCGCGTGCGGTTTGTCACGCTGAGGCCGGGGTGACATGCTCAGGCCAGCGAAAATCACGCAGCCAATGAGACATGCCCGATTCTGTGGTTTTTAACATGGCACCAATTTGCTTTTGGTTTTAAGCTGCGTGCGGATAAATCGAGCGCTACCCGGAACCAGCAGGGTAGAGACAGGAGAACGCATGACAGAAAAACGACGGCGCAGTACCGGCAAAAGCACGCTGGCCGATGTTGCCCGTTTGGTCGGTGTCAGCGCCATGACGGCGTCGCGCGCTTTGCGTATGCCGGAGAAAGTGTCGCCCGAAATTCGCGCAAGGATCGACGCGGCCGTCGCGGAACTGGCCTATGTGCCCAACGTGCAGGCGCGTAACCTGGCGTCAGCCTCGTCGCGGCTGATCACCATGGTGGTACCCTCATTTGCTACGCCGGGCAGCGCGATTGTGTCAGAGGCGCTGCAGGAGGTGCTGCGGCCGCAGGGCTATAACATGATGCTGGCCGAAGCCAATCACTCGGCGGCGGAGGAGAGCGAGCTGATTGAGATGCTACTCTCTTACAACCCGGCCGCGATGGTGCACTTCAATTTCGACAATGCCGCCGAAGCGCAGCGCCTGCTGAGCAACTCCGGCCTGCCGGTGATGGACATCGGCGGCGTGCATCAGGATTCTGCCGGCATCAGCATCGGCGTGGACTATGCGAAAGCCATTCGTCAGCTGGTAAACAGCCTGGTGGAGCGCGGCTATCGCCATCCCGGCCTGCTGTGCACACAAACGCATAGCACTATTTTCCGTCAGCTGCTCAATGGCTGGCACAGCGGGATGCTGGCGCTGAATCTGGCACCGCACCGCGTGGTGACCTCACCAAAAATGCCCACCTTTGCCGCCGGCCACAGCCTGCTGGCAGAGATCCGTCTCACCTGGCCGGAACTGGACGTCCTGATCTGTACCAGCGATGAAGTGGCGTGCGGCGCCATCATGGCCTGTCACGCAGCCGGCGTCTCGGTGCCCAGCCAGCTGGCGATTGCCAGCATCGGCGGTGGCCCGCTGGCGGCGGTATGTTCGCCGCCGCTGACCAGCATTGTGCTGCCGTACGAGGAGATGGGGCGCATGGCCGGTAAACGCCTGCTGGCGGCACTCAACGGCGACGAGCCGCCTGCCATCAATGAGCTGCCGGTGCAGCTTAAGCTGCGCGCCAGTACGCACAAGGTGTAGCCGTGTGTGCGCACCTTTTGCCAGATTGATCAAATCCTTATCATTACTAAGGCATTGATAACCCTTTTCCGGATCATGATTTTAACTATAATGATCCGACTGCTTATGCGGCACACCAGCAAGGTTGTGCTGCCAAACACTAAATGGAGAGGAAGAACATGAGTTATTCACTGCCATCCCTGCCGTACGCCTACGACGCACTGGAACCGCACTTCGACAAGCAGACGATGGAAATCCATCACACTAAACATCACCAGACCTACGTTAACAACGCCAACGCGGCGCTGGAAGGTACCGAATTCGCAAACCTGCCGGTTGATGAACTGATCACCAAACTGGATCAGCTGCCAGCAGACAAAAAAGGCCCACTGCGTAACAACGCTGGCGGCCACGCTAACCACAGCCTGTTCTGGAAAGGCCTGAAAACCGGCACCACGCTGCAGGGCGACCTGAAAGCGGCAATCGAAAAAGATTTCGGTAGCGTTGAGAAATTCCAGGAAGAGTTCGAGAAAGCGGCCGCGACCCGTTTTGGCTCTGGCTGGGCGTGGCTGGTGAAAAAAGGCGACAAGCTGGCGGTCGTTTCAACCGCTAACCAGGACAACCCGCTGATGGGCGAAGCCATCGCCGGCGTGTCTGGTTTCCCAATCATCGGTCTGGATGTGTGGGAGCACGCTTACTATCTGAAGTATCAGAACAAGCGCCCTGACTACATCAAAGCGTTCTGGAACGTGGTGAACTGGGACGAAGCAGCGGCACGTTTCGCCTCGGCAAAATAAGTTCTGGCTTACGCTATGTGAATAACCGGTGCCTGCGTGCACCGGTTTTTTTATCGCCATCCTAAACCGCAGCTCAACAAACTCCACGTCATGACCAGGCTAAAGTGGTTATTAACGCGCCGTTGATAATTTGGGGCATACAGTAGCCTTCAGTTATCTCGCGACGTAAAAATAATCATGTCTATTATTACACATTCTGAGCCGGACTCCGTTTCGTCGGCTGCGCTGTTTATACCTTTAGTCAGTGGAAAGCTGCGGCCAAATAAGCTGTGGAATAGTCAGCAATTTCGCCTGAAATTTGCCTTAAGGTCAGCGGTATTTCCACTGACCACCTTTAATTATCTCCATCAGCTGGCCAAACTCTCTTTTCTGCCGCAGCTGTTAAACAGCCAGGGCTTACTGCCGGCCAAGCCGCATCGTCCCTATTTGCGCGCTGGTTTCAGCGTGGCGCAGCGTGCGCAGGCGATTCTCGATCATTATCAATTGATGGATAAGCTGGCGAATAATCAGCTGCGCCAGTTGCTGCTGAGCCCGACTGGTAATCTCCTTGCCCGTTTCGACGGCAAAAACGAGGAGCAGTTTGCGATTTATTGCTGCTCCGGCCATTACGACCGGGAAGGGGAAATTACGCTGCTGCTTAATTATCAGGACATGACGCTGGCCTCGCTGTCATTCTCTATTATTCAGGAGCAGCAGCAGCGCACGCTATTAATTGGGGGCTTGCAGGGGCCGCGGAAACATATTTCCAGTGACGTTATTCGCGATGCCACCAAAGCCGCGCACGGCGTATTTCCTAAGCGTCTGCTGATGGAAGCGGTATTTATTCTGGCGGCACAGTGCGGCGTACAGGCCATTACCGCCGTCGGCGATACCACCCATGTTTTCCGCAGCCTGCGCTACCGTCATAGCAAAGGTGATAAGTTCTTTGCCAGCTATAGCGAGTTCTGGCTGTCACTGGGCGGGGAAATGCGGGGTGATGAGCTGTTTACGCTGCCGCTGAGCATGGCTCGTAAAGATCTGGAAGAGATTGCCAGCAAAAAGCGCGCGGAGTATCGCCGCCGCTATGCCTTGCTGGATACGCTGGCGCAGCAGGTGCTGCAGGCTGCCGGGGCAGAACGCGACGTGGTCCACGCCGCGTAACGGCAATCAGAACGGCTGCTTTGCGTAGCCGGTCATCACCTTCAGCCCCATCTCGCGTCCCAGCGCGGTCATCGGGTGTACCACCACCAGGCCGCGCACGCTTTTCTTCAGCGCGCCCATGTTCGCCTGCTCTTTTTTGGTGATTTCACGGCTGAACGGCAGCTTTTTCAACTGCTGGGCTTCTTTGCTCAGCTTCTCTTCGCGCACGTTGCGCAGACGTTCAATTTCCTGCACCAGCGTCTCTTTCTCTTTCAGCAGCGCGCCAAGCTTTTCGGCATCGCCCGCTTCCAGCAGCTGCGGTTCTTTGCGATTCAGCGCGTCCAGCTGGTCGCTGAGACGTTTAATCTCGGCTTTTTCTTGTTCTTTCATTGGGAAAACTCATTAAGGAAAACAGGCAAAGGATACATCAAATCCGCCCGCTTTTGCAGCGCAGCGACAACAGAGGCAATGGGATAATCGGGTACAGCGCGGCGGGCGGGCAAAAAAATACCCAGCGCAAGGCTGGGTATTGACTGGAATTACAGAATGAAGCGGCTGAGATCTTCGTCGGCCACCAGTTCATCCAGATGCTGACCAACGTATTCGGCATCGATGGTGATCGATTCGCCGTGGCGATCGCTGGCGTCGTAGGAGATATCTTCCATCAGGCGCTCCAGCACGGTGTGCAGACGACGTGCACCGATGTTCTCGGTGGTTTCGTTCACCTGCCACGCCGCTTCGGCGATGCGACGAATGCCGTCTTCGGTGAATTCAACGTTAACGCCTTCGGTGCCCATCAGCGCTTTGTACTGTACGGTCACGGACGCGTTCGGCTCGGTCAGGATGCGTTCGAAATCATTGACCGTCAGCGCCTGCAGCTCAACGCGAATCGGCAGACGACCCTGCAGCTCCGGAATCAGATCCGACGGGCTGGCCACCTGGAACGCACCGGAGGCGATAAACAGGATATGGTCGGTTTTGACCATGCCGTGTTTAGTGGACACGGTGCAGCCTTCAACCAGTGGCAGCAGATCGCGCTGTACGCCCTCACGTGACACATCCGGGCCCGACGACTGGCCGCCGCGCTTACAGATTTTGTCGATTTCGTCGATGAACACGATACCGTGCTGTTCAACCGCGTCGATGGCATCCTGCTTCAGCTCTTCCGGGTTCACCAGCTTGGCCGCTTCTTCTTCAATCAGCAGCTTCATCGCATCTTTGATTTTCAGCTTACGCGGTTTCTGCTTCTGGCCGCCGAGGTTCTGGAACATCGACTGCAGCTGGCTGGTCATCTCTTCCATGCCCGGAGGCGCCATGATTTCAACGCCCATCGGTGCAGCAGCCAGATCGATCTCAATCTCTTTGTCATCCAGCTGGCCTTCGCGCAGTTTTTTGCGGAACGACTGGCGCGCGGCGGACGGCTCAGCGCTCTGCTCCGGCTGGCCCCAGTTGTTTTTCGCTGGCGGGATCAGCACATCCAGAATGCGATCTTCTGCCATCTCTTCAGCGCGGTATTTGTTTTTCTCGATCGCCTGGCTGCGCACCATCTTGATGGCGGAGTCCGTCAGATCGCGAATAATCGAATCCACTTCTTTCCCGACATAGCCCACTTCGGTGAATTTGGTGGCTTCAACTTTGATGAACGGCGCATTGGCCAGCTTCGCCAGACGGCGGGCGATTTCGGTTTTACCGACGCCGGTCGGGCCGATCATCAGGATATTTTTTGGGGTCACTTCATGGCGCAGCTCTTCGTCAAGCTGCATGCGGCGCCAGCGGTTACGCAGCGCAATGGCGACCGCTTTTTTGGCGCCGTCCTGGCCGATGATGAAGCGGTTAAGCTCGCTGACAATCTCGCGTGGAGTCATCTCAGACATGGTTTTGGTCCTTACGCCTTAGACGGTAATTCTTCGTAGTTAATGTTGTGGTTGGTGTAGATACAGATGTCACCGGCGATATTCAGCGCTTTGGCTACGATATCGTGCGCACCCATCTCCGTGTTCTCCAGCAGCGCGCGGGCGGCTGCCTGGGCGTAAGGCCCGCCGGAACCGATGGCAATCAGGTCATTTTCCGGCTGAATCACGTCACCGTTACCGCTGATGATCAGCGAGGAGTTTTCATCGGCAACCGCCAGCAGCGCTTCAAGGCGGCGCAGCATCCGGTCAGTACGCCAGTCTTTCGCCAGTTCGACCGCGGCTTTCACCAGATGGCCCTGATGCATCTCCAGTTTGCGTTCGAACAGTTCAAACAGGGTAAAGGCATCTGCGGTGCCGCCAGCAAAGCCCGCGATCACTTTGTCGTTGTAAAGACGACGCACCTTTTTAACATTGCCTTTCATTACGGTATTGCCGAGCGTCGCCTGGCCATCACCGCCGATCACGACCCGGCCGTTGCGTCGTACACTTACTATTGTTGTCACGGGCAGACCCCTTGTTGCAGTGGAAAAAAGACACCGCGCAGCGGGCGCGGCGTATCATGCAACCAGATATGGGGTAATCCTGTGGGGTTTCAACCCCCGGCAATATCTGATGCTGCAAATTGCCGGGGGCGAGCAGGGAGGGTTAAGGCAGGGCGAGCGGGATACAGCTGCTGTGGCCGGAGCTGTGCAGGCGCTTCACCGTGCTGTCTGCGCTGCTGCGGTCTTTAAACGGCCCAATCACCACGCGATTCCAGCCGCCGCCAGTCGTGATGCGGCTTTCGAAACCTTCAAACGCCAGACCGGCGCGTACCGATTCCGCCTGATCGGTGCCTTTAAACGAGCCACACTGCACCATCCAGCGCTGGGTGCTCGCTTTCTCTTCCGTTTTGGCTTTGGCGCTCTCCTGCGGCTTCGCCGGCTCGCGAGTGATCGGCGCGGCCTGTTGCTGCTGCTGGCGTGCCGCCTGCTGCTGCAATTCCTGCTGACGCTGCTGCTGCAACTGTTGCTGGCGCTGCTGCTGCTGTAACTGCTGCTGCTGACGCTGCACCTGCTGTTGTTGCTGTTGTGCCTGCTGCTGACGCTGCAGCGTTTGCTGGCGCTGAGCCGGGGTTTGTTCGTTCCACGGCACTTCATTCAGCTGGGTTGGCTGCTGGCGCATATCGGCCTGCATCTGCTCCAGCAGCTGACGCTGTTCGTCGGTCAGCTGGGTTTGCGACTTGATTTCGCCACCGGCAGACGGCTCGGTGGGCGACGGCACGGTCACCTGACGATTTTCCAGCTCTTTGATGTACTTCCAGCGCTCTTCCGGCTTCGGCGGCAGGCCATTACCGTTGGCTTTATGATTCGGAATCACCGGTGTTTCTTCTTTTTTGTGATGCGAGATGAACCATAAACCACCGGCAAAGGTCACCAGCACTGCCACGGCCAGTACTATCATCAGCTTTGAAGTGCCGGAGCCGCCTTTGCTTTTCTTGCTGCGGCCTGCGGGTTTTTTGCGACGCGTCCCTGTTGAACGCCCGCGGCCTACGTAATCTCTCTGTGCCACTTTCGTTCTGATACCCTTCAAAAAAATGCCACTGGGCGTGTAAATGGGGTGTTAATTTTGCCCGGCAAGGAATGCGTCATGTTACTCAAGGGCTGGAACTTTGACCAGCACAGTCTGCCTTCAGAATCTGCTGAAAATGCAGGGTTCCCGCATTCATTTTTCGCGTTTTGCTGCCGGTGCGGTACTACCGCGGACGCGGAGTTCGGCGTCGAGCAGGCGTGAACCGTTATTGACCCGTTTGCCCTGCAGCTCATCCAGCAGCAGCAGCATCGCTTCGCGGCCAATGGCAAAACGCGGCTGTGCCACGGTGGTCAGGGGCGGATCGTAGTATTGCGCCAGCTCGATATCATCGAAGCCGACCACCGACAGATCCTGCGGAATACGCATGCCCAGCTTACGCGCCTGGTTCATCGCACCCAGCGCCATCAGATCGCTATGGCAGAACAGGGCTTTCGGCGGCTGCGGCAGGCTCATCAGCTGCTTCAGCGCGCTGGCACCGGCTTCAAAGGTGAAGTCACCATGCACAATCAGTGTGGGATCGATGGCGATATTGCTGCGGCGCAGCGCCTGGATGTAGCCCTGTAACCGATACTGGCTGAGCGGGATATGTTCCGGTCCGGTGATGCAGGCGATCTGCCGATGGCCCAGCTGTAACAGGTGATTCACCGCTTCAAAGGCCGCGGTCAGGTTATCGATATGCACCGTGGGCAGCGCCATCTCCGGCGCGAACTCGTTGCCCATCACCATGGGCGGCAAATTACGCTGATCTTCAATGCCGGCGTCGAACGGCAGCTGCGAACCCAGCAGTACCATGCCGTCAATCTGGCGCGTCAGCATCAGGTTAAGGAAGGTTTTCTCCTGCTGATCCTGATGCGCGCAGTCACCAATCAGCACCAGATAGCCTTCCTGCGCGGCAGTCACTTCCACGCCGCGGATAATCTCGCTGAAGAAAGGGTCACAGATGTCCGGCACAATCACCAGAATGGTTTGCGTGTCGCCGCGTTTAGCGTTGCGCGCCAGACCGTGCGGCGCATAGCCGACGGCCTGCACCGCCTGTTCCACTTTCTGCCGGGTCGCGGCGGAGACTTTTTCCGGATTCATCAGCGCGCGCGAAACCGTGGCGGTGGAGACGCCAGCCTGCTCGGCCACATCTTTCATGGTGGCTGCCGATGAGGGTTGCTTCTGATCCAACGTTAACTCCTGACGCGGTACAGCGCATAGATATTCACACATAGCCGGCCCAGTGCCGGTACGGGCACTATTGTTAACCCAACGCCGTGTGAGGTTGTTACTTAATTTGCATAAAAATTGTGACTTGTGCGACTTTTTTCGATCTGGCTCGCAGATGTGGCGCGGCTTAACTCTCGGTGGGGTCGATATCCAGCGTCCATTTGACTTTGCGCGCGGCGGGCAGGGTGGTAACCAGCGGCAGTGAACTGCTCAGCAACTGCTGCAGCCGCTTGCGCGATGGATGCTGTAGCAGCAGTTGCCAGCGCCAGCGTCCGCTGCGCTTCGGTGCCAGCGCCGGCACCGGCCCCATCAGCCACATCGCCTCATCTTTGAGCGGGCTGGCTTCCAGCAGGTTACGCAACTGCGTAAGGAACTCCGCCGCCTGCGCATTATCCAGATCTTCCGCGCGAAACAGTGCGTGGCTGGTCCACGGCGGCAGCTGCACTGACTGGCGCTCCAGCAGCGTCTGATCGGCAAACGCAAAATAGCCGCGATGCAGCAGCGTTTGCAGCAGTGGATGCTCCGGATGGTGCGTCTGCAGTAACACTTCGCCCTGCTTACCGGCGCGGCCGGCGCGGCCGGCGACCTGTGTGTAGAGCTGGGCAAAGCGCTCGGCGGCACGGAAATCGGCGGAAAACAGCGCGCCATCAACATCCAGCAGCGATACCAGCGTCACGTCCGGGAAGTGATGGCCTTTGGCCAGCATCTGCGTGCCGACCAGAATGCGTGCCCCGCCGCGATGCACATCGGCCAGATGCTGTTCCAGCGCGCCTTTGCGGCTGGTGGTATCGCGATCGATGCGCGACACCGGCACGCCAGGAAACAGCGTGCTGAGCTGCTGCTCCAGCTGTTCCGTGCCCACGCCGACCGGCAGCAGATGGGTGGAACCGCAGCCCGGACACTGATGCGGCAGCGGACGCTGGCTGTCGCAGTGGTGGCAGCGCAGCTGACGATGCTGCTGATGCAGCGTGTAATAACTGTCGCAGCGCTGGCACTCCGCCAGCCAGCCGCAGTCGTGGCACATCAGCGCCGGCGAAAAGCCGCGGCGATTGAGAAACAGCAGAACCTGATTATCCGCCTGCAGGTGCTGGCGCATCTTGCCCAGCAGCGCTGGCGCGAGACCGCCTTTCAGCTGCTGCCCCTTGAGATCGATTAGCTGCTGCAGCGCCGGTTTGGCGTTACCGGCGCGTTTGGTCAGGTTGAGCTGGCGATATTTACCGACACGCACGTTGTGCAGCGTCTCCAGCGCCGGCGTCGCCGAGCCCATCACAATCGGCACATCTTCTTCGTGAGCGCGGAATACCGCCAGATCGCGCGCCTGGTAGCGCCAGCCCTCCTGCTGTTTGTAGGAGCTGTCGTGTTCTTCATCGATGATGATCACGCCCGGCCGCGCCAGCGGTGTGAACAGCGCGGATCGTGTGCCGATGACAATGGCGGTCTCGCCGCTGCGCGCGCGCAGCCAGACCGCCAGACGCTCGCTGTCATTGAGCGCCGAGTGCAGCACATCAATCGGCGCATCGAAGCGTTCACGAAAGCGGGCGATGGTTTGCGGCGTCAGGCCAATTTCCGGCACCAGCACCAGCGCCTGTTTGCCGCGTGCCAGCACATTCTCCAGCACGCTGAGATAGACCTCGGTTTTACCCGATCCGGTAATGCCTGCCAGCAGCCACGCGGCGTAATGCTCGTCCTCGCTGCGAATGGCGCCAACCGCCATCGCCTGATCGGTATTCAGCCGCAGCCGTTCACCTTTCACCGCGAAACTGGCGCGCCAGTCGTGCTGCTGTGGCGCATGTTCGCGCAGGTCGCACAGCCCTTTGGCACGCAGTGCCTGGAGCGCGGCATCGGTAAAATCCTGCTCGCCGATCTGATGCCGATACAGCGGCCGCTGACGCAACGCAGCCAGCGCCTGCTGCTGTTTCGGCGCGCGCTTCAGGCTTTCCAGCGCCACTTCGCGCCCGGCTTCGTTCACCACCCACTGCCACAGCGGCGCTTCCTGGGCCTGTTTGCCCTGACGCAGCAGTACCGGCAGCGCATGGCTGAGCACTTCGCCGAGCGGAGAGTGATAGTAGCCGGCGGCCCAGTTGAGGATGCGCCACAGCGCCGGCGAAAACAGCGAGCGGTCGTCGAGCAACGCATCAATCTGTTTCAGCTGGGCAAGGGGGAGATCGCTGGTGGCGCGCGTGCTAACCACGATGCCCGTCATTTTCCGGTTGCCGAACGGCACGCTCACGCGCGCGCCGGCCACCGGCTGCGGCGCATCGGCGGGCAGCAGGTAGTCAAACAGGCGAGGCAGCGGAACGGGCAGGGCAACCTGAACAACGGGCATGTCGATCTCTATCCGGTTCTGTAAAAAGGAGAAGTAGTGTACACGCTGGCGTCACCCCCGTCATACTTCAGCGCGCGGCGGCGCTGGCTGCAGGCGTTTACCCGGCATGGCAGAGCACGGCGCATTGCGCGGATTTGATCAATGCGCTCATTTTCTGTATACTATGCCGCCTTTGATGAGATGACTCGTCAAAGATACACCATTTATTAACCGCGTGTGGTGCTGTGCAGGTTCGCCTGGCACGGAGAGCGACACGGCCTTTTATGAGGTTCTCCCATGAAACAAGGTATTCACCCGAAATACGAAGCTGTGACCATCACCTGCTCTTGCGGCAACGTGATCAACACCCGTTCAACCATGACTGGTACCCTGAACCTGGACGTGTGCGGCAAATGCCACCCGTTCTACACCGGTAAGCAGCGTGTTGTTGACTCTGGTGGTCGTGTTGATCGCTTCAACAAGCGTTTCAGCATCCCAGGCAGCAAGAAATAAGATTATTTGCCGGCGAATCTTCACGATTCGGTTGCAAGAAAAAACCCAGCCTCGGCTGGGTTTTTTTATTTCTGGCCTCAGTATTCCCAGCTGTCGGGATCGATGCCCATCTCTCGCATAATCTGTTTTGCTTCTTCCGGAATCTCGTCGCTGCGCTCTTTACGCAGATCAACATCATTCGGCAGCGGTTGCCCGGTGAAGGCATGCAAAAAGGCTTCGCACAGCAGTTCGCTGTTGGTGGCGTGACGCAGATTGTTCACCTGACGGCGGGTACGCTCATCCGTTAAAATCTTCAGCACTTTCAGCGGGATAGAAACTGTAATCTTCTTAACCTGCTCGCTCTTCTTACCGTGTTCAGCGTAAGGGCTGATATATTCGCCGTTCCATTCAGCCATGGGTTACCTTAATCAATAAAAAGTTGAATATGGGGAAATCCGTTGATTATGCCCGATTTTTCGATGCCTGACCGCTTAAACTGCCGGTTTTATGCTTACACATCGCGTTTCACAGGAAAGCGCGCTGAACACCAGGCGATGACGCGTAATTTTAGCGGGTATTGCGGCTTTGCTCAATCTATACGCAAAGACATTTAGATGTCCAGATGTATTGACGTCCAGTTGCGGAATGTTATTCTGTTGCCACTTTTTTATTACACTTCAGGAACAGTAAGCACCATGACGCGTAAACAGGCAACCATCGCAGTACGCAGCGGTTTGAATGATGACGAGCAATATGGCTGCGTTGTCCCACCGATTCACCTCTCCAGCACCTATAACTTCCTCGATTTCAACGAGCCGCGCGCGCATGACTATTCACGCCGCGGTAACCCGACGCGCGATGTGGTCCAGCGCGCGCTGGCTGAGCTGGAAGGGGGTGCGGGCGCGGTGCTGACCAACACCGGGATGTCGGCGATTCATCTGGTGACGACGGTGTTCCTGAAGCCAGGCGATCTGCTGGTGGCGCCGCACGACTGCTACGGCGGCAGCTATCGTCTGTTTGACAGCCTGAGCAAGCGCGGCGCTTACCGCGTGAAGTTTGTCGATCAGGGCGATGAAGCGGCGCTGGCGGCGGCGCTGGCGGAAAAGCCAAAGCTGGTGCTGGTCGAAAGCCCGAGCAATCCGCTGCTGCGCGTGGTGGACATTGCGGCCATCTGCGCCGCCGCGCGTGCTGCCGGTGCGGTGAGCGTCGTGGACAACACCTTCCTCAGCCCGGCGCTGCAGAACCCGCTGGCGCTGGGTGCCGATCTGGTGATCCACTCCTGCACCAAATATCTCAATGGTCACTCGGACGTGGTGGCCGGTGCGGTCATCGCTAAAGATCCGGCGCTGGTCACGGAACTCGCCTGGTGGGCGAATAACATTGGCGTCACCGGCGCGGCGTTTGACAGCTATCTGCTGCTGCGCGGCCTGCGCACGCTGGCACCGCGCATGGCGGCGGCGCAGCGTAACGCCCTGGCGATTGTTGATTACCTGAAGCAACAACCGCTGGTGAAAAAGCTGTATCATCCGTCTCTGCCAGAGAACGCCGGACACCAGTTTGCCGCGCGTCAGCAGCGCGGTTTTGGCGCCATGCTCAGTTTTGAACTCGACGCCGATGAGGCGCGGCTGCGCCGCTTCCTGAAGGCGCTGCAGCTGTTTACGCTGGCGGAGTCGCTGGGCGGCGTGGAAAGTCTGATTTCGCACACCGCCACCATGACGCACGCCGGCATGTCGGCGGACGCGCGTGCCGCAGCGGGCATTTCCGACTCGCTGCTGCGTATTTCTGTCGGAATTGAAGATCACGAAGATTTAATCGCCGACCTGGATAATGCATTCAGGATCGCAGCCGAGGGGTAACCATGACGATTTCAGCAGGCGCGGGAACGCCGATCAAGCAGTTGCATAAATTTGGTGGCAGTAGCCTGGCCGACGCGCGCTGTTATCAGCGCGTCGCCGGTATCATGGCCGATTACAGCCAGCCGGGCGACTTAATGGTGGTCTCTGCCGCAGGCAGCACCACTAACCAGCTGATCAGCTGGCTCAAGCTGAGCCAGAGCGATCGCTTATCGGCCCATCAGGTGCAACAGGCGTTACGCCGTTTTCACAGCGAGCTGATCGCTGCGCTGCTGCCTGCTGAATATGCAGAAACCCTGACCGCAGCCTTCATCCGCGATCTTGAACGCCTGGCGGCGCTGCTCGACGGCGCCATCACCGATGCGGTGTACGCCGAAGTGGTTGGCCACGGCGAAATCTGGTCGGCGCGCCTGATGGCGGCGGTACTCAGCCAGCGCGATATCGAAGCGGCGTGGCTGGACGCACGCGACTTCCTGCGTGCCGAACGTGCGGCACAGCCGCAGGTAGATGAAGGCAAATCCTGGCCGCTGCTGCAGGCGCTGCTGGCGCAGCATCCGCATAAGCGTCTGGTAGTCACTGGCTTTATCAGCCGCAGCGAAGCGGGCGAAACCGTACTGCTCGGCCGTAACGGCTCTGACTACTCGGCAACACAGATTGGCGCGCTGGCGGGCGTGAACCGCGTCACCATCTGGAGCGACGTGGCGGGCGTTTACAGTGCGGACCCGCGCAAGGTTTCCGATGCCTGCCTGCTGCCGCTACTGCGGCTGGATGAGGCCAGCGAGCTGGCCCGACTGGCGGCGCCGGTGCTGCACACGCGTACGCTGCAGCCGGTCTCCAACAGCGACATCGATTTACAGCTGCGCTGTAGCTATCAGCCGGAGCAGGGCTCAACGCGCATTGAGCGCGTGCTGGCGTCCGGCACCGGCGCGCGCATTGTCACCAGCCACGACGATGTCTGCCTGGTTGAGATTCAGATTCCCGATAGCCACGATTTTGCCACCCAGCAGAAAGAGATTGATCTGCTGCTGAAGCGCGCGCAGCTGCGTCCGCTGGCGATGGGTATCCATCCGGATCGTCGCCTGCTGCAGCTGTGTTACACCTCGGAAGTGGTCAACAGCGCCTTTAACCTGCTGCAGGACGCGGCGCTGCCCGGTCATCTGCAGCTGCGCGACGGTCTGGCGCTGGTGGCGCTGGTCGGTGCTGGCGTGACGCGTAATCCGCTGCACAGCCATCGCTTCTGGCAGCAGATCAAAGACCAGCCGGTCGAATTCGTCTGGCAGTCAGAAGATCACATCAGCCTGGTGGCGGTGCTGCGCGTCGGACCGACCCAGCATCTGATTCAGGGACTGCACCAGTCGCTGTTCCGCGCCGAGAAGCGCATCGGCCTGATCCTGTTTGGCAAAGGCAATATCGGTTCACGCTGGCTGGAGCTGTTCGCGCGCGAGCAGGAGACGCTGTCGGCGCGTACCGGGTTTGAATTTGTGCTGGCGGGCGTGGCGGACAGTAGCCGCAGCCTGCTGAGCTATGACGGTCTCGACGCCAGCCGGGCGCTGGCCTTCTTTGATGATGAAGCGGAAGCGCGCGACGAAGAGTCGCTGTTCCTGTGGATGCGCGCGCACCCGTTTGACGATCTGGTGGTGCTCGACGTCACCGCCAGTGATTCGCTGGCGCAGCAGTATCACGATTTTGCCAGCCACGGCTTCCACGTCATCAGCGCCAACAAAGTGGCCGGCGCTGCCAGCGGCCAGAGCTGGCGTCAGGTACGCGATGCCTTCGCCAAAACCGGTCGCCACTGGCTGTATAACGCGACCGTGGGTGCCGGATTGCCGGTCAATCATACGGTGCGCGACCTGCGTGAAAGCGGCGACAGCATTCTGGCGATCAGCGGTATCTTCTCCGGCACGCTGTCGTGGCTGTTCCTGCAGTTTGACGGCACGGTGCCGTTCAGCGAGCTGGTCGATCAGGCGTGGCAGCAGGGCTTAACCGAGCCCGATCCGCGCGTTGATCTCTCCGGTCAGGACGTGATGCGCAAACTGGTGATTCTGGCGCGCGAAGCCGGTTACGACATCGAACCGGATCAGGTGCGGGTTGAATCGCTGGTGCCGTCACAGTGCGAAGGCGAATCCATCGACCACTTCTTCGAAAACGCCGACGAGCTGAACGAGCAGATGCTGCAGCGCTTCGAAGCCGCACAGGAGATGGGGCTGGTGCTGCGCTACGTGGCGCGTTTCGATGCCAACGGTAAAGCGCGTGTCGGCGTGGAGGCGGTGCGTCCGGAGCATCCGCTGGCGGCGCTGCTGCCGTGCGATAACGTGTTTGCCATCGAAAGCCGCTGGTATCGCGATAATCCGCTGGTGATCCGTGGGCCGGGTGCCGGCCGGGATGTCACCGCCGGTGCGCTACAGTCTGATATCAATCGTCTCGCCCAACTGCTGTAAACCTGCTGCGCAGACGGCGTCCGCTGTCTGCGTTTTTCCCTCTGCTTCCCCGTCAGGTGAATCCCTTTCACTTTGGTTGAATATTTGTCACGCCCGGCAAACAATTTTATGTTGACGCTAAGCTGAAGATCGTTCATTTTGTGCATCTGGACGTCTAAACGTATGGATGTTCGCGGTTCGCAAATTAATCGATATGTGATGATGAGGTAACAGGATGAGTTTCTTTCATGCCAATCAGCGCGAAGCGCTGAACCAGAGCCTGGCTGAGCTGAACGGGCAAATTAATGTCTCTTTTGAGTTTTTCCCGCCCCGCACCAGCGAAATGGAAGCAACTCTGTGGAACTCCATCGACCGCCTGAGCAGCCTGAAACCCAAATTCGTCTCGGTCACTTACGGAGCCAACTCCGGCGAGCGCGACCGCACTCACAGCATCATCAAAGGCATTAAAGAGCGCACCGGACTGGAAGCGGCACCGCATCTCACCTGTATCGATGCGACGCGCGATGAACTGCGCGCCATTGCGCGTGACTACTGGAACAACGGCATTCGCCATATCGTGGCGTTGCGCGGCGATTTACCACCGGGTGGCGGCAAACCAGACATGTACGGCAGCGATCTGGTGTCGCTGCTGAAAGAAGTCGGTGATTTCGACATCTCGGTAGCGGCCTATCCCGAAGTGCATCCGGAAGCGAAGAGTGCGCAGGCGGATCTGATCAACCTGAAGCGAAAAATTGATGCCGGCGCCAGTCGCGCGATTACACAGTTTTTCTTCGACGTGGAGAGCTATCTGCGCTTTCGCGATCGCTGCGTGGCTACCGGTATCGACGTGGAGATCGTGCCGGGCATTCTGCCGGTCTCCAACTTTAAACAGCTGCAGCGTTTCGCCACCATGACCAACGTGCGCGTACCGGGCTGGATGAACGCCATGTTTGACGGGCTGGATGATGATGCGGAGACGCGCAAAATGGTCGGTGCCAACATCGCCATGGACATGGTGAAAATCCTGTCGCGCGAAGGGGTGAAGGACTTTCACTTCTACACGCTGAACCGCGCCGAGATGAGCTACGCCATCTGCCACACGCTGGGTGTTCGCCCGACGCTGGCGGCATAAGCGTGAAAGGATAAAAAAGAGAAGGGGGCCTCAGGGCCCCCTTCTTGCTGTGATGCGCCGCCAGGCGTTAGCCGGTGTTACGCATGCCGGCCGCGACGCCAGCGATAGTGACCATCAGCGCCTGTTCTACGCGCGCATCAGGTTCATCGCCGCGCTCTTCCTGCGCACGCGCACGCTGCAGCAGTTCCGCCTGCAGCACGTTGAGCGGATCGGTATAGACGTTACGCAGCGCGATGGATTCGGCGATCCACGGCTGGTCCGCCATCAGATGCGCATCGTTCGCGATGGTCAGCACCGCTTTGATGTCAGCATCGAGCTGATCGCGCAGCTGTTTGCCGAGCGGCCACAGCGATTTATCTACCAGACGTTGATCGTAATACTCCGCCAGCCACAGGTCAGCCTTCGAGAACACCATCTCCAGCATGCCGAGGCGCGTGGCGAAGAAGGGCCATTCGCTGCACATGGTTTCCAGCTGATCCTGATGGCCTTCGTCCATCGCTTTCTGCAGCGCCGCGCCGGCACCCAGCCACGCGGGCAGCATCAGGCGGTTCTGCGTCCAGGCGAAGATCCACGGAATGGCGCGCAGCGACTCTACGCCGCCGGTCGGACGCCGTTTCGCCGGGCGCGAGCCGAGCGGCAGTTTACCCAGCTCCTGCTCTGGCGTCGCCGAGCGGAAGTAGGGAACGAAATCCGGATTTTCACGCACATAGCCGCGGTACATGGCGCATGAATAGGCTGACAGGCCGTTCATGATCTCCTGCCATTCGCGTTTTGGTTCTGGCGGTGGCAGCAGGTTGGCTTCCAGAATCGCCCCGGTGTAAAGCGACAGGCTGGCGATGGTGACTTCCGGCAGGCCATATTTGAAGCGAATCATTTCGCCCTGTTCGGTCACGCGCAGGCCGCCTTTCAGGCTGCCCGGCGGCTGTGACAGTAGTGCTGCATGCGCCGGTGCGCCACCGCGGCCAATCGAACCGCCGCGTCCGTGGAACAGCGTCAGGGTAATGCCGGCTTTGTCGCAGGTTTTAATCAGCGCATCCTGGGCCTGATACTGCGCCCAGCTGGCTGCCATCACGCCGGCATCTTTTGCCGAGTCGGAGTAGCCAATCATCACCATCTGCTTGCCGTTGATGAAGCCGCGATACCAGTCGATATTCAGCAGCTGGCTCATCACGTCATTGGCGTTGTTGAGGTCGTCGAGGGTTTCAAACAGCGGCGCCACCGGCATTGCGTAAGGGATGCCGGCCTCTTTCAGCAGCAGGTGCACCGCCAGCACGTCAGACGGCGTTTTGGCCATCGAAATCACATAGGCGGCAATCGAGCCCTGCGGCGCTTCTGCCGCCACTTTGCAGGTATCCAGCACTTCACGCGTGTTGTCGCTGGGCTCCCACTGCCGCGGCAGCAGCGGCCGCTTGGAATTCAGTTCACGGATCAGGAACGCCTGCTTGTCGGCTTCTGACCAGCTTTCGTAGTCGCCCAGTCCGAGATAGCGCGTCACTTCGGCAATCGCTTCGGTGTGGCGGGTGCTCTCCTGACGGATATCGATACGCACCAGCGGCACGCCGAAGCACTTCACGCGGCGCAGCGTATCAAGCAGCTGGCCGTTGGCGATGATGCCCATGCCGCACTGCTGCAGCGACTGGTAAATAGCAAACAGTGGCTGCCACAGCTGATCGTTAGAAACCAGCAGATCGGCCGGACGCGGCAGGCGCTCACCCTTCAGACGGCGCTCCAGATAGCTCTGGGTGCTCATCAGCTGGCTGCGGATACGTTTCAGAATTACACGATAGGGCTCCAGCGCCTCCGCATCGCCACACAGTTCGCGCACTTCGTCGCTGCACTCGGACATCGACAGCTCGGACACGAGCACGCCGATGTCGCGCAGGAACAGGTCGGCGGCTTTCCAGCGGCTTAGCTGCATCACGTGGCGGGTAATCGGTGCGGTGACGTTCGGGTTACCGTCACGGTCGCCGCCCATCCACGAGGTAAATTTGATTGGCACAAAATCCACCGGCAGCTGGATGCCGAAGCTCTCTTCCACCTGCTGGTTCAGCTCGCGCAGAAACGCTGGCACGCCTTCCCACAGGCTGTTCTCCACCACCGCGAAGCCCCATTTGGCTTCATCTACCGGCGTCGGGCGATATTTACGGATCTCATCGGTGTGCCATGCCTGCGCTACCAGCTGACGCAGACGGCGCATAACCTGGTTGCGTTCGTAGTCGGTGATGTCACTGTGGTCGAGCTGCTGCAGACAGCTGTTCACTTCGCCCAGCTTGTGGATCAGCGTGCGGCGGGTAATTTCGGTCGGGTGGGCGGTGAGCACCAGCTCCAGCGACAGCTCCTCAATCGCCTGGCGGATGGCCGGCTCGCTGAGATCGCTCTGCTGCTTCAGGCGCTCGAAGGTCTTTTTCAGCAGCTCCGGATGGTTAGCACCGTCGCCGCTGCGCGAAATGGTTTGATACTGTTCTGCCACGTTGGTGAGGTTAAGGAACTGGCTGAACGCGCGTGCCACCGGCAGCAGCTCGTCGTTAGACAGGTTTTGCAGCGTGGAGAGCAGTTCCTTACGATGAGTGTCATTTCCTGCACGGGATGACTTAGAGAGCTTGCGGATGGTCTCCACCCGATCGAGGATGTTCTCTCCCAGTGCATCCTTTATCGTATCCCCGAGCAGTTTGCCGAGCATACTGACATTACTTCGCATTGCGGAATATTGTTCGTTCATGTGACCCTGACACCCTTATCGTCTTAAATATAAAACCTCTATACCCAACGGGCATAACATCGTCTTTTATCTAGCCACGGTTCTTCCTGTTCGTCAATTGACTTAAATTGCCGGTATCGTGCTGCTAACTATCGGAAATTCATCGAATTTAATTGACAGGAGGTGGGATAAGTTATTCTTATTATCAAATCCCGGATAATGACGGGGCAATTTGCTGATTTCGCAGTGAAATGCCCCATCTTTTAATCATCAATGGCAAAAATGCTGCACAACCTGAGTGATAAGCGCATGAGTCGGCTTAATAAATGCGGTATCAATAAACTCGTCTGGCTGATGCGCCTGATTGATGGATCCAGGCCCTAACACCAGCGTCGGGCACAACTGCTGGATAAATGGCGCTTCGGTGCAGTAATTCACCACTTCTGTCGGCACGCCCAGCAGCTTCTCCACCACTTTGACCAGTTCATGATCGGCCGGGCATTCGTAGCCGGGAATCGGCGGATGCAGCTCACCGACAGTCAGACGGCCCGGCCAGCGCGCGCTCACCGGTGCCAGCGCTTCATTGAGTAAACCGTCGAGATCGCTCAGCGTCAGTCCCGGCAGCGGACGAATATCCATATGCAGCTCACAGCAGGCGCAGATGCGGTTCGCCGCGTCGCCGCCGTGGATATGGCCAAAGTTCATGGTCGGATACGGAATGGCGAAGCCGTCATGGTGATAGCGCTCTTTCAGCGTATTACGCAGCTGCATCAGCTGAGTAATGGATTCATGCATCAGCTCGATAGCGTTCACGCCGCGCGCCGGATCGCTGGAATGACCGGACTGACCCTGAATGCGGATGGCGTGCGACAAATGGCCTTTGTGGGCGCGCACCGGTTTCAGCGACGTCGGTTCGCCGATGATGGCGCAGTCCGGCCGCAGCTGGGTCGATTCAGAGAAGTATTTCGCGCCGGCCATCGTGGTCTCTTCATCGGCGGTGGCGAGGATGTACAGCGGTTTGCTGAGCTTCGTCACGTCAACGTCACGCAGCGCATCAAGAATAAAGGCAAAGAAGCCTTTCATGTCGGCGGTGCCTAAGCCGTACAGCTTGTTGTCGTGTTCGGTCAGGGTGAAGGGATCGCGCGTCCAGCGGCCATCGTCGTACGGCACGGTGTCGGTATGGCCCGCCAGCAGCAGGCCACCTGCGCCGCTGCCGCTGCGCGCCAGCAGGTTGAATTTATGGCGCGTACCCGGCACCGGCTGGACTTCCACGCTGAAGCCGAGATCGCGGAACCAGCCCGCCAGCAAATTGATTAAAGTTTCATTGCTCTGATCCAGCGCGCTGTCGGTGGCGCTGATCGACGGTGTTGCAATCAGCTGGCGGTAGAGTTCGATAAAAGGTGGAATTTTTGTCTTCACTGTTGACGGTCCCTGGGTTAGGATGTATCAATATTAATGCATTAATAGTGAATAAAAATACATTAACGTCGTCTGCATGTGAACTGAAAAAAGCTGCAAACGGCATCGTGGGCAACGGGGCAATGCCGCGACCCGATACGTGTGACTGTAATAAGGTATACAGCCTGATGTTGAATACGCTGATCGTTGGTGCCAGTGGTTATGCTGGCGTAGAGCTTGCCACCTACCTGAATCGCCACCCGCATATGAACATAACCGCTTTGGCGGTTTCAGCGCAAAGCCCGGATGCCGGAAAGTTACTCTCCGATCTCCATCCGCAGCTGAAAGGCAGGGTCGATTTGCCATTGCAGCCGCTGGGTGATGCCGCAGAGTGGGCCGGCAAGGTCGATGTGGTGTTCCTCGCCACCGCGCACGAAGTCAGCCACGATCTGGCCCCGGAATTCCTGAAAGCCGGCTGCGTGGTGTTCGACCTCTCAGGTGCGTTCCGCGTTAACGACGACGGCTTTTATCAACAGTATTACGGTTTCAGCCATCAGCACCAGGCGTGGCTCGACAAAGCCGTTTACGGCCTGGCCGAATGGAACCACGAGCAGATTAAAGACGCGCAGCTGGTGGCAGTGCCGGGTTGCTATCCGACCGCCGCGCAGCTGGCGCTTAAACCGCTGATTAAGGCTGGCCTGCTTAATCCGGCTCAGTGGCCGGTCATCAATGCCACCAGCGGCGTCAGCGGTGCCGGACGTAAAGCCAGCGTCACCACCAGCTTCTGTGAAGTCAGCCTGCAGCCGTACGGCCTTTTCAATCACCGTCACCATCCGGAGATTGTGGCCCATCTCGGCACGCCGGTGATCTTCACGCCGCATCTCGGTAATTTCCCGCGCGGCATTCTGGAAACCATCACCTGCCGTCTGAACGCCGGTGTGAGCCAGCAGGATGTGGCGGCGGCGTTCCACAGCGCTTACCACGATAAACCACTGGTGCGGCTGTACGACAAAGGCGTACCGGCGCTGAAAGCGGTGGTTGGCCTGCCGTTCTGCGATATCGGCTTTGCCGTGCAGGGCGAGCACCTGATTGTTGTCGCAGCGGAAGACAACCTGCTGAAAGGCGCCTCCTCACAGGCGGTGCAGTGTCTCAATATTCGTTTCGGCTTCCCCGAAACGCTGTCTCTGATTTAACGGACGGATAACCTGACCATGAGCAATCCTCTGATCATTAAGCTGGGCGGCGTACTGCTGGATAGCGAAGAAGCGCTGGCGCGTCTGTTTGATGCCCTGCTGGCGTACCGCACGCAGTATCAGCGTCCGCTGATCATCGTCCACGGCGGTGGCTGCCTGGTGGACGAGCTGATGAAGAAACTGGCGCTGCCGGTGAAAAAGAAGAACGGTTTGCGCGTGACGCCAGCCGATCAGATCGACATTATTACCGGTGCGCTGGCCGGCACCGCCAACAAAACGCTGCTGGCATGGGCGAAGAAGTACGGCATTGGCGCAGTGGGTTTATGCCTCGGCGATGCCGGGCTGGTGAACGTGGCACAGTTCGATGAGGAGCTGGGGCATGTCGGCAACGCCACGCCGGGCAATCCGCAGCTGCTCAATACGCTGCTGGATGCAGGCTATATGCCGGTGATCAGCTCGATTGGCATCACCGACGGCGGCGAACTGATGAACGTCAACGCCGACCAGGCCGCGACCGCGCTGGCGGCGACGATCGGTGCCGATCTGGTGCTGCTGTCGGACGTCAGCGGTATTCTCGACGGCAAAGGTCAGCGCATCGCCGAGATGACCGCAGCCAAAGCCGAGCAGCTGATTGCCCAGGGCATTATTACCGATGGCATGATTGTGAAAGTGCATGCGGCGCTCGACGCGGCGCGTACGCTGGGCCGCCCGGTGGATATCGCCAGCTGGCGTCATGCTGAACAGCTGCCAACCCTTTTCAACGGCGTGTCGATTGGCACCCGGATTCTCGCATAATCAAGGATTACGACATGAGCACGCAAAACATCAAAAAAATCGTTCTGGCTTACTCGGGCGGTCTGGATACCTCGGCCATCATTCCCTGGCTGAAAGAGAACTACGGTGGTTGTGAAGTGGTGGCGTTCGTGGCCAACATTGGTCAGGATCCGGCCGATCTGGAAGGCGTAGAGAAGAAAGCGCTGCAGTCGGGCGCGTCTGAGTGCCACGTGGTCGATCTGCGTGAAGAGTTTATCAGCGAATACGTTTACCCGGTGCTGCAGACCGGTGCGCTGTACGAAGGCACCTATCTGCTGGGCACCTCAATGGCGCGTCCTATCATCGCCAAAGCGCAGGTTGAGCTGGCGCTGAAAGTGGGCGCAGATGCGCTGTGCCACGGCGCAACCGGTAAAGGCAACGATCAGGTGCGTTTCGAAACCACCTATACCGCGCTGGCACCGCAGCTTAAAGTGGTGGCGCCATGGCGTGAGTGGAACCTGCGTTCGCGTGAAGCGCTGCTGGATTACCTGAAAGAGCGCAATATCCCGACCACCGCGTCGCTGGAGAAAATCTACAGCCGTGATGAGAACGCCTGGCACATCTCGACCGAAGGTGGCGTGCTGGAGAGTCCGTGGAACGCGCCAAACAAAGATTGCTGGGTGTGGACCGTCGATCCGCTGGAAGCGCCGGATCAGCCCGAAAACGTCACCGTCAGCGTGGAGAAAGGCCAGGTTGTGGCGGTGAACGGTGAGAAACTGAGCCCGTTCCAGTGTCTGGAAAAACTCAATGCGCTGGGAGCGAAACACGGTGTGGGCCGGATTGATATCGTGGAAAACCGTCTGGTGGGCATCAAATCACGCGGCTGCTACGAAACCCCTGGCGGCACCATCATGGTCAACGCGCTGCGTGCGGTTGAGCAGCTGGTACTGGATCGCGACAGCTTTAAATGGCGTGAACAGCTGGGTCAGGAGATGTCTTACGTGGTGTATGACGGCCGCTGGTTCGCACCGCTGCGTCAGTCAATCCAGGCCGCTGCCGCATCGCTGGCAGAGCTGGTGAACGGTGAAGTGGTACTGCAGCTGTATAAAGGCCAGGCCACGGCGATCCAGAAAAAATCGGCGAACAGCCTGTACTCAGAAGAGTTTGCCACCTTCGGCGAAGACGAAGTGTACGATCACCGTCACGCGGGCGGCTTTATCCGTCTGTTCTCGCTCTCTTCACGCATTCGCGCGCTGAACGAGCAGAAGAAGTAATACCGGCGGCAGGCGACATATTTTGCAGGGGCGGCTTCGGGCCGCCCTTTGTTTAACAGATTCAGGAGCAAGCAGATGGCACTTTGGGGCGGACGTTTTTCACAGGCGGCAGATCAACGGTTTAAACAGTTCAACGACTCACTGCGGTTTGACTACCGCCTGGCGGAGCAGGACATCACCGGTTCGGTAGCCTGGTCAAAAGCGCTGGTAACGGTAAACGTGCTGAGCAGTGAAGAGCAGCAGCAGCTGGAAGCCGCGCTGAATGTGCTGCTGGAAGAGGTTCGCGCCAACCCGCAGCAGATTCTGCAGAGCGATGCCGAGGATATTCACAGCTGGGTGGAAGGCAAGCTGATCGACAAAGTCGGCGCGCTGGGCAAAAAGCTGCACACCGGGCGCAGCCGTAACGACCAGGTGGCGACCGATCTCAAACTGTGGTGTAAAACGCAGGTGGCACTGCTGCTGGAAGCCACGCGCGAGCTGCAGTCAGCGCTGGTAGCCACGGCTGAAGCCAATCAGGATGCCGTGATGCCGGGCTACACCCACCTGCAGCGGGCGCAGCCGGTGACGTTTGCCCACTGGTGTCTGGCCTACGTTGAGATGCTGGCGCGCGACGAGAGCCGTCTGCAGGATACGCTGAAGCGGCTGGACGTCAGCCCGCTGGGCTGCGGCGCGCTGGCCGGTACTGCTTATGAGATCGACCGTGAGCAGCTGGCCGGCTGGCTCGGCTTCGCCTCTGCCACGCGTAACAGCCTGGATACCGTGTCCGACCGCGATCACGTGCTGGAGCTGCTGTCTGATGCCTCGATTGGCATGGTGCACCTGTCGCGCTTCGCTGAAGACATGATCTTCTTCAACACCGGTGAAGCCGGCTTTATTGAGCTGTCCGATAAAGTGACGTCGGGCTCATCGCTGATGCCGCAGAAGAAAAATCCGGACGCGCTGGAGCTGATCCGCGGCAAGTGCGGTCGCGTGCAGGGCGCACTGACCGGCATGATGATGACGCTGAAAGGGCTGCCGCTGGCGTATAACAAAGATATGCAGGAAGACAAAGAAGGGCTGTTCGATGCGCTCGATACCTGGCTTGACTGCCTGCATATGTCAGCGCTGGTGCTGGACGGCATTCAGGTGAAGCGTCCGCGCTGTCAGGAAGCCGCCGAGCAGGGTTACGCCAACTCGACCGAACTGGCCGATTATCTGGTAGCCAAAGGCGTGCCGTTCCGCGAAGCGCACCATATCGTCGGCGAAACCGTGGTGGAAGCGATCAAACAAGGCGTCGCGCTGGAGGCATTAAGTCTGGCGCAGTTTAAGCAGTTTAGCGCGGCGATCGGGGAAGATGTTTATCCGGTGCTGTCGCTGCAGTCTTGTCTCGATAAGCGTAACGCGCGCGGCGGCGTGGCACCACAGCAGGTGGCGCTGGCGATCGGCGAAGCGAAGCAGCGCTTAAACCTGGCGTAATGCGCGCCAGGAAATTTCTTTCGTAAAAAAGAGACAATTCTTGATCGGCCTGGCGTGAAGAGTTCTTAAAGTGTGCTCGCAGTTAATTTGGAGAACATAAATGAGCACTTCACGCTTTGGCTACCCTTTCTTTCCTCTGGAGCCGGCCGTTGAAAACCAGGTTCCTGTCACCTTCGATTCCGCCTCGGTGAATGACGGCGGTTTTATTGTCGATGGCGAAATCACCCGCGATACGCGCCCTGCGCTGAACGGCTATGCCGGCCGGGGCGTCACGCTTGAGTGTTACCATCACGGCGAGTTAGTAGGCAGCACGCTCAGCGATGCTCAAACCGGCTTCTTCAGTTTTACGTTGCCTGACGCGCTGGCGGGCGGGAGTCATCAGTTCGTGGCACAGGTGGCGGCAATGCCGCAGAGCGCAAGCGCACCCTTCACGCTGATCGTGGAGGATGCCGGTTTTGTACCGGTCACGCTAACCGCCATGCACAGCGGCACGCAGTTTATCTGGCCGGAAGAGAGCACTACGCAAACCCAGCCGACCTTTTCCGGTAAAGGCCAGCCCGGCAGCCGGGTTGAGCTGTTTGATAACGATGAGCCGCTCGGCAGTGCGCTGGTCGATAGCGATCACAAATGGACCTTTACGCCGTCTCATGCGCTGGCCGCTGGCGAGCATCAGATCGTGGTGACATGCGGCGCAGGGAATGTCAGTGCGCCGGTCAGCCTGATCGTCGCGGATGATGTTACGGAAGACGTGGCCCGGCCGGAGGCGCTCAGCGGCCTGCATCTGCACGACCTGCTGGCCAGCGTGCCGGTTAACCTGTTCCAGGACGCGGAGCTTAACCCGGACACGCAGCAGTATGAGCTGGTGCTGAATAATGACGATCTGCAGCAGGAGCTGACGCAGTCCGGTATCGTCGGCCACTCCCTGGTGCTGACGGAGCAGGATTTGCAGCAGTTGCTGGGTGATGTGCCACTGTGATGCAGAAGCAAAAAAAAGCGGGCTTTAAGTAGCCCGCCAACCTCTAGCTTCGGAATTACATATAGTTATAGGCACATCATCAAAGGGCTGGCACTCCCGGCCAACTCAGTGATTTCGTGAGCAGGTTGCAGGTGCTGCTCCAGATTGTTGTTGTTGCGTGTGTGCGTTAGCCGCTTTAACAATCTGTGGTCTTAATCAGATGGCCGGTATTATTCCTGTTCACCGCTTGATAGGGCTAATCGTTCATTGCTATTCTATCTATCGCCACGGGCTATCGTGGTTTGGAGGCTATCAATGAACATTCGTGATCTGGAATATCTGGTTTCGCTGGCGGAACATCGCCACTTTCGTCGTGCCGCTGATGCCTGTCATGTCAGCCAGCCGACCCTGAGCGGGCAGATTCGCAAGCTGGAAGATGAACTGGGTGTGATGCTGCTGGAACGGACCAGCCGTAAGGTGCTGTTTACTCAGGCTGGACTGCTGCTGGTGGATCAGGCGCGAACCGTGCTGCGTGAAGTGAAGGTACTGAAGGAGATGGCTAGCCAGCAGGGCGAAACCATGTCCGGGCCGCTGCACATTGGTCTGATTCCGACCACCGGTCCCTATCTGCTGCCGCATATTATTCCGATGCTGCATCAGACCTTCCCGAAACTCGAGATGTATCTGCACGAGGCGCAAACGCAGCAGCTGCTGGCGCAGCTCGACAGCGGTAAGCTCGACTGCGCGATTCTGGCGCTGGTAAAAGAGAGCGAAGCTTTTATTGAAGTGCCGCTGTTTGATGAGCCGATGAAGCTGGCGATCTACCAGGATCACCCGTGGCACGATCGCGATCGCGTGCCGATGTCGGATTTGGCCGGTGAGAAACTGCTGATGCTGGAAGATGGTCACTGTCTGCGCGATCAGGCGATGGGCTTCTGCTTCGAAGCCGGCGCTGATGAAGATACCCATTTCCGCGCGACCAGTCTGGAAACGCTGCGCAACATGGTAGCAGCCGGCAGCGGTATTACTTTGCTGCCGTCGCTAGCGGTGCCGAATGAGCGCGTACGTGATGGCGTGTGCTATCTGCCGTGTTACAAACCGGTGCCGCAGCGCACCATCGCGCTGGTGTATCGTCCGGGATCGCCTCTGCGCAGCCGCTATGAGCAGCTGGCAGAAGCAATTAAAACCCACATGCAGGGTTACCTGGACCGTTCGTTAAAACAGGCGGTTTAAGCCGTTTAACGCCGCCACGCGGTAGGCTTCGGCCATGGTGGGGTAGTTGAAGGTGGTGTTCACGAAATACTCAATCGTGTTACCGCCGTTCTTCTGCTCCATGATGGCCTGGCCGATGTGAATGATCTCCGCCGCACGCTCGCCAAAGCAGTGAATACCCAGAATCTCTTTGGTTTCGCGGTGGAACAGGATCTTCAGGCTGCCGACGTGCATGCCGACAATCTGCGCGCGCGCCAGATGCTTAAACTGTGCACGGCCCACTTCATACGGCACTTTCATCGCCGTCAGCTGCTGTTCGGTTTTGCCGACGGAGCTGATTTCCGGAATGGTGTAAATCCCGGTCGGGATATCTTCAATCAGGTGTGCGGTGGCTTCCCCTTTGATGATCGCCTGCGCGGCAATGCGGCCCTGATCGTAAGCGGCAGAGGCCAGGCTCGGGTAGCCAATCACGTCGCCCACCGCATAGATATGCGGCTGTGCGGTCTGATACATGCTGTTCACTTTCAGCAGTCCACGGCCATCGGCTTCCAGCCCGACGTTTTCCAGCGCCAGTGAATCGGTATTACCGGTACGGCCGTTAGCGTACAGCAGGCAATCGGCTTTGACCTTTTTGCCGGACTTGAGGTGCATGATGACGCCATCGCTGACACCTTCAATCTTCTCAAACTCTTCGTTGTGACGAATCACCACGCCGCTGTTCCAGAAGTGATAAGAGAGCGAATCAGACATCTCCTGATCGAGGAACGCCAGCAGGCGATCGCGGGTGTTGATCAGGTCAACCTTGACGTTAAGACCGCGGAAAATCGACGCATATTCACAGCCAATCACGCCCGCACCATAAATGATGACGTGGCCGGGTTCATGATGCAGGTTGAGGATGGAGTCGGAGTCGTAAATGCGCGGATGGGTAAAATCGACGTCCGCCGGATGATACGGGCGGGAACCACAGGCGATGACAAACTTCTCTGCGGTTAAGCGCTCGCGCGTGCCGTCTGGCTGTTCCACTTCGATGGTGTTGGCATCAACAAAATGGGCGTCGCCCTGATAAAGCTCACAGCGGTTACGCTCGTAAAAGCCCTGACGCATGGCAGTCTGCTGGCTGATGACGTTCTCAGTATGATTCAGAATGTCGGCGAACGAGGAGCGCAGGAGTCGGGTGTGATCGCTATAAAGAGGGTTTTGATTGAACTCGATGATACGGCTGACAGCGTGACGCAGAGCTTTGGAAGGGATGGTTCCCCAGTGAGTACAACCGCCGCCGATGTTGTGGTAGCGTTCGATCACTGCAATGCGCGCTCCCTGCTTCACCAGCCCCATCGCCGCACCTTCGCCGCCCGGACCGGAGCCAATCACAATGGCATCGTAATCGTAAGACTTTTGCATACCAGTACGTCCTATGTTTCTATACATTTTTACAACGAGATTCTAACATCTCGCCGCGCACATCTGAATTCTAACAGCGTAAATTGGCAAAGTTTGACAATCAGTGAGGTTAACAGGCGGTCACAAACTTTGCGCCGCTGTACGCTGAAAAGTTTGTTATAGTGCCTGCCTGATTACTCACAAGGCCGGGAAAATGGGCGTTCGAGCGCAACAAAAAGAACGTACACGACGTTCACTGATTGAAGCGGCATTCAGTCAGTTAAGTGCAGAAAGGAGTTTTGCCAGCCTGAGTTTACGCGAAGTGGCACGCGAAGCCGGCATTGCACCGACCTCGTTTTACCGTCACTTTCGCGATGTGGATGAGCTCGGCCTGACGATGGTCGATGAAAGTGGCCTGATGCTGCGCCAGCTGATGCGCCAGGCGCGCCAGCGCATTGCCAAAGGCGGCAGCATTATTAAAACCTCGGTCGCCACGTTTATGGAGTTCATCGGGAACAATCCCAACGCTTTTCGTCTCTTACTACGCGAGCGCTCCGGCACGTCAGCGGCCTTCCGTGCGGCGGTGGCGCGGGAGATTCAGCACTTTATTGCTGAACTGGCCGACTACCTTGAGCTGGAAAACCGCATGCCGCGCAGCTTTACCGAAGCGCAGGCGGAAGCGATGGTGACGATTGTGTTCAGTGCCGGCGCGGAAGCGCTGGATGTGGATATCGAACAGCGGCGCAAACTGGAAGAGCGTCTGGTGCTGCAGCTGCGAATGATCGCCAAAGGCGCGTATTACTGGTATCGCCGGGAGCAAGAGCGCCTGGCGGTTACCCTGGAAACCCCCGAAGAGTAATGTGATAAGGATAATGAAATGATTGAGCAAAACCCTCGCGATAAAGGAACGCTGTTACTGGCTTTTATCACCGGTTTAGCTATCAACGGCTCCTTTTCGGTGCTGTTCAGCACCTTTGTTCCCTTTTCGATTTTCCCGCTGATCGCCCTTGGCCTTGCCGCGTGGTGTCTGCATCAGCGCTATCTCAACCGCAATATGCCGGACGGCATGCCTTCGCTGGCGGCGGCATTTTTTCTGCTGGGGATCCTGGTGTACAGCGCGCTGGTGCGTGCCGAATATCCGGATATCGGGTCTAACTTCATCCCGACCATTCTGATGGTGGCGCTGGTGTTCTGGATCGCCATGCGCTTCCGCCGCAGCAAGAACAAGCACTGAAAACAATCACGGGAACCGCAGGGTTCCCGTTTTTTTTAGGCTTTTTGCGTCAGTAACACACCGCATTCCATATGGTGGGTGTAAGGGAACTGGTCAAACAGCGCCAGCCGCGTGATGTTATGCGTGGCACTCAGTACGCTGAGGTTGTCGCACAGCGTCTGCGGATTACAGGAAATATAGAGAATACGCGGATAGGCCTGCACCATCTTCACCGTCTCGTCATCCAGCCCGCTGCGCGGCGGATCGACAAAGATGGTCTCGCACTGATAGCTATTGAGATCGATACCTTCCAGACGGTTAAAGCTGCGCACGCCGTTCATCGCCTGGGTAAACTCTTCGGCTGCCATACGAATAATTTGCACGTTGTCGATGTGGTTGGCCGCGATGTTGTACTGCGCCGAAGCCACCGACGGTTTGGCGATTTCCGTCGCCAGTACGCGACGGAAGTTACGCGCCAGCGCCAGCGAAAAGTTGCCATTACCACAGTACAGCTCCAGCAGATCGCCGCGCGAATCTTGCGTCACGTCCAGCGCCCACTCCAGCATCTGAATATTCATCGCCGCATTCGGCTGGGTGAAGCTGTTCTCCACCTGACGATAGATCATCTCCTGGCCGGCCACCGGCAGGCGCTCATCGACGTAATCGCGATCGAGACAGATTTTGGTTTTCGTGGCACGGCCAATCAGCTGCACATCAAACCCTTCTGCACGCAGGCTATCGCGCAGCGCAGTCGCGGCTTCGGTCCAGTCGGCTTCCAGCTTGCGGTGATACAGCAGCGAGATCACGATCTGGTTGCTGAGGGTGGAGAGATAATCGATCTGGAACAGTTTGAAACGCAGCGCGCGATTATCGCGGATCGCGGCGATCAACTTTGGCATCAGCGTGTTGATCAACTGGCTGGCCGCCGGAAACTGATCGACGCGGATACGCTGTTTGGTCTCTTGATCGAAGATGATGTGATAAAGATCGTCACCGTCGTGCCAGATGCGGAATTCGGCGCGCATACGATAGTGGCTGACCGGCGAGCGGAACACCTCCACGCCGGGCGCTGCGTAGGGGGCCATCATCGCCTGTAAGCGGCTGACTTTTTCCGCCAGTTGCGCGTCGTATTGTTCAATCGGGAGTTGTTCGGGTGTCATCTTCAATCCTGGTGTTAAGCCTGCCTGCCGGGCGATTGTAGGCATTCATCTGCTGATGTCCAGCCCCGGACAGTGCAGGAAGGCTGGCAGTCTGGATTTCCGGCCTTCTTAAACGTAGACTGCGGCTGCCGGCCTCCTTGAGTTAAAAGGGAATCCAGTGTGAATCTGGAGCTGACGCGCAGCGGTAAAAGAATGTCGTGGTGATCGCAATTGCAGACACTGTCCTCGCGGATGGGAAGTCTTCACCACTTATGATTCCCAGCCCGAAGACCTGCCGGTGTGACGTCGCAACTCCTGAGATCATCGCGTGCTATCGATCCCGGACCTGCGGCATCCTGCTTCGTCTTTTGGATGCTATAACAATGAAAACAACACACGCTTCGCTGTTTGCCTTTAGTGCAACGGCGTTGTCGCTCTGGGCGCAATCTGGCTACGCGCAGCAGAATGATGATACGCAAATCGTTACCGCCAACCGGTTTTTGCAGCCGGTTTCCTCCGTTCTCGCGCCGACGACAGTCGTGACCCGCGACGATATCGATCGCTGGCAGGCGAAAAGCCTGACGGACGTCATGCGTCGCCTGCCTGGCGTGGACATCGCGCAAAACGGTGGCCTCGGCCAGCTGAGTTCGCTGTTTGTGCGCGGTACTAACTCCAGCCACGTACTTATACTCATTGACGGTATCCGGCTAAACCAGGCGGGTGTGTCCGGATCGTCTGATTTAAGCCAGATTCCGCTTTCTCTGGTCCAGCGCATCGAATATGTGCGCGGTGCGCGCTCGGCGGTGTATGGCTCCGATGCAATTGGCGGCGTGGTGAACATCATCACCGGTCGTGATAAGCCGGGCACGACGCTGAGTGCGGGCGTGGGCTCGAAAGGCTATCAAAACTATGAAGGTTCTACCCAGCAGCAGCTGGGGGCAGCCACGAAGCTGACCATGGCGGGCAACTACACCTACACGCGCGGCTATGATGTGGTGGCAAACCTGCCGGATGTGTATGGCGATCCGGCGCAGAAAGATCGCGATGGCTTCATGAATAAGACGCTGTATGGCGCGCTGGAGCACCAGTTCAGTGACGGGCTGAGCGGCTTTGTCCGTGGCTACGGTTTTGACAACCGCACGGCCTACGACGGCACCTACAGCTACGATAACAGTTTCAACATCAACGGATTAAACGATACCCGTCAGCTCTACAGCCAGACCTGGGACAGCGGCCTGCGTTACAGCAACGACATTTATTCGACGCAGCTGATCGCCAGCTACAGCCGCAGCAAAGACTATAACTATGATCCGCGTACAGGCCGCTACGGCCCGTCGACCACGCTGGATGACAGCAAGCAGTACAATGTGCAGTGGGGCAATACGTTGCAGGTGGCGCAGGGCAGCGTAAGCGCGGGCGTGGACTGGCAGAAACAGACCACGGAACCCGGCACCGCTTACGTGGCTGACAGCACCGAACTGCGTAACACCGGCATTTATGCCACCACCCAGCAGCAACTGGGCAGCGTAACGCTGGAAGGCGCGGTACGCGGTGACGACAACAGCCAGTTTGGCTGGCACGGCACCTGGCAGGGCGGGGCGTCATGGGCGTTTGTTGATGGCTATAGCGTGTTTGCCAATTACGCGACGGCGTATAAAGCGCCTCGTCTCGGCCAGTTGTATGGTTCTTATGGCAACAGCGACCTGAAGCCGGAAGAGAGTAAACAGTGGGAAGCGGGCTTCTCTGGCCTGACCGGGCCGGTAAACTGGCGCGTATCCGGTTATCGTAACGATATCGATAATCTGATTGATAGCGATCCCACCACCTATATCTATTACAACATCGATAAAGCGCGCATTAAGGGCGTAGAAGCCACGGCGTCGTTCGATACCGGTCCGCTTAGCCATCAGATTTCTTACGATTACGTTGATGCGCGCGATGCTGAAACCGATCAACCGCTGGTGCGCCGTGCGAAGCAGCAGGTGAAATACCAGCTCGACTGGACGATTTATGAGTTTGACTGGTCACTGACCTATCATTATCTCGGCGATCGCTATGATACGGATTACAACCACGCCTTTACCCCGCAACGCGTCAAACTGGGCGGTGTAAGTTTATGGGATCTGGCAGTTTCGTATCCGGTCACATCACAGCTCACCGTTCGTGGTAGAATTGCCAACCTGTTCGATAAAGACTACGAGACAGTGTATGGCTATCAAACTCCAGGAACGGAGTACTATCTCAGCGCCAGCTACAGCTTCTGATCTGCGCCCCACCGTGCTGGTGTTTGACTCCGGCGTCGGTGGGCTCTCCGTCTATGATGAGGTCCGGCAACTGCTGCCGGGCCTGCACTATCTCTATGCCTTCGATAATGCCGGTTTCCCTTACGGTGAAAAAAGCGAAGAGTACATTGTTGAGCGGGTCGTGGCGGTGGTGGAGGCTATCGTGCAGCGCGTGCCGCTGGCGTTAGTGGTCATCGCCTGTAACTCCGCCAGTACTGTATCCCTGCCAGCATTGCGTCAGCGCTTTGAATTCCCGGTCGTTGGCGTCGTGCCGGCGATTAAACCGGCGGCCCGTCTGACGCGTAACGGCGTGGTCGGCCTGCTGGCCACGCGCGGCACGGTGAAACGGCCTTACACCCATGAGCTGGTGGCGCAGTTTGCGCGCGAATGTAAAATCGAAATGCTGGGCTCGGCGGAACTGGTTGAACTGGCGGAAGCCAAACTGCACGGAGAAACGGTGTCGCTGGACGATGTACGTCGCGCAGTGCAACCGTGGCTACGCATGAAGGAGCCGCCGGATACCGTGGTGCTGGGTTGTACCCATTTCCCGCTGTTACGTGAAGAGCTGCAGCAGGTGTTGCCGGACGGCACCCGGCTGGTGGATTCGGGCGCAGCCATTGCACGGCGCACCGCCTGGTTGTTAGAGCACGAAGCGCCTCAGGCGCGTTCCAGCGGACAAAATGTGGCATTTTGTACGCGTATGGATGACGAAGTGGTGCAATTATCACCGGTTTTGCAGCGTTATGGCTTCCCGCTGCTGGAAAAACTGGCGATTTGACGGGCTTTCGCCGAAAAAAACAGCATTCGAAAATTAATTTGCATTTAGCCCTTGTCAGCCCGAAAGAACTCCCTATAATGCGCCTCCACTGACACGGCACAACGGCTTACGAAGCGCCCTGTTAGTAAGGTGGCCCTTAACGGCAACCTTCAGAAAAGCAAAAATAAATGCTTGACTGAGAAAGCGGAAAGCGTAATATACGCATCCCGCGCCGCTTGAGAAATAGCGGCACTGCTCTTTAACAATTTATCAGACAATCTGTGTGGGCACTTGCAGGATTGATATCAGCGTCTCCGGACGTAAAAAATATCAAGTCTTTGCTGAGTGAACACGTAA
>NZ_JALNUZ010000012.1:0-124288 GCF_026541005.1 Pantoea sp. GM_Pan_4
GCTGGGTTCGCGATTAATGAGGACGCGATCGATGTAGGGGCGCCATTTATGGCGACCGTAATTGCCGCAGGTTCGCGATTAATGATGACGGCGATTAATGTAGGGTCGCCATTTATGGCGACCGTAATTGCCGCAGGTTCGCGATTAATAATGACCGCGATTGATGTAGGGTCGCCATTTATGGCGACCGTAATTTCCGCAGGTTCGCGATTAATAATGACCGCGATTGATGTAGGGTCGCCATCTACGGCGACCGTAATTGCCGCAGGGTTGCGATTAATGGCGACCGCGATTGATGTAGGGTCGCCATTTATGGCGACCGTAATTGCCGCAGGGTTGCGATTAATGGCGATCGCATACGCTTACCAACCCTTAATAATATCGCCTTTATAAATCTCGTTGGCTTTATCCAGCACCGGCTGGGACTGGAACGCTTCTTTCAGCTTCTGCACGTTCGGGCTGTCTTTATTATCTTCGCGCGCCACAATTGCATTCACATATGGCGACGCTTTGCCTTCCATAAACATCCCGTCACGCGAGGCGGATAAATTCACCAGCGCGGCAAAGTTATTATTAATGATCGACAGATAAACCTGCGGATCGTCCAGCGTGCGCGCCAGCTGCGGCGTATCCACTTCCACAATCTTCAGCTTTTTCGGGTTGTCGGTAATATCCAGCGTGGTCGGCAGCAGACCGGCTTCGGGTTTCACCTTCAGCAGGCCCTGCGCCTGCAACAGCAGCAGGCTACGCCCCAGAGTGGTCGCTTCGTTAGACACGGTCACGGTAGCGCCATCCGGCAGATCCTGCAGTGATTTAATTTTGCGTGAATAACCGGCAATCGGAAACACAAAGGTATTGGTCACGACGGCAAATTTATACCCGCGCTCTTTGGACTGCATCTCCAGATAAGGCAGGCTCTGGAACGCATTGGCGTCCACATCTTTATTGAACAGCGCTTCGTTCGGCTGTACGTAATCGTTAAACGCCACTACATCGACATCGAGCTGATATTTATCGTGTGCCACCTGCTTCACGGTCTGCCACAGCGCCTCATCCGGTCCGGTATTGATCGCCACTTTGATTTTGTTGTCGTTGTGGTTGTCACAGGCGCTGAGCAGGGTGACAGAGGCCGCCAGCAGGGCGGTAAGCCATGTTTTTTTCATTGTTTGCAGGTTTCCTTATGTTTGCAGGAAACCGACTATAGTATACGTCCAGACGTCTGTACATCCGTGCGCGGTGCGATCGCCTGGTATTTATCCAGCGCGCCTGTGTAAGCGCTACGGCTGGGGATGTTGCAGACAGGCCAGATAGCGACGGCCCGACTGCTGCACCGCCTCATCGGCACGCGAGAGAATTTCGCGGCCGGCAAACGCGCCGTACAGGCGCGTAAACTTCACGCCCTGCAACCGCTGCAGCATGGCTGTCACCGTGGCGCCGGCCAGCGGTAGCATATTGGGATAGCTCCACATAAACGAAACTGCACTGGCACCGGGCGTTACCTGCAAGATATCGCCGCTCAGCAGCACGCCATCGTCGTGCGCCCAGTGCAGCACCGTGCCGCCGGCAAAGTGGCCGCCGAGACGTAACAGCCGCACGCCCGGCAGCAGATCACAGCTTTCGCCGTGCCAGGGCTGCAGACGGGGCGATGCGCGCATGATCCACTCGCTGTCGCTGGCGTGCAGATACACCGGCGCGTCGAAGGCGTCGGCCCAGTCCTGCATGGTGCTGTAATAGTGGGGATGGGAGATGGCGATGGCGTGCAGGCCGCCGAGCGCACGCAGCAGGGTGATGGTGGCGTCATCCAGATGCGCGATGCAATCCCACAGGATATTGCCGTGCGGCGTTTGCAGCACAAAGGCGCGCTGGTTGATGGCAAAATCCGGTACGGTTTGCAGGCTGAGCAGCCCGGGCGCCAGCTGTTGCCACTGGTTTTGATGCGAGGCGCGCAGCGCAGATTGATCGATCCACTGCTGCCCGCCGGGCGGCACAAACTGGCGTTCATCCTGACAAATGCGACACTGCGTAAGGGCAGGTTGCTGCTGCTGATAAGACGTGCCGCAGGCGGTACAAATGGTAATCATATTGTCTCCTCACAGTCCGGTGAGGATCAGTGTAGGCAAGCTGCGAGGTTAGCGCGCGGCGTCCTGCTGTGGCTGCAGCTGATAAATCCACGCCGTCCGCTGCTGGCCGTCGGTCGTGGTGACTTCAACCGGCACCCGGTCGTAGCCATCTTCAAACTCATCCAGCATCGGCCAGTGCAGCGCCAGTCGATCCGAGATGAACAGATAACCCGGCACGCGCGCGCCGTGCTCATCCAGTACGATGCCGGGAAAATCAGCGGCCGCGCCCCAGCCGTTGGCATAGTAAGTGCCGGCGACTGTCCCTGCCAGCCACTCACCGCCGATGTTTTCCAGGATATGCGCATTGCACTGGCCCGGCTGCAGCGTGCCGTAAACGAAAAGCGTGTTCATTTTTCCTCGTAAAATCATGCAAAAGCGCTACTTTACCTGCCTGCTGCCGCCCTGTCATCCGCCAGAAGAAGGCCACACCGGCAGCGAAATTCTGCGTTACCGGTGGTGCGATGGCTCGTAATGTGAGGACGCGCGCGGCATAAAACGGTTAACGTAGCCGCAGATGTTTACCGCTGCTGCCAGCCAGCTTTCTCATTTTCGAGGTATCCGCGCTATGTTGAAGGGTTCCAGCCTCTGCCGGGGTGCAATCAGGGAGTATCCGCACTCCGCCCAGTTTGATGGCAAGAAGTTTCGCAATGTCCAGCCGCGTCAGTCGCTGAGCTTTGGCGACTACCGTAAAATGCTGTGGGATTTCCTGTTCAATAAACCGAAAGATACCCAGCCGCCGGCCGCGCTGCCGGTGCAGCCCATCACGGCCGCCGCGCTGGCACAGGCCGCGCCGAACAGCGTCTTTCGCCTCGGCCACTCTTCGCTGTTGCTGAAGCTCAATGGCCAGTTCTGGCTGACCGATCCGGTGTTCGCCGAGCGCGCGTCGCCCTTTAAGCGACTGGGACCAAAGCGCTTTCAGCCAGCGCCGATTGCCGTGGCCGATCTGCCGCCGATCGAAGGCATTATTTTGTCGCACGACCATTACGATCATCTTGATTACCACACCATCGTGCAGCTGAAAGATCGGGTGAAGCACTTTCTCACCCCGCTCGGCGTCGGCGATTTGCTGATTAAGTGGGGCGTTGCGCCGGAGAAAGTCATCCAGCTCGAATGGTGGCAGTCGCGGGATATCGGCGGCATCCATTTTGTCGCAACGCCGTCGCAGCACTTTTCCGGACGTGGCTTGTTCGACAGCAACAAACGGTTGTGGTGTTCGTGGACGCTGATCTCTGACCAGTTCCGCCTGTTTTTTGGCGGTGACTCCGGTTACTTCGACGGTTTCAAAGCGATTGGCCGGAAATACGGTCCGTTTGATGCGGCGTTTCTGGAAAACGGCGCTTACGATGCGCGCTGGGCCGACATTCATATGCTGCCGCAGGACACGCTGCGCGCGTTTCAGGACCTGAACGCGCGCTGGCTGTTTCCAATTCACAACGCGGCGTTTGATTTAGCTTTTCATCGCTGGGACGATCCGTTTACTCAAATCGTCCAGCTGGCGTCGGAGCATCAGGTTGCACTGTGTCTGCCGATGCTGGGCGAGGGCATTGATCTGTTACAGCCGCAGCCCACCGCGGCCTGGTGGTAAAGCACGCAACCCGATGGCCGTTTGGCTATCGGGTTGCGCTGGTCATGCCGTGAGTTCGTCGTACAGGCTGCGCAGCCGGGTGCGCAGAAACAGAACCGCTTTATGTTTGCGCGACAGCAGCGCCTGCACGCTGTCGCCGCTTTCAGCGGCCAGATCCTGATAGCTGAAGCCGAGCAGTTCGGTCTTTTCAAATACCTCGCGCTGCGCAGCAGGCAGTTCCGCGAGCGCATCGTCCAGCTCTTCCCACAGCAGCGTCTTCAGATACTCATCCTCCGGCGTCTGCGCCACGCCAAACAGCGTTTCGGCAATTTCATCCTCGGGAAAGTCTTCGTCTCCGGCGGCGTTAAACAGCGAGAGCTCGCGTTTTTTTCGTGACCGATCGGTGATCTCGTTGCGCGCGGCGCGAAACAGCCAGGCGCTGACGTTCTCCACCGGCTGTTCCACCTGCAGCAGTTTCCAGCTGATCTCCTGCAGGATATCTTCGGCCTCATCGTGCCGCTCGCTGCGGCCGCGAATAAAGGCGCTGAGCTTAGTGCGGCAGGCGCCGAGGGCCGCCAGCAGCCGCGAATCCTGCGCCATGCTGTTTACTCTGCATCCGGGGATTTGGCGGGCGCATCGTCCGCGGGCGGGCGCGGATCGTCACGCTGGCTGCGGCGATCGTGCCAGTCACAGCGTCCGCCATGATGACCACGGCCGCCAAACCGCTCGCGCCGCTGCTGCATAAAGGCTTCACGCTGCTCCGGCGTCATCTGCATCCAGCGTTCATGCATGCGGCGACGCGCCATGCCAAACATACCGGGATGGAAGCCCAGCCCGCCAAACAGGATGCGACACAGCACCAGCAGTCCCAGCGCCTGCCAGAAGCCAATACTTTTTACGCCGGTCAGTTCCGGCAGTAGCGCATTCCACAGCGACATCACCAGCAGGCCAAGGGCAGCAAACAGCACCACGCCGAGCAGCAGCGGTTTCGCCATACGGTGATGAACAAAGCGGTGACCACGGGGATGCTGATGCCTGTCAAAATCTCTCATTGGGGTTCCTCATTACGGTGATAAACAGGGTTGGTGATGAGGTAGACGAATCAGCGATGAAAATATTGCTGAAAAAATGAAAAAAGTGCGCGCTGCACGCCAGGCCGCTGGCTTGACTTCTTCCCTGCCTGCCAGTAGGTTGACCGATCTCTGTTGTTCTACCGGATTGCGTTATGACTGCCCGTTCCTCTAAAGCCCGCGAAATCATGGCCTGCACCCGCCAGTTGCTCACCGCCGGCGGCTATAAAAGCTTTAGCTATGCCGATATTGCCGCCCAGGTGGATATCCGCAAAGCCAGCATTCACCACCATTTTCCCGGCAAAGCCGATTTGGTGAAAGCGGTGGTGGAGGAATATCGTGCTGAGGCGCAGGCGGGCATGCAGGCGATGGATGAACAGATCAACGATCCGCTGAACGAAGTGAAAGCCTACGTCGATTACTGGGCGCACTGCATTAAAGAGGGAACTTCACCTTTCTGCATCTGCGCGATGCTGGCGGCGGAAATGCCCACGCTGCCGCCGGATGTTGCCACGGAAGTCAGCGGCCACTTCAGCGATCTCTCCGGCTGGTTAGCGCGCCAGCTGAGTAAAGGCGCCGCCAGCGGCGTTTTCCAGCTCAGCGACAGCGCTGAAAACGAAGCCAAAACGCTGATGGCCAGCGTGCACGGCGCGATGCTGGCGGCGCGGGCATTTAATAACGCCGGGATGTTTGAGCAGATTACTCATCCGCTGCTGCATAAGCTGATCAAAACCGCCTGACGGCGCACAATCAGTGCGCGCCGGCCTGGGCGGGTGTGGTTTGATTTCGGAACGAAGCTTCCATCCTGTCCACCAGCGTTAGCGCTTCCCGCAAATGCAGCAGGATAATTGCCCTGTCTTCCTGCATTTCCGCCAGCTCTTCCAGCATTTCGCACTGCTCCGTCAGCTGACGGATGCCCGTGACGCGCAGCGATCCGGTGATGCGATGAAACAGGCTGGCGGCAGTGGCGAGATCGCCGCTTTGCACCACGTCAATCGCCTGCGTCAGATCGGTGCGTGCTTCATTAATCACGATGTCGAGAAAATCCGCGATAGCGCCGGGGCTGTTGGGCATATATTTCTCGATTTCGGCGATATCCACCCAGTCAGAAAAATCATCACCGACCGACAGCGTGCTGGCGCTGTGAATCTGGCTCAGAATCGTGGTTAACTGCGCCAGCTTAACCGGCCGGAACACGCACTCGTTCATGCCCGCTTCGAGGCAGCGCTGGCGCTCGGACTGCTGCGCGTTGGCGGTGATACCGATGATGTAGGTGTGTTTATCTTCCCGGCGGATGTTGCGCGTCATGTCCAGACCGTTCATTACCGGCATATTGCAATCGGTAATGATCACGTCCGGCTTCTGCTGCCGCCACTGCGCCAGGCCTTCTTCACCGTTGTTCGCTTCGCGGAAACTATGACCTAACAGCGTCAGCTGACGCGAAATCAGCAGGCGGTTGGCCGGATGATCGTCAATGATCAGCACATTCAGCGCGACCTGCGGCGCAGCGGGCAACGGTTCCGCGACCGGAGACGGCAGCGGGGTAGCGATATCACGCACGCTGACCGGCACGGCGACGTTGAGCACGGTGCCGACGCCGGGTTCGCTCTTCAGAGAAATGCTGCCGCCCATCAGGCGGGTAATCTCCTGGCAGATAAACAGGCCCAGTCCGGTGCCAGCGTTATCCGACAGGCCCGCCTGTTCGAACGGGCGGAACAGCGCATTTTGCGCCGCTTTATCGATGCCGCGTCCGGTATCGGCCACCTGGATCCGCAGCTCGGTATGGCTCTCCAGCGGCGTCAGACCCACCGTAACCTTCACTTCACCCTGATCGGTGAACTTAACGGCGTTACCCACCAGGTTAGACAGCACCTGGCGTACGCGGCTGGCATCGCAAAACAGATCGTCATCGCCGACCGGCAACATCAGGTTCAGGTTAATGCCTTTTTGCCGCGCCAGGCCGTCGAAGGCACAGATCACCGGACGCACCAGCGCATGCAGGCTAACCCACTGCGGCTGCAGCGTCATGCGTCCGGACTCAATTTTCGCCATATCGAGAATGTCGCCGACGATATCCATCAGGCTGACCGCCGCTTCGTGCGCCACGCGAATCAGTTCGGTATCGGCGCGGCCTTCCTGCGTCTGCAGTTCCAGCAGGCCAATCACCGCGCTGAGCGGCGTGCGAATTTCATGGCTCATGGTGGCGAGGAAGTCGCTTTTGCTCTGGCTGGCCAGCTCGGTGGCTTCGCGCGCGAGCGAAAGATCTTCCAGCAATTGCAGGTAGTCGGTGACATCCTGCCAGCCGCAAATCAGCCCTCCGCTGCCCACTTCATCGCCGGTGTACGAAGTCATCCAGTGACGGATATGGCGCTTCTGCCGCCCGTCATCAATAACAAATTCCGCCTCTTCCGGAATATCGCCGGGCTGGATGTTTTTGTCGATCTGCTGCCACACGTGATACAGCGGATGGCGACAGTCATACAGCGAATAGCCCAGATGGGTTTGCTCTTCCGGGGTGAAAAACTGGGTAAACGCCGGATTGGTGTGCACGATCATCCCATCCAGCGACGCCACATAAAACGGCCGCGGCGGACCATTGATCAGACGATCGCGCAGCTGAATTTCCTGGCGCAGCAGCGCTTTGGTGCGGCGCGTGCGTTTGACCTGCCGCATCAGCAACACTGCCCAGACAAAGGTGACGGCGATGATGGTGGCTGCGCCCAGCGCGCCGACATAAAACTCTTTGCGGTACAGCTTCCAGGTGTCGAAATGCGCGGCGGGCGTGGCCTGCCAGTGGGTTAATACATCGGTCATCATGCCGGCCGGAATCGCGGCCAGCGCTTTGTTCATGATGTCCTGCAGTTCCGGTTCGCTGCGGCTGACGCCAAAAGCGATAGCTGCTTCCTGCGCCGGTTTCAGCTCGGTTAAGCGCAGTTTGCCGGGATACAGGCCTTCAGAGAGGTAGCGCGCGCCCACCAGCGTATTAATGGTGGCGTCGGTTTGCCCATCCGCCACCCACTGCATCGCCAGGCTGGGATTGCCAACATAATCCACTGACACATCAGGATATTTTCTCAGAAACCAGTGGGAGGCATCCTGCTCGCGCACCTGCGCGGCGCGTTTTGGCGGCGCATCCTGCGCGGCCGTGTTGGTCACCAGCACTTCCGGCGTGAACATAAACGGTGTGGTCATCAAAAACTCACGACTGCGCTGCTGACTCCAGATTAGCGGTGCGGCGATGGCGACATCACCATGTTTCATACGGGCAGCAAGATCGCGGCTGTCACTGATCTCCACAAAATTGAAGGTAATGCCGGTGCGCATTTCAATCAGGTTGAGCAACTCCGGCACGATACCTGTGATCTCACCCTCACTGTTTTTGATAAAGAACGGCGCCACCAGGTCCGTGACCGCCATGTTGATTTGGTTATGAGTTTGTAACCAGGCCTGCTCGGTGGGCGTCAGCGACAGCGGTGTAGTAACAAACCGCGTGATATTGGCAATATCCCAGCGCGCAGCGATGATCTCGCCGGCTGCGTGGCGCTGCAGCGCGTCAAAGGCAATACGCATCGCCCGCGCCAGCACGTGTTCTTTGCTGTTAACCACAAAGCGATACGGCGAGCTGAGATCGGGCAGAATGTGATCGATGGTCAGCGTATTCAGGTAGTTGCGTTCAATCAGGTAATAGGCTTCCACCGCCGGCACATCGGCATAGGGCAGCGTACCCATTGCGACCTGCGGCAATTGGCTGTAAGGGGAAGTTATCGCCGGGCCGGGTAAAAACTCCTGACCGGCCAGCGGGTTACTGCTGCTGCGTACCACCCGAACCGGGCTGGCTTTCAGCGCGGTTACGCTAATGGTGTCGTTAACATGCGCCGGCACCGCTTCACCGGCCGGCACAAATATCATATCCAGCTCTTCGCGCGCCAGCGCGGCAAAGGCTTCGGGCGCGGTGTCGTAATGTTTGACGCGAAAACTGATACCCAGGCTGTGCAGCGCAGCGTAAGCCGCATCGGGAATGTAGCCAAACACTCTTCCCTCAGGATTGGTGCGCAACATCGGTGGCCGATCCGGCCCATAGATGCCAATCACGCTGTCGCGCTTTTGCCCCAGCCAGTGCCAGTCGCTGTCATTGAGCATCGGCGCGGGCATCGTCGGCAAATCGTTAGGCTGATAATTAAGCTGCTGCACCGCCGCGCGCAGTGGGGCGACCAGCAGCAGCGCGCAGTACAGCGCGCACAGGAAAAAAAGTCGCATCAGTTGATCTGGTTCCGGCGGGTGAAATCGAGCAAATCCTTTTGATTTTTGAGCGATAACTTTTCCATCAGTCTGGCTTTATAGGTGCTGACCGTTTTATTGCTGAGCTTCATGCGGTTGGCAATTTTGACAATCTCGGTGCCTTCACCGAGGTAGCGCAGCACTTCGTATTCGCGATGCGACAGCAGCAGCAGCTTGTCGCTGTCCTGCACCAGCTGATCGCCCTCCGCCTGATGACTCAGGCGCAGCGGGAAAAAACCATAGCCGGAAAGCACCGCGTCAACGGCTTGTGCCAGGTCGTTCAGATTGTTCTTTTTACTGATAAAACCATTGGCACCTGCTTTTTTACTCTTATAGGCGTAAAATTCCGCGTTTTTCCCGCTCATCACAATCACCGGAATTAATGAGCCCGCGGTGCGAAGATTCCTGACCGCTTCAATACCATCAATGCCGGGCAGATCTATATCAATAATTGCCGCATCGGCGCCATTCTCTTTGATCAGGCTAAATATATTGTCGCCATCAACAGCCTCTGCTGAAACACGATGCCCGGCATTTTCCAGCACCAGTCTTATCGCCACGCGCACAATGGGATGATCATCAACAATAACAAAGTTAGCCATACGCACTGCCTTTCTCTTAATTAAACTGAGTACGCTCGTTCAAAAGCACACTTATATAATGTCATCTTAATCAACTCAAGATCATTCTGTACATGGGCATTTATTTTTAAATGTAGTCCATAACTTACAGCTGATTACTGGCTGTCTTATTTACAATGATAAAATCTCGCCTGCGACTTCTCTGCTTAGCATAAAGATTATTCACTAAGGATAAACGGCGCGAATTTATTAAACTTAAGTGCTGAAGATTAAAGGTTCGTAAGTTTTTAAAAAGTTAACATGACAACAGAGGGTGGCAAGGTTAGCGCTTTAATAACAGCGATTTACCGTAAATCTTTAAATGTTTGATGTTATGGGTAAGTTATGAGATCTGCATCAGGTGAATTATTTGATAAATAAATTAGTCGTTGTTGTTATATTTAGGTAATAAGCCGAGTGTGCATCAATTCGGGTAAATGAATAAACGCTGAATTAACCATGCTGCATTGCGGGTTGCAATGGGAGATGTGGCGTTTATTCTCTGCGCACTCAGGTTGCGCGGAAGCATTGTTTTTGAGTTATTTAAATTTCAAGGTGAGCAAACCTGTAGTCCTCAGCCTACAGCGTAACCTGATGGTTTTTATTTGTCTGGCGATTAGTTTTGAGACAGGTCTTAAAGAGGTCAAGACCTGTCTCAACGTTAGAATTCAGCCCAATCCCGTAGCTTTAATTATTTTGCGGCATCAGGTGGAGGAGAAAATTCTTATCGCATCGCCGCCGTTTAAACCGTTAGGTCGTATCCGTCCGGGTTCGACATAATCAGAATCAGGAAAAAGCATGAACAAAAACTATCGTGTTATCTGGAATTATGCCCAGCAATGTTATGTCGTGGCCTCGGAACTGGCGCGCGGCAAAGTGAAGTCTTCCTGCTCTGGTGCAGCGACAAATAAATCATCACTGATTATTGGCGCGCTGGGCTCGGCGCTGCTGCTGGCCGGTTCACCGGCGGCGCTGGCCTCTTCTCATGGCGCAATGGTAAACGGCCCTGAGGATAAGCTGGAACTGAGCAACCAGACGCTGCAGGCGACCGGTAACGATCGTTATGGGCTGCTGGTGCAGAATGGCGGGCAGGCCAGCGCCACGGATGTCATCGTGCTCAATGATGGCAATAACGGCTACGGTGTATTCTCCACCCTTGCGTCTTCTGCGATTGAGATGACGCGCGGCAGCGTGCAAACCACGGGCGATGGCGGCTACGGCGTGGTCGCCAGCCTGACCGGCACATTAAAACTTGATGGCACCCGTGTAGAAACCAGCGGAAAAACCGCCTACGGCGCCTACGCTTCTTCGGCCGGTATCATTAACAGCCAGAACGCAGACTATATAACGCACGGCGACAGTGCCTATGGTGTTTATTCGCGCGCTGCGGGTTCGCTGATCGATATCACAGGCGGCAGCGTCACCACCAGTGGCACCAAGGCTTATGGTTTGGTGGCGGGTTCCGGCGGCAGCCTGACTGCGGATGGCGTAAATGTGGTCACCCATGGCGACCAGTCCTTTGGTGTTTTTGCTAACCTGGCCGGGACAGAAGTTACGCTGGCAGGCGGAGCAGTAACGACCAGCGGTACCAATGCCTACGGTCTGGCAGCGATTTCCGGTGGCAAACTCAACGCCAGCGGCGTGCAGGTTGCGACCGGCGGGCAGGATGCCCACGGTCTGTACGTCGGTGGCTCGGGGACGATGACCGCCTCAGATGCCCACGTCAGCACTTCTGGCCGGAATGCACACGGCGGCTACGCCAGCGGCGAGGGTTCTGTGCTCAACGTGGACAACAGTACATTTGTGGTTACTGGCACCGGTGCTAATGGCCTGCTTGCAGATCCAAAATCGACGCTGAATGCGTCGAACTCTGAAATAGAAGTTACCGGCAATGGTTCAGGCGTGGCCGCCAGTGGTTCCGGAACGGTGCTCAGTCTCTCTGACAGCCGAATCAACATCGGCCAGGATGGCGGATACGCTGCTTTAAGCAATTACAGTGCAACCACCAACCTGAAAAACGTTAATATTATCACTGATGCGGACAATGCAGCCCTGGCTGCAGGATATTCAGGCAATATCAATGCTGAGAATGTTTCCATACTGGCGCGCAGCGGCGGTTACGGCATTGAAGTTCAGGACGGAGGCACATTTAAGGGTAATAACGTTACCATTGAAAAAAGCGGCACAGATTCTCAAGGCTTTAACGCAGCCATCAACATGCTGAATTTATATTATCCGGATCCACGGAATACTCTTTCCCTGAGCGATTCCGATATTAATGTGTCCGGCGAAAACGCCACCGGTATTCTATCGCAGTATCAAACCACGCTGGCGGATATAAAACTGGCGAATACCGCCATCACCGCGACCGGCGGCACCGCCGTCAACGTGCTGACCGGCACCAGCATGCATATCGACGCCGATAATTCGCTGCTGAGCGGCAGCATGCTGCTGAAAACCGGCTATGACACAGCAGAAGGTTCAACCGCCGGCTCGGTGGTGCTGAACGGCAGCAACCACTCGCTGTTCGTCGGTGACGTGGACATCGACCGCAGCCAGACCGCCGACAGCCAGATCAACCTGAGCGGCAGCTCGGTGTGGACCGGTGCCTCCAGCGGCCTGAATACGCTGACGCTCAGCGACAACAGCCAGTGGAACATCATGGACAACAGCAGCGTGGATGCGCTGACGGCCAGTAACAGCGTGATCAACGTGGCGCACAACACCGCGAACTTCACGGTGCTGACCGTCAACGGCAACTACACGGCGGACAACGCCACGCTGGTGATGAACGCGGCGCTGGGCGGTGACACCTCGGCCACCGACCGGCTGCACGTGCTGGGTGACGTCAACGGCAACACCGACGTGGTGGTGAACAACGCCGGCGGCAGCGGCGCGCAGACCATTCAGGGCCTGCAACTGATTCAGGTGGACGGCGCGACCAACGGCGAATTCCGTCAGAAAGGGCGTATTGTCGCCGGTGCCTATGACTACAACCTGGTAAAAGGCGCGGATCAGCACGGCTGGTATCTGGTGAGCGACAAAAACGGCAGCGAGACCGATCCGGTTAATACCGATCCGGTGACCGCACCGGGCGAAGGCACCGGCGGTGACATCATCGCGCCGCCGGCGGAGCAGCACAATATGATCGTGCGCCCGGAAGCGGCGAGCTACAGCGCCAACATCGCGGCGGCCAACACGCTGTTCGCCACCAGCATGGACGACCGCCCGGGCGTCACGCAGTACACGGACGCGAACGGCCGGCAGCAGCACACCCGCCTGTGGCTGCGCAACAGCGGCGGCCACAACCACCAGAAAGACAGCAGCGGCCAGCTGAAAACCGACACCAACCGCTACGCCATCCAGCTGGGCGGTGACCTGGCGACCGGTACGCTGACCGGCGCGGACAGCCTGCGCCTCGGCGCGATGGCCGGCTACGGCAACGCGCAGAGCAAATCGCGCTCGGCGGTGAGCGGCTATCAGTCGCGCGGTCAGGTGCACGGCTACAACCTGGGCATTTACGGCACCTGGCAGCAGAACGCGGCCGAGCGCAGCGGCGCGTTTATCGACAGCACGCTGAGCTACAGCTGGTTCGACAACAGCATCAAGGGCGAGGACATCGGTGAGGAGTCCTATAAATCGAAGGGCATCCTGGCGTCGCTGGCCAGCGGCTATAGCGCCGAAGTGGCGACGCTCTCTGAGTCGACCGGCTTCTGGCTGCGTCCGCAGGCGATGCTGAACTGGCAGGGCGTGAAGGGCGATGACCTGACGGAAGGCAACGGCACCCGCGTGCGCGGCACCGGTGAAAATAACCTGCAGAGCCACGTCGGCGTGCGCGCCTCACTGCGCTCCGGGCTGGAGCAGGGGCGCAGCGTGGAGCCGTACGTCGAGGCCAGCTGGGTGCACAACACCCGCGCGCTGGGCACCTCGATGAACGGCGTTACCATCCATCAGGCCGGCACGCGCAACGCCGGTGAGCTGAAGCTGGGCGTGGACGCCACGCTGAACGCCAACGTCAACCTGTGGGGCGGCGTGGCGCAGCAGCTGAGCAGCCACAGCTACAGCGACACCAGCGCCATCGCCGGCGTGAAGGTCAGCTTCTGATGCTCAACGGCTCCCACAACGGGGGCCGTTTTTTTATGCCCGCCCGCGTTCTCCGCTTTTGTTTACTGCTCACCTGACGTGTTAACACAGAATTAATTGATCTGGAACATAGCGCGGCGACTTACTTTTTGTAGTCCTGCGACTACAGCCGTATGCCGGTGCTCTCATATTCACCCTTCCGCGATTTTGCGAATATTTTCCCATCAGCCGCTTTGGCAGAGATTAATTAAGGCCGGTAAGACAGCGCGTCACCGTAAATAGCGTGATGGCTGTTTCTTCCGCGCCTGCCCGTTAATAACCGCTTATTCCGCTTATTGCCGGAAGGGATTGCTTTAACCTGAATCAGGAAAAGAATATGAACAAGAGCTATCGCGTTATCTGGAATTATGCCCTGCAATGTTATGTCGTCACCTCGGAACTGGCGCGCGGCAAAGTCAAATCATCCTGCTCCGGCAAAACGGCGAATAAATCAGCACTGATCGGCGGCGCGCTGGGCTCGGCGCTGCTGCTGGCCGGTTCACCGGCGGCGCTGGCGGCCAACGGTGCCACCATCAGCGATCCGGCGCAGCCGGTTGAACTGAATAATCAGACGCTGCAGGCGACCGGTGACAAAGCCTATGGACTGCTGGTGCAGAATGGCGGCAAGGCAAGCGCCACGGATGTGACGGTGCTGAATGCGGGCACCAGCGGCTACGGTGTGTTTTCCACCGCCGGCGCTGCCTCTGCGGAGATGACGCGCGGCAGCGTGACCACCACCGGCACCGGCGGCTACGGTGTGGTGGCCAGCCTGACCGGCGCGGTGAAGACCAACGGCACAAAGGTGGAAACCTCCGGGCAGGGTGCCCATGCCGCCTACGCCTCTTCGGCAGGTATCATCAACAGCACTGACACCGACTATGTCACTCACGGCGACGGCGCGTACGGTGCTTATTCCCGCGCAGCGGGTTCGCTGATCGATCTGACCGGCGGCAGCGTCACCACCAGCGGCAATAAAGCCTACGGCCTGGTGGCGGGTAACGGTAGCAAACTCAATGCCAGTGGTGTGGCTGTTATCACCCGTGGTGACGATTCATCGGGAGTTTTTAGTAATTTGGCCAGCACAGAGGTCACTCTGGAAGGCGGCAGCGTCACCACCAGCGGCATCAAAGCCTACGGCCTGGCTGCGGGTTCCGGTGGCAAACTTAACACCAGCGGCGTGCAGGTAACCACCAGCGGCGACCAGTCGAATGGCGTGACAGCTAACAATGCCGGTACGGAAGTTAATCTGGATAACAGCAAGGTTACAACCGCCGGAGCAAGTGCATTTGGTGTTTATGCCGGCGGCGCTTCAACCGTAAGCGTCAGTAACGTGCAGGTCAGCACCGCTGGCAAAAATGCTTACGGCGGCTATGCCAGCGGCGAAGGTTCAGTACTGAATGTGGATAACAGTACGTTTGCGGTCAGTGGCGCAGGTGCTAATGGTCTGACGGCGGATTCAAAATCGGCTCTTAATGCGTCAAATACTGCGATAAAAGTCACTGGTAACGGCATGGGCGTGCTGGCGTCAGGAACCGGAACGAAGTTGAATCTCTCCGACAGCCAGATAGAAACGGGACCTGACGCTTCAATCGCGGTCCATGCCAGATATAGCAGCACCGCGAATCTGAAAAATATCGACATCATTTCGGACGCAAAAAGCGCAGCTGCCCTGGCTTCAGCTTTCTCCGCGACAATGAATGCTGAAAATGTTTCCGTGCAGAAGCGCAGCGGCGGTTACGGTATTGAAGTGCAGGACGGTAGCACATTTAACGGAGATAAGATTACCATTGATAAAACGGGTTCTGATGCTGAAGGATTCAACGCAGCAATCAACTTAGTGAACTTACTTCATCCGGATCTGAGCAATAGCCTGTCCCTGACCAGTTCAGAGATTAATGTTTCCGGCGAAAACGCCACAGGTATTCAATCGCAGTATCAGACAACGCTGGCGGATATAAAACTGGCGAATACCGCCATCACCGCGACCGACGGCACCGCCGTCAACGTGCTGACCGGCACCAGCATGAACATTGACGCCGACAACTCGGTGCTGAGCGGCAGCACGCTGCTGAAAACCGGCTATAACACCGCACAAGGTTCAACCGCCGGCTCGGTGGTGCTGAACGGCAGCAACCACTCGCTGTTCGAGGGTAACGTGGATATTGACCGCAGCCAGACCGCTGACAGCCAGATCAACCTGAGCGGCAGTTCGGTGTGGACCGGCGCGTCATCCGGCCTGAATACGCTGACGCTCAGCGACAACAGCCAGTGGAACATCACCGGCGACAGCAGCGTTGATGCGCTGAGCGCCAGCAACAGTACGCTGAACTTCACCCACGACGGCGCCGGCTTCAGCACCCTGACGGTCAACGGTAACTACAGCGGCGACAACAGCACGCTGGTGATGAACGCGGCGCTGGGCGACGACCACTCGGCCAGCGATAAGCTGCACATCCTCGGCGACAGCAGCGGCAGCACCGACGTGGTGGTGAACAACGCCGGCGGCAGCGGCGCGCAGACCATTCAGGGCCTGAACATCATTCAGGTGGACGGCGCCAGCAACGGCGAGTTCCGTCAGAAAGGGCGTATCGTCGCCGGTGCCTATGATTACAGCCTGGTGAAGGGCGCGGATCAGCACGGCTGGTATCTGATGAGCGATAAAAACGGCAGCGAGCCCGATCCGGTGGTGACGCCGGGCGAAGGTGAGGGCGGCCAGATCGTCGAGCCGCCGGTAAATCAGCACAACATGATCGTGCGTCCGGAAGCGGCGAGCTACAGCGCCAACCTGGCGGCGGCCAACACGCTGTTTACCACCAGCATGGACGACCGTCCGGCGGAAACCTTCTACACCGACGCCAGCGGCCAGCATCAGAGCACGCGCCTGTGGCTGCACAACAGCGCCGGCCACAGCCGGGTGAAAGACAGCAGCGGCCAGCTGAAGTCAGACACCAACCGCTACGCCATTCAGCTGGGCGGCGACGTGGCGAGCGGCACGCTGAGCGGCAGCGACAGCCTGCGCCTCGGCGCGATGGCCGGCTACGGCAACGCGCAGAGCAAGTCGCGCTCGGCGGTGAGCGGCTACCAGTCACGTGGTCAGGTGAACGGCTACAGCCTGGGCGTGTACGGTAGCTGGCAGCAGAATGCGGCAGAGCAGAGCGGCGCGTTCGTCGACAGCTCGCTGAGCTACGGCTGGTTTAACAACAGCGTGAAGGGCGACGACATCGGCCAGCAGTCGTACAAATCCAAAGGCATCAGCGCGTCGCTGGCCGGCGGCTACCGCGCACAGGTGGCAACGCTGAGCAACAGCACCAGCCTGTGGCTGCGTCCGCAGGCGCAGCTGAACTGGCAGGGCGTGAAGGCGGACGACGTGAAAGAGCAGAACGGCAGCCGCGTGCAGGCCACCGGAGAGGACAACCTGCAGAGCCGCCTCGGCGTGCGCGCCTCGCTGCGCACGCTGCTCGACCCGCAGGCGCAGAGCGCCATCGAGCCGTACGCTGAGGCCAACTGGCTGCACAACAGCAGGGCGTTCGGCACCGCGCTGAACGGCGTCAACATCCAGCAGGCGGGCACGCGCAATGCCGCCGAGGTGAAGCTGGGCGTGGACGCGCGGCTGAACGCGAACGTCAATCTGTGGGGCGGCGTGGCGCAGCAGCTGGGCAACCACAGCTACAGCGACACCAGCGCGGTGGCGGGCGTGAAAGTCAGCTTCTGATAATGAACGGCTCCCGCAACGGGGGCCCTTTCTTTTTCGCTTGAGATGAACTATCCCCAATATGGGGATATGATGTCCCTTAGATGGAAGCAAGGAAAGGGCCATGCAAGCGACGGTTATTGAGCTTTCCAGCTTTCAGAAATACCGGGCAGATTACTCAACAACGATCTGACCAAACAACAGCGCGATGCCCTGGCAGAGGCGCTGAACGTGATCAAAAAGGGGCTGAGACATGACTGAACGCGATATTTTCAGTGAGCTGATGGCGGGTATGCAGGAGCTGAAAGACCACCAGGACGGAAAAATCACGCTCAAGACCTATAAGGTCAGTAAGCGCGCGCCTGTCACCATTGCGCCGCAGGAGCTGCGCGACGTGCGCGAAAAGCTTAACCTGTCACAGGCCGTTTTTGCGCACTATCTTCACACGGGCGAAACCACCTATCAGAACTGGGAGCAGGGCAGGGCAAAACCTAACGCTCAGGCCGTACTGCTGATTCGCATGGTGCAGCAAAATCCTGAAACACTGCAGACTCTCGCGCAATTCTGATGCGCCTGAAACCGCGCTCACCAGCGCGGTAGCGGGCGTGAAAGTCAGCTTCTGATAAGTGACATATAATTAAACCGGTGGGGCGTGTCGCTTCACCAGTTTATTTGTATCTGCAATGCGGAGGTCAGGTGTCATCATCCGTACAACCCGAGTCCGGCCAGCCGATCATTCTTTATGATGGACAATGCAAGCTGTGCAATGCCTGGGTGATTTTTCTGCTGCGCCACCGCCTGCCGCGCGATTATCACTTTGCGGCGATCCAGAGCGAACGCGGCAAACAGCTGCTGCAGCGCGCCGGATTACCGCACGATAACATCCGCACCATCGTGTTACTGCGCGATGGGCAGCACTGGCTGCGCGCGCAGGCTATCTGTCGCATTATGCACTCGCTGCCCTGGCCGTGGCGCGCCTGCGGCGTTCTGCGTTATCTGCCGGACGGGCTCACTAATCTGATCTACAACCTGATTGCCCGCAATCGCTATCGCCTGTTTGGCCGTTATGACCAGGTACACGCGATTGAAGCAGATTATCCGGGACGATTTCTGACCGACTAAAGACTGACGCGCCGGCCCTGCGTATCAATCACTACCTCACCATCCTCTTTAATAAACGGACCGCGCTGCGCATCGGGCAGGATATCCAGCACCTGCTCAGAAGGACGGCACAGACGCGTTCCCAGTGGCGTCACCACTATCGGGCGGTTGATGAGAATCGGCTGCGCCAGCATGGCATCCAGCAGTTGCTCATCGCTCAGCGCTTCACGTGCGGGCCCCAGCGCCTGCCAGGCGTCGGTGTTTTGGCGCACCAGCGCGCGCAGGCCAATCCCCATGGCATCGATTAATTGCTGCAACGTTTCACGCGTGGGCGGCGTAACCAGATAAAGCACAATGGTGGGCTCGACGCCGCTGTTGCGAATCAGTGCCAGCGTATTGCGCGAGGTGCCGCAGTCCGGGTTGTGATAGATCGTAATGTTAGTCATTGTCAGTCTCTAAACGGTCAAAGGGAAAGGCGCAGCGCCAGCGCTGCCAGCGTCACGGCCAGCACCGGTAACGTCAGGGTGATGCCGACGCGAAAATAGTAGCCCCAACTGATGCGAATCTCTTTTTGCGCCAGCACGTGCAGCCACAGCAGCGTTGCCAGACTGCCAATCGGGGTGATTTTCGGGCCCAGATCGCAGCCGATAATGTTGGCGTAAATCATCGCTTCGCGCACCACGCCGTGCGCCGTGCTGGCATCAATCGCCAGGGCGCCCACCAGCACCGTCGGCATATTGTTCATGATGGAGGAGAGCAGGGCGCTGAAGAAGCCCGTGGCAAACGTTGCGCCCCACAGGCCGGTTGCAGAAAAACTATTCAGCAAGCCGGTAAGCCAGAGGGTCAGCCCGGCGTTGCGCAAACCATACACCACCAGGTACATGCCGAGCGAAAACACCACAATCTGCCACGGCGCGCTGCGCAGCACTTTACCCGTATCAATCACCGGACCCCGCCGCGCCACCAGCCACAGCATCAGTGCGCCTGCGGCGGCCACGGCACTTACCGGTACGCCCAGCGGCTCAAGGGCAAAAAAGCCAGCCAGCAATAAGAGCAGCACCAGCCACCCCGCGCGGAAAGTAGCTCGATCCCGAATTGCCGCCGCAGGCGACGTCAGCCGGGCGCGATCGTAGCTGAGCGGTAGCTCTTTGCGGAAAAACAGGTGCAGCATCAGCAATGTCGCCAGCACCGCCGCCAGCGTGACCGGCACCATCACAGCGGCGTAATCGCCAAAGCCGATCCGGAAATAGTCGGCCGAGACGATGTTAACCAGATTGGACACCACCAGCGGCAGGCTGGCGGTATCGGCGATGAACCCGGCCGCCATGACAAACGCCAGCGTGGCCCCCCGGCTGAAACCCAGCGCCAGCAGCATCGCGATCACGATAGGCGTCAGAATCAGCGCGGCTCCGTCATTGGCAAACAGCGCGGCGACTGCGGCGCCCAGCAGGATAATAAAGGAGAACAATTTTTTACCGCTGCCACCGCCCCAGCGCGCCACGTGCAGTGCCGCCCAGGCAAAAAAGCCGGCCTCATCAAGCAGCAGGCTGATGATGATCACCGCGATAAAGGTGGCGGTGGCGTTCCAGACAATCTGCCACACCGCCGGGATATCGCCGGGATGCACCACGCCCGTCAGTAGCGCCAGAAGCGCGCCGGCGCTGGCACTCCAGCCAATGCCCAGCCCGCGCGGTTGCCAGATCACCAGCAGTAAAGTAATGGCGAAAATAGTCCCTGCCAGTAACATGTTTCCTCCGGAAAGTCAGGTTGTGTTCGTTTCATATATGGTAAATCGAATATGTATGGGTAAAATTTTTTACAGACACACCGCCCGGCCATCGGTGGTCAGCTGGTCACGCTGCACCGGCAGCAGCAGGGCATGGATCGCATCGCGCTGGCATTGCCATGCCTGTTCGATCACCGTCGCTGCCCACACCGGCATATGCGGCGAAAGGCGATAGTGGATCCACTTGCCGTCACGGCGATCGCTCAGCAAACCGCTGTTGCGTAACAGCGCCAGATGGCGGGAAATCTTCGGCTGCGGCAGTTGCAGGATGGCAGACAGCTCGCACACGCACAGCTCCTGACGTTCTTTCAGCAACAGCACCAGCGTCAGACGCGTCTCGTCGGAAAGGTTTTTAAACAGCTGCAGTGGCGTTAGCGGCGACATAATCCCTCCTGAATGGAAAGCCGACAGTGTGGTACGGCGACGTGATGAAGTCAAAAACATATGCGAAAAAAGAGATATGTTAATCCTGTGATGCGCCAGGCTCACCGTGAGCGGCTTGAAGCGGGTCACAAATCTGTATTGTGGTGCCCGCGGGCCTGAGCGGAGTAAAAACGGGGCTGCCTTTGTTAACTCATTGTTAATATTGAGGGCGGCCCGTTGCCGGTAGCGATTAATGCGTAAGACGCATCACGCCATGCGTTTATTGCGCTTATTAACCTTAACGTTCTGATCCAGTCTTCCGAAGCAGGCGCGATTGATAACAGCGCCAGGGACAAACTGGAGATACTTATGCATTCCTCTGCCTTACCGATGACCACCCGAGCCCGGGTTGGCGCTATTTTCCGCGTCACCTCCGGCAACTTCCTCGAACAGTTCGATTTCTTTCTGTTCGGTTTCTATGCCACCTATATCGCGCACACCTTTTTCCCCGCCAGCAGCGAATTCGCGTCGCTGATGATGACCTTTGCGGTGTTTGGTGCCGGCTTCCTGATGCGGCCGATTGGCGCGATTGTGCTGGGCGCTTATATCGATAAGGTTGGCCGGCGCAAAGGGCTGATCGTCACACTGTCGATCATGGCGGCGGGCACCTTCCTGATTGTGCTGATTCCGTCGTACCAGTCGATTGGCCTGTGGGCGCCGCTGCTGGTGCTGATTGGTCGTCTGCTGCAGGGCTTCTCGGCCGGGGCAGAACTGGGTGGCGTGTCGGTTTATCTGGCAGAGATTGCCACACCGGGGCGCAAAGGTTTCTACACCAGCTGGCAATCCGGCAGTCAGCAGGTTGCCATCATGGTCGCTGCCGCGATGGGCTTCGCGCTCAATGCCGCGCTGGAGCAGAGCGCCATCAGCGCCTGGGGCTGGCGTATTCCGTTCCTGTTTGGCTGCCTGATCGTGCCGTTTATCTTTATTCTGCGTCGCCGTCTGGAGGAAACGCAGGAGTTCAGCGCGCGCCGTCATCATCTGGATATGCGTCAGGTATTTAGTACTCTGTTACAGAACTGGCCGGTGGTGATTGCCGGGATGCTGATGGTGGCGATGACCACCACCGCGTTCTACCTCATTACCGTCTATGCGCCCACCTTCGGCAAAAAAGTGCTGATGCTGAGCGCCTCGGACAGCCTGCTGGTGACGCTGCTGGTGGCGATCTCCAACTTTATCTGGCTGCCAATTGGCGGGGCGCTGTCGGACCGCTTTGGGCGTAAACCGGTGCTGCTGGCGATGACGCTGCTGGCGCTGGCGACCGCCTACCCGGCACTGACGCTGCTGGCGCAGACGCCGACCTTCAGCATGATGCTGAGCGTGCTGCTGTGGCTGTCGTTTATTTACGGCCTGTATAACGGTGCGATGATCCCGGCGCTGACTGAAGTGATGCCGGCAGAAGTGCGCGTCGCCGGTTTCTCGCTGGCCTACAGCCTGGCAACCGCGCTGTTTGGCGGCTTCACGCCGGTGGTCTCTACCGCGCTGATCGAATACACCGGCGACAAGGCGTCACCGGGCTACTGGATGAGCTTTGCGGCGATTTGCGCGCTGCTGGCGACGCTGTACCTGTATCGCCGCCGCGCGCTGACGTTGCAAACCGCGCGTTAAACGTGCTGAGACTGTTCGATAATCAGCTTTTCCAGCTCCGCAGCGACGTAAGATTGCATACGTCCGCTGCGGCGAATTAATCCTACCGAACGGGTGACCTGCGGATCGGTCAGCGCCAGCTGGCGCAGCAGCGGATGCCCGTTCGCCGGCATCGACATCGCGGGCACGGCAGCAATGCCGATGCCCGCTTCTACCATCCCCAGCAGCGTCGTGACATGGCGCGTTTCGCAGATACTTTGCCGGGCGGGCGTAAGATGCGCCAGCGCACTGTCCAGCAAATTGCGGTTACCGGACACCTTATCCAGCGCCACATAATCCTGCGCAAAATACTCCTGCCAGCTGAGCTGCTGGCGCGTCGCCAGCGGATGATCGTGGCGACAGGCGGCGACGTAAACATCTTCCACCAGCGGCGTGAAGGTGAGCTCCGGCGGTATATTACGCGCAAAACAGATACCAAAATCGGCCTGTCCGCTGCTCACTGCATCCATCACGTTGCCGACGCTGCTATCAATCAGCTTGATGCGCACGCGCAGGTAACGCGCCTGAAAGCGGCGGATCACCTCCGGCATAAAATAGTACGCGCCCGAGGGCACGGTAGCGACGGTGATCAGGCCAGTGCGATCCTGGCTGGCGCGCTCGACGTCGGCCAGCATCGATTCGACATTATCCAGTAGCTGCTCCGAGCGCTGAGCAAAGTTCTGGCCATACAGCGTTAGCGTGACGCGCCGCGTGGTGCGGTCAAACAGCCGGGTGCCGAGCGCCGCTTCCAGCTTCTCAATTCTGCGGCTGAGCGCTGACTGCGACAGGCAGATTGACTCCGCCGCCAGACGAAAGTTGCCGTACTCCACCAGCGCGCGGAAGGCGTAGAGATCGTTGAGGTCAAAATTGACGGGCATAACCGCGACTATCCTGCGTAATAACGCCAGCACAATGCGCCGCTGACGTTAAAAAGTTGTTATAGCCGACGAGTGTAACAGGCTGCTGCGCGTTTCCGGCGGCGCAGAGGGAAAAAATCCGTTTTTAGCGCATCAGCGGCACTCAGCGCATCCAGTCAGCGATGAGCTGCCCGTAAATCTGCTCTGCCTCGCTCAGACGGCTCACCAGGCAATATTCATCGGTCTGGTGCGCCTGCGTCGGCTCACCGGGACCGAGAATGATGCAAGGCGGATCGCCGAGCGCCGGCAGCAGCAGCGAGGCATCGGTAAAATAGGGCACGATGCGCGCTTCCGCAGGTTGCTGCGTCACGGCTTCGCAGGCACGGTACACCGACTGAATCCACTGGTGCCGCTCCGGGCTCAGCACCGCCGGCAGATCGACCAGCGTGCTGATGTGCACGCTGTCACCGAGAAAGGTCGCCAGCTGCTGGCGAATCACCGCGTGTTGCAGGTTGGGCGCGCTGCGGATATCCACATCAAACGCGGCGCGGTCAGGCACCGAGTTGATGTTGAGGCCGCCCTCAATGCGGCCGACGTTCAGCGTCGGCTGTTTCATCAGCGGATGCGGCGCGCCCGGTGAAAAGTGACGAATTTTACCCAGCGCATCAGCCGCCAGGTAGATGGCGTTGATACCCAGCTCCGGCATGGCTCCGTGCGCGGTTTTGCCACGCGTTTCGCAGCGCAGCCACAGCGCGCCTTTGTGGCCGATCACCGGCTGGTTGGCGGTCGGCTCGCCCACGATCAGCGCGCCAATTTCAGGCAACTGCCCGGCCGCGATCAGCGCCTGCGCACCATGGCAGCCGGTCTCTTCACCGCCGGTCAGCAGCAGTACCACGCCGCGCCCGGCAGCAATCGCCGCTTTATGCTGCACGCAGGCCAGCACAAACGCCGCTACCGCCGCTTTCATATCGCTGGCGCCGCGCCCGTAGAGCCGGTCGCCATCAATGTCGTGACCAAACGGATCAAACTGCCACGGCTGATTACCCAGCGGCACGGTGTCCAGATGGCCGGTAAAGGCCAGCGGTTTGCCCGGCATCTGGCCCGGCAGGCGGGCGATCAGGTTGGCGCGCTGCTCGCCAAACCCCGTCAGTTCGACAACGAAGCCCTGCTCCTGTAGCCACGCGGCGAGGAATTGCACACAGGCCAGCTCATTGCCCGGTGGATTGATGGTGTCAAAGCTCAGCAGCTGCTGCGCCAGAGGCAGTGAGCGCGCTGGCATCAGTCACGCTCCGTCAGCCAGTCGAGGCAGTTGATCCACAGCTGGCGATAGCCCGGCCAGCGGCTGAACTCTTCCGGCAGCCAGTGAGCTGACATGTCACTGGTCCACACCAGCGAGCGGCCTTGCTGATATTCGCGCACCGCCAGCAGCGGATGGCCGGTGCCCGCCACGGTGGCCAGCAGCGTGCCTTCCGGCTGCATCTCCACTTCGTTGTAACCGAGCAGCCACGGCCAGTCGCCGGGAAGATCGGTAACCACTTTGTGTGACGTTGTCACCTCAGCGTAACTGCCTTCCGGCGTTTCGATACGGTCGTCCCAGGCCAGACAGCGCACCGGCAGCACTTTCTCCACCAGCGTATTGCGATAGCGTGCGCCACCGTTAATCCCCTGAAAACTGTAATAGCCGCCCACCATCATCAATGCGCCACCTGCGGCAACATAGTCGTGTATCAGCGCCAGGCGATTGGGCGTACGCCGGCTTTTCAGCCAGGTGTCCGGATGCAGCAGCAGGGTATTGGCACCGATATCGGACAGAATAATCACGTCCCAGCGCTGCAAATCCTCCAGCGTCTGCGGAAAATCAGTGGCGGCGGCGTGAGCCGGCATATGCGTGACGGCATAGGTGCTATCCTGCAGCGCAGCGAGAAAATCCGCCGCACCGCTGTGCCAGGTGGCGGTAGCAAACTGATCAAAGCCTTTTACGTGCGTTGCGGTACTGGTCCAGGATTCACCGACCAGCAAGACATTCTTTTGCATGCCAACTTCTCCGTTTATCCGCCAAACACCCGTTGCGGATTAGTGATCATCAGGGTTTCGAGTTGTTCGCCGCTGACGCCATGACGTTTCAGGCGCGGAACAAAATGTTTGAGGATGTAGCCATAGCCATGACCGCCGTAGCGCGTCAGCATGGTTTTCAGGAACACGTCCTGGGACAGCAGAATCTGCTGCAGATAACCGTCGTCGATCAGTGCGCAAATGGCGCGCGCGTTCTCCTCATCGGACGGTGACTGCGCCGATTCGTCGGCGTAGTAGTAGCTCATGCCGATCATGTCGTATTCGAGGAACACGCCGCGATCCGCCAGCTCGCGCTGGTAGGTTTTGTCGGCAAAGCTGGGGTTCATGTGACACAGCACGGTGTGGCGCAGGTCGGCACCTTCCTGCGCCAGAATATCCAGCACCTTATGGCCGAGCCGTTCCCAGCCGGGCAGATGCACCTGAATCGGTACGCCGGTGGCCGCACTGGCGCGCCCGGCGGCACGCAGCGATTTTTCTTCATCGGGCGTGAAGCGGCTGGATATGCCGATTTCACCGATCAGCCCGGCCAGCACCTCCGGCTTCTCCGGCAGTCCGCCGAGGTCATAAATCAGCTTGTCGGTCAGCTGTTCCACGCTGATGGTTTTTACCCACTCCGGATGCGACGGCTCCAGATACAGACCGGTGCCCATCACAATATTCAGGCCGGTGAGACGGGCGATGCGCTGTAGTGCTTTACCATCGCGGCCGATGCCGATATTGGTCGGATCGATCACCGTTTCGCCGCCCAGCGCGCGGTATTTCATTAGCTCGTCAATTGCGGTATCGACATCAAACAGCTGGCAGTTGTCGCGACTCATCAGCGGGTTAAGCGACAGCTCGCCGAGGTTCTCGATGCGCACCGGCATTTCAGCAATGTGGCGGTCGCTACAGCAGCAGGGCGGTACCCATTTACCGGAGGCATCCAGTAAAATGTGCTCGTGCATCAGCGTGACGCCCATCTCCGCCACCGGCAGCGGACCGAGTACCGTCATCACCTGACCGCTGCTGACGCCGAGCGGCAACGGATCTGCATGGCGAAAAATTGATCCTTTCATGGGCTATCCTTTGGCGGGCGCGCGGCTCGGGTTGAGAATGCGGGTGTTGAGCCAGATGGCGAGCAGAATGATGGTGCCAGTGGCGATCTGGGTATAAAACGGCGAGATATGCGACAAAATCAGGCCGTTCTGGATAATGGCAATCGACAGCGCGCCGAGCAGCGTACCGATCACGGTTCCAAAGCCGCCAAACAGGCTGGTACTGCCCAGCACTACCGCCGCAATCACCTGCAGTTCAAAACCTTCGCCCTGGTTAGAGGAGCCGCTGCCGAGGCGCGCGGTGATGATCATGCCAGCCAGCGCCGCCGCCATACCGCTGAGAATGTACACTTTCATGGTCACCGCTTTGGTATTGATACCGCTGCGCCGTGCACCTTCCGCGTTGGCACCGATGGCGGTGACGTAGCGGCCAAAGCGCAGGTGATTAAGCACAATGTGACCGGCCAGCAGCACCACGATGCCGATCAGCGCCGGCATGGGAATCCCCAGCACCCAGGCGCGCCCCATTAAGGTGAACAGGCTGTCAGCCGGCACCGGGATCGAATAGCCCTGCGTCACCAGCAGCGCGATGCCGCGCACCACTGCCAGCGTGGCCAGTGTGACGATAAATGCCGGTATCCCTTCCCAGGCGATAAAGAAGCCGTTGATGGCGCCCACCAGCGCACCGAGCAGCAGCCCGCCAATCAGCACCACCGGCCACGGCAAGCCCCAGTTATTGAGCGCAATGGCCGACAGCGCGCCCACCAGCGCCAGCGTTGAGCCGACCGACAAATCGATGCCGCCGGTAGTAATCACCAGCGTCATCGCGGTGGCGACGATCAGCAGCGGCGCACTTTGCCGGATGATATTCAGCCAGTTGGTACTGGTAAGAAAGTTGCTGGTGATCAGCGAAAACACCACGCAGCAAAAGACAAAAAACAGCGCGATGCTCACCACACCCGAATGGTTATGCAACAAGCGGCGCGGCAGAGAGTGCTGGATCATGCGTGAACTGCCTAAATTCATGATGCTCATCCTGTTACCTCAGTGTGCTGCCGCGGACTGCGCGGTAAATTTCTCACCTACGATCAGGTTGACGATATCGCTCAGGCTGGTGTCCGCCACACGGCGGTCGGCCACGTTGGTGCCCTCGTACATCACCATGATGCGATCGCACACCAGGAACAGATCCTGCAGCCGATGGGTGATGAGGATCACGCTGACGCCGCGCGCCGACACGCGGCGAATCAGCTCCAGCACCGCCTCAACTTCCGCCACCGCCAGCGCGGCAGTGGGTTCATCCATAATCAGCACTTTGGGATCGAACGCAGCGGCACGGGCGATGGCAATGGCCTGACGCTGCCCGCCGGAGAGGTTACGCACCAGCAGACGGGTATCGGGAATTGAGATGCCGAGGCCTTTCAGCATCTCACGCGCCTGCGCATGCATTGTGGCCTGATCGAGAAACGGCACGCCGAGGATGCGTCTGGTCGGTTCGCGGCCCATGAACAGGTTACCGGCCACGTCGACCGTGTCGCACAGCGACAGATCCTGATACACCATTTCGATATGGCAACGGCGCGAATCCGCCGGATTGCTGAAGTGCTGCTGTTCACCATCAATGCGGATCGCGCCGCTGGTAGGGATCACCGCGCCGGACAGCACTTTGGTCAGCGTCGATTTGCCGGCGCCGTTGTCGCCCACCAGACCGAGCACTTCCCCGGGGGCCAGTTGCAGATTGACGCCGCGCAGAGAACGAATTGAGCCGTAGGTTTTAGTGATGTTAATCATCTCCACCCGGGCCGGAAGAGCTGGTAATTGCTGCATTGGATCACTCCCATCAACGCCTGTGGGAAATGTTTAGCCGGTCGCGAAAAAGAGGCTATCTGACACGATTTACAATCTAGTAAACCGGTTTACCTGTCAGATAAACCCTTAACTCACAGCAACAGGGTAAACGCTACAATGATATTTACTCGCCAGGTATGACATTGCAGCATCCATGCCAGCCTGAATAACAGGCACTGCACTCGCGGCTAACTTGTTGTAATACATCGTATGTTATGTAATCAGCAAGTAAACCGGTTTACTCACTATACCGCTAACGGAAAAAATCGCTCACTTTTTGCGCCATAATTGTGCAGTTTTGCCTCATTTTGGGACATCGCTAACAAATCCCACCGAATCGCGACCGATCCATTCCACCGGTAAACGTGTCTCCATCGGGATGCTGCTGTCGTTGTTGAGCAGGCGCAGCATAATGCTTACCGCCGTGTGGCCCAGCTGGCGCGCTGGCTGGCGGATGGTGGAGATCCGCGGCTGGGTCAGATCGCTGTAGTTGGCGTCATCGAAGCCGACCAGCGACAGCGCCGCCGGTGCCTGCAGGCCGATGGCGCGCAGACCGTCGAGCAGTCCCAGCACCAGATAGTCACTGGCGGCGAACACAGCGGTAGGGCGCGGCGTGCAGCGGAACAGGTGCTGCAACGCCTGCTGACCAAATTCGCGTTCGTAGTTGCCATACATCACCCATTGCGGCGGTACGGTTAAACCGGCCTGCTGCATCGCGGTGCAAAAGCCAAGATAGCGTTCGCGCACGCTCATCAGCTGCTCCGGGCCGCCGATAAACGCTATCTGCGTGTGCCCGGCGGCGATCAACTGCTCGGTGGCCATGCGGCCACCCTGCACGTTATCCGCAAAGACCTTCGGCACGTTACTGCCGGGAATGTCTTCATCCAGCAGCACCACATGGCGCTGCCGCTGAATTTCATCGCGCAGCAGGCCGTTGTCCGGCCGGTTGGTGGTGAACAGCAGGCCATCCACCTGGCGCGTATCCAGCCAGCGGATAAACTGCGCCTCTTTGTCCGGGTTGTTACGCGTGATGCACAGCACCAGACTGTAACCGTGTGCCGACGCCGCTTCTTCGGCGGCATCCGCCAGTTCGGCAAAAAACGGGTTAGTGATATCCGGCAGCACCAGGCCCAGGGTTTCGCTGCCGCCTTTGCTTAAACGCCGCGCAAGAGAATTACCGCGATAGTCCAGCGTGCGGATCGCGCTTTCAATGCGGTCAACGGTGTCCTGCGGCAGCACAATACTGTGATTCAGATAGCGTGACACCGTGGCTTTTGACAGGCCAGCCAGCTTTGCCACGTCAGATAACAACACGCGTTTTGTACTCATCCATTTCGCCATGTTTGCCGGGGTGGCTTATCTGTAACACAGTTAAGCGCGACTAATACAGCGCTTTCCCGATTGCATTGCTGGAGAAATAAACACTTGACAAAAAAATTCGTCGGGCGAATTGTATAAAGCGTTTACCGCAGTACCGGGATTAACTTCCCAACCCGACATTGTTTTTTTCACCCCGCACTCCCAGTGGATGGGATGCCGAAAAAGATAACGCCGGCGGCATCAAAACACGGCATTATCGCCGTGCTCAGAATCATTGAACTGATATTTACCTGCCAAAAAAAACGCTCAGCGGTACGTCGCTGAGAAGCGCTGGTTATTATTATTCCCGACGAGGAACTCAATGATGTCATCTTTCAGCGGAAAACTGCGTTCACTGTTCATCGCGAGTGGTTTACTCGCCGCAGGTTCATTATGCGTTCAGGCTCACGCCGCACCCACTTATGCGTTAGTCCAGATTAATCAGCAGGCGCTGTTTTTTAACCTGATGAATCAGGGCGCGCAGGAAGCGGCCAAAGCCAGCGGTAAACAGCTGGTGATTTATAACGCCAACGATAATCCCGTGGCGCAAAACGATGCGATTGAAAACTATATTCAGCAGGGAGTGAAAGGCATTCTGGTGGATGCAATCGATGTCAACGGTATTGTGCCAGCGATAAAAGAAGCCGCAGCGGCGAATATTCCGGTGATTGCGATTGATGCCGTATTGCCTGCCGGTCCGCAGGCAGCGCAGGTGGGCGTAGATAACCTCGAAGGCGGAAAAATCCTTGGTAAATACTTTGTCGATTATGTTGCGAAAGAGATGGGCGGTAAAGCGCGACTGGGAATTGTCGGCGCGCTCAATTCGGCCATCCAAAACCAGCGCCAGAAAGGTTTTGAAGAGACGATTAAAAGCAACAGCCAGATAACGGTCGCCGATGTGGTCGATGGCCAGAATATTCAGGACAACGCCATGACCGCTGCCGAAAACCTGATTACCGGCAACCCGGATCTCACCGCGATCTATGCCACCGGCGAGCCGGCGCTGCTGGGTGCCATTGCCGCAGTAGAAAACCAGGGACGGCAGAAGGACATCAAGGTATTCGGCTGGGATCTGACGGCAAAAGCCATCAGCGGCATTGACGGTGGCTACGTTACCGCCGTGCTGCAGCAGGATCCAAAGAAAATGGGTGAAGAAGCGCTGAAAGCGCTGAATAGCCTGACGGCCGGCAAAACCGTGAGCAAAACCATTCTGGTTCCGGCCACGGTGGTGACCAAAGCCAACGTCGACAGCTACCGTTCGCTGTTTAAGTAACCGCCAGGCGCAGACGCGAACGTCTGCGCCCAGGCTTAGCGCTGCGCCAGAATACGTTGCAATTCATCAGCATCGGGAAACGCGTTCAGCGTGCCAGTGCGACTGACGGTGATCGCCGCCGCCGCGCTGGCATGCTGCAGCGCCAGCAGGTCGGGCGCGACGCCGCGCAGCAGGGCAGACGCCAGCAGCACGGCGAGGAAGGTGTCACCGGCGCCGGTGGTATCGACGGTCGCGACGTTCATCGCCGGGCAGTACACGCGCTGATTGCCGCGCATCAGCAGCGCACCGGCAGCACCCTGGGTAATCACCAGTGTGTTAACGCCGGCGGGTTGCAGCAGATCGGCTTCCGGTTGATTGACCACCGCGATGTCAATCAGTGGCCAGAGATCGGCGAAGTCCGGATTGACCGGTGAAGGATTAAATACCGTGGTTAAGCCATGCGCTTTTGCCCAGCTAAATAACCGGCGGGTTTTCTCCGCAGAAAAATTGCCCTGCTGCAGCAGAATATCGCCGGCAGCGGCATCGGCTAAGTAAGCCAGGATAATATCCGCTGCCAGTGCGTCGGCCGCGGCGGTGGTAGTAATAATGGCATTATCGCCATCGCTGCTATTAAAAATAATTGAGGTGTCACTGTGAGCAGACAAAAACTGAGGCGGCAGTAAGGTTAATTTCTCGTGCCGGATGCGTCCGCGGATCCACTGGCCGTTAATATCATCGCCGGTGGCGCTAATTAAGCGCGTATCGATGCCGCAACGCGAAAGTATGATTGCCTGATTGGCGCCTTTGCCACCGATATCCTGCGCAATTTTTTTGCCATGAATTGAGGCGCCTTTTTCAGGGAGTTGATCGATGGACCAGGTTTCATCCACCACAATATTGCCTGCAACATAGACACGCATAGTTTTCTCGTTAATAAGGTGAAAGAGATGGCTTCTATATCAGCAGAAAAAAGTAACGCAATACAAGATATTTTTTCACGCAGTAAAGCGGTGATTGGTGTTATTCACTGCGATGCCTTTCCCGGCTCGCCGAAATATCGTGGTAAACCGGCGAGTGAAATTATCGATTGCGCCCTGCGCGATGCGGATAATTATCTCGCTGGCGGCGTGCACGGTTTAATCGTTGAGAATCATGGCGATATTCCCTTTGCCAAGCCCGACGATATTGGTCCGGAAACGGCGGCATTTATGGCGGTGATCACCGATAAAATCCGCGAGCGTTTTGCTGCACCGCTGGGAATTAACGTGCTGGCCAATGCGGCAATCCCGGCAATTGCCACGGCATTAGCCGGCGGGGCGGATTTTGTGCGCGTTAACCAGTGGGCCAATGCCTATATCGCCAATGAAGGTTTTATCGAAGGGGCAGCCGCTAAAGCGCTGCGCTATCGCAATCAGCTGCGGGCCGATCATATCCGCGTATTTGCCGATAGCCATGTTAAACACGGCAGCCACGCGATTGTCGCCGACCGCTCAATTCAGGAGCTGACGCGTGACGTCGACTTCTTCGAAGCCGATGCGGTGATCGCCACCGGCCAGCGCACCGGCGACAGCGCCACGCTGAGTGAGATCGACGAAATCCGCGCCGCAACTGCCTTGCCGCTGCTGGTGGGCTCAGGCGTGACGCCGGACAACGTCTGCCAGATCCTTGGCCGCACGCAGGGGGTGATTGTCGCCAGCACGCTGAAAGTCGATGGCGTGTGGTGGAACCCGGTGGAACTGGCGCGCGTGAAGCACTTCATGGCGGTGGCGCAGGCTGCGCTGGAGGAGGCGTGATGGAAAGCTTCAGCGATCGGCTGCTGACGCAGCATCAGGCGCTATGGCAGGCGATGCAGCAGCACCGCTTTGTCGTCGACATTGAGCACGATCGGCTGCCGGACAGCGTGTTTAATCGTTATCTGGTGTTTGAGGGTAACTTCGTCGCCACCGCCATCGCTATTTTTGCGCTGGCGGTGAGCAAGGCGCCCGGCATTCGTCAGCAGCGCTGGCTGATTGGCGTGCTCAATGCGCTGGTGGATACGCAAATCGCCTGGTTTGAGGCGGTGCTGGCGCGGCGCGGCATTCAGCCAGCGGATTATCCGGACGATCTGCCCGGCGTCAGCGCATTCCGCGATGGCATGCTGAAAGTCGCGCAGCAGGGCAGCTATGCGGAAATCATCACCCTGATGTTCGGTGCCGAGTGGATGTATTACCACTGGTGCCTGCGCGTCAGCGCGCAATCGCAGCAGGACGCTGACGTGCGCCGCTGGGTAGAGATGCATGCTGAAGACGAGTTCCATCAGCAGGCGCAGTGGCTGAAAACCGAACTCGACCAGTGCGCACTGACGCTCAGCGCGGCGCAACAGGCGCAGCTGTCGCAGCTTTACGCCCGCGTGCTGCAGTGGGAGATTGATTTCCACAGCGCGGCTTACCCGGAGGGCGCCCATGACTAGCTGTTTCATCGAAGCGCGCAACATCGGTAAACGCTTCGGCGCGCTAACGGCGCTCAGCCAGGTCAATCTGTCGATCCATCGCGGCGAAGTGCTGGCGCTGCTGGGTGACAACGGCGCGGGCAAATCGACCTTTACCAAAGTGTTATCCGGTGCGTACAGCGCCAGCGAGGGTGAGCTGTGGGTAGACGGCAGGGCGGTGAAATTCACCTCGCCACGCCAGGCCGCCGAGCACGGTATTGCCACCATCTATCAGGAGCTGGCGCTGGCAGAGAATCTGTCGATTGCCGAGAACGTGTTTCTTGGCCGCGAGCTGAAGCGCCGCGTGCTCGGCATTCCTTTTCTGCGCCGCCGCGCGATGCGCGAAACGGTGGATCAACTGCTGACCGAACTCGATGCGCACATTTCCGATGCCGAAGCGGCGGTCGGCAGTCTGTCCGGTGGCCAGCGCCAGGCGGTGGCGATCTGCCGCGCACTCAATCTCAACGCGCAGCTGGTGATCATGGATGAACCCACCGCCGCGCTGGCGGTCGCGGAGACGCAGAAAGTCCTGCAGCTGACGCGCCGCCTGGCGGAACGCGGCTGCGCCGTGGTGCTGATCAGCCACAACATCAGCGATGTGTTTGCCGTGGCCGATCGCATGGTGGTGTTTCGTCGCGGCCGCAAAATCGCCGAGCGCCGTCACGCGGACACCACGCCAGACGAAATCGTTGCACTCATTACCGGTGCGCATCCTGATGCGCGCATTTTCGAAAACACCTAAGCACGTACACCAGGGGAAATCATCATGCATCGCATTGCTACTGCTGTTTGTTCGCTGTCACTGCTGGTATCGGGTTACGCCCTCGCGGCGCAAAAGGTGGCCTTTGTGCCACAAATCATCGGTATTCCCTATTTTCAGGCGATGGAGGCGGGCGGCAAGCGCGCCGCGCACGATCTCGGCGTGGAGTTTGTCTATAGCGGTCCGGTAGATACTAACCCGATGGATCAGCTGCAGATCGTGCAGAACCTGATTGCGCAGAAGGTCAGTGCGATTGGCATCAGCGTGCTGGATGCCTCCAGTATTGCGCCGGTGATGGCGCAGGCGCAGGCGAGTAATGTGCATCTGTTCACCAGCGACAGCGATGCGCCCGACAGCGGCCGGCCGGTTTATGTGGCGCAGGCCACCGATGAGGGACTGGGCGATACGGTGATCGATGAGATGGTCAAACGCGTCGGCGAGCGCGGCAAAATTGGCATCGTCTCCGGCGAAGCCACCGCGTCCAACCTCAACAGCTGGATTGGCTTTATGCAGCAGCGGGTGAAAAGCAAATATCCGCACATTACGCTGCTCAAACCCCAGTACGCCGGCGGCTCCGCCAGCCGCGCGGCGCAAATCACCACCGATTTGATGTCCGCTAACCCCGATCTGAAAGGGGTGATTGCCATGGCGTCCACGACCTGTCCGGGCGTGGCGCAGGCCATCGAAACCGCTGGCAAAAACGGCAAGGTGATCGGCAGCGGTTTCTGCAGCCCGAACACCGCGCGCGCCTACCTGAAAAGCGGGGCGTTTGGCTACACCGTGCTGTGGGACCCGGAAAAGCTTGGCTATCTGACGGTGTGGGCGGGCAAACAGCTGATCGACGGTAAAGCCTTTGCCGCCGAAAACCATGTTCCCGGCTTTGCTCAACCGGTGACCTTTGACAGCAAAACCGGTGTGCTGCTGCTCGGCAGGCCGGCGGTGTTTACCAAAGATAACGTCGACCAGTTCAAATTCTGACGAGGCCTGTGATGCATATGACTTCGCGGGAAATCGTCCTGCTGGCGATCGCCGTGCTGGCTGGCGCCTGCTTTACGTGGTTTTCACCGTGGTTTGCCACCGCTGACAACCTGTTGACCATTCTGCGCAACAGCAGCGAACTGCTGTTGATCGCGCTGGGTATGACGCTGGTCATCGCCATGGGCGGCGTCGATGTGTCGGTGGGCGTAGTGATGGGCGTGGCCGCGTGGGGCGTCGGACAACTGCTGATGCTGCAATCCCCGCTGCTGGCGGCGCTGGCCGGACCGCTTATTGGCCTGCTGGCAGGGCTGATCACCGCGCTGGTAGTGGTGATTGGCCGCATTCCGGCGATTGTTGGCACGCTGGGGCTGTTCGGCGTCTGGCGCACGGCGCTGTTTGTGCTGCTGGGCGGGCAGTGGCTTTCCGGTCTGCCAGGCGATCTGACGCATGCGCTGATGCGGCCGCTGCTGGGACTGCCGCTGATGGCCTGGCTGATTATCGCGGCCTGGGCGCTGGTGTGGCTGGCGCTGCGCCATACGCCGTACGGGTTATGGCTGCTGGCCGCCGGCAACTCCGAAGAAAAAGCGCGGCTGGCGGGCATTCCGGTGACCCGGGTGCGTGTTGCGACCTTTGCCCTCAGCGGCGTGCTGTGCGGCCTGGCCGCCACCTGCTACATCGCCACCTATCGTAACGTGGAGATGACCGTCGGCGGCACGCTGGCACTGGAGGCGATTGCCGCGGTGGTGCTGGGCGGCACGCGCATTACCGGCGGCTCCTGCAGTCTGCTCGGCACGCTGCTCGGCGTGCTGCTGTTGCGCATTCTGCAAAATGGCCTGCTGCTGATTGGCGTGCCCTCGCTGTGGCAAACCGTGGTCACCGGGGCGGTGCTGTTGCTGGTGCTGAGCAGTGAAGCAGCCAGTGGGCGGCTGTTATCGCTAAGGAGGCTGGCATGAAACTGTGGCGCAAAGCCCCCGATCTGACGCTGCTGCTGGCGCTGTGGCTGTTGCTGCTGGGGGCCATCGCGATTGTGCTGCCGCAGATGCTGGCGGCATGGTCGCTGACCTCCATCCTGCAGTTTGCCACGCTGTTGTCGCTGGTGGCGCTCGGGCAGTCGCTGGTGGTGATGACTGGCGGCGGCGGCATTGATTTGTCGGTTGGCGGTAACGTTTCGCTCTCGGCGGTCATTGGCATGCTGGCACTCGATCAGGGCATTGCGCCCGGCTGGCTGCCGCTGATTTGCCTGCTGAGCGGTAGCCTGGCCGGCGCGCTGAACGGCCTGCTGGTGGCGCGCTTACGCCTCTGGCCGCTGATCGTTACGCTGGGCAGTTTTTATCTGTTTTCCGGCCTGGCGCTGGCATTAACCGGTGGTGCGGCGCTGGCCGGCGTGCCGCCGCTGCTTACGCAGTGGGGGCGGGCGGCCATGCTGTCCGTTCCGTTGCCTTTCTTAACCTGTGTCATCCCGGCGTTTCTGCTGGCGTGGCTGATCCTCAGCAACAGCGCGTGGGGCAAATGGATCTACGCCTGCGGCTTCAATGAGCACGCCACGCGGCTGGTGGGCATTCCGGTCGATCGCCTGCGGCTGCTGGTTTACTGCCTGAGCGGCGCGCTGGCGGGCTGCGCCGGCTTTATTTCCCTGTGCTGGCTCGGCAGCGCCCGCCCGGAAATCGGTGTCAATCTTGAGCTGGAATCGCTGACTGCCGCGCTGCTGGGTGGCGTGGCGATCTTTGGCGGGCGCGGCAGTGTCATCGGCGTTCTTGCTGCCGCGCTGATGCTGGTCACCCTCAAAACCTGCATGTTGCAGCTGGGGCTGAACAGCGTGTGGCAACTGGGCGTGGTGGGCATGCTGTTAATCATGGTGTTAATGGCACAACGACTTTTTATCTATCGGAGATAACACATGAGTCTGACTGAAAAAATTAGCGCGCACGTCGATGCCAGCGCGCAGCGTATCGCGCAGACATTATGCGACCTGCTGGCGTTTCCCTCAGTGGTAAAGGTCGATCCGCGCGAGGCCGGGCCAGGCGAGCGCGACTGCCAGCGCTACCTGCAGCAGCGGCTGATGGCGCTGGGCATGGACACTGATTTGTGGGATCCGGATGGCCCGGCGCTGTACCAGAAGTATCAGGGCCGCCCGGGCGCCAATAAAGGCCGCACCTTTGAAGGCCGTCCCAATCTGGGCGGCACCCTGAGCGGATCCGGTGGCGGCAGGTCGCTGATGCTTACCGGCCATATTGACGTGGTACCACCGGGTCCGGCTGAGCACTGGCACAGCGATCCATTTGTGCCGGAGATCCGCAACGAGGCGGTGTATGGTCGCGGTGCGGTGGACATGAAAGGCGGCGTGGCCTGCATGCTCATGGCGGTGGAGTTGCTGCAGGATCTCAACGTGCAGCTGGCCGGCGACGTGGTGTTCACCACGGTAGTGGATGAAGAGATCGGCGGCATGGGCTCGCTGGCAATGGTGGATCGCGGCTTCAAAGCCGATGCCGGTATCATGACGGAGCCCACTGCCAACCGCATCGCGCCGATTTGCCACGGCATTTTGTGGGCGCGCATCATCCTCGATGGCATCGGCGGCCATGCGGAATTAACGCCGAACAGCTGGGACAGCAGCGGTCCGGTTGATGCCGTGATGTTGTGTCGCCAGATGCTGGACGGGCTCGATGTGCTGAACCGCCGCTGGCAGACGCAGCCCGACAAAAACCATCCACTCATGGATCTGCCCAACCAGATTATCGTGACGCAGCTGAAAGTGGGCGAGCACCCGGCGTCGATTGCCGGCCGCGCCGAGATCGTCATCGACGTGCAATATCTGCCGGCAGAAAAGGATGAGATGGGGCTGGGCGGTAAGGTAAAACAGGAGATTGAGGCGCACGTGGCGAAGGTATGCGCGCTGGATCCTTACCTGGCAAAGCATCCGGCGCGCGTGGAGTGGATACTGGACGCCGACTGCGCCGAGATCCCGGCCGCTCATCCTTTTGTCAGCGCTTTTCAGCAGGGCGTGAGTGACGCGGCACTGAGCCCGCAGCTGGCCGGCTTTGGTGCCCACAGCGACATTGGCTTGCCCAGCACGCTGGGCCAGACGCCGACGGTCAACTTTGGTCCCGGCGATCCGGCGCTGTCGCATCAGCCTAACGAACATGTGCCGATTGCCGATCTGGTGGCCTGCACCAAAGCCATTGCGCTGACGCTGGTGCACTGGTGCGGGCTGGCTAAGGAAGCGGGGCGCTGAGAGCATTAACCACCGCAGTGACGCTGGCCGCAGATGGTCGGCGTCATGCGTTAGCGCATTCTGTCACTGAGCAGTCCTGACGGCTTAGCCATTCACGCGTTTCCACCCTCCGCCAGCCAGCATGCACTGGCGGAGGGGACTTGCGTTACGGCTGGTCGGGCAGCGCGGCGAGTAACTTATCCAGCGTCACCGGATAGTCTCTCACTCGTACGCCGGTTGCATTGTAGACCGCATTAACCAGCGCAGCACCGACGCCACACAGCCCCAGTTCACCGACGCCTTTGGCTTTCATCGGCGAAGAGACCGGATCGGTGTCATCGAGGAAAATCACCTCCTGCTCAGGCACATCGGCGTGTACCGGCACTTCATAGCCTGCCATGTCGTGATTGACGAAGTAGCCGAGCCGGGTGTCCACCGCCAGCTCCTCCATCAGCGCGGCGCCGAGGCCCATGGTCATCGCGCCGATCACCTGACTGCGCGCGGTTTTGGGGTTGAGGATGCGCCCCGCAGCACACACCGCCAGCATGCGCCGCACGCGCACTTCGCCGGTGGCGCTGTCGACCGCCACTTCGACGAAATGGCCGGCAAAGGTGGATTGCTGGAAGGTTTTATCCAGATCGCCGAATTCCATGGTCTCTTCCGCCATCAGCGAACCCGCCGCAGTAAGCGGCAGGCGCTGTCCGCTGGCGTGAATGTGCCCATCGGCAAACTCTGCACTTTCTGCATCCAGACCCAACTGTGCGGCAACCTTCTCGCGTAGCCGGACGCAGGCCGCGTACACCCCGGCCGTGGAGGTATTGGCTCCCCACTGGCCACCCGAACCCGCCGAGACAGGAAACGCCGAATCGCCGAGCCGCACGCTGACCTGCTCAATCGGCACGCCCATCATCTCGGCTGCCGTCTGGGCGATGATGGTATAGCTGCCGGTGCCGATATCGGTCATATCGGTTTCGACGGTGATTGTGCCTTGCGCATCCAACTGCACGCGCGCGGCGGAGGGCGCCAGCAGGTTATTACGGAAACCGGCTGCCACGCCCATGCCCACCAGCCAGCGCCCCTCGCGCCGTTGCCCGGGTTTAGCACAGCGCTCCGCCCAGCCAAATTTGCTGGCGCCGGTGCGCAGGCATTGCACCAGCTGGCGGCGTGAAAAGAAGCGCTCCGGATGCAGCGGATCGACCTGTGTATCATTGATGATGCGAAACTCAACCGGGTCGATACCGGCGATGGCGGCCATTTCATCCATGGCGATCTCCAGCGCCATCAGACCGGGCGCTTCACCTGGCGCACGCATTGCGTTGCCCTCGGGCAGATCGAGTTCGGCGAGGCGCAGTCCGGTAAGCCGATTGGCGGCGGCGTAAAGTAATTCAGTCTGCTGCACCGCAGTTTCCGGCGTTCCGCCCGGCAGGTTACCGGACCAGCTTTCATGGGCAATGGCGGTGAGATGGCCTTGCGCATCGCTAGCTAATCGGATGCGCTGCCGCGTTGCTGGCCGGTGCGTGGTGTTGTTAGGGATCATCGGGCGCGGCACCATCACTTTCACCGCGCGTCCCACGGCGCGCGCACCCAGAGCCGCCAGCAGCGCATCGCTTCGTAGAAACAGTTTGCTGCCAAAGCCACCGCCGACGTAAGGAGAGAGCACGCGCACCTTTTCCATCGGCATGTCGAGCGTGTGCGCCAGGTCGGTGTGGCACCAGTTAATCATCTGATTCGAGGTCCAGACCGTCAGGTGATCATCCTGCCACAGCGCCATGGAAGCGTGCGGTTCCATTGCCATATGGCTTTGATCGGGCGTGGTGTAGGTGGCGTCCAGCGTAAAGGCTGCGCTGTGCAGGGCAGCATCGACGTCGCCCAGTGTTTTATCAGGCTCACCTTCGGGTGACGTTGTCACTTCAGGCTGGGCCGCTTCAAGATCGTAAGCCCCCGTTTCAGCCTGGCAGTTAACCTTAACCAACTGCGCGGCCGCACGTGCCTGCTCGAAAGTCTCCGCCACCACCAGCGCCACAGCCTGGTGATAGTGTTCGATTCTATTATTTGCCAGCAGCGTCGCGGTGTTGCGCTCTGCCTTGTTGAGCTTGCCGGCTGTTGCTCCGGTGACGATGCCGAGCACGCCCGGTGCCTGTGCTGCGGCGTGGGTGTCAATCGAGAGAATATTGCCTTTGGCAACTGGCGCGCCGACCACATAACCGTAGGCCGCATCCGGTGCTTCAGCGTGCCATTCATAGGCGTAATGCGCCGAGCCGGTGGTTTTTAACGGCCCGTCGATGCGCGCCAGCGGCTGGCCGACGACGCGCTGCCGATCGATAGGATTGGCGGTTGCTGGTGTGTCAAATTTCATGCGTTGCTCCTCGCTTCCGCGATCGCTGAGGCGAGCGTACGCTGCGCCAGCAACAGTTTGTATCGGTTGGCTTCAGTGGGACGCGCATCAGCAAACAGCACATCGCAGACCGCCTGCGCCCCGTGAGGAATTTCGGCATCCGCCGCCGCGCTGCGCCACGGCTGATGGGCCACGCCGCCGACGGCCACCCGGCCGCTACCCTCAGGCAGGATAACCGTTGCCACCGAGACCAGCGCAAAGGCGTAAGAAGCGCGATCGCGCACCTTACGGTAAATGTGGGTGCCACCCAGCGGTGCAGGCAGGGTAACCGCGACGATCAGCTCACCCGGCTGCAGCACGGTTTCGATATGCGGCGTGTCGCCCGGTGCGCAGTAGAATTCAGCGATGGGAATAGCGCGCTGGCTGCCATCAGGGCTGACGGTTTCAATCACCGCATCCAGCAGTCGCATCGCCACCGCCATATCGCTGGGATGGGTGGCAATACAGGCTTCGCTGACACCCACCACCGCATGTTGGCGGCTGAATCCTTCGCGTGCGGCACAGCCCGTACCCGGCTGACGCTTATTACAGGGTTGATTAACATCGTAAAAATAGGGACAGCGCGTGCGCTGCAGCAGGTTGCCAGCGGTGGTGGCCTGATTGCGCAGCTGGCCTGAAGCGCCCGCCACCAGCGCGCGCGTCAGCACGGCATAGTCGCGCCGGATGCGCGCGTCTGCCGCCAGATCGGTATTGCGCACCAGCGCACCAATACGTAAGCCGCCCCCGGCGGTGGGTTCAATGCTGTCCAGCGCCAGTCCGTTAACATCAATCAGGTGCGACGGGGTTTCAATTTCCAGCTTCATCAAATCGAGCAGATTGGTACCGCCGGCGATAAAGCGTGCGCCCGGATGCTGCATTGCGCTGCTGGCGGCCTGTGCAGGCGTCGCAGCCCGTTCAAAGGTAAAGGCTCTCATGCTTTCTGGCCTCCGGCGTACTCTTCAATGGCGGCAAGAATGTTGGCATAAGCGCCGCAGCGGCAGATGTTGCCGCTCATGCGCTCACGAATTTCTTCATCGCTCAGCGCTGGCGCGGCGGTCAGATCGCCCGTGACATGGCTGGGAATGCCCGCCGCAATTTCCTGCAGTACCGCCAGCGAGGAACAAATTTGCCCCGGCGTGCAGTAGCCGCACTGATAGCCGTCGTGGCGGATAAAGGCGGACTGCAGCGGATGCAGATCATCCGGCGTGCCGACGCCTTCAATGGTGGTCACTTCGGCATCCTGCTGCATCACCGCGAGAGTGAGGCAGGCGTTGATGCGCCGGCCGTTGACCAGCACGGTACAGGCACCGCACTGACCGTGATCGCAGCCTTTTTTGGTGCCGGTCAGGTGTAAATGTTCGCGCAGCGCGTCCAGCAGCGTGGTACGGGTATCCACGTTAAGCTGCTGAGGTTCGCCGTTCACCTGCAGCGTGACCGGCACCGTGACGGGGGCCGGCGCGGCGGAACCGGCACCGGCTGTCAGCCGGGCTCGCTCTGTCTCTTCCTGCTGCGGTGAATACCGCTGCGTCTTCTCATCGCGTGGGTTGCTCATGCCTTTGCCTCCGGACAAGTGGCGAAATGAAATTTCAATGACACCGATTTTTATAAGGTTTTGGAAAACTTTAAGCATAGACGTCAATACGCAGACGACCATGCGGCAGGGCAAAACCGATCCCAGCAACGGACAAGTCTGAAGCCTGTCGGACTGTTCACGGTGACAAATACCCGCATTCATGATTAATATGCATGCTTTGCTAAACCGTTTTAGCGATTAAGTGAGACTGAATCATGATGAAACGTATCTGGTGTCTGGGTGATGCCGTAGTGGATTTGCTGCCTGATGACGCAGGCCGTTTGTTGCAGTGTCCCGGTGGCGCACCCGCCAACGTGGCAGTGGGTATCGCACGGCTGGCGGGTAACAGCGGATTTATCGGACGGGTGGGCGACGATCCTTTTGGCCAGTTTTTGTGTCGCACGCTGGCGCAGGAAAAGGTGGATGTTTCCCATATGCGCAAAGATGTGCAGCAGCGCACCTCCACGGTGGTCGTGGCCCTGGATGAGTACGGTGAGCGTACCTTCACTTTCATGGTGCGCCCCAGCGCCGACTTGTTTCTCACGCCAGACGATTTGCCGCGGTTTCAGTGTGGCGAGTGGCTGCACTGCTGTTCGATTGCGTTACTCGCCGAGCCGTCGCGCACGGCGGCGTTAACCGCCATGCAGCGCGTGCGTGAGGCGGGCGGTTTTGTCAGCTTCGATCCGAATATCCGTCTTGATTTGTGGTCCGATGCGGCGGAGTTGCTGCAATGCCTCAGTGCGGCCCTGCAACGGGCGGATGTGGTGAAGCTCTCCGTGGAAGAACTGGCCTTCATGACGGACACCGCCGACATTGACAGCGGCATCGCGCAACTGGCGCAGCGCTTCTCTCTTAAATTGTTATTAGTCACGCAGGGCAGCGCTGGCGTGCGTGCTTATTTTGATGGCCGGCAAACTCACTATCCCGCGCGCGCGGTGATCAGCGTGGATACCACCGGTGCCGGCGATGCCTTCGTGGCGGGACTGCTGTGGGAACTGGCGCAGCGGGGTTTGCCGGCGGATGAAGCGCAGCTGGCGGCCTGCCTGCGCACGGCGCAGGCGTGCGGGGCGCTGGCCACTACCGCCAAAGGCGCGATGACCGCGTTACCCAACCATCAACAGCTACAGCAGCACAGTATCTGACCCCGCCGTTTTCCCTGTTTTGCGATGTATCTCACATCCACTAAATCGGTTTAGCAAAATCCATTGCGCTTTAAAAATCGGCACCGCTATGATGCGGTGCCTAAACCGGTTTAGCAAAAAAAATACATCTGATGATAGCCTTGCCTCAGGGATGCAAAACAGTGAAAAAAAGTATAATCGCGATAACCCTTAGCACCGTATTAGGCTCAGGCTCAGCCTGGGCGGCTGACGACATGAGCAGTATTGAAGCGCGCCTGGCGGCGATGGAAAAACGGCTGGCCGCGGCTGAACAGCGTGCCAGCGTGGCGGAGCAGCGCGCGCAGGCAGCGGAACAGCAGGTGCAAAAGCTGGCTGCGGTGCAGCAGCAGAACCCGACGCCGGTTGCCGTGGCACAGACCGAACCGCAGGCCGCTCAGCCTGTTGCGCCCGCCGCCAGCAGCGAGTCAGAGGGCTTTGAGTTTCATGGCTACGCACGCTCTGGCCTGTTGATGAACAGTTCCGCTGCGAAAACTCAGGGCGGGCCCACCGTCACGCCAGCCGGTGAGACCGGCGGTCACGTCGGGCGGCTCGGCAATGAGCCGGATACCTACGTTGAACTTAACCTCGAACATAAACAAACGCTGACCAACGGTGCCACCACGCGCTTCAAGGCGATGCTGGCCGACGGACAGCGCACCTACAACGACTGGACTGCCGCCAGCAGCGATCTCAACCTGCGTCAGGCGTTTGTCGAACTGGGGCAGCTACCGACCTTCACCGGTGCGTTCAAAGACTCCACGGTGTGGGCCGGTAAGCGTTTCGACCGCGATAACTTCGACATCCACTGGATCGATTCCGATGTGGTATTCCTGGCCGGAACCGGGGCCGGTATTTACGACATGAAGTGGGGCGATGACGCCCGCAGCAACCTGTCGATTTATGGCCGCACCTTCGGGGACATCGAAAATAACGACAACACCGCGCAAAACTACATTCTGTCGCTGAATAACTTCGTCGGGCCACTGCAGCTGATGGTGAGCGGCATGCGCGCGAAAGATAACGATCAGCGCACCGATATTGACGGCAATCGCGTGAAAAGTGATGCCGCCAGTGACGGTGTGCACGCCCTGGTCGGATTGCACAACGACAGCTTCTACGGCCTGGGTGAAGGTTCAGCGAAAACCGCGCTGCTGTACGGTCATGGCCTCGGCGCAGAAGTGAAGAGCATCGGTTCCGACGGCGCGCTGTTGCCGCAGGCGAATACCTGGCGGCTCGCCAGCTACGGCATGACGCCGCTGGGCGCTGGCTGGCACATCGCGCCAGCGCTGCTGGCGCAGAGCAGCAAAGACCGCTATGTCAAAGGCGACAGCTATGAGTGGGCCACCGTGAACCTGCGCCTGATTCAGGCATTTACGCAGAACTTTGAGATGCAGTATGAAGGCTCATATCAGTACATGGATCTGCGGCCTGAAGGCTATAACAATCGCCAGGCCGTCAGCGGCAACTTCTACAAGCTCACCGTCGCCCCCACGCTCAAAGCCAGCGACGTGGGCGAATTCCTCAAGCGTCCGGAAATCCGCCTGTTCGCCAGCTGGATGGACTGGGATCATCGTCTGGATAACTACGCCAGCGATGACGCCTTTGGCAGCACCGGCTTTAAATCCGGTGGCGAGTGGAACTTTGGCGTGCAAATGGAAACCTGGTTCTGATGAAACGGCCCGCGTGCGGGCCGCTTAGCGCATGATGGCATAACAACCAAAAACAGAGGTTACTATGGATTTTGTTACTCTTTCCCGGTCGCTGCTGCCGCTGCTGGGAGGCCGGGAAAATATCGCCAGTGCGGCGCACTGTGCCACACGTTTGCGCCTGGTGCTGGTGGATGACGCCAAAGCCGACACCGCCGCGATTGGCAAACTGGAGGGCGTGAAAGGCTGTTTTCGCAATGCCGGACAGCTGCAGGTGATTTTTGGCACTGGCGTGGTGAATAAAGTGTATGCCGCGTTTATCCGCGAAGCTGGCATCAGTGAAACCAGCAAGTCGGAAGCGGCGGATATCGCTGCGCGCAAGCTCAATCCGTTCCAGCGCATTGCGCGTCTGCTGTCGAACATTTTTGTACCGATCATCCCGGCGATTGTGGCCTCTGGCCTGCTGATGGGACTGCTCGGCATGGTTAAAACCTACGGCTGGGTTAACCCCGACAACGCGCTGTATATCATGCTGGATATGTGCAGCTCAGCGGCCTTTATCATCCTGCCGATCCTGATTGGCTTCACAGCGGCGCGTGAGTTTGGCGGAAACCCGTTCCTCGGTGCCACACTCGGCGGCATCCTGACGCATCCGGCGCTCACCAACGCCTGGGGCGTGGCGGCCGGCTTCCATACCATGAACTTTTTCGGTATCGAAGTGGCGATGATCGGCTACCAGGGCACGGTGTTTCCGGTGCTGCTGGCGGTATGGTTTATGAGTGTGCTGGAGAAGCAGCTGCGCCGGGTGATTCCGGACGCGCTGGATCTGATCCTGACGCCGTTCCTGACGGTGATTATCGCCGGCTTCGTTGCGCTGCTGGTGATTGGTCCGGCAGGACGGATGCTGGGCGACGGTATTTCATTCGTCCTCAGCACGCTGATTGCCCATGCCGGCTGGCTGGCCGGACTGGTGTTTGGCGGGCTTTACTCGGTTATCGTGATCACCGGCGTGCACCACAGCTTCCATGCGATTGAAGCCGGACTGCTGGGCAATCCGGCGATTGGCGTCAACTTCCTGCTGCCGATTTGGGCGATGGCTAACGTGGCGCAGGGCGGTGCCTGTCTGGCGGTATGGTTCAAAACCAAAGATGTGAAAATCAAAGCGATTTCGCTGCCGTCCGGCTTTTCAGCGCTGCTGGGTATTACCGAGGCGGCGATTTTCGGTATCAACCTGCGCTTTATGAAACCCTTTATCGCCGGCCTGATTGGCGGCGCGCTGGGCGGTGCCTGGGTAGTGTCGGTGCATGTATATATGACGGCTGTCGGTCTCACCGGTCTGCCGGGCATGGCGATTGTGCAGGCCAGCTCGTTGCTTAATTATGCCATTGGCATGGTGATCGCGTTCAGCAGCGCATTTATGATCTCTTATCTGCTCAAATACAAAACGGACGCGGAATAATGGCGGCTTCTACATTGTTACCCGATATTTTACAGGCGGTGATGCGCGGTCAGCCGCGCGCGCTAAGCGACCCGCATTATCCGGGCTGGCATCTGGCACCCGTTACCGGATTACTTAACGATCCGAACGGTTTTATCCACTTCGCCGGGCGTTACCATCTGTTCTATCAATGGAATGCGCTGGGCTGCCAGCATCAGCATAAATGCTGGGGCCACTGGAGTTCAGCCGATCTGCTGCACTGGCAGCATGAACCCATAGCGCTAATGCCGGATGAGGAGTATGACCGCAGCGGCTGCTATTCGGGCAGCGCCGTTGATGATAATGGCGCACTGACCCTGGTCTATACCGGCAACGTGAAGTTCGTGGATGGTTCGCGCACCGCCTGGCAGTGTCTGGCGGTGCAGAATGCGCAGGGCGGCTTTGACAAACTCGGGCCGGTGATCGCGCTGCCCGACGGCTATACCGGACACGTGCGCGACCCGAAAGTGTGGCGGCATGGCGAGCACTGGTTCATGGTGCTGGGTGCGCAGGATCAACAAAAGCAGGGCAAAGTGTTGCTGCTGCGCTCGGCGGACCTGCGTGAGTGGCACAATCTGGGTGAGATTGCCGGCAGCGGCCTTAACGGACTGGCGGCAGCCAGTTATATGTGGGAATGCCCGGACATGTTTATCCTCGGCGATACCACCTTCCTGATTTGCTGCCCGCAGGGGCTTGCGCAGGAACAGCATCGTTTTCTCAATGCACATCCCAGCGCGTGGCTCTCCGGCGATCTTGATTATGCTAACGCCCGCTTTAGCCATGGCGAATTACATGAGCTTGACGCCGGTTTCGAATTTTACGCGCCGCAAACCACGCTAACCGCCAACGGACGCCGGCTGCTGGTGGGCTGGATGGGCGTGCCGGATGGCGAGGAGATGCTGCAGCCCACGGTGGCCAATGGCTGGATCCATCAGATGACCTGCGTGCGCGAACTGGGCACGCGTGATGGCCGGCTGTTCCAGCGTCCGGTTACTGAACTGCAGGCGCTGCGCAGCGCTGAACAGCACTATCAGGGGCCAGCCGCCGATGCGCCGGTCATTGATGCGCAGCGGCTGGAATTACTGCTGAGCGGGCAGGGCGACATCACCCTGGATTTCGCCGACCAGCTACGGCTGGAGTGGCGCGCCGACGGGCTGCGGCTCGCGCGGCGCAGTCTGGCAAGCGGCGAGTGGCAGTTCCGTTACTGGCGCGGCGCGGTGAGTCAGCTCCAGTTACTGTGCGATCACTCCAGCGTCGAGATTTTCATTAATGAAGGGGAAGGGGTGATGAGCAGCCGCTACTTCCCGGCGCATCCGGCGCAATTAACCCTGACCGGACACGCAGAAGTGACGGCGCGCTACTGGTCGTTGCGGCCGTGCATGGTAGAATAAGTCATTGTTTCCTTAACCGATGCACTGACGTGAGAAAAACCAAACGCGTTACCATAGCGGATATCGCCGCGCTGGCGGGGGTGTCCAAAGCCACCGCCAGCCTGGTGCTGAATGGCCGTGGCAAAGAGTTGCGTGTGGCGAAAGAGACGCGTGAACGGGTATTAACGCTGGCGCGCGAGCATCACTACCAGCCCAGTATTCACGCGCGCTCGCTGCGCGATAATCGCAGCCATACGCTGGGTTTAGTGGTGCCGGAGATCACCAACCATGGTTTTGCCGTGTTCTCGCACGCGCTGGAAAATCTGTGTCGCGAGGCGGGCTTACAGCTGCTGATCTCCTGCACTGACGAGAACGCCGGGCAGGAGCGGGTGGTGGTGGATAATCTGGTGGCGCGTCAGGTGGATGGGCTGATTGTGGCGTCCAGCATGTTAAGCGACAGTGACTACGTCAAACTGAGCGATCAACTGCCGATCGTGCTGTTTGACCGCTACGTTAATGATACGCAACTGCCGCTGGTGATGACCGATTCGGTCACGCCGACTGCCGAGCTGGTGGAACGGCTGGCGCGCGCCAATCCGGATGAAATTTATTTCCTCGGCGGTCAGCCGCGTTTGTCACCCACCAAAGATCGTCTGGCCGGTTTCATGCAGGGTCTCGAACGAGCAGGTGTGACGCCACGGCCGGAGTGGATCATTCACGGCAACTATCACCCGAGCAGCGGTTATGAAATGTTTGCCGCGCTGTGCGCCCGGCTGGGGCGTCCGCCCAAAGCGATTTTCACCGCCGCCTGCGGTCTGCTGGAAGGGGTGTTGCGCTACATGAGCCAGCATCACCTGCTGCACAGCGACATCCGCGTGGCCAGCTTTGACGACCACTACCTGTATGACTCACTAACTCTGCCGATCGATACCGTCGAACAGGATGTGCCGCGCCTGGCGCAGGAGTGTTTTACGCTGCTCACTACCATGATTAACAGCGATGAACCCATCAGCCAGCATACCGTGCTGCCGGCAACGCTGCGGCTGCGCTTTGGCAGGTAGCGCAGCCGCATCGCGTTTAACGACTTAATCGGTCTCCGGCTCACACACCTGCCATCTGACCGAGCTGACGCCTTTTTCCAGGCTGATGCGGCTGACCAGATTTTCCAGCTGATCGGTCAGGCTGGGTTTACCCAGCACTTCCGCATTCACCGCCATGCGGTGTGAGGGTTCCAGATCCTCACTGTGCAGGGATTGCAGCCGCAGACCGCTGCCGCCAAGGCTATGCAGCATCAGGCTGCGCACCTGCACCTCATCGGCCGCCAGACAGATGATCTGCACTTTGTAATACTGGCTGGCGTCCTCCGCAGTAATGATGCTCTGCCGATTGATGCCTTGCGCCAGTTCGCGCAGCAGGATATTGGCGCACAGAATTACTACGCAACCGATGCCTGCTTCCAGCAGCAAGCCCATGCTGCATAACACGCCAATCGCCGCGGTACACCACAGGGTGGCTGCGGTGTTAAGGCCGCGCACATTCAGGCCATCGCGCATGATGACGCCACCGCCAAGGAAGCCAATGCCGGAAACCACATAGGCGGCGACGCGCGAGGCATCTGCGGCAATTCCCGGTACGCTTTGCGTCATCAGTACAAACAAACAGGCACCGGTGCTGACCAGCGCATTGGTGCGCAGCCCGGTCAGGCGCTGGCGCAGCTGGCGCTCACTGCCAATCAGCGCGCCCAGAATCAGCGCGACCGTGACGCGCAATAAAAAGATTTTCCAGTCCATGTCAGACCTCACTCCATCACCGCCGGGCAATGGATATTCAGGGTTGTAAGAATGGATTACAGCGGGGCCAGACAGAACGCAGGAAAAAGGGGGGAGGGAAATCCACCGTCTTAACGCAGGGCTAAGACAGCGATGAGGCTATCTCAGCATCGGCACCGATTGTAATCGTGTGGGACAGGTGTCCAATTGTGTATCCTCATCAGTAAAAATTTCGCCGGCATTGTAGACGCTTTGCTCCGTCAGAGCGAAGACAAATCGCGCATCGTTTAAGCGGGGTTGAATAGGCATGAGATAATCACGCGTTTTCACCACAATCAGGCTGGAGTATCTGCTAAAAAACGTTTCATAATTAATTATCTGCGCTTATCCAAATACCCTAAGGTCTGACATGCAACCAATCAGTCTGCAAACCCGGTACCGTTCTGCAAACGAGAACACCATTGCGCTGTGGGCGAAAAATGCAGGCATCGGGAACATCCATGAAGAGAACTATTACGATCCGGTAAAACTGGCGCTTGCCGCAGGGATAAAGCCGTCAGTTTCCTTACCGGTGTTACGTCTGATTGATGAATTGCAACGACTCACACAGGCTGATCCGCTTGCCGATACCTTGCCAGCGCAAGGTCTTCATTTTACTTTTTTGCCTCTGACCTTGCCGCTTTACAACATCAATGAGCGTTTACCAGCGAAAGTGGCGCAACTGACCACAATCTGGCAGGAATTTGCTGCGAAAAAAATCGTTATCCGGGATCTGCGCTTAGTGGCGTTACCCAGTCAGTTATTGCTTGCAGGCATACCTGACACGCCTGCGATTGCCATGCGCCAGTCATTTTGCGACAAGATTCTGGATTCAGACTGGAAAAATGAATTGCTGATGCGGCATGGCAACAGCCCGTTGCCGGCACCCTTCTGGCACAGCACGTTACTGCGCTACAGCGCTGAGTTTTTACCTGGCATTCTGCGTCAATTCTTTTATGAACGTCAGGACATCAATTTTGCTGAGGTGGCGGGAGAACTGATGCTGGCGAAGACTAATTATAACTGGACGAAGTGTTATCCATTATTGCCAGCGAGGATTTGAATATGGTGAATGCGCCATAACTGGCAGCCTTAAACTAATGGAGCTGTTTATAGATGCTACTGATTTGCCTTTTGCGCCAAAGTGCGCATAATCATGATTATGTTAAATAAGATATCTGATCACGTATCTCAATCCTTCAGTTTCGCCCTTCACGCCTCTTAACAGGCCCACAACGCATTCCACCACGGCGATACTATGTGAAAACTTATCCCACCGGTCCGTTTGATGGACACCACTGCGTTATCCTGGTGCGCATCAATGCGCACCCTACAACTGAATACCCGGTTAGCTTCGCCCTCGGTGCTTCAACTATCTCTTTAGCTCATCCACAATGACAACGCTACGCGAAAACATCCCGTTTATCCCTCAGCGCTTTCGTCAGATTTCACGTAGCGCTATCGATTTGTTTGCTGGATATAGCTAGTTATTTTCAGAAGGTTTTAATCCAGGCAGTTTCTTATTTCATTACAACAATTTCGTTGTCTTTTTTGTCTTCACATTTACCCTTTCTTTTCTCTAATGTATTGACTTCCTTGCCCGGGTTTATATATTCATAGTCAAAAAGTGATTTAATCTCACTATGAAGCATTTTACAGGAATTTTTATCTAAATTTGTGATAATGTAAGCAAAGTATTTCACATCTTTAGATTTACCATCAAGAGGTGGGATTTCTTTTATAAATAAATTTTCCGGGATTTTCATGTCGATATAAAATCTCTTCAACCAGTCAGACCCTTTGCTCTCGTAACTGATATAACTTTCTTCAAGGTTGTTATAGTATCCATTGGACGGTGGAGATATTAAAGCGACTATTTCCACTGGTTTATAAATGGCTTTTACTCTATTAATTCCTTCGAAGGTGTGATTTATATTTGATACTGTTTCAGCCACCTCAATAGCCATTAACGGCGAAGCAGAGATGGAAAATGTCGTTAAATTAACTCCTAATAATATTGCACCAAATCTGCACCCAAATGATTTCAATTTTTTATCAAGCGAAAAATTCATCATGGAATCCTCTTTGTCTAAGTTAAAGTTTATGCTTACATACCTGAATAATATATCAAAAAAGTAAAGTTAATCTTATTTTTCAGTTAAAGTTAAATTTATTCAATAAGTTAAGATCGCGCTTCTCGATAATGTTTAAGTAAAAGGATCGGTGTCCGGGCGCATATCACAAATTCACCCTGTCGGCACCGCGAGCCTGAATCGGTGCGCGTCGTTCCTATACTCCAGATCCGGCTTTGCGAGAGGTGAAATGTAGCCCGCGCTGCAAAACAGTCGAGTTCGGGAAACGACATGGCCAGCGATCACGGGTGCTGGCCATCGAGGCGTATTTCGTCGCGTTTCCTTTCTAGCACCGGAATAACCAGCTCATTAGTCGATAAATCCTGTTCGGTTAAAATGCCCGACTGGTAATATAACCCCGCTGCATGCTGTGGCCTGCGGCGCGGCGGCGTTCCAAAGCGCGTCTCGCTGCTGCTGGTCTTGCTGCAGTCGCTGTTGCTGCTGATTCTGAATATAGTTGCGGTCGCCGGGATTCAACGGTGCGGCCAGCGCTGAAGCAGTAAATAAACTGACGCTTAGCGCCATTAACTTTCCTGTATTTGCCATCATAGAAGGCTTAAGTGAAATTGATTGTAAATGTTTTGTAAGCCTGCTTGCTCATAATATCACTTAAACAATCAGAAAGTTCCTGATGAGGGAATAAAACGAGAATGATCTTTTGATAGCACTTAATTTGATGTGGTGTGCTGCGCTAACTCAAATTAAAAGAGAATTGCTTTATAATTGCTGACAAGCGCTGAGATTTATTCGTGGTAATTACAACTATCTCATTAATGGTGGAACTGGATATAAAAACTTACCCACTCTGGCGAATTAATGAAACGGGGGAATCTGCTTGATTACGCCTATGCAGGGTTATCCAGGTGCGCATGAATGCGCACCCTACGGGATATCGCACAATTTGATGTTTCTCCGGTGTGCATGAATGCGCGTCCTGCGAGGCATCGCACAATTTACTGTTTCTCTGAGGCGTATGAAGTAACAAAACCGCGCCGTTTTCTGTAGGGGCGCCATTCATGGCGACCAAAAAAAGCAAGGTGAAATTCCACAAACCCGCTGCCGCACATTGTATCACCGGGCCGACGGATTTTCCCCCACCGAACCGCGCACCACCATCCAGCTGTCAAACGCGGGTAAGACGCCGGGGGATTGCTGGCGGATATGGCAAATCAACCGGCGCGCGGCTTCGCGCCCCATTTCATACACCGGCTGGGCGACCACGGTCAGCGGCGGTGACATCAGCTCGGTCCAGGGAAAATCGTCGTACATCACGAAAGAGATATCTTCGGGTACGCGCAGGCCGCGTTTGGCCAGACCGCGCAGGATGCCCATCGCAATCAGGTTATCGGAGGCAATCAGCGCGCTGGGTGGTTCGGCGAGCGCCAGCAGTTCAGTCAGGATCTGCTCGATGATGGCTTCGCTGAGCGCATTAAGCCGAATCAGCGCTGGATCCAGTTCCTTACCTGCGGCCCGGTAAGCATCAATCATTCCGCTAACACGTTGCGCCACCGGCGTGGGGCCCAGCGTGATTGCCGGCGAATACGGTGCAGCGCTGCGCATGCTGGAGAGATAAGCAATACGCTGATGCCCGGCCGCCAGTAACAGTTCCGTCGCCTGTTTGGCCACTGCGACAAAGTTTGCCTGGATGGTCTCCACCTCCATCCCCTGCACTGCCCGGTCGAACATCATTAATGAACGCCCTTCTGCCAGCACCTGGCGAAGATGTTCGTTATCCTCAAACAATGAGCTGCACGGCGCGACGATGATGCCATCGACGCGTTTATCCAGCATCACGCGCACGGCTTCCCGCTCTTCATCCAGCGTTTCATCGCTGTTACTCAGCAGCAGGTGAAAGCCCGCCTGGCGCGCTACGTCCGCCATGCCGCGCAGCGCCAGGCCAAAGTGCGGGTTTTCGATGTCGCCGACAATCACCCCGATAGTATTGGAGCGGCCAGTGTTCATGCTGCGCGCCAGCTCGTTTGGCCGGTAACCCAGCGCTTCAGCCGCCTGATTCACCCGCGTCTGCACGTCTTCACTGACGGAACCATATCCGCCCAGCGCGCGTGCCGCCTGAGCTTTGGAAACATTGGCGGCGCGGGCGACGTCGGCAACGGTCGGACCGCGGGAACGAGCATTTTCATTGGTCATAATTATTTCGAATCACAAGTTGATAACAACATAATTGACGCTGCTGATAGCGTGTGCTTAATATCAGTATATCCGAATGAGACCGGTCTCACAACCAGAGCCGGTTTCATTTTACCCCGCGTTGAGACCGGTCTCAATAACAATAAACCGGCTTGGCGAACTCTGAAGTTTCACCTGCACAGACGGAAGAGCCTTATGACATCGCACAAACGTTTCAATCACCTGACCGCCGCCCTGTTCGGCACGGCCATGCTGGTTTCCGCCAGCTGGAGCGCCCACGCCGCCAGCGACAGTAATCCATGGGGTTTGATCGAACCCGGTCATCTCCGCGTTGCCAGCCTCGGCGACGCGAAGCCCTACACCTTCACCGATAAAAGCGGCAACTTCACCGGCTTTGACGTCGAATTCTTCAAAAATGTGGCGCATCGCATGGGCATCGATCAGGTGGATTTTATCGGTCAGGACTTCTCCGCCATTTTGCCGGCGGTGGCAAATGGCCAGTATGATGCCGGCGTCGCCGCGATTGGTATCACGCCGCTGCGCGAAAAAACCGTCGATTTCTCCACCGGCTATCTTGCGGGCTATCTGACAGTGCTGACCCGCAGCGATTCCGGGGTGAAAAACGTAGAAACCCTGGCGCATAAACGGCTCGGAGTGATTCAGGGCACGCTGCAGGAGAACTATGCGCTGCAGCACTTCAAACAGACCGATCTGGTGCGTTTCCCCGATAACAACGCAGCGGTGTCCGCGCTGAATAACGGCACGCTGGATGCCATGTTCCTCGACTACGAAGCCGCCAAAGATTATGCCACCCGCTTTAAGCTGGTCACGGCAGCGAACATCCCTTCATTTGACGCGCCTGCGGGTGTCGCCATCGCCAAAGGCAAGCCCGAGTTCAAAGCAGCGCTGGATAAAGCCATCAAAGCGGCGATGCAGGATGGGACCTGGAAACAGCTGTACCAGAAATGGTTCCCGGGTTCACCAATGCCGCAACAGTATCTGCCCGGCGGCCAATAACCCTGCGCATCGTTATGCGTGAGACTGCATCCGGTGACGGCGCATGTCCGTCACCCGCAACCGAGAATCGGCTATGGATCTGATCACTATTCTTTCCCGTACGTTTTTTGATATTCCATCGATGATGGACGTCCTGCCACAGCTGCTGGCAACCGGACTGGTCAACACCATCATTATCTCCGTGGCGGCCACCGTGCTGGGCACGTTATTCGGCCTGATACTGGCGTTGATGGGCATTTCGCCCTCGCGCTGGCTGCGCGTGCCCGCGCGGCTGTATACCGATCTGTTTCGCGGCTTGCCTTCCATCCTCACCATTCTGTTGATTGGTCAGGGTCTGGCGCGTTTCAGCTATCAGCTGTTTGGCCCGACGCCATATCCGCTCGGCATTTTTGCCCTGAGCCTGATTGCCAGCGCTTACATGGGCGAGATTTTCCGCTCCGGTATCCAGAGCGTGGAACAGGGGCAGATGGAAGCCTGCCGGGCGCTGGGAATGAGCTATGGCCGGGCGATGCGCCTGGTGATCATTCCGCAGGGCATCCGCCGCGTGTTGCCTGCGATAGTCAATCAGTTCATCGCCATCATCAAAGACTCGTCGCTGGTTTATCTGCTGGGTCTGATGACCGGTCAGCGTGAGCTGTTCCGCGTCGGTCAGGATGCCGCCGTGCTGAGCGGCAACCTGTCACCCCTGATGCTGGCCGGGCTGTTCTATCTGGTGATCACCGTGCCGCTCACCCACGCCGTGAACTACATCGACGTCCGCTACCGTACCGGACGTCGCCGCGCCACCGCGCCACAAAGCGGCCTGAAGGAGCTCGATGAAGTGCAGCAAAAGCGCAACGTGGTTCCGGCGGTCTCCCTTACCAGCGAGCGAGGACACTAATATGGCCATGCCATCTGCATTTCACGGCGCCAGCCTCGAGCTGCGCAATCTGACCCTGGCATACGGCCCGATTGAGGTGCTGCGTAATGTGTCGCTGAGCATCGAACCGGGCACCACCACCTGCATTATCGGTCCCTCGGGATCGGGAAAATCCACCTTACTGCGCGGCATCAATCGCCTGCATGAGCCGAAGAACGGCGATGTATTACTGGCCGGGCGCTCTGTTCTGAAAGATAAGCCCGATGCGCTGCGGCTGAGAATTGGCATGGTGTTTCAGCATTTCAACCTGTTTCCCGATCACAGCGCGCTGGAAAACGTGGCGCTGGCACCGTGGAAAGTGAAAGGCCGCCCGAAAGCCGAAGCGCTGGAGATTGCCCGTCAGCGGCTGGCCGAAGTGGGACTTGCTCAGCGAGCCGATCACCGGCCGCGCGATCTCTCCGGTGGCCAGCAGCAGCGCGTGGCAATAGCGCGCGCGCTGGCGATGGAACCGGAAGTGATGCTGTTCGATGAAGCCACCTCGGCACTCGACCCTGAGCTGGTGAAAGGCGTTCTGACGTTAATGGCCGATTTGTGCCAGCGCGGCATGACCATGGTGGTCGTGACCCATGAGATGGGCTTCGCCCGGCGCGTGGCCGACCAGGTGGTGTTTATGGATGAAGGTGAAATCGTGGAAGCCGGCACGCCGGAACAAATCTTTGACCGTCCGCAGTCCGCGCGCCTGCAGCGTTTTCTGTCGGAGGTGCTGTAATGACACATCTTCAGGTTAGCGGCCCAGTCCGCACGGCGCTGGTGGGATTTGGCGTCGCCGGCAGCGTGTTTCATGCACCGCTGCTTGCCCATAACTCCGACTATCGTCTCGACGTTATCGTCACAGGCGATGCCCAACGCGTAGCGATCGCGCAGCAACGTTACCCCCAGGCGCGCGTGCTGCCGGACTGGCCCGCGCTGCTTAAGGCCATTGATGGCGGCGAGATCGGCATCGATCTCATCGTGCTGGCCACGCCACCGGCGCAACACGCGGAGCAGGCTGTACAGGCCAGCCAGCGCGCGATCCATCTGGTGGTGGATAAACCGTTCGCACCAGACGTGCAGGCGGCAGAAATGATGATCGCCGCCGCGCAGCAGGCCAATACCTTGCTCACCGTGTTTCATAACCGACGCTGGGACGGCGACTTTCTGACGTTGCAGCGCCTGGTGCACCAGGAAGCCTTCGGCACCGTAAGGAGTTTTGAGTCGCGTTTCGAGTGGTGGCGACCGCAGGGATTCGGCAATTGGCGTGACAGCGTCACGCTGGCGCAGGGCGGTGGTTTGCTGCTGGATCTCGGCAGCCATCTGATTGACCAGGCCATCCAGCTCTTTGGCCCGGTCACCCATGCCACGGCAGAGCTGGCGCGCCATTCCGGCCCGCAATCGGACAGCGACGAGGACTGTTTTGTCTCATTGCTGCACCACAACGGCGTGCGCTCGCTGCTGTGGATGAATGGCCAGGCGGCACTGAATGCGCCGCGCTTTCACCTGCTGGGCAGCAAAGGCGCTTTCACCCACTGGGGGCTGGACAATCAGGAGCCGCAGCTGGCGGCTGGCATGTCGCCCGGCGATAGCCAGTACGGCGTCACGCCGGCAGAAAACGTTGCCCGGGCCGGCACGGTCGGGGCAACCACAACGGTGCCGATTGAACGTGGCGACTACCCCGCTTTCTATCAGCTGTTAGCCAACGCGCTGTTACATGGCGGGCCGCCGCCGGTTGATGCGCATGAAGCGCTCGGCGTTTTACAGCTTATTGAGCAGCTCCATCGGCAGCATCGCGTACGTATTGCCTGAAGGGCGAACATTTTTTAACAGAAGGAATGAATGATGTCTGACAAAACCGTGGCAAAAACCGTTATCGTGCTGGGTGGCGGCATCCTCGGCGTCTCAACCGCCTGGCAACTGGCGCAGGCGGGCGCGCAGGTCACGCTGGTGACGGAAGCGGCACTCTGCTCCGGCGCCACCGGTCGATCCCTCTCCTGGCTCAACTCCGCGGGCGAACGTTCGCAGCCTTACCATGCGCTGCGCATGGCGGGCATTGACCGCTATCGCACGCTGTTTGCCCGCCATCCGCAGCTCGACTGGCTGCGCTTCGATGGCGCAATTTACTGGGCCGCAGACGATGACGCGGGCACCAAAGCGCGTCATCACTATGAAAAAGCGCAGGGCTACGACTCAAAGCTGATCAATCGCGCCACGGTCGGTGATGTCGATGCGCAGGTGAATCCGGCCAGTCTGAGTCAGGTGGCGATTGCCAACCCCGGTGAAGGCTGGGTCAGCCTGCCGCATCTGGTTGAGCATCTGGTTCAGGCATTGCGCGCGCTGGGCGGAGAGATCGTTGAGCACGCCGGTAAAGCCAGCGTGATCACCAAAGACGGCCGGGCCAGCGGCATTCGCAGCGAAAAACGCGGTGAGCTGCTGGCCGATCGCGTACTGGTAGCGTGTGGCCCGTGGACGCCGGAAGTGGTTGCCCCGCTCGGCGTGCACATCCCCAACGGTTCTCCGGTCTCTATGCTGGTGACCAGCCAGCCCGGCGATCACCGGCTGCAGGTGGTAATGAATACGCCGCGCGCGGCGGTCCGGCCTAATCCCGGCAACACCATCGCCGTCGATCACGACTGGTATGAAGAGCACATCGTCGCGCAGGCCGACGGGCAGTACAGCATTGATACCGCAGTCATTAACCAGCTGATGGCGGAAGCAGGTAACCTGATCGCTGACGGCGCGCCGCTGAAAGCCAGCAGCTGGAAAATCGGTCTCAAACCGATTCCTGGCGATGGCGAACCGGTGGTCGGTGAGCTGCAGCAGGTTCCCGGCTGTTTTGTTGTCTTCACCCATTCCGGTGCCACGCTGGCATTGATCCTCGGTGAGATACTGACGCAGGAGATACTCACCGGCGTTAAACACCCGATGCTGGCGACCTTCCGCCCGGAAAGATTCAGCTAATGTCAGGACCAGCGCCACAATGATAGTGGCGCTGGCTACGCGCCCTGTTGTCTGTCACACACCTCTCATTTGCCCGATCCCATCGCTTCATCCACGCGCCCTTTTCGCTTCCCTGCTGGTCTGATATCCGCGTATTGCCGGTTTCTTTTCCGATGACAACCGCCAGGGCCAGATAAACTAAGAGTCCGCTATTGAGGCCACAAAGCTTCAGCGGCGGAAAATGTCACATTTTTCACGCAAATCACGACAATCTGAACACAGGAAACCCCTTATGCGTATCGCCATACTCGCCCTGGAAGGCAGCGTACTGTCCGCCGTTGCCGGAATGACCGACCTTTTCTGGATAACCAACAAAGCGATTGCCTCTTCCCCCGTGCACGCCGCACGCTTTCCCGATAAAGCTTTTGAAACGCTGATTGTCAGCGCCAACGGTGACCCGGTGTGGGATACGGAAGGCCGCCTGATTCACATCGACAGCTCATTTCAGGGGACTGGTGCGGTTGATGTGGTGATTGCGCCCGGCATGTTGCTGGGGCCCGACCTGCAACCGATTAACCTCGACAGTATCCGTCAGGCTGCCGGCTGGTTTAACAAACTCTATCAGCAGGGTGTCTGGGTTGCTGCTGCGGGCACCGGTGGCGTGATCCTTGGCGAGGCGGGTTTGCTGAATAACCGTTCCTTTACCACCACCTGGTGGGTCAGCCATATGCTGCAGGCGCGCTATCCGCAGGCGCGACTGGCGAAAGGCAAAACGCTGGAGGAAGACGAGCGCGTCATTACCAGCGGTGGCTGTTTTTCATGGATATCGCTGGCCCTGTATATCATTGAAAAAAGCGCCGGCAAGGCGGTGGCGGATCTCACCCGGGAGATGTCGCTGGCCGATAACCCTGTGCTGCACACCCACCTTCCCGGCTCGCCGGGTGCGGGGAAAAGCAGCACGCCGTTTCTGGTGCGGGCGCAGGAGATCATCCGCCTGGAAAATCCCGCCATCAATGCCGCGCAACTGGCAGCCGCACTCAACGTTACCGGGCGCACCCTGCAGCGCAGAATGAAAGCCCTGTCGCAGGAGACGCCAAAAGAGTTTATTACCCGCATCCGCATTGAACTGGCCTGTACCATTCTGGCCAGCACCGACGTCAGCGTGCGTCAGACCGCCTTGCAGTGCGGTTACAGCGAAGATACCGCCTTTCGTAAAGCCTTCCATCAGGTGATGGCGATGACGCCGGCCCAGTATCGTGAGTGGATAGCCCACCGTAAGAAGCAGTTAATTAGCGCAAAATAATACGTCACGCATTTTGAAAGTTATTTAATTACTTCAAAATTAATGATCCTGAAAAGTTAATTTATTCATAATTTTTGAAATAACCTTTTGTGAGGTCCTGCCGATGTACGGTGGGTTGTCGCTTTATTCCTTTTAACTTTTTACCAGGTAACAATATGATGAATATTACTCAAAGACTTACCCTGGCTTTCATTTTACTCTCAGCTTCACTGGTGGTGACGGGCATTATTTCTGTGCGACTGTTAGGCGGTTTTCAGGAGCGCTTTGAATATGTTCAGGTCAATGCGATTCCCTCTATTCGCGATCTGTCCGAACTGATCGATCGCAGCAATAAACTGTCGCTCTCCCTGTATAAACATCAAAGCCAGACTGACAATGCGCGTATGCCGCCGGTCGAGAAAGAAATCGCTCAGCGCCTGGCCGACATTAAAACGCTGGCAGAATATTATTTAGCCAATGATATCTCCAGCGACGAAGATAAGCAGATGACCATTAAAGGCCTGGCGACGCTGCGCGTGGTTGAATCACGGTTGCCGGCGTTTCTGGCTGCTTCGCATGCTCATCAGGATGACGTCACGCTCGGCATGCTGGAAGCCGAAAGCGGTATTGGCGGCGCCATCAGTCAGTTAAAAAATGATTATCGCCAGCAGATGGCGCTTAATTTGTCGCTGGGTGACGGCTTGCGCGTGGTGAACCAGGAGATCTATCACCGCACATTCTGGGGATTGAGTGCCGGGGTCACGCTGACACTGCTGTTACTGGGTACGCTCACCGCGTTAACCCTGATGCGCATTCGTCACAGCCTGAAAGCAATTGGGCAGGTGATGGATCACGTTGGCAGCAGCCTTGACCTGAGCGTCACCGCCGATGACAGCAAAAAAGACGAAGTCGGCAACATGGCCCGCGCCTTTAACCAGCTACTTGACCGGGTTGGCAGCGCGCTGGCGCAGGTCAGTACCGCTTCTCACGCTGTCAGTTCTGCGTCGGCACAAATCGCCGCCGGCAACGAAGATCTCTCCTCGCGGACGGAACAGCAGGCCGCCTCGCTGGAACAGACGGCGGCCAGTATGGCGGAACTGAGCGAAACCGTGCGTCAGACGGCCGACAATACCCGGCAGGCTAATCGTCTGGCCGGTAACGCGACAGAACTTTCAGACGCCAGCGCGGTGTCGCTGGGCAATATGCTCAGCACCATGGCGGAGATCCGCTCCAGCTCGAAAAAAATCACCGAAATTGTCACGCTGATCGAAGGCATTGCCTTCCAGACCAATATTCTGGCGCTTAACGCTGCCGTCGAAGCGGCGCGCGCCGGCGAACACGGAAAGGGCTTTGCGGTGGTCGCGGGTGAAGTGCGCAACCTCTCGCAGCGTTCGACCCAGGCAGCCAGGGAGATCAAACAGCTTATTGATACCTCATACAGCCTGGTGGAATCTGGTGCGGTACAGGCCGAAGTGGTGGAAGAGAACATGGCCGGACTGAAAACCGCGTTCCGCCAGGTGAATGATTTGGTCAGCGAAATTGCGGCGGCTGCGGAAGAGCAAAACACCGGCATCTCGCAGGTGCACCTGGCGATCAATCAGATGGATGATGTGACGCAGCAGAATGCGGCGCTGGTAGAGGAGGCCTCTGCCGCATCCGCGTCATTGCAGGATCAGGCGCAAACCCTGTCCGGCCTGGTGAATCAGTTTTCACTGGCCGGGTCCGCGCGACCTGCTGAGCGCCCGAAAACGGTCTCCGCGCAGAAACGTCCGGCTGCCGTGCCGGTGGCCGCCGGGCATGGCATGGATGCGGACTGGCAGAGCTTTTAACCCCATCCGCCCGGCCAGACCGTAAATTGCGTTATTGTTCCGGACCGCCGTGATGTTCACGGCCGGTCCGGCTTCGCCTCCGCTCACAGCAGTTGGCTGAGGTGCAGCTGCCCCATCAACAGCGGGTTATCGCTGTAATCTACCGGGATGGCGACCACAGCCGGTCCTTCCACCTCCATCGCCCGCCGCAACGTGGGTTCCAGTTCAGCTGCGCTGTTCACCGAAAATCCAGCGGCACCAAACGCCTGCGCGTAAGCTTTGAAATCCACCGGCCCGAAGTTCACACCGGACACGCGCTGGTATTTCTTCTCTTCCTGAATCGCCACCATGTTATAGCCATTGTCGACCCAGATGATGTGCAGAATATTGGCCTTTAACCTGACGGCGGTTTCCAGCTCCATGCTGGATTGCAGAAAGCCGCCGTCGCCCGACACCGACACCACTTTACGGGACGGATCGACCAGCCAGGCGCCAATCGCCCACGGCAGCGCCACGCCCATGGTTTGCTGCCCGTTGGAAATCATGATTTGCCGTGCCCGGAAGCTGTAAAGATAACGGGCAATCCAGATATGAAAACTGCCCATGTCGACCGTCAGGCTGACGTCACTGTTAATGATGTCCTGCATCGCCCGGACGATACGCAGTGGATGCAGGGCGAACTGATCGAGGCTGGCACCCTGCATCGCCAGCAGCTGACGCTGTTGCTGACGATCCTGCAGAATGGTGGCGGCAGCGTCGCTGAGCTGCAGCGGTGACGTGATTTGCGCGGCGATTTTGCGCACTGTCCCGGCGATATCACCTACCAGCTCAGCGTCGGGTTGATAGTGGTTATCGGTCTCGGCGGGCAGCACGTCGATGTGCACCAGCAAGGCGTTGCTGCTGTTCCACATGGCCGGTTCATACTCGACCGGGCTGTAACCAATGGTGATAATCAAATCCGCCTGCTGGAGCAAGCGGTCACCGGCCTGATTGTTAAACAGGCCAACCCGGCCGGCAAAGCGTGAGAAATGCTCCTGCCGCACCGCGCCCGCCGCCTGATAGGTGCTGGTCACCGGAATACGGCTTTTGCTCAGCAGTTCATGAATCGCTGCGCTGTTCTCCGGCTGGCTGGCCATCAGGCCCAGCAGAATCACCGGATTTTTCGCCCGCGCAATCTCGCGGCTTACGGCATTCACCAGCGCGTCGGGCGCAGCGCCCAGCGTGATGTGTCCTGAACGCTGTAACAGGCTGCCTGACACCGGCTGGTCAACAATGTCCTGCGGCAGACTGAGGAACGATGCGCCGCCGCGCCCGTTTTCGGCATGGCGGAACGCGTTCGATACGCACTCCGCGAGCGCCGAGGCATCAGTGACTTCTACGGCAAATTTGGTCACCGGGCGAAACATCGCCACCGTATCCATACTTTGATGCACCTGTTTGGCACTGTCGGAGCGCTTAACCGCCCCGCCGATCGCCACCACCGGATCGCCTTCGCTGGTGGCGGTGGCCATGCCGGTCACCAGGTTTGAGCAGCCGGGCCCGGAAGTCACCAGCGCTACGCCGGCGTGGCCGGTCAGGCGGCCCATTGCCGCGGCCATAAAAGCCGCGTTAGCCTCATGACGCACCGGAATCAGCTGAATGGAAGAATCCACCAGCGAATCAAATACCTTGTCGATTTTGGCGCCGGGAATGCCAAAAATATGGTTTACCCCCTGCGCTTCCAGCTGAGCGACAACCAGGTCTGCGCCACTGTTCCACAGCGTCTGGGTTTTAAGCTGTTTCATGATCACCTCTGCGATTAACTTTCGACGGAACGGATCGCGGCATCCAGATCCTGTGGATTGAGATCGGCCTGTAAAAACTCGCGATCCTGCGGCAGGTCGACCACCAGCTTGCTGATGGCACCAAACGTCAGCGTGCCCTGCTCCAGCACATAATCGAGGATATGCCCGCCGCCCTGACGATCGTCGGTAATGAAGTGCTCGTGATAGCCGGCGACGTTAATACCCTGCATATATTGCGGCGTGCGGAATCCAATCAGCTCACCGTCGCGCTGGCGAAAATCGAAGGTGGGCTGATTGCCGAGCACTTCCGGCATCGAGCGATACGGGCGGCACTGGCAGGGCACGGTGCGCGTCTGCACCGAGGCAAAGCGGCCGCTCAGGCGCAGCGCGCAGAAATGGTTATCGGAGGTGATGATGCGATCAATCACCTGATGGACGTCATCGCGCGTGGCGGTATGCGCAAAGCGGTGCTGATGTTCCGGTTTAAAGAAGGTCATCACGGCGAACGGGGTTTGTTGTTCAGGCCGGGCCGGGCTGGCGCTGCCATCGGCGCGCAGCTGATAAACCTGCCGGTCAAATGCCACCAGTTCACCATCCAGCTGATTAAACGTGCCGAGGCCAAAATCGCCCTTCTGCAACAGCTGCGCGACGGTGGTAGAACCGTCATAGACGCCGTTGAGCAGCGCACTCATCAGGGAGGTCTGATAGATAACCTTTTCTGGTGATTGCTGTCCCAGTTGAGTGACGGATGCCTTTAGCTGATCTTCGCATGAACAATCAGATACAAAGTTACACATTTGCTGCCTCACAATCAGATAGTTAAGCCGTGTTAATATCATGGTGGGCTACATGGCTCACAGAATCCAATAGTGAAAACTGCCAACTTCGAGACGTTTTTGATATGGAACTTCGCCACCTGCGTTATTTCGTTGCCGTTGCTGAAACGCAGCACTTTACCCGCGCCGCCGAGTTGCTGGGCATGTCGCAGCCGCCGCTCAGCCAGCAAATCCAGCGGCTGGAGCACGAGATCGGCACGCCGCTGCTGAAGCGCCTGACGCGCGGCGTGGAACTGACCGATGCGGGCCGCGCGTTTCTGCCCGATGCGATAGCGATTGTGCAGCTGGCCGATATGGCGCTGGAAAAGGCGCGCGGCGTGGCGCGCGGCATGAGCGGCCAGATGTCACTGGGTTTTGCCAGCTCGGTGGCGTTTGGCGCGCCGGTGTTTGATCTGATTCGCGCCTTCAAAACGCGCTACCCGGCGATGGAGCTCATCACCCGGGAAGAGAACATGGCGCTGCTGATGCAGGACTTAGGGGAAGGTTTGCTGGATGCGGCGTTCATTCGTCTGCCGTGTGAGAGCAGTAAGGCGTTTAACCTGAAAGTGATCGCTACCGAGGAGATGAAAGTGGCGCTGCCGGCCAGCCATGCGCTCAGCCAGCAGCAAAGTGTTGCGCTAACGCAGCTGGCCGAAGAATCACTGATTATTTTCCCGCGCGAGGTGGCGCCCAGCCTGTACGAATTAATCGTCAGTGCCTGTCTGCGCGCCGGCTTTGATGCAACACGCTTTCAGCAGGCTCCGCAGATTACCTCCTCGCTCGGCATGGTGGGCGCAGGCTGCGGGATTGCGCTGGTGCCGGCTTCGCTGTGCTGCGTCAACAATCCACAGCTGGTATTTCGTGACATTGAAAACAATACGCTGTTCACCGACATTGCCTTCGCCTTGCGGCGTAATCATCCGGCCAAAACGGTGTTACACCTGCTGAGTTTGATTAACGGGGAATAATTTGAGAGGGAAATCTGCTGTCTGCGGTGACAGTGCGGACTGAACAATACGTTTATATAACATTAGCCAGTATGATAAATATACCGACAGGTGCGTTTTTTATCAGGATAATAATACGCAGCGATACTATTATTTTGCTCATCAATTATTAGAAAGCCAGCATTATTACGCGACTCATCCCTGCCAGAAATTAATAACGTCTTCATTGGCAATGTCTAATACCTGCACCTTCTACTTAATTAGAGTTAGCAGAGAGGTCAGGTAACCTGTTATTGCCAGGCTGATAAAAATAATACGATAAATTATCAGAATCGTCGCTGCTTAAAAATTTCGTTAAAGAAAATAAAAATGACAGATGCCGGTGTTAAGCCTACCATGAGAAAGACCATTATAATATTTACGCTTATTAACCACGCCAGCGGCAGGGTGTTGCAGGCCGCACACTGTACTTTTTGCTGTTAAATTTCGCACCGGAACCAGGCCGGCGCGGAGGAAATTATGCTGATGAATTTCAACGGTGACGACGATCGCCGTGCGCGGGCATTGAAAGCGCTGCGCAGTCGCGACGAAAGCCGCGACGACGTATTACAAAACTTTGTCCGGCTGACCAGTCAGGCACTGGGTATTCCAGGTAGCTTTGTCTCCGTTCTGGATGATGAACATCAGCATATCTGCGCCGCCCATAATTTTGCGTTGAAGCACTCGTCCCGTGACGACTCGCTGTGCCGCCACGCCGTGGACAGTGACGGCGCGGTAGTTATCTCCGACACCCTGCTGGATGCGCGTTTTGCCCGACATCCGCTGATCATCGGTGCCCCTTTTATCCGCTTTTACGCCGGTGTGCCGCTCAGGCATCGCGATGGCTATGTGCTGGGCACGCTGTGCGTCACGGACGTGGCGCCACACCCGTTCAGCGCTGATCAGGTGAAGGTATTACAGCTGCTGGCCGATCTGGTGATGTCCTTCCTCGAAGCGTGGCACTGTGCCGGCTTCACCGATCCGGTCACGGCACTGCCTAACCGCCAGCGCCTGATTCGTGACCTGCAGCGGCTGGCCTCCATCGGGGACCGTACGCCGCAGCGGCTGATCCTGATCGACTGCATTGATATGCCGCGCGCCTATGAACTGGCGCGCTCCATGGGCATGGGGCCGGTGGAAAGCCTGCTGAAGCACGTCACCACGTTACTGCCTTTGCGCCTGCAGCCTGGTGCAGACGACATCATTTATACCGTCGCCACCGGGCGCTTTGCGATTCTCACCATGGATAACAGCCCGCTGACCGCCGCATCGGTGGCAGAAAACCTGGCAGGGATCAGCGCGGATTTGGACGCGGGCATCTCTGTCGCCCTCACCTGCTTTACCGGCGAGGTCATTTTCATTCCAGCAGAACTTCGCGCGCAGGAAGTGCTGCGCCGGGCGGTAAGTGCCCTGCATGAGGCGATTGGCAACCGGGTGCCCGCCATGAGCTTCAGCCTGGTAGCCGATCAGCGCCGCACTCAGGACTTTCTGTTGATGAACGATCTGGCTGCGGCACTGCAACAGGATCAGGGCCTGTGGCTGGCGTTCCAGCCGAAGATCTGCCTGAACAGTGGCCGGCCCGTTGGCCTGGAGGCACTGGTGCGCTGGCGGCATCCGCAGCGCGGCGAACTCGCTCCCGATCTGTTTATCCCGCTGGCGGAACAGACCGAGCTGCTCAGCACCTTAACCAGCTGGGTGACCGACAAGGCGATCGCCAGGTTAAAACGCCTGCAGCACAGCCCCCTCCAGCTGCCGGTGACCATCAATATCAGCAGTCGCGACTTCTCAGATCCCGGTTTTGCCGATGCGCTGGAAATGAAAATGCTGCAGGCCCGCCTGCCGACCTCGCTGCTGGGCATTGAATGTCTGGAGACCGAGCAGATTATTAACAGTCCCGCCGCGCTACAGGGGCTGGAGATGCTGAAGCTGCGTGGGTTTGGCATCTCGCTGGATGACTTTGGCACCGGCTACAGCAATATCGGCTATCTGCGACGGATGCCGCTGGATGTAATCAAGCTTGATCGCGCGCTGATCAGCGAAATTGCCTCAGATACCGCGTCGCGGATTATCGCGCGCAGCATCATTACCATGCTGAAACAGCTGGATTACACCGTACTGGCTGAAGGCGTAGAGAATGTCGACACCGTTGCTGCGCTGGCGGAGTACGGCTGCGATCAGGCGCAGGGTTACTTCTATGCGCGCCCGCTGCCGGAAAGCGAACTGGATGCGTGGCTGACGCGCCAGCTCGCGGCACAACGCTGAGGTGTGGTTCAGTGTACGCCGGGGAGCGTCTGGAGCAGATTCAGTGGCGATACGATGACTCTGTTAGCTTAAAGCAGAATGATACTTTAAAGGTGAAACAGAAATACCCGGCTTAGTTTTAGAGAATGCGCTTCACGGCCTCGTTATAAACCTCCGCGCGTTCTCTTTTACCAACCGAAATCACGAAAACCACCACCTTCTCGTCTATCACCTGATAGACAAGGCGATAACCTGAAGACCTGAGCTTTATTTTGTAGCAGTCAGGCATACCGCGAAGCTTGTTCGCTTCAATACGGGGTGCCTCAAGTACTTCAGCCAGCTTTTTTTTTAATTGTTCACGTACCGTCGAGCCCAGCTTTCGCCATTCCTTTAGTGCCCGCTCGTCAAAATCCAGAAAATAGGCCATCAAAGGTCATCCAGCGTCACACGAACTGGCTTAGGCTTGCGAAGCCGCTCTTTCACTATTTCGACCAGCTCAGCATCTTCGTCGCTCAGCAGTGTCTGTTTGAACGGTAAACGTTCATTTTCGGCGATATACTCAAGCATGAGACGAAGCGCTTCAGAGGGAGTCACCCCCATTTTTTCAAGCGCAGCGTAAGAACGTGCTTTGAGTTCATCATCAATACGCAGGTTGATGCTGCCCATGTCCTACACCTCTTGTACATACAAATGTCATTACAAGTATTTCACTCCCTCATGCATATATCAAGTCATGCCCAGCGTTATACGCGCTCTGCGAGGTAATGAGATCCACCGCCACACGACTTCTGCCTTAAACGTAGCCCATCAGTTTCAGCATTGACTGCGCCTGGTGCATCGCTTCGGCGCGATGGGTGACGCCCAGCTTCTGGTACAGATTACGGATATGGGTTTTGATGGTGGTTGCCGCGACGTCCAGCTCGCCGGCGATCTGATCGTTGCTGTAGCCGGAGTAGATCAACCCCAGCACCTGCCATTCGCGCTGGGTCAGCGGACTGGTGCGAATCAGCTCCGGCACATCCGGGTGGTTCAACAGCCGGCTGACGAAGCCCTCATCGAAATGGGCAAACTTATGCCGGTGATACTTGTTGATCTCACTGAGAATGCGCCGGGCCCGATGCTGATCGAGTTCGCTCAGCGTATTGAGCTGAATTAACTGGCGCAGCTGCTGCGCCATCATTTCGCCCTCAATCACGAAGTGGCTGACGAAGCCGGTGCTGCGTGCCAGCTTCAGCGCTTCGATCAGCGCCTTCTGCGCCTCCGCTTTGCGCGCGGTTTGCCAGTAGATTTGATTCAGCAGCAGCAGGTTACGGTTTAAATCACTCATCAGCCGCAGCGCATGCGCATTTTCATTCAGCTCATCGAGGATCACTTCGGCCTGGCTGAGATTGCCCAGCAGGATCTGCGCCCGCGCCACATTGCGCCACTGGCCCTGCAAAAAATGATTGTTGGCAAAGGCGGGTTTATCGGTATGGCGCATCCAGTGGCTGGCACTCTGCGCATCGCCCGTCATCTGCCAGTAGATCAGCCGCACTTTGTCGGCGTTGGCAATCCAGTCGCTGTGCAGCACGCCGTTATTCATCAGGTTTTCCAGCCGGCTAAGATAGCTGCGCGCATTATCCAGATTGCCGCGTGCCAGCGAGCACTGAATCAATAGCCCAAGGCACTGGATTTGCTGCTGGGGCGGATAGCCTTTCAGGACTTTGATGCCCGCGCGCGCGGCGTGTTCGGCCTCATCCAGCCGGCCCCACGCCCACATCAGCTGCGCACGGATGCGCAGTAAAAACTCGTGCAGCGGGATGTTCGCCAGATGCTGTTCACTCACCAGCACAAACGCTTTTTCCTGAATCTCCCACGCTGACTGTAAAAAGCCCTGCGCGAACAGGATTTCGCTCTGCTGAATCAAACTCCACAGCGCGTAGTGCCAGGCTTCATCGCGGCGCGCCATCTGTTCGGTTTGCCGCATCAGCGCCAGCGAGTTGGTCAGATCGCCTTTGCAATGCATCACTTCGCCGTGCACTGAAGTGGCCACAATGCGGCTGTAGCGACGCGTTTCCGGCAGCGTTTCCAGCGCCAGCCGTGCCAGCCGCTCTGCTTCGTCGGCGTTGCCGTGATTGATGGCTACCTGCGCGCGCACCGCATTGAATTCACCCTGCAGCGCGGCGTCAATTTCGCAGTCGCAGCCTTCCTCAAAGCGTGCCAGCAGCCGGTTAACTTCGGAAAAGCGATGCTGGCTCTGCATCAGCCAGGCCTGCAGCAGTACCAGTTTCGGGCTGGTCAGCAGCGTGCGCCACGGCAGCGCATTCAGCGACTGCTCCAGTAGCGCCAGTTCACTGCGGTTGAACAGCGTCCACGCGTGCTGCAGCAGCACGTCACGCAGCATATCGGTATCGCCGGACGCCAGCGCATGATGAATCGCCTCGCCGGGAAAACCCTGCGCCATCCAGCTTTGCGCAGCCGCGCGGTGAATGGCCGGCAGCTCGCTGGCCAGCTCCCATTCGCAGCGCTGACGCAAAAAGCTGCCGAACAGCGGGTGATAGCTGAACCACTGCCCTGAATCATCCATGCGCTGAATAAACAGCCCCTGACGTTCAATTTCTTCCAGCCGCATGCGCCCGTTGTCTTCACCGGTCACGCAGGCGACCAGCGCATCATTCATCGACTGCAATAACGCGCTCTTCAGCAAAAAATGGCGCGTGGCGGCATCGACGTTATCCAGCACTTCCTCGACCAGATAATCAGAAAGGTGGCTGGCATTAATGCCGGAGAGCCGGCGTGCGGAGTCCTGCGCCGATGCCGCGCCCTGACGGGTGGACAGTGCGATCAGCTGTAACGCGGTCGCCCAGCCTGCTACATCATCACACAGACGGTTGCTCTCATCCGGCGCGAGCGGCGCACTCAGGCGGCAGTCGAAGAACTGTTTCGCCTCCTGATGGGTGAAGGCCAGCTGCTGGCTGCCCAGCTCCAGCAGTTGTTCACGCACGCGCAGATTAGCAATACCCAACTGCGGCAGATTGCGGGACAGCACTACCAGCGTCAGGTTATCCGGCTGATGGCGCAGGAAAAAGCGCATCGCTTCATGCACGGCAGGATTGGTGATGTGATGATAATCATCGATGATCAGCCACAGCGGCTGCTGCCACGCGGCCAGCTCATTAAACAGCTGGGCGAACAGCGCATTGAGGTTCACGTACTGACGCTTTTGCGCCAGCGTCTCGCTGCGGCTGCATGCGCCGCGGGTAGCCTGCTGCAGCGCGGCGATCAGGTAATCGGCGAAGCGCTCCGGCTGATTGTCGCCCTCGTCTAATGAATACCAGCCCAGCTCGCTTTTATCAGCCGCCCACTGCGATACCAGCGTGGTTTTGCCGTAGCCCGCCGGGCTGGCAATCAGCACCAGCCGGTAATTCGCCGCTGCGCTGAGCTTTTGCAGCAGACGATCGCGGGTAACCGTGCTTTCAGGACGAACGGGACGACTCAGTTTTGAGGGTATCAACATGGGCGCACGCTTCTCCGTTAACGTTCAGCGCATCATTTTTTTACGCTTCGTAATTAATAGTCATACACGTTCGGAGATTCGGTTACTGAATGCAAGCGAACTGATTAGTTACGCTTTACAAAAGCGAGTGTTATCACACTCCTGCCGCGCTTTCAGATTTACCTCAGCCTCTCCACCCTCCCTGTCCTCCCCGTGGAATTTTTTACAGGAGGAGGTAGCCGCCTGGCGGCAGCGTCACACTGCCTGAAACCCTATTTATTCGACTGGAGTTTCCCTATGGCACTGCCCACATTTGACCCTGACCGTTTTTCTGCCGCGCTGGTGCGCCAGTGGCAACGTTTTGGCCTGCCGGATGCGCAGGAAATGAGCCCCGACCAGTGGTGGCACGCGCTGAGCGGCGCGCTGGCCGAACTGCTGGCGGATATACCGGCGCAGCCGGCCGCTGGCGGACAGCGCCACGTTAATTATCTGTCGATGGAGTTTCTGCTGGGCAGGCTGACCGGCAACAATCTGCTGAATCTCGGCTGGTACGACGGCGTCAAAGCGACGCTGGCCGCAGCTGGAGTGACGCTGAGTGACGTGCTGGAGCGTGAAACCGATCCGGCACTGGGCAACGGCGGTCTGGGACGGCTGGCCGCCTGTTTTCTCGATGCGATGGCGACCACCGGCCAGCCTGCTATCGGCTATGGCCTGAACTACCAGTACGGCCTGTTTCGCCAGCATTTTGTCGGGGGCGCGCAGCACGAACAGCCGGATGACTGGCAGCGCGATCGTTATCCCTGGTTTCGCCACAACGCGGCGCTTGACGTGCAGGTCGGACTGGGCGGCAGCGTGACCACCATTGACGGCGTGACGCACTGGCAGCCTGCTTTTGTTGTGCAGGGTGAAGCCTGGGATCTGCCGGTGGTTGGTTTCCGCAACGGCATCACGCAGCCCTTGCGTCTGTGGCAGGCAAAGCATGCCCGACCGTTTGATCTCCAGCGTTTCAATAACGGCGATTTTCTGCGTGCAGAACAGCAAGGCATTGAGGCGGAAAAACTGACCAAAGTGCTCTACCCGAATGACAACCATCAGGCCGGCAAAAAGCTGCGTCTGATGCAGCAGTATTTCCAGTGTGCCTGCACGCTGGCGGATATTCTGCGCCGTCATCAGGCCGCGGGGCGAGCCATCGAAACGTTAGCGGATTATGAAGTGATCCAGCTGAACGATACGCATCCGACGCTGGCCATCCCGGAGCTGTTGCGCCTGCTGCTGGATGAGCACCGGCTCAGCTGGCAGGACGCCTGGCGCATTACTCAGCGCACCTTCGCCTATACCAACCACACGCTGATGCCGGAAGCGCTGGAGTGCTGGAACCTGCGCCTGGTGCGTAGCCTGCTGCCGCGCCATCTGATGATCATCAATACGCTCAATGCGCAGCTAAAACAGCAGGTTGAGGCGCGCTGGCCGGGTAATCAGGCGATCTGGTCAAAACTGGCGCTGGTGCACGATCAGCAACTGCGCATGGCAAATCTGTGCGTGGTCGGCAGCTTTGCAGTGAACGGCGTGGCGGCGCTGCACTCGCGGCTGGTGGTACAGGACCTGTTCCCCGAGTATCACGCGCTGTGGCCGGAGAAGTTCCACAATGTCACCAACGGCATCACGCCGCGTCGCTGGATCAACCAGTGCAATCCGGCGCTGGCGGCGCTGATCAACAAAACGCTGCTGCGTCCGTGGCTTAACGATCTCGATGCGCTGCAGGATCTGACGCCGTTCGCTGATGATGCCGCCTTCCGCGCCGAATATCGCGCCATTAAGCAGCGCAATAAGCAGGCGCTGACGCAGTGGATCGCCGCCCGAACCGGCATTGCGGTGCAGCCTGATGCGCTGTTTGACGTCCAGATCAAGCGGCTGCACGAATACAAACGACAGCACCTGATGCTGCTGCACATGATTGCGCTGTGGCAAACGCTGGTGAGCGATCCGCAGGCCAATCTGGCTCCGCGCGTGATGCTGTTTGGTGCCAAAGCGGCGCCGGGTTATGCGCTGGCAAAAAACATCATCTTCGCCATCAATAAAGTGGCGGAAACCATCAACCACGATGCGCGCGTCGGCGACCGGCTGAAAATTGTTTTTATCCCTGATTACAACGTGTCGGTTGCCGAGCGCCTGATCCCGGCCGCCGATCTCTCGGAACAGATCTCGACTGCGGGCAAAGAAGCATCCGGTACCGGCAATATGAAGCTGGCGCTGAACGGCGCACTTACCATCGGTACGCTGGATGGGGCCAACGTTGAAATCGCGCAGCAGGTGGGTGAAGAGAATATCTTTATCTTTGGCCATACCGTAGAGCAGGTCAGCGCGCTGAAACAGGCCGGTTACTCGCCATTGAACTGGCGCAGTAAGGACGCGCAGCTGGATCGCGCGCTGACCGCGCTGGAAGATGGCACCTTCAGTAACGGCGACCGCACGGCGTTTAGCGATCTGGTCAACAGCCTGGGCGCGCAAGGCGGCGATCCTTATCTGGTACTGGCTGATTTTCGCCACTATCTCAACGCGCAGCAGCAGGTTGAAGCGCTGTGGGCCGATCCTGAGGCCTGGACGCGCGCCGCAATCCTCAATACCGCGCGTTGCGGCATGTTCAGTGCCGATCGCGCCATTCGTGACTATCAGCAACGTATCTGGCAGGCCAGCCGCTAAGGAACGCCATGAAACCCAAAGATGCTCTTGATCGCCGTGCTGACGCGCTTATTGCTGCGGAATATATTGATGCGCACGGAAAACCGCGGCAGATTTCTGCTCTTACTCATCAGCGTCTCGCTGCGCTGATGCAGGCGCCTGTGAACGGCTCCGCACCGCTGCCGCCGGTGGTGATTTTTTATGTCGGACAGCCACTGAGTCTGACACCGGTGCTCAGCGCCGACGCAGACTGGCAGCTGACGAGCGAAAGCGGCGAAAGCTGGTCCGGGCGCTGCCAGCCGGGTGAAGCATTGGTGTTGCCCGCGTTGCCCGCCGGTTATCACCAGCTGACATTGACCCAGGAGTTACAGTGTCACTGTTGCCGGATTGTAGTGGCACCCCGCCGCTGCTACGAACCTGCGGAACTGCTGGCGGGCGAATCGCTGTGGGGCAGCTGTATTCAGCTGTATACGCTGCGCTCTGCGGCTAACTGGGGCATCGGGGATTTCGGCGATCTGCGGCAGATGATCGCTGAAACCGCGCGGCGCGGCGGCGCGTTTGTCGGGCTCAATCCGCTGCACGCGCTGTTTCCTGCCGCACCGGAAAGCGCCAGCCCTTACAGTCCCTCTTCCCGGCGCTGGCTCAACATCCTCTATATCGACGTGAGCGCCGTGGCCGATTTTGGCCTCAGCGACGCGGCGCAGGCCTGGTGGCAAGCTGAGGAGACGCAGCAGGCGATTCGGGCAGCGCGTGACGCCGCGTGGGTGGATTACACTGCCGTCACCCGGCTTAAGTTGCAGGGACTGCGGCTTGCCTGGCAGCAGTTTCGCCGGCGCACGGCAGATGATGCACAGGCGCAGGCGTTTGCGGAGTTTGTGCGTGCCGGGGGCGACAGCCTGCTGCATCAGGGGCTGTTTGATGCGCTGCACGCGGCGCGCAGCGCCCAGGATGGCACGGGTTATGGCTGGCAACACTGGCCGGCCGAATGGCAGCAGGCCAACAGTGCGGCAGTGCTGGCGTTTCGCATTGAGCACAGCGACGAGGTGCGTTTCTACATGTGGCTGCAGTGGCTGGCGGCAGAGCAATTTGCCGCCTGCTGGCAGCTGTGTCAGCAGCAGCAGATGGCGATCGGGCTGTATCGCGACCTGGCGGTGGGCGTGTCGGCGGATGGCGCGGAAACCTGGCGCGATCGGCAGCTTTACTGCCTGGACGCCAGCGTTGGCGCACCGCCGGATATCCTCGGTCCACTCGGTCAGAACTGGGGACTGCCGCCGATGGACCCGCAGGTGATGGCCGCGCGCGGCTATGAACCATGGATCGCCCTGCTGCGCGCCAGCATGCGCGACTGCGGCGCACTGCGCATTGACCATGTGATGGCGCTGCTGCGTTTATGGTGGATACCGAAGGACGAAAGCGCGGCGCACGGTGCCTATGTGCACTATCCGGTGGATGATTTGCTGGCGATTCTGGCACTGGAGAGCCAGCGCCATCGTTGCATGGTGATTGGCGAGGATCTGGGCACCGTGCCGGAAGCCATCATTGATAAACTGCGCGACGCCGGTGTGTACTCCTACAAAGTGCTCTACTTTGAGCAGGAATCGCAGCGCCACTTCCGCGCGCCAGCGACGTGGCCGCGTCAGGCGATGGCCGTTACCACCACCCATGATATGCCGACGCTGCGCGGCTGGTGGCAAAGTGACGATTTGCGGCTGGGCAGTGCGCTGGGGCTTTACCCCGATCGGGCGATTCTCGCTGGCCTGTATCGCGATCGGCGCCTGGCTAAACAGGCGTTGCTGCGTACGCTGTTGCGCAGCGGTGATCTGCCGCCGCGCCGCCGCTTCCGGCGGGCCAGCGTCCGCATGAGTCATCAGCTTAGTCAGGCGATCCATCGCTATCTGGCCCGCAGCCAGTGTGCGCTGCTCGGTTTGCAGCCGGAAGAGTGGCTGGATATGGCACTGCCGGTCAACGTGCCGGGCACCGTCGATCAGTATCCCAACTGGCGACGTAAGCTCAGCGTAACGCTGGAAGCGATGGCGGAGGATGACAGAATCGATGTATTGCTGACGGCGGTACAATCACGTCAGCGTCAGCGTAAGTAGCACGAAACCGGCCTGCTCCGTGCAGGTCGGAGTGCCATAAAAAAGGTGCGCCGAAGCGCACCAGGTGGGGCAACTCAGCACTGTCGGGGTAGCTTCACCCCTTGCCTTTAACACTGCTGATAAAGGTTTGCCGCGCCGATGTTGATCCCAGACGCTCCGCTTCATCCAGCAGCTTCAGCGCTTTATCGATATTGCCCTGTTGCACCGCCTGACGAATGCTCTGATTGAAATAGCTTTCCGTCTCATTCACCAGCGGTGCCGGTTCAGGCGCTGGCGCGTGCGCCGCTGTGGCGGCCATGGCCGGCCGGGTGCTGCCAACGGTGACAGCGGCAGGCGCGGCTGAGCCAAACAGCGGGCCGACCAGAATCGAGGAGCCGGAACTGGTTGCCACTTTCAGTTTGATTTTGCCGTCGCGACTGTGACGCGCCACCGGATCGGGAATATCCGGTACCGCATGGCCAGTGCCTTTGGCATAAGCTTTGGCCGGATCCAGCAGCGTGGTGGTCTGGGTTAAATCCTGGTCGGTGGTGAACACCAGCAAATAGATCTTCTGCTGGCCCGGCACCGGCGTCAGCTTCATCACCCCTTCCAGCCGATCGGCGCTCATCACGCCGGGCTGCTGATAGCTAAAGAAGCGGCTCGGAAACCACGCGGCCGGCTGCAGGTTTTCGTCCAGTACCAGCACATTAGGGGCAAAGACCTGATTGTGTACCACCTCGCTGCTTAGCGTAACCGTCAGCTCGCCCTGGTTGGCAGGCAGGCTGTAAGCCGCGATGGCTCCTGTCACGCCACGTACATCCAGCGGCGTTGCGCTTTGTGTCAGCGTGGTGGTTTGTGCACGCGAAGCATCTACCGGCTGCCAGCTGAGCTGCTGCAGCCGCGCGGTGGGAATGGACGGCGCCGCGGAAAGATCCTGCGGTACCAGATTGATGTCGGCCTGGACTGGCATAATGACGCCGGTCAGCAGCGCGCTGCTCAGGCAGAAGGCGATAAGATGTTTTTGCATTGTGATATCCCAACAAGCTGTCAGACAGGCGTGGACCAGGCAATGGCCGCCGCTGTCCGAAAACGCCGTGCGTCTGACGCACGGCGGATGTTTGCTTAACCTGCGCAGCGCCTTACCACCAGATTTCCATCTGAGCGCCAAAGGTCCACTCATCATTGTCGCCACGGCTGTTGGTGAACAGACCGTTGCCGCTGCTGTCCGCCGCGGCCAGCGACGTGATATCGCCGGAGGCGTCTTTGCTGTAGCCCCACTTCTCATCCCATTTGGCGTAGGTGGCGAACAGGCGCAGCGCCGGACGTGACCAGATGCTATCGCCAGCCTGCCACTGCTGCGCCAGGGTAATTTTGTACTGGCCGTTGCGTTCGCTGACCTGCTGGGACTTAACGTTGTCATAGCCGACTTCCAGCAGGGTGCTCATGATCGGCGTCCATTTGTACATAGGACGTACGCCGACGGTGTACCACTCGGTTCCGCGGTTGTTATCCAGATCGACGTTCTGGTACATCGCCACGTACATCAGATCCCAGCGATCGGCCAGCGAGATCGCACCGTGATCGAGGATGCGGTACATCTTGCCGTTGTTATTGATGTTGCTGCCCTGTGGCAGGCCTTTGCCCTGCGAGGTCAGCGCATCAGTGGCGTACTGCAGCACAAACTTGTTGTAGCCTTTCAGCATGCTCTGCGTGTGTTCCGCGGTGAACATCCAGCCATCTTTCGACGCGCCGTCATCTAAGCGATAACCGTCACGCGCGTTGGCGCGGCCATAGTCGACACCCAGTTCCAGCACGCCATTGGGGTTAGTTTCCATGCCGGCGAGACGCACATCAAAAACGTCATTGGCGGTACTGGTGGCGTAATCACGGATCTGGTCACTGGAGAAGGTGTAAGAGCCGCCCGCTTCAGAAGAGCGCGTCGCGGCGAACGAGAGCTTACCAAACCCGAGATCGACATCTTCCAGACCGGCGCCCGGACCGGAGATATCCCAGTAGTAGAAGTCGATCATGTGAACATCGTGACGCTGATAAAAGCGTTTACCGGCCCAGATGGTGGAACCCGGCAGCGCATCGATCAGGTTTTTTCCTTTCACGTTGGCTTCACGGAAGGCCGGTGAGGTCGCTTCCCAGTCATTCTGCTGGGAGACGGAATAGGCGACGTTAGTATCGAAATAGAAACTTTTATCGCCCTCTTTCCACACTTCCTGGCCCAGTTTCAGTTCAGCATAGGTTTCACATTCGTTGCCCAGACGGTATTTGCTTTGCGCGCCGGTAGCCTGAAAGCACTGTTGCTCGCCGCCGCTGCCGGTCCAGCCGATACCCGAACGGGCGTAACCCGTAAAATCGACCGCCATGGCTTGAGCGGAGAGCGTACCCGCTGCGATGGCAATCGCGACGGGAAGTTTGCGCAGAGTTAACATTTTCTATCTCCTGAGGTCATTGCTTTTATTGTTTTGCAGGGCTAAACACCGGGTTCCTGATGCAGCCTGCGGCAGGCGCTCCCGTCCTCGCGGAACAGGTGACAACGCTCCGGCGGCAGGCCAATACCCATCAGGGCGCCCTCTTCTACCAGCACCACGTCCTCCTGGCGGTACACCAGGTTCTGACGAATGGCGGGGATCTGGATATGGATTTGCGTCTCGTGGCCGAGCTGCTCAACCACCTGCACTTCGCCCTCCAGCGTGACATCGGCGATGTCGCTGGAGAGCAGATGTTCCGGACGAATACCCAGCGACATGTTGCTGCCGATCTGGACGCCGGCGCTCTCCACCGGCAGCCATACAAGCTGATCGTTGGGCAAACGCACCTGCACCTGATCGATGGCGGTGGCGGTCACTTTGACGGGCAGAAAATTCATGCGCGGCGAGCCGATAAAGCCGGCAACGAAGCGGTTAGCGGGATAGTGATAGAGTTCGAGCGGCTTACCGACCTGGGCGATGCGACCGGCGTCCAGCACCACGATCTTGTCGGCCAGCGTCATCGCTTCGATTTGATCGTGCGTAACGTAAATCATGGTGCGCTTCAGGCGCTTGTGCAGGCGTGAGATTTCAATGCGCATCTGTACGCGCAGCGCGGCATCAAGATTGGACAATGGCTCGTCGAGCAGAAACACACGCGGTTCGGCCACCAGCGTGCGCCCGATGGCCACGCGCTGCCGCTGTCCGCCCGATAGGGCTTTGGGCCGCCGTTCCAGCAGGTGCGCCAGCTGTAACACCTCCGCAACCTGATTGACGCGCTGCTGAATTTCAGCGCGCTTTACGCCAGCCAGCTTCAGGCCAAACGACATGTTTTCGGCCACCGAAAGGTGGGGATAAAGGGCGTAAGACTGAAACACCATGCCGATACCGCGCTCAGCGGGCGGAACATCGTTCATACGCTGACCGCCAATCAGCAGATCGCCGCGAGTGATGGTTTCCAGGCCGGCGATCATGCGTAACAGCGTTGATTTGCCGCAGCCGGATGGACCGACGAACACCACAAATTCCCCTTCGCCGATCTCCAGATTGATGTCTTTTGATACCTCGGTATCGCCCCAGGCCTTGGTGACATGGTGTAACGCAACGCTCGCCATGATGCTTTCCTCTTCGCAGGCTCATGCTTGCCTGCAGCACCGCAGGCAGACTCCGGCGACCACTATGGGCAGGGGCAGACGGCGCAACATCCTCCACCGTGTGGGTTTTTACTGGGGGATGAGGCGGGAGGAGGAGTACACGTACGCCAGCCGCGCCGGCGCGACGTTCACGGCAATTTTGTGAGCTGTCACGCAGAGCTGACGCGTCAATAGTGTGCGCCAGCGCGTATTAAGGCGCTGTTTTGCAAGCGCGATCACGGCTTAGTGCCGTTGGGCGTAGAGCGCAGGAGGATGAGGAAATGGCATAACGCCGCACAATGATGCCACTGATGATTTCCGCTTCCGCTAACAGGATGGAGTTATGACAATGAAAACCGGCGCACGCGTTCTGGCCCTTTCCGCCCTTACGGCCGTACTGTTTTCGGCTTCGGCCGTGGCCAAAATTGAAGAAGGTAAACTGGTCATCTGGATCAACGGTGATAAGGGCTATAACGGCCTCGCCGAGGTAGGCAAAAAATTCGAGCAGGACACCGGTATCAGCGTGACGGTTGAACATCCTGACAAAATGGAAGAGAAATATCCGCAGGTCGCCGCGACGGGTGACGGGCCGGACATCATCTTCTGGGCGCACGATCGCTTTGGCGGCTATGCCCAGTCAGGACTGCTGGCCGAAGTCACACCGGATCAAAACTTCCAGCAAAAACTGTTTCCGTTTACCTGGGATGCGGTGCGCTTCAACGGCAAACTGATTGGCTATCCGGTGTCTGTGGAGTCGCTATCGCTGATTTACAACAAAGATCTGCTGCCCACCCCGCCGAAAAGCTGGGAAGAGATGGCGGCGCTGGATAAGCAGCTGCGCGCCAAAGGCAAGAGCGCCATCATGTTTAACCTGCAGGAACCCTATTTCACCTGGCCGCTGCTGGCCGCCGGTGGCGCCTATGCTTTCAAAAAGACCGATAGCGGCTATGACGTGAAAGATACCGGCGTCGACAACGCCGGCGCGAAAGCAGGCATGCAGTTCCTCGTCGATCAGGTGAAAGCCAAAATCCTTAATGCCGATACCGACTATTCGATTGCCGAAGCGGCCTTCAATAAAGGACAAACCGCGATGACCATCAACGGTCCGTGGGCGTGGAGCAATATCGACAAAAGCGGCATCAACTACGGCGTTACGCTGTTACCGACGCTGAACGGCAAGCCGACCAAAACCTTTGTCGGCGTACTGAGCGCGGGCATCAACGCGGCCAGTCCTAATAAAGAGCTGGCCAAAGAGTTTCTGGAAAATTACCTGCTGACTGACGCCGGTCTCAACGCGGTTAACAAGGACAAGCCGCTGGGCGCGGTCACCCTGAAGTCATTCCAGCAAACGCTGGAGAAAGACGCGCGCATCGCCGCCACCATGAGCAATGCGCGTAATGGCGACATCATGCCTAACATCCCGCAGATGGCGGCCTTCTGGTATGCGATGCGCACCGCGACGCTGAATGCGCTGAGTGGTCGTCAAAACGTCGATGCGGCGCTGAAGGATGCGCAGGCGCGTCTCAATAAGTAATGCTGTTACGGAGCCGACGGCTGTCGGCTCGCCACTGGCTGTTAAGGAACACCGTATCATGTCAGGAATACCGCAAAAGAGACGGCACAGCCTGGTGCTGCGCAGCCTGCTGGTCGGGATCGGCTGTCTGCTGGTCGGCTACCTTCTGGTGCTAATGTATGCTCAGGGTGAATACCTGTTTGCGCTGGTCACGCTGGTAGTCAGCGCGGCAGGCCTGTGGATTTACACCAACCGGCGCGCCTATGCCTGGCGCTATGTGTATCCGGGACTGGCCGGCATGGCGCTATTCGTCCTGTTTCCACTGGCCTGTACCGTCGCCATTGCCTTCACCAACTACAGCAGCACCAATCAGCTCAGTGAGGCGCGCGCGCAGCAGGTGCTGCTGAGTCGCCAGTATCAGGCCGGGGACGCGATGAACTTCGCGCTCTATTCGCAGGGCGATCGCTGGCAGCTGGCGCTCAGCACAGGCGAAAACAGCTTTCTGTCTGCGCCGTTTACGCTGGGTGGTGAACAGCAGCTCAGCCTCACGCCAGCCGCGCTGCCCGCCACCGCGCGCGCCAGCTTAAAAACCATCACCCAAAACCGTCAGGCGCTGAGTCAGTTAACTGCCCGACTGCCGGACGGTCGCGAGCTGGTGATGAGTTCGCTGCGCCAGTTTTCCGGCACGCGGCCGCTGTACGTGCTGGACGCACCGGAACAGCTGAGAAATCAGCAAAACGGCGCCCGCTATCAGGCCAACCGGGACACGGGGTTCTATCAGCAGATCAATGCAGATGGCAGCTGGGCCAGCGAACAGCTCAGCCCCGGCTTTACCGTTGGCGCAGGCTGGAAAAACTTTGCCCGCGTGTTCACCGACGAAGGCATTCAGAAACCGTTCCTGGCGATATTTGGCTGGACGCTGCTGTTTTCGCTGTTGACCGTGCTGCTGACGGTCGCGGTGGGCATGGTGCTGGCGTGTCTGGTGCAGTGGGAAGCGCTGCGGGGCAAGGCCATCTATCGCGTGATGCTGATTCTTCCCTACGCGGTACCGGCATTCATTTCGATACTGATTTTTAAGGGGCTGTTTAACCAGAGTTTTGGCGAAATCAACGTCATGCTCAATGCGCTGTTTGGCTTCAAGCCAGCGTGGTTCAGCGATCCGACGCTGGCGCGCGCCATGCTGGTGATCGTCAATACCTGGCTGGGTTATCCCTACATGATGATCCTGTGCATGGGCTTGCTCAAGGCGATCCCGGACGATCTGTATGAAGCGTCCGCGATGGATGGCGCCGGGCCGCTGCAGAATTTCTTTTTGATTACACTGCCGCTGCTGCTGAAACCGCTACTGCCGCTGATGATCGCCAGCTTTGCTTTTAACTTCAACAACTTCGTGCTGGTGCAGCTGCTGACTAATGGTGGCCCCGATCGACTCGGCACCACTACGCCGGCGGGCTACACCGATCTGCTGGTCAACTACACCTGGCGCATCGCCTTTGAAGGCGGCGGCGGTCAGGACTTCGGCCTGGCGGCAGCCATCGCCACGCTGATCTTCCTGCTGGTCGGTGCGCTGGCGGTGATTAACCTGAAAGCGCTACGCATGAAGTTTGATTAAGGAGGCGTTATGGCCATGGTACAACCGAAATCGCAGAAGCTGCGTCTGCTGCTGACGCATCTGCTGCTGCTGCTGTTTATCGCGGCAATTCTGTTCCCGCTGCTGATGGTGATTGCCATCTCGCTACGCAGCGGCAATTTCGCCACCGGCAGTCTGATCCCGGAACAGATTTCATGGGAACACTGGCGGCTGGCGCTCGGGTTCAGCGTCACCCATGCCGATGGTCGCGTGACGCCGCCGCCCTTCCCGGTGCTGCTGTGGCTGTGGAATTCGGTGAAGATCGCCGCCATTAGTGCACTGGGGATTGTGGCACTCTCGACCACCTGCGCCTATGCGTTTGCCCGCATGCGCTTCGCCGGTCGCGCCAGTTTGCTAAAGGGCATGCTGATTTTTCAGATGTTCCCGGCGGTGCTGTCGCTGGTGGCGCTTTATGCGCTGTTTGACCGGCTGGGGCAATATCTGCCGTTTCTCGGCCTCAATACCCACGGCGGCGTGATCTTCGCCTATCTGGGCGGCATCGCGCTGCACGTCTGGACCATTAAGGGCTATTTCGAAACCATTGATAGTTCGCTGGAGGAAGCGGCGGCGCTGGATGGTGCCACGCCGTGGCAGGCGTTTCGTCTGGTATTGCTGCCGCTTTCGGTGCCAATCCTCGCGGTGGTGTTTATCCTGGCGTTTATCGCTGCGGTCACCGAAGTACCGGTCGCCTCGCTGCTGCTGCGCGACGTCAACAGCTATACCCTCGCGGTAGGGATGCAGCAGTATCTTAATCCGCAGAACTATCTGTGGGGCGATTTCGCCGCGGCGGCCGTGCTGTCCGCCATTCCCATCACGCTGGTGTTTTTACTGGCGCAGCGCTGGCTGGTGAGCGGACTGACGGCGGGCGGTGTAAAAGGGTAAAGATTCATCAGTACCACTGCTTCCTCAACGGCAACCACCTGTTGAGGTTTTGGCGGCCAATGGCCGCCGTTTTTATTGCAGGCATAAAAAAGTGGGGCACCGTGGCCCCACTTTGTTGGTTTACTGCGCTGGGTTATTCCGGCAGTGCGTAAACCACCACCTGATCGCCCACCTGATCCTTCAGGATGGTGTTACCACCGGCGACAAAGGCAACATACTGCCGGCCTTTGTATTCATACACCGAGGGGTTGGCAACTGCGGGCGCTTCAACCTGATCGGACCACAGCTCTTCGCCGCTATCCAGTGAATAGGCGCGTACTTTGGCATCCATTGAGGCACCGATAAAGATCACGCCGCCGGCGGTGACTGCCGGACCGCCAATGGTTGGCGAGCCCCAGCTTTCCGGCATGAAGAAGCCGTACTGCTGCGACGCGCCGACCGGTCGACGCCATTTCACATCACCGGTGTGCATATCGAGCGCAACAATCTCGCCAAACGGCGGCTGCCAGCACGGCATGCCTAGCCAGTTATTCGCCACCATCAGGCGCAGGCCGTAAGGCGCGCCTTCCTGCGGGGCGAAACCACTCTCGTTACCCGAGCCGTTATCGGCCTTGTCGTAATCGGCGCGGCTGTAAAGCTTCACGTATTGCACGATGTGCGAAGTATTCACGATGGCGATCTGTTTTTGCGGATCGAACGCCACGCCGCCCCATTGCACGCCGCCCGCGCTGTCCGGATAGGTCAGTGCGCCTTCGCCTTGGGTGGTTGGTGGTGTGTACATGCCGTCATAGCTCAGCTTGTCCCACAGGCGTGAGCACTGACCGGCGCCAACAATATCGGCCAGCTTCCAGATCGCCGGTTTTTTGGATTGATCCAGCAGCGGTGCCGGTTTGGTCGGGAATGGCTGGGTTGGCGACAGTTTCTCGCCCTGCACTGAACCATCGCCCTGCGGCACCGGACGCTCCTCAATCGGCCAGACATCTTCACCGGTCAGGCGATTGACCACAAACAGGAAACCCTGCTTGGTGGCCTGAATCAGCGCCGGAATCTGCTTCCCGTTCACGGTAATGTCCATCAGCGTGGGTGCTGAGTTGATGTCGTAATCCCACACATCATGATGCACCCACTGTCGCGACCACACCACTTTGCCGGTATTTACATCCAGCGCAGTCGTGGAGGTGCCGAGCGGAATTGGAGCGACGCGGTTGCCGCCCCAGTAGTTTGGCGAAGGTGATGACACCGGCAGATAAACCAGGCCATGCGCTTCGTCGGCCGACATGTGGGTCCAGACGTTAGCCGTACCGGTGCGCTGGCGAATGCTGGCCGGGATGGCGTCAAAAGTCCATTCACGTGCCCCGGTCTGCGCGTTGATTGAAAACACCGTGCCCGGCGGCGCTTCTGCGTAAGCCCAGTCTTTGCCCGCCCAGCCAACGATCAGGTGATCACCCACCACCGTCGGCGGCTGGAGCAGGGACAGCGGGAATTTAGCGTTAACCGTATTCCACTGGTTGACGTTGAGCACGCCTTTATCTGCAAAGTTTTCGCACGGCTTGCCGGAATCGGCATCCAGTGCGTACAGCTTGCCGTCAACGGTGCCCATATAAACGATTTTCTGGCAGGCCTGACCCGCCTGCGGATTTTTCGCCTGCCAGTAAGAGACGCCACGATTTTTCAGTACCGGCTGGGTCAGCGCCTGACGTGGCGATTTAGTATCGTAGTGCCACTTCTCCTTGCCGGTGCCCGGATCCAGCGCAATCAGCCGATCAAATGGCGTGCCGATGTACAGCGTATCGTTGGCAAAAATTGGCGTGGCGGACCAGACGGTCGCCGGCGTGTCGCCCTTGCCATCCGAAACGTCACCGGTGTGAAACTCCCAGATTTTTTTCAGCTTGCTGACGTTGTCGGCGGTGATTTGTTTCAGCGGGCTGTATTTCTGCGCGTTGAGCTGGCCGTGAAAACTGTCCCACGTCGCCGTGGAGGGCACCAGCGGCGTGGCCGGCTGGCTGGCAGAGGCCACTTTCTCGCCGTCGCGCTTGCCGCTGGAGACATCATCGGTGGCGTGCGTGGTGCCGGGTGCCTGCTGATCGGCCGCATCCACGTTGAGTTTCTCCTGCGTACCCATCGACGCCTCAGCGGCTTTATCTTCGGCGCGTAGCGTGGCAGGTGCCATCAGCAGCGCCAGGGCAGTCATGCCGACTTTGAGCAGCGGAACGTATTTTTCATTATGCACGGTTAGCTCCTTGTGCGGTGGCGTGGCGAACGCGATGCGCCGGGTTGCGCGCCAGCATAATCAGACCCATCAGCCCGATGACCATTGCCAGCGTAATGATCCCCTGATGCAGCAGCGCGGCAGCAAAACCGATCGCGCATAACAGCAGCAGCGTAATGACTATCAGGAAAATGCGCCCGGCACGGCCGGTTGCCGCGCGCAGCAGGAAGGTCAGCACCGCCAGCACGACGCTGGCAATAGCGACGCCCAGCGCGCCAATGGTGCCGGTGACACCGGTGAGTGGCGTGAGCCAGGCATACAGCGCGACGGCAAAGCCGATGAGTGCCGCCAGCAGCAGCAGTAAACTGCCCAAACGGGAGGATTGAGATTGCAACATACCAGGAAGTCCCTTAAGGATGAAAGCACGGAAAACAGCGTGTACTGATGAGTCAATGCGGCTGTTGTTCGCGCGGGCTAATCAAATTAACGCCAGCGCAGCGTGAAAAGCAGCGGCATATATCACTTCGCGTTGCTGAGTATAGACGATGATATTCAGGCTGCCCGCCGGAGTAGATGCAGAGCAGGAATCAGATAAAAATGGGGAATTTGTAATGGTCGGAGCGTGTATTTATAAAGGATAATTTAGCGAGGCCAGACAGGCGGCACGGCAAGGATGTTGATCACAAACGCTCAGTCCGCAGGGTATTTAAACCCTGCGGACTGAGTTAGTGACAAATAAAGCGTTACGCATTAGCCCTGCAGTTCTTTGCGCACAATCTCTGCGCCGGCACTTAATGCCTGCAGCTTGCCGTAAGCCACATGACGTGACAGTGGCGTCATGCCACAGTTGGTGCTTGGATAAAGTTTATCGGCATCAACAAACTGCAGCGCTTTACGCAGCGTGGCAGCCACTTCTTCCGGTGTTTCGATGGTGTTGGTGGCGACATCAATCGCGCCAACCATGACTTTTTTACCACGAATCAGTTCAATCAAATCCATCGGCACGCGTGAGTTCTGACACTCAAGCGATACAATATCAATGCCGGAACTCTGCAGTTTCGGGAAGATCTCTTCATACTGACGCCATTCAGTGCCCAGCGTTTTTTTCCAGTCGGTGTTGGCTTTGATGCCGTAGCCGTAGCAAATGTGCACTGCGGTTTCACATTTAAGGCCTTCAATGGCTCTTTCCAGAGCGGCAATGCCCCAGTCATTCACCTCGTCGAAAAAGACGTTAAACGCGGGCTCGTCGAACTGAATAATATCAACGCCAGCGGCTTCTAATTCGCGCGCTTCCTGGTTGAGAATTTTAGCGAATTCCCAGGCCAGCTTCTCACGGCTTTTATAGTGATCGTCATACAGCGTGTCGATCATGGTCATCGGGCCAGGCAACGCCCATTTGATTGGACGCTGCGTCAGCTGACGCAGGTATTTAGCATCATCGACAAAGACCGGTTTCTGCCGGCTCACTTCGCCCACCACGCCGGGTACGCTGGCATCATAGCGATTACGGATGCGCACCGTTTTGCGATTTTCAAAGTCAACGCCGTTAAGGTGTTCGATAAAGGTGGTGACGAAGTGCTGGCGCGTTTGCTCACCGTCGCTGACGATATCAATACCGGCCTGCTGCTGGTCGTCCAGACATAAACGCAGTGCGTCCTGCTTGCCCTGAATCAGCTCATCGCCCTGCAATTTCCACGGCGACCATAATGTCTCTGGCTGCGCCAGCCAGGAAGGTTTTGGTAAGCTGCCAGCGGTTGACGTCGGTAATAATGTTTTCATTAATCAATAACCTTATTTATTCGTTAATCAAAGAGCGAAATGATCAGACCACTGTTTCAGAATGCTGTGGTAAGGCTTAATAAACTGCTCTTCGGTAAATTTACCCTGCTCAATCGCCAGGCGGGTACGCTCTTCGCGATCGTAAACAATTTTGGTCAGCGAGTGATCCTGGTGATACAGGTCTGGCTGATATTCAATGCCCGCCGGTGAGTTCGCATTGTAAATCTCCGGGCGGTAAATTTTCTGGAAGGTTTCCATGGTACTGATGGTGCTGATCAGCTCCAGGTTACTGTAATCACTCAGCAAATCACCGGCGAAGTAGAAGGCGAACGGCGCCACGCTGTTGGCCGGCATGAAATAGCGCGCCCTGAGTCCCATTTTGGCAAAATAGAGATCGGTCAATGAAGATTCATTTTGCTGATACTCAATGCCCAGCACCGGATGCTGGTTACCGGTACGACGGTAGATATTTTTACTGGAGACGCTGAGGCAAATGACCGGCGCTTTGCGGAATTTGGCTTTATACGTCTCTGAGTTGACAAAATGGCGGAAAATATTGCCGTGCAGCACGCCGAAGTCATCCGGAATACTGAAACCAGAACGGCCTTTATTATGCTCGGACAGCAGAACGCTGAAATCATAATCACGCACGTATGAAGAGAAGTTGTTGCCGGTGATCCCTTCAATGCGCTCACTGGTTTTTTTATCAACAATATTGGTTTTCAGGATCTCAATCGCCGGAAAGCTTTTGCCCTCGCCGCCAGCACCCAGATTCATCTCTACAGAAATGATATCCAGTTCAACCGCATAGCGATCGCCTTTTGGGTTGTCCCAGTTCGCCAGCGAATTGAAACGGTTGTTCATCATGATCAGCGCGTTGCGCAGATTCTCTTCACGATTGCTGCCGCGCGCCAGGTTGGCAAAATTGGTGGTAATGCGCGTATCTTTGGAGGGATTGTAATTCTCATCGAAGCGCGTGCTTTTTATACTAAAGGTAAAATCATTTTTCATCGCGAGCGGGCATCCTGATTTCTGCTTGCAACCTGAAGCGGGTCTCTCCTTTGCAGGATTTTCCAAATCGTTTACAGGATTGCAAATTCAGCAGTGGTCATATTGTCGAAAATATTTAACATGACCTTAGTTATGCCAGAGTCCCCGCGTGAGGAAAAGTGATTAAATTTCAAAGCAAGATGAGCTAACTTCATGTTGCCTGCACCAGCCTCGCGCTGAAGTAAAATAGGTCGCGCTTGCGCAAAAAACCTGCAAAATCAGGCGCTAATCTGCGCTATCACATTGTCCATCCTTAGCCTGTCAGCTGACGGCGCGTTTGTCAGTTGAAAAAACTTCACCATCGAGTTTTCCATCCCCTTTAGCGCTGTCCATCCAGATTTTCAGCGGTTAGAATAGCTGACTTTATATAATTGGCATTATATGAAGTCAGGATCCGCAGGATCATCACCTTTGGTTAACATGATGCAGTGTGTCAGTGCCACGCCGTGCATAAAAAACCGGCACCGCTACGTTAAATCTGGCGGGTGATGACCCTGCTACATGCACAGAATTCACGTAGCGACGTCATAAATTAATGAGTAAAACGGACACCCTGCCCGGGATTACTGCTAGGCCGGCCCTGATGCACAGTGCTGATGAGGATATTGCTGAACGCCTGAGAGAATTTGTCAGTGATAAAGAGGCGTTTTCTGATAACACGTGGCGACAGTTGCTGAGCGTTATGCGGATCGGCAGCCGCTGGGCGACTGAACATGGCCGGCAATTTTTACCGATGGATCCTGCCGATCTGCGTGATTACCTGCTGTGGCTTCAGGCATCGGGACGCGCCTCTTCGACAATCGCAACTCATGCTGCACTGATTTCCATGTTACACCGTAACGCCGGACTGGTGCCGCCCAATGTTTCGCCGCTGGTGTTCCGCGCCGTGAAAAAAATCAATCGTAGCGCAGTGATAGCCGGTGAACGTGCCGGTCAGGCCATCCCCTTTCGCATTCGGGATTTACTTAAGCTGGATCAGCGCTGGGCGGGCTCTGACCGCCTGCAACAGCAGCGCGATCTGGCATTTTTGCATGTGGCTTACGCCACGTTATTACGCATCAGTGAGCTGAGCCGCCTGCGGGTGCGTGACATTTCGCGCTCGGCCGATGGCCGTATCATTCTCGATGTTGCCTGGACCAAAACCATTGTGATGACCGGGGGACTGATTAAGGCACTCGGTGATCTCTCATCACAACGGCTGACCGAATGGCTGGTGGCATCCGGGTTGATCGCTGAACCCGACGCGTTCATTTTTGGCCCGGTGCACCGCGCTAATCAGGCGCAGATTGTCTGCGATAAACCGCTCTCGACCCGCGCGCTGGAGGATATTTTCGTCCGCGCCTGGCGTGAAGCGGGACCGGGCACCGGCGTGCAACCCAATAAGAATCGCTATCGCGGCTGGTCGGGACATAGCACCCGGGTCGGTGCCGCCATTGATATGGCCAGGAATAAGTACAGCACCGCGCAGATCATGCAGGAAGGCACCTGGAAGAAGCCGGAAACGGTGATGCGCTATATTCGCCACGTTGATGCGCATGCCGGGGCGATGGTGGATTTGATGAATGGGCACCTTTAATCACGCGGCTTTGCTTCATAGCCATACCTTTTAGGGTATCAAACAGGCCAATCTTAGTATTGGAATCAACGCTCACCCTGCTTCTAAGATAAATTCAGCCCGGAAACTGGCGGATTATTAACCGATAGTCAGAGGTGAACAACGATGAATAAACCCATTGCAAAATTAAACGACACCCCGGTACGCCGCGGTGGTGATGTCCTGCTGGAAGTGTTAGAGAGCGAAGGCGTTGAGTATGTGTTCGGTAACCCAGGTACGACTGAATTACCGTTCATGGACGCCCTGCTCAGAAATCCCAACATCAACTATGTGCTTGCCTTGCAGGAAGCCAGTGCGGTTGCGATGGCCGATGGTTACGCGCAGGCCGCCGGTAAGCCCGGTTTTCTCAATCTGCACACGGCCGGCGGTCTGGGACACGGCATGGGGAATCTGCACAATGCGGTTTGCTCGCAAACGCCATTAGTAGTGACTGCTGGCCAGCAGGATTTACGCCACAGCATCACCGATCCCCTGCTGCTGGGGGATTTAGTGAGTATGGGTAAGATTTTTTCCAAATGGTCGAAGGAAGTCACCAGCGTTGACCAGCTGCCAATCCTGGTTCGCCGTGCTTTCCATGATGCGGACGCTGCGCCTAAAGGCCCGGTTTTTCTCTCTTTACCGATGGATGTGATGGAAGCCATGAGCTCCGTCGACATCGGCGCGCCGTCTAACGTTGATCGTAAAGCGGTCGCAGGTTCACTGCCGCTGTTAGCCAAAAAATTAGCCGCCTTCACCCCCGGCAAGGTCGCGATTATTGCCGGCGATGAGATTCATCAAAGCGGCGCGGCTGCGGAAGTTGTGGCACTGGCTGAGTTGCTGGCCGCTGACGTTTATGGCTCAACCTGGCCGAATCGGATTCCGTATCCCACCGCGCATCCTCTGTGGCGAGGCAATCTCTCTACTCAGGCGACGGACATTGCCAAAGCGCTTGATCAATACGATGCAATCTTTGCGCTCGGCGGTAAATCGCTCATCACCATCCTCTACACCGAGGGGCGTGCCGTGCCGGAGCATTGTAAAGTGTTCCAGCTCTCAGCCGATGCCGGCGATTTGGGACGAACTTATCGTAGCGAGCTCTCAACTCTCGGCGATATTAAATTATCGCTGGCGGTGCTGCTACCTGAGCTGAAAGAGGCTACCGCGCATAATCGCCCGGATTATCAGCGTCGTTTCGCGGCTGCGGCAGCACAGTTCGAACAAACTAAAGAGAACTTATTACAGTCGGTACAAGAGCAGCAGTCCGCCACGAAGATCACGCCATTGATTGCCGCATTTGAGGCTGCGCGCGCTATTGGTCCGGATATTACAATTGTTGACGAGGCCATTGCGACCTCTCAATCGCTGCGTAGATCGCTGTCGAGTAACAGATCAGATCAATATGCTTTTATGCGCGGTGGCGGTCTGGGCTGGGGCATGCCAGCTGCAGTGGGATATTCCCTCGGACTGGGCAAAGCCCCTGTTGTCTGTTTTGTTGGGGATGGTGCGGCAATGTATTCGCCTCAGTCGCTGTGGACCGCCGCCCATGAGCAATTGCCGGTAACCTTTATTGTGATGAACAATACTGAATATAATGTTCTTAAGAACTTTATGCGGTCTAAAGATGATTATACCTCGGCGCAAACCAATCGTTTTATCGCCATGGATTTGGTAGATCCTGTGATTGATTATCAGGCACTTGGCACCGCGCTGGGGCTGAAAACGCGTAAGATTGAGGTGGCTTCACAGATCGCTGCGGCTGTCGAAGAGGCTATCGCCAGCGGTAAACCCAGCCTGATCGAAATCGTGATTGCTAAGAACTGATGCGGGTATCCGATGCCGTGCTTAACTCCTCTGCGAGGGCACGGCATTGGTTAACAAAGTGTTCCAGCGCTGGATTTTTATTATTAGAAGACCACATCAGGATATTTTCGATGGTATTTGCGTCCGCAATTTTCCGATAATTAATGCCTCTTATCTGCGCCGTCGCCATACTTGCCGGAATGATGGCCACCCCTAATCCATGAGCGACGAAATTAACGATGGTTTGCTGGACGGAAACCTCAACGCCAATATGTGGACTAAAACCGGCTTTAAGGCATTGATTAAAAATTCTGTCATAAAGCAGCGGCGACATAGGGCGAGGCACAATGATAAACGGGTCATTGGCCAGCGTTTCAAGGGTGAAATTTTCAACATTGGCCTGGGGATGATCCGCAGGAAGCGCGACAATTAACGGTTCACGCAATAACACCAGCGAGTTAATCGCGGAGCTGGTGACTTCCGAAAAGCTAATCGCAACGTCCAGCCGCCCATCCTCCAGCGCAGCGTTTAACCCGGTCGGGATCATTTCCTGAAATTGCAGATCAATACTGGGGTAATTCATTCTATGTTTCATGACCAGTTGCGGCACCACACTGTACGATGCGTACATGGTTGCGCCCAGCTTAATTAATCCCATTTGCCCTTCTGAAACAGCCTGCACATTACTACACGCCTGCTGCATCATTCTTAATACAGCGTAAGCATCTTTCAGGAATTGCTCGCCGGCAAAGGTAAGTTTCATGCCTTTGGCATTACGGGTAAACAGTTTCGCACCCACATCGCGTTCGAGCTGGGCTATTTGTCTGCTTAGCGGTGGCTGCGAAATATTCAGCTTTTCTGCTGCCCGGCCTATATTCCCCACTTCTGCCACGGTACAAAAACTCATTAGCTGATTCAGTGTTGGCTTCATGACTGCGCTTCTCACGCATAATCTGACAATAGATTACGTCAGTGAATCACAATTTAGCCGATATGGCATAGCAATTCGCCAGCCAGATCCCCATAACGCCGCTGAGGCTGGAATGCCCGGCTGATTACGCAGCGGGTTCCTCACCATAGTGCGACTGCGCGTACCCGGCAAAGCGCCGGATCTCCGGGTTGGCCGCGCCGGTTTTCCAGCACAGGTAGAGTGCCGTCGTGACATCCTGCTGTGCCAGCGACAGTAGTGCCACATCCTGCCGCAAAAATCTCTCCGGGGCGTGGGGGATGAAGGTCACGCCCAGCCCCAGCGCAGCGAGGTCAACGGCGGTGGCCACATCGCGCGCGCGGAGCACGCTGGCGGGAATCTGCCTGGCGGCGGCATAGAGATTAAGCACCGCGCCACCCAGCCCGATGCCTTCCGGATCTTCCTGCAAAATCAGCGGCTCCGCTACCAAATCAGCCAGCGAGACGCAGGCCTGCTGCGCCAGCGGATGGTCGTCGGCCAGCACCGCACACAGCGAGGTTTGATGCAGAATTTGCCGGCTAATCTGACGACGTTCCGGCAGCGGCCCGCGCAGGATGCCGATATCCAAATCGCCGCTCTCCAGCAGGCTTAGCTGTTGGTTGACGCTGTACTCCTCGGGTTGCAGCGCGATCTGGGGAAAATCACGTCTGAAGGCGCGGATAATTTTGACCAGCGCCGGCTCCAGCATGGACGTGCCCACATAGCCAATGCGTAACATGCCGCGTCGTCCGGCGGCCACCTGCTTAATCGTGTCCTGCAGATGCTCCACACGCTGCACCGTCTGCTGGACTTCCCCGAGCAGCAATGCGCCTTCGCGCGTCAGACTCACCTTACGCTTGTCGCGCGCAAATAACTTCACGCCCCACTGCTGCTCCAGCGCCTGAATATGCTGAGACAACGCCGGTTGCGTGAGGTTAACCGCCGCCGCCGCCCGTGCGAAATGCAGCGTATCGGCGAGTGCCAGAAAAGAACGCAGCTTACGGTAATCCATGCCACACCTGATAAGGATTCGTTATTAATAAAAGCATAATACCAATTAGCCCCTGATTAGCGAGCGCATTATCTTTGGCAGCAGGACGGCGACGGCAGGAGCGCGCCGGAAAATTTTTGCCTTTCACAGGAGGCCTTATGCGCATCATTGTCGGCGTAACCGGCGCCACCGGTGCCCCACTCGCGCTGCGATTACTACGGCAGCTGGCGGACATTCCGCACATCGAAACGCATCTCATTTTGTCACGCTGGGGAAAAGTGACGCTGGAACATGAAACCAACTGTTCTCTCAATGAAATCAAACAGCTGGCCGATGTGTTTCATCCCGCCGGTGACCAGGCCGCGACTATCTCTTCGGGCTCATTTGTCACCGACGGGATGGTGATTATTCCCTGCAGCATGAAAACGCTGGCCGGTATCCGCAGCGGGTATGCGGAAGGGCTGATTGGCCGCGCGGCGGATGTCGTCCTGAAAGAGCAGCGCAAACTGATTCTGGTACCGCGAGAAACCCCGCTCAACACCATTCATCTGGAAAACATGCTGGCGCTGTCACGCATGGGCGTCAGCCTGATTCCCCCTGTGCCGGCCTGGTACAACCATCCGGCCACGATTGCCGATGTGGAAAATCATATCGTGGGTCGCGTGCTGGATCAGCTTGGCATCGACACTGCTGGCGCCACGCGCTGGCAGGGTTTGCATCCCGCCAGTGATGACCAGACACTCTCAAACTAAGGAACAGCCTATGTCAAACACATCTCCCTCTTCGCACAGCAGTGAGGTTTACGATCTGCGCTCTGCCATCGAACTGCTGAAACAATTTGATGGTGAGTATATTGAGACTGATGAACCGGTGAATCCCGAAGCGGAACTGTCCGGTGTCTATCGTTACGTTGGCGCGGGCGGTACCGTGATGCGTCCCACGCAGACCGGACCGGCGATGGTGTTTAATCACATCAAAGGTTACGACAACTTTCGCGTACTGATTGGTTTGCTGGCCTCACGGCAGCGCGTGGCGCGCCTGTTAGGAGTACCGAAAGAAAAGCTGGCGCATTTGCTGCGTTCATCGGTACACAACGCCATTGCACCGGTGGAAATAAGCCAGCAGCAGGCGGTTTGTCAGGAAGTGGTGCACCTCGCCACGGACGACGGTTTTGATATCCGCCGTCTGCTGCCCGCGCCAACCAACACGCCTGAAGATGCCGGCCCCTATTTCACCATGGGGATGTGTTATGCCGCCGATCCGGAAACCGGCGAACACGACGTCACTATTCACCGCTTGTGCGTGCAGGGCAAAGATGAGATCTCGATGTACTTTGTGCCGGGCCGCCATCTTGATCAGTTCCGCATTAAGGCTGAGCAGGCGGGCAAAGCGTTGCCGATTACCATCAGTATTGGCGTCGATCCGGCCATCGAAATTGGCGCCTGCTTCGAGCCGCCGACTACACCGCTCGGTTTTGATGAGCTGGCGATAGCCGGGGGTCTGCGCGGTCGGGCGGTTGAGCTGGTTAAGGGGGTCGCCGTTGATGCCCGCGCCATTGCCCATGCAGAGATCGTGATTGAGGGTGAACTGGTGCCGGATTATCGCGTACAGGAAGATCAGCATACCCATAGCGGTAAAGCGATGCCGGAATTCCCGGGTTATACAGGTGAAGCGCAGGCGGCAGTGCCGGTGATTAAAGTCAAAGCCGTGACGCACCGCAAAAATCCCATCCTGCAAACCTGCATCGGACCGAGCGACGAGCACACCAATCTGGCCGGAATCCCGACCGAAGCCAGCATTCTCGATATGGTTGAGCGTGCGTTACCGGGTCTGGTGAAGAATGTACATTGCCCTTCGCCAGGCACCGGGAAATATGTTGCGGTGCTGCAAATCAATAAGCGCGGCCCGCAGGATGAGGGACGACAGCGTCAGGCTGCCCTGCTGGCTTTCTCGGCCTTTTCAGAGCTGAAGCACGTGTTCCTGGTCGATGAGGATGTTGATGTGTTCGATTTAAATGACGTGATTTGGGCGATGACCACGCGTTATCAGGGCGACGCGGATACCATCTTTATTCCCGGCGTGCGCTGTCACCCGCTCGATCCGTCACAGGATCCGGCCTTCAGCAACTCGATTCGCGCCCATGGCATTACCTGTAAAACCATTTTTGACTGTACGGTGCCGTATGACCTGAAACACAACTTCCAGCGCTCGCAGTTTATGGAAGTCGATGTTTCACGCTTCATTCCTGGTTTTAACCGTTAATCACTCACTGCCCGCCAGGCCTGCGCCTGATTGCGTCCGCTATGCTTGGCCTGGTACAACGCCGCATCAGCATGCTCGATCAGGTTGCCGGCCTGATCGTCATGCCAGGTGGTCGCACAGCCCGCGCTGAGCGTCACCTGCGCGTCGGGCAGTGCGGAAGAGGCGTGAGGCAGATGCAGGTCAGCAATCGCCTGTACTGCCTGACGCGCAATATTCAGCGCCGCATTCTGATCGGCACCGGCGAGGATGATGGCAAACTCCTCGCCGCCATAGCGCGCGACCATGTCGCTCTGCCGCAGCTTGAGGCGTTTAAGCGCGTCGGCCACCTGGCGTAAACAGTGATCGCCTGCCACGTGCCCGTAGCGATCGTTGTAGTGTTTGAAGTAGTCAATATCCATCAGAATCAGCGACACCGGTGCTGATTTTTCCCGCAGATGATGCAAAGCATTCTGCAAAAAGCGGTCAAACTGTCTGCGGTTAGCCAGACCGGTCAGCCCATCAAAAAACGCCAGCTGATCCAGATGGTGATTGGCATCGGCGAGGTCGTTTTTTAGTTTGAGCAGCGCTTCCTGATAATGCTGGCTATGCCGAGCCTGACGAATGACAAACAGTCCCAGCAGGATAATCGCGACCAGCAGCGCCACGTTCAGGGAAATATCCTGCAGTCTTCCTTTCACCCAGCGCAGATACAGATTGCGCTTGTCATAACCCGCCGCGACGACCAGCGGATAGCGTTCTGAGCTGGCGAAGCCGAAGATGCGCACCTGGCCATCCAGCGCCGCGTTCCACTCGCCGCTGCCGCGATCGGCTTTCACCAGCATCTGCTGGAACAGATGGCTGGCGGAGAGACTTTTGCCGATATAGCTGTCGGGCATCGGACGGGCATAAAGCACCGTGCTGTCTGCCAGCATCAGTACCAGCACGTCGCGCGGCCCCAGTTCGTAGTAACTGTAAAAACGGCGGAAATAATCCACCTTAATGGTGGCTAACAGGATGCCTTTGAAATCACGCGCGGCATCGCTGACGCGCAGGGAAACCGGAATAACCAGATCGCCAGTGCTGCGGCTGCGAATCACCGGGCCAATGTGCAAACTGTCACGGCTGTTGTTGCGATGATAGCGGAAATATTCACGGTCAGAGTTGTTGGTGCCCACCGGCACGCTGCGCGTGGAGGTGGCGATCCAGCGGCCCTGCTCATCATAGTAAAACAGCCCATGCAGCTGCGGCAGACGGCTTTGCAGATCGCGCATAATCTGGCTCAGATTGGCGGCGTTGAGTTTTTCCAGCGGCTGCGCCTGCAGGTCGCGCTGCACTTCACGCAGGGCCAGTTCGGTCTGGAGCACGGTATCTTCCGCCTGACGTGACTGTGACAGGGAAAGATTGACCGCCATCTCTTCCGTCTGGCGCACCGCGCCGTGCCAGTCTTCCCGCAGCGTCCACAGGGTGAGCGCAATGATCGCGCATATCAGCAATCCGCCGGACAGCAAAATACTGCGCAGCAGCGAGGAACCTGAAATGATTGCCGCTTCATTTTTCCTTTTAAACGTCATGTTTCACCCTGTTGCCGTGTCAACGCTAAGTTAAGCACATAATCAGCGACGGGATTTTCAGGATTAAAGGCGGTAATGATGTCAGGCGTGGCGATGGCCGCTGGACGACAGTTGTATTTTGCATAAATCGCCAGCGATCAGCGCGCGTCTCACTCGCTGCTCAGCGTGATGACTACCTTGCCGAAAGGCCCCCGGTCCAGATGGTCCAGCGCTGATGGCAGGTCAGAAAACGCGTACACTGAGTCGATCACCGGCTTTATGCCGGTCCGATCAACGGCACGAATCAGGCGTGTGAGTGCGCGACGGCTACCGGTGCCGATACCATGAAGGGTCACGTCTTTCATCATCAGCGGCATCGCCGGTGAGCTAAAGTCAAAGCCCTCAAGCGCACCGATCTGACAGATGTGCCCACCGACCGCCGCCAGCTGCACGGATTTCCCCAGATGATCGCCACCGATGACTTCAAGGATATGATCGGCGCCGTGATTGGCGGTGATGCGGTAAATTTCTTCCATCCAGTCTTCCCGGTGGCGATCCACATAATGGTCGGCACCCAGCGCTTTCGTCCGGTCGGCGTTGCTGGCTCTGCCGGAGACGATCACCTGCGCGCCATGCGCTTTGGCAATCTGCAAACCAAACAGGGCAACCCCGCCGGTACTGGGAATCAGTACAATATCGCCAGCCTGCACGCCGGCACGTTCGACCAGCGCAAACCAGGCGGTGAGACCGGCACAGGGCAATGTGGCAGCCTGAATCGGGTTAAGCGTCGTGGGGGCGGTAACCAGCCACGCTTCCGGCATAACCACATATTCAGCCAGCACGCCGGGATAATAGCCGCCCAGCGTTTTATAGGCCGGTGTGCGCGCATCGCCGGGACGCACACCGTCGATCCAGTCGGGCGTAAACGTTGAAATAACCCGGTCACCGATGCTGAAGCGGCTGACACCTTCCCCCTGGCCAACAACGACGCCGGCCAGATCGGACCCCGGTGTAAAAGGAAACGCAAGCGGCAGGCCCCGGCCATTCTCAATTACCATCTTGTCCCGGTGATTCAGGGCGACGGCTTCAACCTTCACCAGCACCTGCTGCGGGCCCGGAACCGGCATTGCGACCGTTCTCAGTTCGAGGTTATCGCGCCCGATGGCGTCTGTTTCCCAGCGCCGCATGTGTTTTGTCATCGTTAAGCCCTTCCAGGTCATTAATTTTGTTGGTGTTGTTAGTCTCCGGCTTCTGATTATGAATAACAATACGCTATAATCGACACAGGTAGTTGAGCCGGGAAGCAACAATGAAAGGCAGCGAATATAGCGAACTCCGGGCATTTGTTTGTGTCGCGGAGGAACGCAGTTTCAGACGGGCGGCGCAGCGCCTGGGTGTGTCGCCCTCCGCGCTGAGTCATACCATCCGCGCGCTCGAGGAGCGTTTGGGTAGCCGGTTACTCAACCGGACCACCCGCAGCGTGGCGCCGACGGAAGCAGGACAGGCCCTGCTCAATCGCCTGATGCCGGCTATGGCAGAGATCGCCTCGGCCGTCAGGGACGTCGGTGCCTGTCAGGACGAGCCGCGTGGACGGGTTCGCATCAATCTGCCGCGTATTGCTGCCCGCATGTTGATTGCTCCCCTGCTGCCGTTATTCAGGGAGAACTATCCGCATGTCTCTCTCGATGTGGTCATTGATGACAGCCTCACAGACATTGTCGGCGAGGGATTCGATGCCGGCATCAGATCGGGACAACTCGTGCAGCAGGATATGATTGCCGTGCGGCTGGCGCCCGACATGCGGATGATTGTGGTCGGTTCCCCGGACTACTTTTCACGCCATCCCGAGCCACAACATCCGCAGGAATTGCGCCAGCATCAATGCCTGACCTATCGCTGGGCCGATACCGGGGTGCTGCAACGTTGGGAATTTCAGGGGCCGGAAGGGGCGCACAGCGTGAATGTTGAAAGCATTGTCACCGCCAACGAAACGGATTTTGTGCTCGACGCGGCGTTAAAAGGAACCGGGCTGGCCTATATCAGCGATCAGTTCGCACAACCCTGGATTGAACGCGGCGAACTCAGGCAGGTGCTGAGCGAGTGGTCTGCGGTATTTTCAGGACTTCATCTCTATTACGTTAACAATCCCCATATGTCGGCCTCGCTGAGAGCGTTTATTGACCAGTTAAAATCCTTTGTCGCGACGAGGCGTTGAAATCAGCAAGCGCCATGCTGCTGGTCCCGCCACGAATATTAAATCACGCTAATCATTAACCCTGCTGTCGTTCCGGTTGTTACCGCCGGTACTTTCTCCCCTGCAACGCGCCTTATCCGCTACCGCCACGCTTTTAAGGCGATCTAAATTTGCAGCAAAAATTTATTCAATCATTAAATTATATTTATTATATTAGCGAAATTTTAATGTGGACTGGTTGAGGATTACAGTGCATTTAACAAGAAAATCAGTGATTAGCAGCGCTATCTCTGATGGCGTACTGACAAAAAGAACCCACAGAATGTGCAGGATACTTAATGGTATCGATCAGCGCATTAGCATTACACCGGCAAGCGGATTGATTGACTTCCTTAAAGGGATGGAGGTGACCAATGAACAGTACCGGCGCAGTGGCATCGTTAAGGAAAAACGCTCAATTTTTCTCTATAACGAAGGGCTGCTGAATCCGGAAAGCACGCTGTTTCTCGCCCGCAAAGGCCAGGATATCCTCGGCACGCTAAGTGTCATCGCCAATCACAATAACCGTCTGCCATGCAGCAAACTTTTTCGTGAAGAGATGGCCGCCCTGCAGCTGGAAAAGCGCAAAGTGGTAGAGCTTGGCACGCTGTCGGTACGCTATCAGGCAGACAGTGAAAATATTGTGTTTATGCTGTACCTGAAAATCATGATCTACACCATTTTTATTGAACAGGTGGATGACATCTTTATTCAGGTTAAAGAGAAGGTTGCTGCGTTTTACGAGCGCAATTTCCTGTTCAAACAGGTCGGCGGCACCAAAAAGCACCCGGATTACAGTGACCTTAACGCCACGCTGCTGCGCGTGGACGTGAAAAGTATCCGCGACAAAATTTATGAGCAGCAATGTTATGGCCCGATGGGCTGGCTGCGCATGCTGCGTGAACTTGGTTTACTGCAGCACTACCGCACGCTGAGCCAGCAGTGCCACAGCTGCCCGCGCTTTACGCCAGATCAGCGGGACGCGGAGCTCTATCAATATCTGTGTAATCTGTGACGGCGCCAGCCGTCTCTGCACCGTTTTCGATTTTCACACAGATCACTTGCCGGCATTGCTATCCAGGTCGTGCTGCAGGAAGAGTTCTTTTAGCCATTCGATGAAGACCCTGACTCTGGGTGATAGCTGTCGGTTACGCGGATACAGGACAGAGACGGGAGACGGTTCAGGTGGAAAGGCTTTGAGCAATTCGACGAGCGTCCCCGTCTTCAGATCATCTTCCACGTGATAACGCGGCACCTGGATGATGCCGAGTCCCATGCGCGCCACGGATACAAAGGTATCAGCCGCATTAACCGTAATTGAAGTTTTGATCGTCGTGGTGATGCGCTTGCCGTCCACCCTGAATACCAGCGGCAGGATGCCGCTACTGCCCGTGGTGCGGAATCCGATCATCCTGTGGCCGGAATGCAGTTCATCCGGATCCGACGGAAGTCCGAACCGGGAGACATAACCGGGCGAAGCGACCGTGACCTCTTCCAGCGTGGCGACGCACCGTGCGATCATATCGCTGTCCTGCGGCGTTCCGACACGCAAAACACAATCAATTCCCTCACGCACCAGATCGACCAGCCGGTCACCCTCGCTCAGATAGATTTCGATATCAGGATAAGCTTCGAGGAAACAAGGTAGGTGCGGCAGAACAAAATGTCTTGCCAGCGAGCCATGAACATCGACACGCAGCAATCCCTTCGGCCGGGCGCCGGCAAACGCGCCCTCGGCATCCTCGATATCGTCCAGTATAGAAACGCAGCGCTTGTAGTAGGCTTCACCGTCCAGCGTCGGGCTGACGTGACGCGTGGTGCGTTCCAGTAGCTTAATGCCCAGGCGCGACTCAAGTTGCTTAATCGCGTCCGTTACGGTCGAGCGTGGCAGGCCGAGGTCTTCCGCCGCCCTTGTGAAGCTGCGGCGCGCTACCACACGCGTGAAAACTCGCATCGTATCAATTCTGTCCATGATATTGTTCGTCACTATCGGATTCTTATGCCAGATAATGACTGATTATCCGGAAATGATACAGTGCTAGATTTTCTCCGTGTTCAGGCGCGATACCGCGCGAAAATCGGAGAATATCTATGTCCACTTCAGAGAAAGTAGCAATCGTAACCGGTGCATCCCGCGGAATTGGTGCCGCCATTGCCAGGCAGCTTGCTGCGGACGGCTTTGCCATCGTGGTGAACTATGCCGGCAACGCAGAGGCCGCTGCCGCCGTGGTTGAGGAGATCGAAGTCGCCGGTGGCAGAGCCATCACCGCGCAGGCGGACGTTGCTGATGCCATCCAGGTCAAACGCATGTTCGATTTAGCCGAATCTGCGTTTGGCGCTATTGATGTGCTCGTCAATAATGCCGGCGTAATGATGCTGTCTCCGCTGGCCAGCGCCGACGATCAGAGTTTTAGCAAGCAGATCGACATCAATCTGAAGGGAACGTTTAACACCCTGCGCGAAGCGGCAAACCGCCTGCGTTCTGGCGGGCGCATCATCAACTTCTCCACGTCGGTTGTCGGGCTTAAGCTTGAGAATTATGGCGTCTATGCCGCGACCAAGGCGGCCGTCGAAACACTGACAACCATCATGTCCAAAGAGATGCGCGGACGCAGCATCACCGTCAATGCCGTCGCGCCCGGTCCGACTGCGACCGACCTCTTCCTCAACGGGAAAAGCGATGAACTGATCGCGCGCATGTCCAACATGAATCCGCTGGAGCGTCTCGGCACGCCTGAGGATATCGCCAGTGTCGTTTCTTTTCTCGCCGGACCACAGGGCAGCTGGATGAACGGACAGATCCTGCGCGCCAATGGCGGAATGGTCTGAGCCGCAAACTGCAGATTGAGTCAAAGGAGTACTGTTATGTCTCAGAAGATTATCCTTGTGACCGGATCGTCAAGCGGCTTCGGTCGCCTGACCGCCGAAGCGCTGGCTCGTGCTGGCCATACCGTTTATGCATCAATGCGGGATATTGCGGGTCGTAATGCCGCAAATGTCCGCCAGTTAAGCGAACTCTCCACGCGGGAGGGAATTGACCTACGCCCGCTGGAACTTGATGTTCAGAGCGACATATCGGTTGATGCTGCCATTGAAACGGTAATATCCGACGCCGGCAAGCTCGATGTGGTGGTACACAATGCTGGCCACATGATGTTCGGGCCGGCCGAAGCCTTCCCGCCAGAGCAGTTCGCCCAGCAGTATGACGTTAACGTGCTGGGAACGCAGCGCGTCAACCGGGCCCTACTGCCGCATATGCGCTCCCGCCGTGAAGGCCTGCTGGTCTGGATTTCCAGTTCCAGCGTAACCGGCGGCACGCCGCCCTATCTGGCCCCTTACTTTGCCGCCAAAGCGGCGATGGATACGCTTGCCGTTCAGTATGCGCGCGAGCTCAGCCGATTCGGCATTGAGACAACAATCATCGTGCCGGGAGCCTTTACCAAAGGGACCAACCATTTTGCCCATTCAGGAAGTCCTGCCGACACCGGACGTGTCGCGGAATATGAAGCAGGTCCTTATGCCGGATTCGGAGATGTTGTGCAAAAGGCCTTTGCGGAGATAGTGCCGGAAGATGCCGATCCCGCGCGCGTTGCAGCACAGATTGCCGATGTTGTCGGTATGCCGTTTGGTACGCGTCCATTTCGTGTGCATAACGATCCGTCCGAAGACGGCGCGAATATCGGCTTTGCGATCATCGACCGTTTGCGCGCCGAAATGCTACATCGGGTTGGATTGTCCGATCTTCTGACGCCAGCGAAAGCACCGTCGTGTGAAGGGTAACAGGCGTGACCGGCGGGATCGCTCGCCGGTCGCTTTACCAAACAGGAGCGCCGGAAATGCACACCGTTGTCACCCTTATCTGTGGTTTTGCACTATTTGGCATCTTCCTGACTTTTGGATGGCTCTGGCATTTAGGCCCCTTTCCCAGTGAGTTAACCACGAAAAGTTGCATCGCCGTCTGGGTGATAATCGCATTCATCAACATGTGGACAGGTATCAACAAAGCCGGCTATGCGTTCAGTGAAGAATTGTCCGTACTGCCGTACGTGTTGCTGCCGCCGGTCATCGCTGCCGGTTTTGTGCTGCTTCTCTGGTAAATTGATTACAAGTAACCAGCAAGCATGACTAATGACGTAAGCTGCTGTTTTAAAGTTAAGTTAACTAACATCGAAACATGATTCGCAGATGGCGATTTATCGCCTGTTTTCGGGTAAACTTACCGGTGATGTTATGGTGAATTTTAAGGATGAAATCCATGAAAATTAGCGAAGAATCACTGCTGGAGTCCGGCTTCAGTCATAAAGATATCCAGAAAATCAAAAGCAATGTGGAAAATTTTGGGGGAACTCTTGATGAAGTGGTTCAGGATTTAGCAAAACGATTCAATGTAGCTAAGTGGATAACTATTATTGCTTTTTTAATCCTGATTTTTACATCTGTTTTATCTACAAAAAATAACACTCTCTCTCTGGCTTTTGCGTTAATTGTAGGGTTACCTTTTATCTGGTGTTTGACGCCCGCCAAACTCGCCTTTAAAGCCTGGCGGTATAAAAAACATGCTTCCGGGATTAAGGGCGATCTGTAATTGTCATCAGATCAAAAATAACTTTGGCCTTCACGCCGTATCCAACAATTTTCATGGTTAGTTTTGGCCGACTTAACGTACTGACTTTCCTGTAATAATCGATGGGCATATAGCGAAATAGCCTCCATGCTCCAGGCTTTCTTATTAAGCCTAAGATGCTGTAAGCGTTAGCAATAAGTGAGATTGATTTATATACGCCTAATCCACTTTTAGAACTAAAACCCATAAATTCAGCCGTAGACATAGCAGCATTGGCAGCGAACCCTTCAGATGAAGAATCATGAAGTACCTGATGGCTAAATTCTTTACTAAGGCCATTGAATCCATCCACAACGAGTATTGCGCCAGCCAGCACACCCAATGGATTAGCGCTAGCCAGTAGCGTTGTTCCTAAAGCTATTTCTGCGCCCGAAAGCACTACATTCACAGCAGAAATCACATAACCGACAATTTTGTTATTTTCCCGGACGAACTCCACTTTGGCGTAAAGTTTCGCAGTATTCCTGCGCAGCATTTGTCCCTGCTCTGCAAGATTTTCGGTCTCTGCCCTGAGATTTTTTACGCAGGCCATGCACTCTTCATCAGACTTTGCGCGCCGGGCAATCGAGAACTGCTCTTCAATCACATCCCTTATTTCCTGCACAAACTGGAGTCGTGTAAGTCCATCCCTGATGTGAAACCCGGCTTCACGGTTAGCCGTTTCAATCAGCTTACGGGCCTCAAGATTGACCATCGATTCTGCCCAGGCCCTGTTGCGCCCATTTGAACGCATCATTGCGAGTAGTGCTTCATCCATTTCACAGTTCCTTTGATTAGCCGATGATTCGATAATACTTAATCAGATCCCTCTTAACATGAGAAGTTATTTTGGACCGCCAGGTTTACGCCTGTCCAGAATCCCTTAGCGTTAGCTTGCGTTCTGTTAAACCTCAGCCCCCGGTTTGAATAGAAGGCGCTAGTCAGCCTTACCGGCACGTTAGCCGAACGCGGCGCCATTACATCAATCACTAAGAGTATGTTGTAATTAATGCATGTCATTGCCGCTTACATCTGGCATTGCTGCAAATCCGGCTGCAGCTCCTATGCTGTAGGGAGTCATTAACGTGCGGATATGAGGTATGCATGAGTTTACTGTTTAGCGCGACGCAGCTTGGCGAGTTGTCGCTGGAAAATCGCATTGTGATTGCACCGATGTGCCAATACTCAGCGGAAGAAGGTCAGGCAACGGCCTGGCACCGCATTCATCTCGGCCAGCTGGCGCTCTCCGGCGCGGGACTGCTGATTATCGAGGCGACGGCGGTGGAAGCCATTGGCCGTATCACGCCGGGCGACCTGGGGTTATGGGACGACGCGACAGAAGCCGCGCTGGCCAGCGTGCTGCAGGACGTGCGGCGCTACGCTACCCTGCCGATTGGCATTCAGTTGGGTCACGCCGGGCGCAAAGCGTCCTGTGCTGCGCCATGGCAAGGCGGTGCGCAGCTCTCTGAGGAACACGGCGGCTGGCAGACCGTCGCGCCGTCTGCGCAGCCGTTTGGACAGGATGAGCGTCCGCCGGCCGCACTCAGCAAACAGGATCTGGCGCAGCTGAAACAGGCTTTTGTCGATAGCGCCCTGCGCGCGGTACGCATCGGCATTCAGTTGGTCGAACTGCATGCTGCGCACGGCTATTTGCTGCACCAGTTTCTGTCGCCGCTCAGCAACCAGCGTGGCGATGAATATGGCGGCTCATTAGAGAACCGTCTGCGTTTCCCGCTTGAGGTGTTTAAGGCGCTGCGTGCTGCGCTGCCGGCGGAAATCCCGGTTGGCGTGCGGCTGTCTGCCACCGACTGGATCGAGGGCGGCTGGGATAATCAGCAATCGATTGTTTTCAGCCAGCAGCTCGAAGCCGCAGGCTGCGCCTACATTCACGTCTCCAGCGGGGGCCTGGCACCGCAGCAGCAAATCAGCGTGGGCCCTGGTTATCAGTTGCCGTTCGCCCGCGAGATTCGCCAGCAGGTCTCGATTCCGGTGATTGGCGTGGGGCTGATTACCGAACCGAAACAGGCCGAGCAGGCGCTGCAGGAGCAGGATGCCGATTTGATCGCGCTGGCACGCGCGGTGCTGTATGACCCACGCTGGCCATGGCACGCCGCCGCCGAACTGGGCGCGCAGGCCAAAGCGCCGCCTCAGTATCTGCGTTCCGAACCGCACGGCCTGAAAGGCACCCTGATCAGCAACCAGTAGCTTCCCTGACCGGCAGCCGCCCGGTTGCCGGTTCTGCTCTGGGAAATTTCACAGATTTCAGCCCATTGTGCGCGACCGCACTGTTTTCGTCTTATGCTTTCCCGGCCAATTAACCAAAAGGAAGATGAGATGAAATTGCAGCATTATTTACTGGGCGGCGCGCTCTGTGCTTTCAGCGTGAGCGGCCTGGCCGCTGAGATGAAAAATCCACTGAGCGTGCATGTGCTGAATCTGCAAACCGGCGTACCGACCGCAGGTATTGAGGTCGAGCTGGATAAGAAACAGGGTGACGAGTGGGTGAAACTGGCGCAGGGCACCACCAACGAACAGGGGCGTATTCCGGCGCTTTACCCGGCGGGCCAGAAGGCGCAGACCGGGATTTACCGCGTCATTTTTAAAACCGGTGACTATTACAAAAAAAACGCTCAGCCGACCTTCTTCCCGGAAATCCCGGTGATGTTCAACCTGGATAATGCCGATCAGCACTACCATATTCCACTGCTGCTCAGCCAGTACGGCTACTCCACCTATCGCGGCAACTAAGCAAAAAAGGCGCTGCGGACGGTATATTTATACCAGTACGTTTTGTTGAACCGTTGCCTCGTTAAGCGATTGAATCAGGCAGGAGAACCTCTATTTCGTTTCTCCTGCCCATTTCCGGGTAAGCCTGTTTTTTTCGACTGGTGTGATTGCTATAGCGTGCTGGCTGACGCATTAAAAACTGCCTGACTCAGCTTTCGCGCTGCGCTGGGTTCTGTGAAATCCAGCGCTCTGTTTTCGCTCTGCTTTCATCGGTTGCCGGGTTAAAGAGCATCATCGTTAAATCCGGCCTGCCTTCAACAGAAAAGGTCGAGAACTCCAGGGCAATCGTCCCCATTTGCGGATGATGCAGCACCTTAAACCCTTCGCCATGCCCGGCCACATCGTTGTTACGCCACAGGCGGGCGAAATCAGCACTTTGAGCGGATAGCTCCTCAACCAGTCGATCAATTTCCTCTGAAGCCCCCAGGCGCGCGGCATCCGCCCGAAAGGCGTTGACGATGAGACGGGCAACGCCCTCCCAGTCGTCTTGCATCCCCCGCGCTTCCTGATCGGTAAACAGCAGGCGCAGAATATTGCGCCGCGCGGGCGGAAGTTGCCCGTAATCCTTCAGCACAACCGTCGCCGGGTGATTCCATGCCACCACATCCCAGGTGGCGGTTTTAATAATCGCCGGAATCGTCAGGCTTTCCAGTACGCGTTGCAGCCGTGGGGTTATGCTGTCGGAACGACTTACCCGGTTTTCTGGCGGATGCCCAAACGCGAGGATAAACAGATGATCGCGCTCGGGAGACGTAAGCCGCAGTCCGGCAGCAATGCGGTTCAGTACCTCACGCGAGGGGGCTCCCCCGCGGCCCTGCTCGAGCCAGGTGTACCAGGTCGGGCTGATATTCGCGAGCTGGGCAACTTCTTCGCGGCGCAGGCCCGGTGTACGGCGGCGGCCGGGCAAAAAACCAAACGAAGCCGGGTCAATTGCCAGACGGCGTGCCCTTAAAAACTCACCCAGCGGATTTTCAGAAAGCAGCGTCATAAATCACCCTGTTAATGTTTATACCCTGATAACCTCACTACTTTAATAGTAAAAGATCCGCGCTTACGCTGTCGCACTAAATCACTCAGGAGACAGGCTATGCGTATTTTTATAACGGGTGCGACGGGCTTTATCGGCTCACGCGTTGTATCGGCCCTGCTGGCTCGCGGCCATCAGGTGACCGGTCTTGTACGTTCAGAAGAAGCAGCTCAGCAGTTAAACGATAAGGGCGCGACAGCCCAGCGCGGTACGCTGGAAGATCCCCAGGCGTGGATTGCTGGCATTGACCAATGTGATGCGGTGATCCATACCGCTTTCGATCATGATTTCAGTCGTTTTGTCGATAATTGCGAAAAAGACCGCCGCGTTATTCGCGCGATTGGCTCTGTGTTGCAGGGCAGTCAGCGTCCGCTGCTCATCACTTCTGGTACTGGAATGGGTGATGACGGCAGCGGCCAGCCCGCTCTTGAGCAGAATTTCAACCCGGCACACCCTAACCCACGCGTCGCCTCGGAGCTGGAAGGTACTAAGCTCCTTGAATCGGGAATCGATCTACGTGTGGTGCGTTTACCTCAGGTTCACAACACCGAACGTCAGGGATTAATCAGCTATTACATCGCTCTTGCCAGGGAGAAAGGCGCGGCAGCTTATATCGGCGGAGGTGAAAACGCCTGGTGCGCGGCACACGTTGATGACGTCGCCGGGCTGTACGTAAAAGTGCTTGAGCAAGGCGAACGCGGCAAACGGTATCATGCGGTAGCAGAGGAAAGCATTGCCTCACGGCTGATTGCTGAAACCGTGGCAGCAGGGCTGGGTATTCCTGCCGTTTCGCTGAAAGCCGATCAGGCCGCGGAGCATTTCGGCTGGTTCGCCGCTTTCGCCAGGCTGGATCTGCGTGCCAGCGGTGCCTGGACGCGGCAGCAGCTCAACTGGCAGCCCAACGGACCGGGTCTTATCGCTGATTTAAGCAGAGTGAATTATTCAACCCAGTCGTAGCCCCAGCGCCAGGTAGCGGCGCAATTCAACGCGCAATTTACAACGGCGCGGTGGCCAGATTAGCGCGATAAATCGCGCCGCTACGATACGAATAGTGCAGCCTCACCTCTGAACCCCATGGCTCACGCCACTCAGGCCGCAGCAAATTGCGGTAATACACCCAGCCAGCTCAGCGTCCATGCCAGTACATTCAGCGCGCCGAAAAGCAGCACCAGACCAATCGCCAGTGACGTACGCGGCCGATCGGCAAAGCGCTGTTGCGCACGCCGCGCCAGCAGCGCCGGAATAATCACCGCCCACAGCGTGGCAAACAGGCCGGCAAAACCGATGGCGGCGACGAAGCCATGTGGCCACCACAGCGAAGCGAGCAGCGGCGGCAAAAATGTCAGGCAGGCGGTTTGCAGCCGCGCGCGCGGGGAATGCCCCCAGCCGAGGCGGTCGGCGATGAAATCAAACAGGCCTGCCGTCACGCCGAGAAACGAGGCTATCACCGCAAAATGAGAGAACACCGACATCATCAGCGACAACGCGCGCACGTGCAGATGATCGCGCAGCGCGGCCATCAGCGCGGCAATATCTCCACCCTGCTGCACGATGTCAGGAAACGCGGCGCGCGGCAAATTCCCCATGGTGCAGACAATCCAAAACAGGTACAGCGCCAGCGACATCAGCGTGCCCAGCACCAGCGCGCGTGTCACCGGCGACTCGCGGCGCTGATAATAACTCACCAGCCCGGTGATGTTACCGTGATAGCCAAAAGAGGCCAGACAGAACGGCAGCACGCCCAGTGCGTAAGGCCAGTAGCTGTCTCCCGGCGCGGCGGCGGCGAACAGCGAGGGCACGTCAACCTGGGTTAACAGTCCGCCGAACAGCAAAATCAATAGCAGGATTTTTGCCAGCACGCAGAACGTCATCAAACGACTGACGCCGGTGGTGCCGAGCCACACCACGGCGGCGACACACAACGTCAGCGCGACTTTGGCCCCGGCGGTTGAGAGCGGCACGCCAAGCTGATTCAGCGAGTGCTGGTAAACCGGACCGCTGGCTGAAATATAAGCGTAGGTGAGAATGCCCAGCACAAACAGGATGCTAAGGCCATTGATGCTGGCCCAGCCGCGCCCAAGCAAATCGCGCGTCAGCGTATCGTAGCCCGCGCCTGGCGGATAATGCAGGCTGACACGCATAAACAGCAGCCCGGAGAGCAGCATTGCGCCCCAGCTTATGCCCAGCATCAGCAGCGCCCAGCCAAACCACGCTCCGGCCATCACGATCGGCAACGTAAACATACCGGCGCCCACTACCGTCCCACAGATGATCATGGCGCCCCACCATACCGAGGGCTGGCGGCGCGCCATTACGCTCTCCGTCATTACACTTTTCCTTGCACAGCATAAAGGCGGCGATGATACACGGGATTGCTAACAAATGTGAGGCGCGGGCGGTCACTGACGGGAAGACAGCTGTCAACAGGTGACAATGTCACATAAAGGCGCACCGGTTAGGGTGCGCCAGCCGCGATGTGGCGGGATTAACGATAAAAAGCCGGACGTGGCGGCATGGTAATCGGGACAATGTCACCGTTGTTCTGTGCCGCAACACAGGCATCGGCCGCCACGGCGGCGGCATAGCCGTCCCACGCCGACGGGCCTGTCATTTTGCCCGACAGCACGTTGTTAATGAAATCCTGCAGCTCAACGTCATACGCAGCGATAAAACGCTTTTTCCAGTCGGTCAGAATGCCGGTGGAGAGCTGCGCCGCATGGCGGGTTTGCACCGACATCGGTTCAGGCAGGCGGGCAATGCCGCTCTCGCCAACCACCTCACACTGAATGTCGTAACCATAGGCACAGTTCACGAAGATCTCGACATCAATGCGGATACCCTTCGCGGTTTCCAGCAGCACAATCTGCGGATCTTTCAGGTGCGATGACGCGTGGCGGGTCTTGCGTGGGTAAATCACCTGCGCGCTGACATAATCATCGTTCAGCAGCCAGCGCAGCACGTCGAGTTCATGGATCAGCGTATCGGTGATCGCCATATCGGTGGTGTAAGCATCGCCGACCGCCGGATTGCGATGCGCGCAGTGCAGCATCAGTGGCTCACCCAGGGTGCCGCCGTCGATAACTGCTTTCAGCGCGCGATAGCCGCTGTCGTACGGTCGCATAAAACCCACCTGCACCAGTTTTTTGCCTGCGGCAATTTCCGCTTCGACAATATTCATACAGCCCTGCGCGGTCACTGCCAGTGGCTTCTCGCAGAATACCGCTTTGCCGGCTTTGATGGCTGCCAGCACAAACTCTTCATGCGTCGGGCCCCACGAGGTAACCAGAATGGCCTGCACCTCCGGCGCGGCGATTAAATCGTGCGCGTTGTCGTAAATCTCCGCCTGCAAGCCGAGCTCGCTAATCACCTGCTCACAGCTGCTGCGATTGATATCATTAAGCGCGACCACGCGCGCATGCTGCAGCACCTGGCTGCAACGACGAATGTGTTCACGGCCGATAGCGCCAGTGCCGATTACACCAATATTGAGTGTCATGCGAGGTTCCTTCAGCAAAATGCCGGATTGGTTAGTGATTGAGATAGTCAATGCTGCTGCGGATTTCACGCGCAATATCCTCGGCACTCCAGCTCTCCATCACCGAAGAAAACGGCTCGAAAGCATAAACACCGCGATAGCCCATCTCTTCCAGGCGCTGCACCTGCTCGCGGGATTTCAGCAGGTCATCCGCGCTCAGCATGATGCGCTCTTCGTCGGTGAGTTGATGAGTCGGGCGCGCATCCGTTACGCCAGAGAGATGCACCAGGCCGATGTGATTCACGTCTACGCCACCGGCAAAATCCTGTTCGGCGCCTTCGTACAGGTGATGATGGAAGGTATCCAGCACGATGTTAAACGGCACGCCGGCCTGAGCGATAAGCTGCTGCGCCAGCGCGGCGGAGCGCAGTGAGCTCTGCGGAAAACCGAGCGGTTCAACCAGCCCGGCAACACCATATTCGGCAAACAGCGGCGCCAGGATTTGCAGCGCCTGTACGGTTTGCTCATTACTCACCGGCGTCCCATCATTGAGCGGACAGAGCACCAGCGCTTTCGCCCCGGTGGCGCGCGCATCGGCTAACAGCGCGCGCGTTTTTTCCAGCACCGCATCATCTAACTGGTTGAAGGGATACACCGCGTTGATGGTTTCGATCTCAAGCTGATGCTGCGCTGCCAGGCGACGCACTTCCTCACCGCCTGCGCCGTCGGTCACGCTGCCGCTTTTCATATCATTGCGTATTTCAACTTTATTTAATCCCAGCTGTTCCACCAGCGCGAAGAATTCCGCCATGCTGAGATGAGGGGCAATTTTACGGTTAACACAGAATCGGTCACTGCTTATTTTGTAGGTCATGATCTTTCCTGGATAATAATCACTGGGTAAGGTTCTGTTTGCTGCAAGGTACTGACATGCCCTGATAGTAAGTTATCTTTTTTGCCCGCTCTGCGGCTTCTTTGAGTGATTTACATCAGCCTGAGCGCAATCTGATCGCCCTCACATTTAGCCTTTGCCGTCATACAGTTCATAGAAATAGTGTTCGACCTGTTCCAGGCTGCGCCCTTTGGTTTCCGGGATAGCGCGCAGTACAAACAGGGCGCCGCCGATCCCGATCACAGCGAAAGTCAGGAAAGCGCCAGCCAGGCCAAAGGCGGCCAGCAACAGCGGGAAGGCCATGGAAATGGCGAAGTTGGCAATCCACAAGGCAAAAACGGCACCGCCCATGCAAATGCCGCGCATGCGCGCCGGGAAGATTTCCGACAGCAGCAACCAGGTGACCGGTGACAGCGCGCCCTGCTGAAAACATAAAAACATCAGCATTCCGGCCAGTACCAGATAGGCACGCAGCAGATTAACCGCACCACCGGCGTGATACTCCGGCATTAGCAGGCACACCGTGGCGATAAAGAACAGGCAGGCGGTACAGCCCATCTGCCCTATCAGAACCAGCGGACGACGACCAACCTTACCGATTATCACGATCCCCACCAGCGTCATGATTACCGAGATCACGCCGTTGGCGATGGTGGCGAACAACGCCGCATCGTTGCTCAGGCCGGTAGCAGTGAGCATGGTTGGCGCGTAGTACATGATGGTGTTCACACCGGTCAGCTGCTGGATGGCGGCAATGCCAATTCCCAGTAAAAACACTTTGCGCAACCATGGCGTGCGCAGGTCACGCAGGCGACCTTTGCCTTGCTGGCGATGCTCTTCGATGGTCTCTTCGATCTCCTCCAGTTCCCACTCTACGTCCTCCGCCGCCCGGGTTTTCTCCAGCACCCTGCGCGCGCCAGCGGTGTTGCCGCGCATGACGTGCCAGCGTGGACTTTCCGGCATAAAGATCATCCCGATCCACAACAGCACGGCGGGTACGGTGGAGATGGCCAGCATCCAGCGCCAGGTATGTTCGCCACCCCAGATTTCATTGAAGGTCGCATTGGAGACATAGGCCAGCAGCTGGCCAGAGACAATCATCAGCTCCTGCAGCGTCACCAGTTGACCGCGTTTATTCGCCGGGGCAATTTCCGCGATATACACCGGCACGGTGGCAGCCGCCCCGCCAATGGCAATACCAAGAAACAGGCGTGACGCAATCATCGTCACCACATCAGGTGCGAAGGCAGAGCCGACCGCGCCGAGGGCAAAAATAAAGGCCAGCGTGATGATGATTTTGCGGCGCCCGAGGGCATCCGCGAAGTGCCCTGCCAGCAGCGCGCCAAAGGCAGCGCCGAACAACAGTGAACTGGTCACCAGCCCGGTAGTGAACGGCGTGAGATGCAAATCACTCCGCATGAAGAGCAGCGCACCGGATACCACGCCGGTATCGTAACCAAACAGCAGCCCGCCGAGTGTCGCCACCAGCGCGATGACTTTTACGAAGGGTTCGGTTTTTGTTGTGCTGTTGGGGCCGGACGCGGTGTTGGTGGAGAGATAAAGTTCTTTTTCCATAATACCTCCTGGTAAAAAATGCGTTAGGAAAAGCGTCAGAACAAAGCAGCGCGTCCAGGCTATCGGCATTTTTATTTCATGTTAATTTATATTTGAAACCTGCTTTTCAAATTGTGAGTTCAAGCCTTTTGACCGGTTTATTTTGATGGATTTACATCAGCCGAAATAAGGAGAATGGAGATTGGGCGAGGTGGTTATGGAAGCACAGCAGATCGGCCCCTTTACGCCGGGAGTCGCCACGCTTTGTGATCAATCGCGCAACAACTGCACAAACCTTCTTGTATGGTAGTCGCTCTTTCACCTCTTCAGGATTTGTCATGGCCTCTTCAACTGTTGCTCAATCTGATACCGCTGAAGCTCACCCTAAATCATTGATTCGCCGCGTCGCCAGCGCCTCGGCGATAGGCACGGCGGCAGAGTATTACGACTTTTTCGCTTACGGTACGGCAGCGGTACTATTCTTTGGCCATCTGTTCTTTCCCAGCCACGATCCGCTGGTCAGCACACTCGCTGCCTTCGCCACTTATGCGGTTGGCTTCCTCGCACGTCCTATTGGCGGCATGGTGTTTGGGCACATCGGCGACAAAGTGGGACGCAAAAAAGCGCTGGTGGCGACCATCCTGATCGTGGGCCTTGGCACGTTCTGCATTGGTCTGCTGCCAACCTACGAAAAAATTGGCGTCTGGGCCCCGGTATTACTGATTGCCATCCGCTTGCTGCAGGGGTTTGGCGTCGGCGGTGAACAGGCGGGCGCGGTATTAATGACAGCCGAATATGCGCAGCCTTCCCGGCGCGGTTTCTTTGCCAGCTGGGTGCAGATTGGCGCCCCGGTCGGGTTTCTGCTGCCGCTGGCGCTGTTCGCTGTGCTTAATGCCGCGCTGAGCGCGGAGCAGATGATGGACTGGGGCTGGCGCGTGCCTTTTCTGCTCAGCGCGCTGCTGGTGATTGTCGGCCTGTTTATTCGCCTGCGCATTGATGAATCGCCGGTCTTCGCCGCCATTCGTGAAACCAAAGCGGCAGAATCCAGGCCGTTAAAAGAGGTGCTGCGTGGTAATCCACGGCTGGTGGTCAACGGCGTGGCAGCGAAACTGATCGAAGCCTGCGCCTTCGCCCTGTTTACCGTCATCATCCTTGCCTGGGGTAAGGCTAATCAGCTTGATGCCGGCATTTTGATGAACAGTATGATCGTCGCGGTGATCCTCGAAGTCCTGGCGATCCCGCTGATGGGTGCCCTTTCCGACCGCATCGGTCGCAAGCCGGTTTACCTGATCGGCACGCTACTGATCATGCTCTCGATCGTGCCCTTTTTTCTCGCGCTGGCGCACAATAGCTACTGGCTCACGCAGCTGGCGATGATCGTGGCGCTGACGCTGGGCCACAGCATGTGTTATGCCCCGCAGGCGTCATGGTTCCCCGAACTGTTTCCCACGCACATTCGCTGCAGCGGTATCGCGGTGATCTGGCAGATCGGTTCGCTGATCGGCAGCGGCGCACTCGGACTGGTGGCGGTGAAGATTCTGCAGGCGACCCACGGCCACTGGTATGGTCTGGCGCTGTATGTTGCAGTGCTGGGGGTGATTTCATTGTTCGGCCTGCTGCGTTTGCCGGAAACGGCGCCAGGCCGCCGCCAGGGTGAATATCACCCGTGGCAGCAACATTAACGGTTAACGGCGCGGCAGCGCCACGCACAGCAGGCCGCAGACGATCAATATGACGCCAGCAAGACTGCTCCAGCGGAAGGTTTCATGCAAGGCTGGCAGGGAAATGGCGGCCAGCCACACCAGCACATAGCTCAGACTGAGCAGCGGATAGAGCCGGTTGAGCGGCAGCCGCCGCAGTGCCAGCAGCCAGCACAGCATCGAGCAGCCGTAGGCCGCCAGTCCGCCGATTAACGGTATCAGACCGTGCTGCCACGGTAGCGCGGTCCATGTATCCAGCGGTGGCAGCGCGAGCATTGCCGTGCGCAGCAGCAGCTGCGCCAGTGACACCAGCAGCACGCTGGCCAGCGCCAGCAGCCAGCCCTTCACAGGTGGCTCCCCATCAGCGCCACCCCGGCAACGATCGCCAGCGTACCCAGCCACTGCCGCCGCGTGTAGGTCTCACGCCAGATGACGCGCGCCGCCACCGCCACCAGCACAAAATTCAGGCTCAGCATCGGGTAAGCCACACTGACCGGCACGGTGCGCAGCACCACCAGCCACAGCAACATCGCCGTCCCCAGCAGCAGCAGGCTGAGCACCAGCCAGCCGAACAGGCGGTGCCCGCCGCAGTGGGCCGCCTGTTTCTGGCACAGCTGGGCGGCACAACTGAGCAGGCTTACCAGCAGGATCAGCAGCAGATTCATGGTGTCGCGTTGTAGCCGTAGTAGACCAGCCGTCCCTGCTGATACACATCATCCGGCACCGGCAGATGCGCATCCGCTTGCTTTTCGTCAGAATTTAGCAGCAGCACCAGCGCTACCGGACCCTGTCGGCGATGCTGGCGCAGCCAGTCGGCGAAAGCTTCCCCGTCGACGTAGCGCGTTTTTGCATCGGGATAACCCAGTCCGTACTCCAGCTCACCTTTTTCATCGAAGAAAGTGATATCGCTGCGGCGCAATTCCCATGCGACCGCAGAAGCGATGCCGGAATTGTCCACCACCAGATAGCGGCTCTGCGCCAGCTGAGGCCGAACGGCGCTGACGAAACTCTGCGGCTGTTTGCTGTCACGCACCTTTTGCGGGATAGCCAACCCGACCAGCAGCGCCAATGCCAGCGGGCAAAGCGCAGCCAGTTGCCAGCGGCCTGTTTTCAGGCTTAGCCAGCCCATCACCGCCCAGCCGGCAAATGCCAGCGCAGCGCACAGTACCCGCAGCAACTCATCGCGCGCGTACACCGGATGGTGCGCCAGCCCCCAGGGTGCCAGCACCACCACGACCAGCAGCGTGGCGCCCAGACCAAACAGCAGGTTGATCCAGCCATTTACCACCAACGCCTGTTTCAGGCGCGCGGTGTTACCGTGCGCATAATGCGCCATCAACAACGCCAGCGGCGCAAAGCACGGCAGGATATAGGTCGGCAGTTTGCCTTTGGCGATGCTAAAGAACAGCAGCGGCAGTACAACCCAGCTAAGCAAATAGATCGCGGCCGTGTGCGGTTGACGCTGTCGCCATGCGCCGCTCAGCGCGCCCGGCAGCAGGCCGAGCCACGGCAGACAGCCTGCCACCAACACCGGCAGGTAATACCAGAACGGGGCTTTGTGCTGCGCATCGCTCTCCGCGAAGCGCTGAATATGTTCGACCCAGAAGAAGTAGTGCCAGAAATCGCCTTCCTGATGCTGAATGGACAGCGCCCAGGGCGCGCTGATCGCGGCCGCCACCAGCACAGTAAGCGGGCCCCAGCGCAGCAGTTCGCCAAAACGTCGCTGCCAGAGCACCCAGGGCACAATCGCCAGCACCGGCACCGCCAGCGCCAGAAAGCCTTTGGTCATGAACCCCATGGCACAGGCCGCGCCGAGCAGCATATACCCCGTCAGCCGCTGTGAGGTACTGTGCGCCTGCGCAGCAAACCAAAAGCTGCACATCGCCGCCACCAGCCACAGCAGCAGAATCGGATCGAGCACGGCATAGGTGCCAATGCCGTAAACCAGCAGCGAGGTAAGAAAGATAACGCTGGCGGTCAGGGCAATGTTGCGGCTGGCGAACATCCGCTTGCCCAGCCAGTAGATCAGCAGGGCACTCAGCGTGGTACAGATAATCGCACCGGCGCGCACGCCAAAGTTATTATGCCCAAATATCAGCTGGCCAAAATTATTGATCCAGTAACCGGCAATCGGCTTCTCGAAGTAGCGCAAATCAAAAAAATGCGGCACCACCCAGTTACCGCTCAGCAGCATCTCGCGGCTGATTTCGGCATAGCGGGTTTCATCCGGCTGCCAGAGATCGCGGAATGGCACCGGGATCAGATAATAGAGAGCAAAAAGCGCTATCAGCAGCACTATGCGGGTGCGGCTGCGCATCGGTGTTTCCATACTTGGGTCCTGTAAAATGTTAACTCTGGCAACCCAGCCAGCCTTCCCGGCCGGCAATGTGCCCGCGCACCACATGGCCCTGTGGCAGCGTACTGAGATCGTCCGGCAGCAGCTCGCTCAGCGGACAAAACCGGATGCCCTGCTGCTGCGCGCGCGTCAGCAGATCGGCAAAGGCGGGCAAACCGACAATGCCTTCGACCTCTGCGTGAATGGTATAGACCGGCGTACCGCTGGCGGCATGCATCTGCGCGAGAATAAAGTCGTTAAACCTCTCCGCGCTGACCTGCTGGCCCACCACTTCATCCCACGTTGGCAGGGTTACCGGAATTTGCACCGTGCCGAGGCTGCCATCGCTGAGGCGCGGAATGAACGGCCCGCTGCCGCGACAGTCGCTGTTATAGCGAAAGCCAAACGGCTGCTTGGCATCCAGTACCCGGCTGTCGGCGCGCCAGCCTGCCACTGCAGAGCAGGTGACACTGTCACCCAAAATGGCTTCCAGCGCCACTTTACCGCGCGCAATCTGCGCATTCAGCTGCTGTGGCGACCAGACGCCAGCCCAGGTCTGCCAGGAAAAGTGATCCCAGGCATGTAAGCCCACTTCATGATGATCTGCCGTGGCGCGAATAATCGAAGCCAGCCCTTTGCCTATTTCGCGGCCCGGCCAGGCGGTACCGGCCAGTAAAATATCCCAGCCGTACAGCGAGGCCGCGCGTGATCTCAGCATTTTCCACAGAAAGCGCGGCTTCATCAGGCGCCACAGGTGGCGCCCCATGTTGTCCGGCCCGACGCTGAAGAAGAAGCTGGCCTGCAGCTGATGCAGGCTGAACTGCTGCAGCAGCGCCGGTACGCCCAGTTGCGTGCCGCGCCAGGTATCGACATCAACACGCAAACCCACTCGCTTCATGGCTTTTCCTGTAGCTCAACGGTGCGCAGGAAGAAGTCCAGCGTATTGTCGATGGTGGTATCCATCGCCACGGTTGGCGTCCAGTCGAGCAGGCGGCGGGCGTTTTTAATCGACGGCTTGCGGTGCTCCACGTCCTGATAGCCTTTGCCGTAATAGCTGCTGCTCTCTACCTCACGGAAACCGGCAAACGGCGGGAAGCGATCGCGCAGCGGGTGGCGCTCAAAGCTGGCCAGCAGGTGTTCCGCCAGCTCTTTAATACTGGCTTCGTTCTCCGGGTTACCAATGTTAACGATCTGGCCATCGCAGTTGTTGTGTTTGTTCTCGATAATGCGGAACAGCGCTTCGATACCGTCGCGAATATCGGTGAAACAGCGCTTCTGCGCGCCACCGTCGATCAGCTTGATCGGCGAGCCTTCCACCAGATTAAGGATCAGCTGGGTGATGGCGCGAGAACTGCCGATACGCGCGGCGTTGAGGTTATCCAGCCGCGGGCCCATCCAGTTAAACGGACGGAACAGCGTAAAGCGCAGCCCCTCTTTTTCGCCATAGGCCCACAGCACCCGGTCCAGCAGCTGTTTCGATACCGAATAGATCCAGCGCTGTTTATTGATCGGTCCGACCACCAGGTTGGAGTGATCCTCGTCGAAATGCTGATCGGTGCACATACCGTACACTTCGGAGGTCGACGGGAAAATGATGCGCTTTTTATACTTCACGCAGTCACGAATAATCTTCAGGTTCTCTTCGAAATCCAGCTCGAACACGCGCAGCGGATTACGGGTATATTCGATCGGCGTGGCGATCGCCACCAGCGGCAGCACCACGTCACATTTCTTGATGTGATACTCAATCCATTCAGAGTGGATGCTGATATCCCCTTCGACGAAGTGGAAGCGCGGTTCATCCAGGAAGCGGCTGATGGCATCGGAACCGATGTCCAGGCCATAAACCTCAAAGTTATCATCCTGCAGCAGGCGTTCGGTGAGATGGTTGCCGATAAAGCCGTTTACGCCGAGGATCAGCACCCGCGTGCGGCGTTTCACCGCAGCAACCGGCTGCGAATAAAGCAGCGCACCCGGCACCATGCCCAGACTCTGCGCCAGCTGGCTGCCGTTCATGTAAACACCGTTGTCGCTCTGCCCGGTGACCACTTCGAGCGCGCCCTCGCCGCAGGCAATCAGGAACGGCTCAACTGACAGCACCGTGCCCGGTTTGGCGCTGGGCGCATCCTGGTGAACCCGCCCTTTCCACACCACGAATTTCACCGTGCCGGCATACGCAAACGCACCAGGCCAGGGATCGGTGACTGCACGCACCAGGTTATTCACTTTAGCCGCCGGCAGCTCCCAGTTGATGCGGCCATCCTCCGGCGTGCGGCGACCAACCACGGTCGCTTCCGCGTCGTTCTGCGGCGTGGCGGCAATCTCACCGCGCTTCATCGGCGGCAGCGCGCCTTCCAGCAGCTGGCCGGCGCAGGCCACCAGCTTACGGTGCAGCGTCAGCGCATTATCCTGCGGGTCAATCGCCACGCGCTGCTGCGCCACAATGTCGCCGGCATCGGCACGTTTCACCATGCGGTGCAGCGTTACGCCAGTCTCCGTCTCGCCGTTGACCAGCACCCAGTTAAGCGGCGCACGACCACGGTATTTAGGCAGTAGCGAACCGTGCAGGTTAAACGCGCCGACCCGCGCGCAGTTCAGGATCGTGTCGCTCAGCAGTGCGCGATAGTAAAACGAGAAGATAAAGTCCGGCTGCATGGTGCGGATGCGATCCACCCACAGCGGATGATTAGCATCTTCCGGCGCATAAACCGGAATGCCCTGCTCAGCCGCGAGGCGTGCCACCGAAGGAAACGCATGGCTCTCCGGCGAGGTGTCCGCATGGGTAAAGATGGCACTGATTTCATAGCCTGCGTTCAGCAGCGCAGTGATGCCTGCACAGCCCATTTCGGCATAGGCGAAGACGATAGTTTTCATTGCTTAATTTCCTGTACAGACGGGGCATCTTGTTGCGGATGGATAACACGTTGAATGAAGTAGCGCGGACGGGCGCGTACGTCGTTATAAATACGACCGATGTATTCGCCCAGCAGGCCCATGCCGACAAACTGCGCGCCGACAAAAATAAACAGCACGGCAAACAGCATGAACACACCGTCACCGGCCCAGCTGGCACCGAGGAACAGGCGCAGCACAATCAGGATCAGAGAAAAGGCGAAACCGGCCAGCGCGATTAAGCTGCCGACAATACTCAGCAGACGCAGCGGCGTGGTGGTCAGGCAGGTCACCAGGTCATACATCAGGTTGATCAGCTTCATGAAGCTGTATTTGGAGTCGCCAAACTCACGCTCGGCATGCGTAACCGGCAGTTCAATGGTGCGGCGCGCGAAGGTGTTCGCCAGAATCGGGATAAAGGTGCTGCGTTCGTGGCAGTTGAGCATCGCATCGACAATGTGACGGCGATAGGCGCGCAGCATGCAGCCATAATCGCCCATGGCTTTGCCGGTCACACGCTGAATCAGGTGGTTGATGGTGCGTGAAGCGCGGCGACGGAACCAGCTGTCCTGACGGTTCTGACGCACGGTGCCGACCACGTCGTAGCCCTGCTGCGCGGCTTTGACCAGGTTGGGGATCTCCTCCGGCGGGTTTTGCAGATCGGCATCCAGCGTAATGATCACATCACCGGAAACATGGCTGAAACCGGCCATAATCGCTGAGTGTTGCCCGTAGTTGCGATTCAGCAGCACGCCGACCACGTGACTGCCCGGCATATCCGCCGCATCGGCGATCATCTGCGCGGAGCGGTCGGCGCTGCCGTCATCCACCAGTAAGATTTCATAGTCAAGGCCGAGCGTGCGGCAGGCAGCGTCGGTACGGCGCACCAGCTCCGGCAGGCTCTGTTCTTCGTTGTACACCGGGATCACCACGGAGACTTTGCGAATCGGTTTTTCTTCCAGCATCTCAGGCTCCCGCAAGGTGGCGTAAGGCAGCAATCACACGCGTTACATCGTCATCGTGCATGTCGGGGAACAGGGGCAGCGAGCAGATACGTTCACTGTTCCATTCGGTGGCCGGCAGCGAGAGCTGCGGATAGCGTTCACGGTAATATTTGTGGGTATGCGCGGCGCGGAAATGCAGACCGGTGCCGATGTCATGGATTTTCAACTGCTCCATCAGCGCATCGCGACTGATACCGCAGCGCGTTTCATCCACGCGAATGATAAACAGATGCCACGCATGCTGATGCGGCCACGCCGGCTGCACCAGCGGCAGCAACGGCGTATCTGCCAGCTCGCGCAAATAGCGCGCGGCGATGGCCTGGCGACGTGCATTGATGGCCGGCAACTTTTGCAGCTGCACCAGCGCAATCGCGGCGTTGATGTCTGGCAGGTTGTATTTAAAACCGGGCATGATCACTTCGGCCTGCGGTTTGCGGCCATGGGTATGACGATCGTAGGCATCGACGCCGAGGCCGTGGAATTTCAGGCTGCGCAGGCGGTCAGCCAGCTGCGCGTCATCGGTCACCACGATGCCGCCTTCGGCGCAGGTGATGTTTTTGATGGCGTGCAGCGAGAAGATTGCGGTGCCCTGCTGGCCAACGTGCCGGCCTTTGTAATAACAACCTACCGCGTGGGCCGCATCTTCAATGAGCGGGATATTGTGGCGCGCGCTGACGGCGCGAAGGGCGTCGATATCCGCCGGCGCACCGGCATAGTGAACCGGCACGATGGCGCGGGTGCGCGGCGTAATGGCCGCTTCGATCTGTTCTGCGCTCACCATCAGGTTATCGCGATCCACATCGATCATCACCGGCGTAGCGCCCAGCAGCGTAATGATATTGAGCGTAGAAACCCAGGTCAGCGACGGGGTTATCACCTCGTCGCCGGGCTGGATACCCAGCGCCATCAACGTGACGTGCATGCCTGCTGTAGCGGAGCTGACGGCAATGGCGTGCTGGTTGCCGGTGAGCTGGCAAAACGCCCGCTCCAGCGCAGCATTCTGCGGTCCGGTGGTAATCCAGCCCGATGCAAATACCGCCTGCACCGCGGCCAGTTCTTCCTCACCCAATGCCGGGCGCGAAAACGGAAGGAAACTCATAAGATAACCTTACTGTTGTGCCTGAAAACATGCTGAAAAATAAAACAAGCGTTATTGCCGCGCATGACAACCTGATGAAACACGCTGTAACCTTTTGTTTAAACGTTACTTAAACGAGTGTGTTCGCAGGGCGGCTGTCATCTGCGCGCAATAAAACTTAAGCAGGTCTGTTTTATCGCTATAAGAAACCAAAATACGGGGGAAAACTTAACTGAACATTAAATGGCAAAGCGGCACGCTGACTTTTTTACGTGATGTTGAAGATTGGTAGAAGATTGCGCGCCGGGGCCGGAAATCAGCATCGGGTCAGACATCATGGGTCGGCTTTACGATACAGGGCAATTAAAGTTGCTATTTTTCAATGCATTAACTAAGAGACTATACTGTTCTTAAGGTTATCCTAAGGTTGGCTGCTTATTCTTCCCTGGGATAGTGACGCCAGAGGCTGGACAGGAGAATGATAATGAGAACCGCGACTGACAGACTTTCACAGGCAGCACTGCGCCGGCATCACATTGGCGTGAAAACAAAAGGATTGCGTTTCCGCGGTGAGCTGTATGTGTTTCGCTATAACGCCGGCCATTACGACGTGTTTCGCAACAGCGAATGGGTGATGTCGCTCGCCACCAGCAATGTGCTGGAAGCCATGCAGCAATTTAAACAGAGCCAGTAAATTCGCTGGCGCATAGATAAGGTTAATATCTGTCTCCGCTGGCGTATTGATTAGATTGTTGCCCGCCTCAGCTGGCGCATTGATTGGATTTTTGCCTGTCTTCGCATCGATTTGGTCATTGCCAGCCCGTAAATTCACGCATCCCTGCTTATATCTCCTCTGTTCTCTGGAACCCGCTCGTAAATCCTGCTGCAAATCGCTGCAACGCCGCTTTGCTGCTCGCCACGCCGTCTCCACCGGCGTATTGTGCCTCTCGCACACCGGCCATGGTTGACGACAGATCGCGGTGCGCATCAA
>NZ_JALNUZ010000013.1:0-113398 GCF_026541005.1 Pantoea sp. GM_Pan_4
TCTGCTGAGCCGCCTGCGTTGCCGCTTTGCCGTCTCAGTGGTGGCGCATTATAGGGATCCGGATTTTTTGCACAACCCCTTTTTTCGATCTTTTTTATCGACTGGCGAGTTTTCACTCTTTTCGCTGCGATCGCGAGCGATCCGCGCAAAAATCAGCTTGTTTACCCGCACCGGAAGCCGCAGGCTAGCGGGAAACATCAGAAAAGGAGAAATAGAATGTCTGTAGCCCTGCGCCCTTATAAGCAACATATTCCCCACACCGGCGAACGTGTGATGGTGGATAGCAGCAGCGTGGTCGTTGGCGAAGTCGAGCTGGCTGATGATGTCAGCATCTGGCCACTGGTAGCAATCCGCGGTGACGTGAATAAAGTGGTGATTGGTAAACGCAGCAATATCCAGGATGGCAGCGTGCTGCACGTTACGCATAAATCCAGCAGTAATCCCGATGGCTTTCCATTGATCATCGGTGAAGACGTGACGGTGGGCCATAAAGCAATGCTGCACGGCTGCACCATTGGCAACCGCGTGCTGGTGGGTATGGGCTCGATCCTGCTGGATGGCGCGATCGTCGAAGATGAGGTGATGATTGGCGCCGGCAGCCTGGTGCCACCCGGTAAACGCCTGCAAAGCGGCTATCTCTATTTAGGCAGCCCGGTGAAGCAGATCCGGCCACTAACCGAAGCGGAAATAGCCGGACTGCTTTACTCCGCTAACAATTATGTCGGCTGGAAAGATGAATATCTGACTCAGGGCAGCCACAGCCAGCCCTGATCGTCGGCCTGCTCCGCCCGGAGCAGCTGCTCGGCCTCTTCCTCCAGATCCCAGCGATGCGCGCTAAACAGCGCCATCGCCTCTCCGGCACCAAAACGTTGCTGCAGCGCCGGCAGCGATATTGCGCAGGTCAGTCCCATACCATTCACTAAGACCGGGAACAGCACCGCCTGCCTGACTGCGTCCCAGCTTTCCCGATCGGGAAACTGGATAGCCTGATTCATGCCTGCATCGCCTGTTTAAGTTGATCGATGACCGGCGCGATCTCCGGCATAACGCCATGCCACAGCTGAAACGCATGCGCCGCCTGACCCACCAGCATGCCGAGTCCATCCGCCAGCTGCTGTGTGCCGTGCTGCTGGCACCACGCCAGAAATGGCGTCAGCCCCTGCTGATAAAACATGTCGTAACAGCGCACCTGCGCATCAATCAGCGTAACCGGCAGCGGCGGCACGTCGCCCGCTACGCCGCTGGAGGTGGCATTGATGATCAGATCAAAACGATCGCCGGCCAGTTGATCAAAACTCATCGCCTGGATCGCCCCACTGTGCTGGAAAAGCTCAGCCAGCTGTTGCGCGCGTTCTGCCGTGCGGTTAACCACCACCAGCGCGCAGCCCGTCGAGAGCAGCGGCAGGATCACCCCACGCGCCGCGCCGCCCGCACCCACCAGCAGAATTCGATCGCCCGGCCGGATTAGCTGCAGCCGTTGCAGATCGCTCAGCAGGCCGATGCCGTCCGTGTTATCACCCAGAATCGAACCATCGGCTCTCTTCTTTAAGGTATTTACCGCGCCGGATAATGCCGCGCGTTCGCTGAGCTCATCCGCGAATTCCCATGCCTGCTGTTTAAACGGCAGCGTAACATTGGCGCCTTTGCCACCGGCCGCAAAAAACGCCTCTATCGCCTGCGGGAACCCTTCCAGCGGTGCGCAGATGCGTCCGTAAGGATGTTCAATACCGGTCTGCTCAGCAAAAGCGGCGTGAATAAACGGAGATTTGCTGTGGGCGATGGGATGACCAAAAACGGCAAACTTTTCCATAATCAGCCCTGACGAATGAGTTCACCGCTAATAGCATCGCGGATTTCAGAAGGATTCAGGCGACCGCCGGTGGCCGCCTGCAACACCGGGAACTGCGAGCCAAACTGCTCTGCCACTTCGGCGGCGCTGCGGCACGGCGGCTGACCGGTTAAATTCGCGCTGGTTGAGACCAGCGGCTTGCCAAATCCGCGACACAGCGCCTGGACCTGCGGATGATCGCTGACGCGAATCGCCAGCGAATCAAAGCGGCCGGTTAACCAGCGCGGCGTATGCGGCGAAGCAGGCACCACATAGGTGACCGGACCCGGCCAGCTGGCAAACATACGTTCGCGCTGCAGCACGGTGAGTTCGCGATCGGCAATATAAGGCTCAAGCTGCGTATAATCAGCGGCGATCAGAATCAGACCCTTTTCTACCGGGCGCTGTTTCAGTGCCAGCAGGGCCATCACCGCGCTTTCGCTGTCCGGATCGCAGCCAAGGCCGAATACGGCTTCGGTAGGGTAAGCAATCACTTGCTGTTGCTGAAGTTGTTCGATGCAGAAGTCGAGGCTTCCGGGTGCATGCTGGCTCTGGTTCATGATCACTCTTCATCCTGGGCGATGGGCTTACCGCAGCGTTTGCTGGCGCAGAAGCGCTTCATGCCCTGTGCGGTTTTCTTTTCTATTAATAACGGGAACTGGCAATGGGGGCAGACACCTTCCAGCGGCGTGGCGTTGATCGCGAACTGGCAGTCGGGATAACGGTCGCAGGCATGGAAGGTTTTGCCATAGCGTGAACGGCGCTGCACCAGCTTGCCGCTGGCGCACTGCGGGCAGGCAATTGCGGTTTCGTCCGGCTTATCGATGGTTTCCGTGTAATCACACTCCGGATAGTGGCTACAGCCGACAAACATGCCGAATCGCCCCTGGCGCAGCACTTTGTCCGCACCACACTGCGGGCAGGCATGGCCTTCCAGCACTTTGACAATATGGCCATCACCCTGGCTTTTCAGCGGGCGAATATAGTCGCAGGTTGGATAATTCACACAGCCGAGAAAAGGCCCGTGTTTGCCGGCACGTACCACTAATTCTGCCCCGCAGGCGGGGCAGGGATCGTGTTTACGCACGGTAAATAGTGCTGGTTTACTCATATTACCGAATGCATTAATCGCAAATTAATGCAGCATACCTTCATTGACGTCGAATAACAGTTCTTCCATCTGCTGATAGGCATTTTCACACCCGGGGATGTTAAACAGCACCATCAGCACCACCCATTTGAGATCTTCCAGATCGAATTCCAGCGTATCAAGCGCCATAACCCGTTCGATGACCATTTCGCGCGTTTCCATATTCAGCACCTGGATTTGCTCCAGGAACAGAATAAAACCACGACACTCGGCATCTAAACGCTGGCTCTCTTCTTCCGTGTAGATTCGCATGGAGAGCGGATCGTTAGCCAGCAACACTGGCGCGACCAGACCATCCTGATAATCCGCTAACCGCTCAAGCCAATTCAACGCATTGTAGATATCTTCGCGATGAAAACCGGCATCGGTTAAGTCATCGGTCAATTTATCCTGGTCAACGCGCATTTCAGCCTCGTTGTGGATATACGTCTCAAACAAGTACATAAGTACGTCGAACATGGCATGCCCTCCTCAATCGGACATAGCCGCCGGGTACAGCTGCGATCCATCCTGCTAACTCCAGCTCCAGCAATTGCGCTGCGATAACTGGCACAGGTTGGCCGGCACGTTCAGCGACGACGTCAACAGGTGTAACCTCATCACCTACGTTAGCCAACACGCTGGGAAATGGCAATGGCACATCATCACTGAGTTGTGAATATATTGTTTCTGAGATGCTGGCCGGCAACCATTGCAGGGCAGAATGCAAATCCTCAAGGATATTGTTGGGATGCGCCACCAGCAGCGCACCCTGCTGAATCAGCCAGTGCGTGCCTTCACAGCCAGGATTACCCAGCGCGCCAGGCAGCGCATACACGTTACGGTTTTGTTCCAGCGCATACCGCGCCGTCACCAGCGAGCCACTCTTCAGTGACGCTTCAACCACCAGCACGCCATGACTCAGGCCACTGATAATACGATTACGCCGCGGGAAATTTACCGCATGGGGCGCCATCGACAGCGGCAGTTCTGAAACCAGCGCGCCGCCGCTGGCGATGATCTCCTGTGCCAGCGGCTGATGGCTTTTCGGATAGAGATGATTCAGCCCGCTGCCCAGCACGGCCAGAGTTTTGCCCTGCACTTCCAGCGCGGCACGATGCGCCACGCCATCAATACCGCGCGCCAGCCCGCTGGTGATGGTCAAACCGCTTAGCGCCAGCTGCTGGGTAAACCAGCTGCCCCATTCTCTGCCATACGGCGAACAGTGACGACTGCCGACCACCGCCAGTTGCGGTGTCGCGAGTGCAGAGAGGTCACCCGCTATATAAAGGGCAGCCGGATAGCGGCTGATTTCCCGCAGCCGGGCGGGATAATGTGCGTCGCTGCAGGCGATCAGATGATGTTGCGCCTGTTGCAGCCAGCGCTGCGTTGTTTCCAGCTGCCGTGGACAGAGGGCGAGAAACTGTTGCCGCTGCGTGTCGTCCAGACCGTGCTGCTGCAGCCACGCGTCGTCAACGTGGCTGGCGGCCAGAAGCGCCATGATGAACTGACGGGCGCGCTCACCGCTTAAACCCCAGACGTAAGTCAGCCTGATAATCCTTTCACTGCGTTCCATGCTGCGCTCCCTGTCAGCCGTGCTCTGATGCGGCACAATGCTGTCAATCAGGCCCCAAAAAGTCTACAATATGAGGCAGTAATCTTTTCTTTAACGCATACAGATCTGGATATTTATGTCAGTTTTGCAGGTATTACATTTCCCTGACGATCGCCTTCGCAAAATTGCTGCACCCGTTGCGGCTGTGAATGCTGACGTTCAGCGTATTGTCGACGATATGTTTGAGACCATGTACGCCGAAGAAGGCATTGGTCTGGCGGCGACGCAGGTGGATATTCACCAGCGCATCATCGTGATTGATGTTTCTGAAAGCCGCGAAGAGCGCCTGGTGCTGATTAACCCGGAGCTGCTGGAAAAAAGCGGCGAAACCGGTATCGAAGAGGGTTGCCTGTCGATCCCGGAACAGCGGGCGTTTGTGCCGCGTGCCGAGCGGGTCAAAGTGCGCGCGCTGAATCGCGACGGTAACAGCTTCGAGCTGGAAACCGACGGTCTGCTGGCGATCTGCATCCAGCATGAGATCGACCATCTCGACGGTAAACTGTTTATTGATTATCTGTCGCCGCTGAAGCGTCAGCGTATTAAACAGAAACTGGAAAAACTGGCCCGCCAGAATGCGCGCGCATCCTGAGAGCGAACAGAAGGTTGAACTGTGTCTGCACCGTTAAAAATCATCTTTGCCGGTACTCCTGACTTCGCAGCGCGTCATCTCGACGCGCTGCTTGCTTCTGAGCATCAGGTGGTTGGCGTCTTTACTCAGCCCGACCGCCCTGCCGGACGTGGCAACAAACTCACGCCGGGCCCGGTAAAAGTGCTGGCTCAGGCGCATGATATTCCCGTGTTTCAGCCAAAGTCCCTGAAGCCGGAAGAGAATCAGCAGCTGGTTGCCGGACTGCAGGCCGATGTGATGGTGGTCGTCGCTTATGGTCTGATCCTGCCTCAGGCGGTGCTGACGATGCCGCGCCTTGGCTGCATCAACGTACACGGCTCGCTGCTGCCGCGCTGGCGTGGTGCGGCGCCGATTCAGCGCTCACTGTGGGCCGGCGATAACGAAACCGGTGTGACCATCATGCAGATGGACGTGGGTCTGGATACCGGCGATATGCTGCACAAAATAACCTGCCCGATTAATGCCGACGATACCAGCGCATCGCTGTACGACAAGCTGGCGCAGCTGGGCCCGCAGGGGATGCTGACCACGCTCAGCCTGCTGGCCGCCGGCAGCGCGCAGCCCGAAGTGCAGGATGAGACCCTGGTAACTTACGCGGAAAAGCTCAGCAAAGAAGAGGCTCGTCTTGACTGGTCGCTCTCTGCTGTTCAGCTGGAACGGTGCATTCGCGCCTTTAATCCGTGGCCGGTGAGTTATTTCCTCATCGACGATCAGCCGGTCAAAGTCTGGCAGGCCAGCGTATTACCGCACCGCAGCGCCCAGCCGGGAGAAATTCTGCAGGCGGACAAACACGGCATCCAGATTGCTACCGCTGACGGCGTGCTGAATCTGCTCTCACTGCAGCCTGCCGGCAAAAAAGCCATGGCGGCGCAGGATCTGCTCAATTCGCGTCGTGAATGGTTTACACCCGGCACCGTTCTGGCCTGATTCTCCAGCCCGGTCTCCGCCGGGCTTTTTGTTTGATGAATGAATATGAAAAAAGCGACCAACCTGCGCAGCCTTGCCGCGCAACTGATTGAACGCGTGGTGGATAAAGGGGAATCGCTGAGCGCGATTCTGCCCGCTGCGCAAAAAACGCTGGCAAACAACGATGGCGCGCTGCTGCAGGAGTTGTGTTTTGGCGTGACGCGCACGCTGCCGCAGCTGGAAGCGTTGATTAATAAGCTGATGGCGCGGCCGTTAACCGGCAAACAGCGCGTGCTGCACTATCTGATCATGGTAGGCCTGTATCAGCTGCTGTATACCCGCGTTCCGCCGCACGCCGCGCTGGCCGAAACCGTGGCCGGGGCTGAAGCACTGAAGCGGGCAAATCTGAAAGGCTTGCTTAACGGCGTGCTGCGTCAGTTCCAGCGTCAGCAGGACGCACTGCTGGCAGAGGTCAATCAGGGCCCGCAGCGCTACTGGCATCCGGGCTGGCTACTGAAACGGCTGCAAACCGCGTGGCCAGAGCAGTGGCAGCGGATTGTAGAAGCAAACAATCAGCGACCGCCAATGTGGCTGCGCGTGAATCGTCAGCATCACAGCCGTGACGCCTGGCTGGCGTTATTAACCCAGCAGAATCAAAATGCGTTTGGTGCTGACGCGCCGGATGCGCTGCGTCTTGAAGCTCCGGCTCCGGTCAGTCAGCTGCCAGGCTTTGAGCAGGGCTGGGTGACGGTGCAGGATCTCTCTGCTCAGCGTTGTGCCCTGCTGCTGGCGCCGGAAAACGGCGAAACCATTCTCGACCTGTGCGCTGCGCCCGGCGGCAAAACCACCCATATTCTCGAAATTGCGCCGCAGGCACGCGTGATGGCGGTGGATATCGATGCGCAGCGCCTGTCGCGCGTGACGGAAAACCTGCAGCGTCTGGGGATGCAGGCTGACGTGCGTCAGGGCGATGGCCGCACGCCAGCGGCCTGGTGCGACGAGCAGCAATTCGACCGCATCCTGCTGGATGCGCCCTGCTCGGCCACCGGCGTTATTCGACGCCATCCGGATATCAAATGGCTACGCCGCGATCGCGATATCGACGAACTCGCCGCGCTACAGCGTGAGATTCTGGCGGCCATCTGGCCACGCCTGAAATCGGGCGGTACGCTGCTTTATGCCACCTGCTCAGTGCTGCCGCAGGAGAACCAGCAGCAGATCGAGGCTTTCCTCGCGACGCATGACGATGCGGTGCCGCAGGCACTGCCACAGGGGCAACTTAACGGCTGGCAGGTTTTCCCTGCCATCGATGGCGGCGACGGTTTCTTCTACGCTAAGCTGATGAAAAAATAGTGCAGCGCACAGTGACAAGAGCAACGTATCCATGAAAATTATTATCCTCGGCGCCGGCCAGGTGGGCGGCACGCTCGCTGAAAACCTGGTGGGCGAAAACAATGACATCACCGTGGTTGATAGCGATCCCTCACGCTTACGCGTGCTGCAGGATAAGTTTGACCTGCGCGTGGTGCAGGGCCATGGTTCGCACCCGCGCGTGTTGCGTGAAGCCGGCGCCGAAGATGCGGATATGCTGGTGGCGGTCACCAGTTCTGACGAAACCAACATGATTGCCTGTCAGATTGCTTACTCGCTGTTTAACACGCCAAACCGCATTGCCCGTATCCGCGCCGCCGATTATCTGCGCGATGCGGAAAAGCTGTTCGTGCCGGAAGCGGTACCCATCGACCATTTGATCTCGCCTGAACAGCTGGTGATCGACAATATCTATCGGCTGATTCAGTACCCTGGCGCGTTGCAGGTGGTGAATTTTGCCGAGGGCAAAGTCAGCCTGGCAGTGGTCAAAGCCTATTACGGCGGACCGCTGGTGGGCAATCCGCTGTCGATCCTGCGTGAACATATGCCGCATATCGATACCCGCGTAGCCGCGATTTTCCGTCAGGATCGTCCGATCCGCCCGCAGGGATCGACGATCGTCGAAGCTGGCGATGAAGTGTTTTTTATTGCCGCCAGTCAGCATATTCGTGCGGTGATGAGCGAGATGCAGCGGCTCGAAAAGCCCTATAAACGCATTATGCTGGTCGGCGGCGGTAATATCGGCTTTGGCCTGGCGCAGCGGCTGGAGAAGCAGTACAGCGTTAAGCTGATTGAACGTAATCAGCAGCGCGCAGCTGAACTGGCTGAACATCTGCAGGATACCATCGTGTTCTATGGCGATGCCTCGGATCAGGAACTACTGGCAGAAGAGCATGTCGATCAGGTCGATCTGTTTATCGCCGTCACTAACGACGATGAAGCCAATATCATGTCAGCGATGCTGGCCAAAAAGATGGGCGCGAAAAAGGTGATGGTGCTGATCCAGCGTCGCGCCTATGTCGATCTAGTGCAGGGCAGCGTGATCGATATTGCGATCTCACCGCAGCAGGCCACGATTTCTGCGCTGCTTGGCCACGTGCGCAAAGCCGATATTGTCGGCGTCTCTTCACTGCGCCGCGGTATTGCGGAAGCCATCGAGGCCATTGCCCACGGTGATGAAACCACTTCGCGCGTGGTAGGCCGCCTGATTGAAGATATTAAACTGCCGCCGGGCACCATTATCGGCGCGGTGGTGCGTGGTGATGACGTGATCATCGCCAATGATAATGTGCGTATTGAGCAAGGCGACCACGTGATCATGTTCCTCACCGACAAAAAGTTTGTGCCGGACGTTGAACGTCTGTTCCAGCCGAGCCCGTTCTTCCTGTAACGCGTTGTGATTGGGCTGCAGTGAGAGTGGTGTTTAATCCATTGTTATAATGGCAATTACACGAAGGTTTGTTAGACTTTAGCCATTGGCCAAGGCAAGGAGATAACAATGAGTTTATTCAAAGAGTTTCGTGATTTTGCGATGCGCGGTAACGTGGTGGACTTGGCGGTCGGTGTGATCATCGGTGCTGCGTTCGGTAAGATCGTATCGTCACTGGTTGCGAACATCATTATGCCACCGCTCGGTTTATTGATTGGCGGCGTCGACTTTAAGCAGTTTAAATGGGTACTCAAGCCAGCAGAAGGCGATATCCCAGCGGTGGTGATGGAGTACGGTAACTTTATTCAGACGGTATTTGACTTCATCATCGTAGCGTTTGCTATCTTCATTGCCATCAAAGTAATGAATAAACTGTATAAAAAGAAAGAAGTGGAAAAACCAGCGCCTAAACCGACCAATGAAGAAGTGCTGCTGACCGAGATTCGCGACCTGCTTAAGCAACAAAATAATAAAGTGTGATAAATAAAAGCCGCCAGTTTCAGGCGGCTTTTTTGTCACTAAAGCAGAAGGCCAGAGGTAAACACTGTTGCTTACCGCTGGCCTCCTGATTCGCTCCCTTCGCGTGTTTATCTTTACGCCGGTAGCTGCCTTTCCCCTTCTGATTGCGCTCAACACGCTGGCGATACAGCGGATCGTGTAACAGAGCTTCCAGGGCGTTATCGTTAATTTTGCCTTTTCGATGCTGATAGTGACTCATATCGTCCTCCGGTTAGTGATGGCGCAACTATAGTTCCTGCGCGCCAGAATTCAATCCTTGCTACAACAAATTTCAGGATGCGGATCTTCACCGGTTTCCAGTGCCTCGAGGATCGAACAGCAGGCGCTACTGTGCCGGTCGCCACAGCAGGTTTCCGCCAGCCGTTGCAGTGAGCGCTGCATGGTTTGCAGTTCGCCAATCATACCGTTCACCTCATCCAGCCGTTTCGCCACGATCGCTTTTGACTCTTCACAGGTATGATGCTCTGGATCGATGCGGATCGACAGCAGGTCGCGGATCGATTCCAGGCTGAAACCAAGCTGCCGGCCGTAACGGATAAAACGCAGGCGCTGCAGATCGTTATCGCTGTACAGGCGGAAGCCGCCCTCGGTGCGTACCTCATGATCCATCATCTGCTGCTTTTCATAAAAGCGGATGGTGTCCGGCGTCACGTCCGCCAGTTTTGCCAGCTGGCCAATGCGATACATACTATTTCTCCTGCTGTAGCCACTGACCGATCGCCGGGCGGTATTCGCCACGCAGAAAATCGGTGCTCATGCCAGCCTGCTGCAGCTTCATCTCCAGCAGTGTCAGGCGTTTGGCCAGTTCGTGCGCCTCGCTGTCGTCAGGATCAAGTTCACGAAGCAGATCGCTCAGTGCCAGCGCGTCGCGGCGCATCTCCAGTTCCGGTGGGAGATAACCGGCGTTTTTCAGCAGTCGCCAGGCACTGCGCAATTCCGCCGGCACACCACTGTCATCGTCCAGCGTGAGCGGCGCACCCTCACCAGGCAGATTGCTCAGCTCACCCTTTTCCTGAGCGGCGCGGATGTGTTGCTCAGCCAGCTGATCGATAAGCCACATAGAAACCTCCTGCAGGCATGTCTGCCAACAGCATAGCGAATGGAGGGGAAATAGGAAGAAATGACAGGCAATAAAAAACCCGCCGAAGCGGGTTTTTTACGTTACTGCAAATTACTCTGCAGCAGCTTCTGCTTGAGCTTCTGGACGATCAACCAGCTCGATGTATGCCATCGGAGCGTTGTCACCAGCACGGAAGCCACACTTCAGAATGCGAGTGTAACCACCGGCACGGCTCGCGAAACGCGGGCCCAGCTCGTTAAACAGTTTTGCCACGATCTCGTTATCACGAGTACGGGCGAATGCCAGACGACGATTAGCTACGCTGTCGGTCTTGGCAAGAGTAATCAGCGGCTCAACTACGCGACGCAGCTCTTTGGCTTTCGGCAGAGTCGTCTTAATGATCTCATGACGAACCAGAGAACCAGCCATGTTGCGGAACATAGCCTGACGATGGCTGCTGTTGCGGTTCAGTTGACGACCACTCTTACGATGGCGCATGACCTTATCCTTCTCAGTGAAACCTTAACCTGCGATCCGGTTATTCATCAGCAATGCTTGCCGGTGGCCAGTTTTCCAGGCGCATGCCCAGAGACAGACCACGTGATGCGAGCACGTCTTTAATCTCGGTAAGAGATTTTTTACCCAGGTTAGGCGTTTTAAGCAGCTCAACCTCGGTACGCTGTACCAGATCACCGATGTAGTGGATAGCTTCTGCCTTGAGGCAGTTAGCAGAGCGGACAGTCAATTCCAGATCGTCAACAGGGCGCAGCAGGATCGGATCGAATTCTGGTTTCTCTTCTTTGACTTCCGGCTGACGTACATCACGTAAGTCAACGAAAGCTTCCAGTTGTTCTGCCAGGATGGTTGCCGCACGACGAATCGCCTCTTCAGGATCGATTGTGCCGTTGGTTTCCATTTCGATGACCAGCTTGTCCAGGTCGGTGCGCTGTTCTACACGCGCTGCTTCAACATTGTAGGCGATACGGTCTACAGGGCTGTAGCAAGCGTCAACCAACAGACGGCCGATTGGGCGCTCATCTTCTTCCGAATGAATTCGGGCAGAAGCCGGCACATAACCACGACCACGCTGAACTTTGATACGCATGCTAATAGACGCGTTTTCATCGGTCAGATGGCAGATCACATGCTGCGGCTTGACGATTTCGACATCACCGTCGTGGGTAATGTCGGCTGCAGTCACAGGGCCAATGCCAGATTTATTCAGAGTGAGGATGACTTCATCTTTACCCTGAACTCTTACCGCCAGCCCTTTCAGATTGAGCAGGATTTCCAGGATATCTTCCTGTACGCCCTCTTTGGTGGAGTACTCGTGCAGCACGCCATCAATCTCAACCTCGGTCACCGCGCAACCCGGCATGGAAGAAAGCAGAATACGGCGCAGTGCGTTACCAAGAGTATGGCCAAAGCCACGCTCTAACGGCTCAAGGGTCACCTTGGCGTGCGTCGAACTCACTTGCTCGATATCTACCAGGCGCGGTTTTAGAAACTCTGTCACAGAACCCTGCATTGTGTCCTCTCTTTGGTACTAAGCTTTACTTAGAGTAAAGCTCGACGATCAGGTGTTCGTTAATGTCCGCAGACAGATCGGTACGCTCAGGAATACGCTTGAACACACCTTCCATCTTAGTCGCATCAACTTCCAGCCAGGTTGGCTTTTCACGCTGCTCAGCCAGCTCCAGAGCGGCCTTCACGCGAGATTGCTTTTTGGCTTTCTCACGGATGCTTACGACATCATTCGGAGATACCTGATAAGAAGCGATGTTAACAACGCGACCGTTTACCATTACAGATTTGTGGCTAACCAGCTGACGTGCTTCTGCACGAGTGGCACCAAAGCCCATACGGTAAACTACGTTATCCAGACGACCTTCCAGCAGAGCTAACAGGTTTTCACCGGTGTTGCCTTTCAGACGCGCTGCTTCTTTATAGTAGTTACGGAACTGACGCTCCAGCACGCCGTAGATACGACGAACTTTTTGCTTTTCACGTAACTGGCCGCCGTAATCAGACAGACGCGGTTTACGCGCACCATGCTGACCAGGGGCTTGTTCAATTTTGCACTTGGAATCAATCGCGCGAACGCCAGACTTAAGGAATAAGTCGGTGCCCTCACGACGGCTCAGCTTGAGCTTAGGACCCAAATATCTTGCCATTTTCTTTCTCCAACTAACCTAAAAAACGGAACGTTAAACGCGACGTTTTTTCGGCGGACGACAACCGTTGTGAGGGATCGGAGTCACATCAGTAATATTAGTGATGCGGAAACCAGCGGCGTTCAGAGCACGAATAGTAGATTCGCGGCCTGGACCCGGACCCTTAACCATAACTTCCAGGTTCTTAATACCGTAATCTTTCACGGCTTCTGCACAGCGCTCTGCAGCGACCTGAGCAGCAAACGGAGTAGATTTACGTGAACCGCGGAAACCGGAACCACCGGCGGTTGCCCAACCCAGTGCGTTACCCTGACGATCAGTAATAGTAACGATGGTGTTGTTAAAAGACGCATGGACATGAGCCACGCCATCTGAGACTTGTTTTCTTACACGCTTACGTGCACGAACTGGTGCCTTTGCCATTATTTACTCACCCCGATTATTTCTTGATCGGTTTACGCGGACCCTTACGGGTACGTGCGTTGGTCTTAGTACGCTGACCGCGCACCGGCAGACCACGACGATGGCGTAAACCACGGTAGCAACCAAGGTCCATCAGACGCTTGATGCTCAGGGTGATTTCACGGCGCAGATCACCTTCAACAACGAATTTACCAACTGCTTCACGCAGCTGATCAATTTGTTCTTCAGACAGCTCACTGATCTTAACATTTTCAGCGATGCCCGTTTCAGCACAGATGGCTTTAGAACGGGTTTTGCCGATACCGAAGATCGAAGTTAATGCGATAACGGTATGTTTTTGATCAGGAATGTTAATGCCTGCTATACGGGCCACTATGCACTCCTATAATTAAATAAATGCGTACCATGCTGAAAAGCCCGTTTTCAGGATACTCAAATGGAAACGCATCGACATACAAAAGATTGGCTGGCTAATCTAGCCAGCTCAACCCGACTTTGCAAGAAAAATATGTGACTTAATCAGCCCTGGCGCTGTTTATGCTTAGGCTCGGAGCTGCAGATCACACGTACGACACCGTCGCGACGAATGATTTTGCAGTTACGACATAATTTCTTGACGGAAGCACGAACTTTCATTTTTACTCTCCGTAACTTCTCAAGCTACTGAATTAACGGCCATAGCCTTTCAGGTTAGCTTTCTTCAATGCAGACTCGTACTGACTGGACATCATCAGAGTTTGCACTTGAGCCATAAAGTCCATGATGACAACCACTACAATCAGCAGCGAGGTGCCGCCAAAGTAGAAGGGAACCTTCATGGCATCACGCATGAACTCCGGGATCAGGCAGATAAAAGTAATATACAGTGCGCCGATTAAGGTCAGACGTGTCATTACTTTATCGATGTACTTCGCCGTTTGCTCTCCCGGACGAATTCCCGGTACGAATGCACCAGACTTCTTCAGGTTATCTGCTGTTTCACGCGGGTTGAAAACCAACGCCGTGTAGAAGAAACAGAAGAAGATGATTGCAGTCGCATAGAGTAGCACATAAAGCGGCTGTCCTGGCTGCAAATACAGCGAAATTGTTGTCAGCCAGTTCCAACCGGTACCGCCCCCGAACCAGGATGCTATCGTCGCCGGGAACAGGATAATGCTGGAAGCAAAGATGGCTGGGATTACGCCCGCCATGTTCACTTTCAACGGTAAATGTGTGCTCTGTGCAGCATATACACGACGACCTTGCTGACGTTTAGCGTAGTTGACCACAATGCGGCGCTGGCCACGCTCAACGAAAATAACAAAGAACGTCACTGCAAATACAAGAACTGCAACCAACAGCAACAGAAGGAAGTGCAGGTCGCCTTGCCGCGCTTGCTCGATGGTATGGCCAATGGCCGGCGGTAAACCCGCAACAATACCCGCGAAGATAATGATCGAAATACCGTTACCGATACCTCGTTCAGTAATCTGTTCGCCCAGCCACATCAGGAACATGGTTCCGGTAACCAGACTTACAACAGCGGTAAAGTAGAAAGCAAAGCCTGGATTTAATACCAGGCCCTGCATTCCAGGCATATTCGGCAGACCGGTAGCAATACCGATCGACTGGAATATAGCCAGAACCAGTGTGCCGTAGCGAGTGTACTGGCTGATCTTACGACGACCAGCTTCACCCTCTTTCTTAATCTCGGCCAACGCGGGATGAACCACCGTCAGCAGCTGGATAATAATAGAGGCCGAAATATACGGCATAATACCCAGCGCGAAGATTGAGGCACGACTGAGAGCACCACCAGAGAACATGTTAAACATTTCAATGATGGTGCCACGCTGTTGCTCAAGCAGTTTGGCAAGTACAGTGGCATCGATACCGGGGATTGGAATAAAAGAGCCAATACGGAAGACAATCAGTGCACCGATTACAAACAACAGTCTGCGCTTCAGTTCACCAAAGCCACCTTTGGCACTTTGAAAATCTAATCCCGGTTGCTTTGCCATCTGCTACTTATTCCTCGATTTTACCGCCAGCAGCTTCGATTGCAGCACGAGCACCTTTGGTGACACGCAGACCACGAATCGTAACAGGTGCAGATACTTCACCAGACAGGATCACTTTCGCGAACTCAATCTGTACACCGATGATGTTAGCTGCTTTCAGCGTGTTCAGGTCGACGATACCGCCTTCCACTTTCGCCAGATCAGACAGACGCACTTCTGCAGTCACGAATGATTTGCGCGAGGTGAAGCCGAACTTCGGCAGACGACGGTACAGAGGCATCTGACCACCCTCGAAACCACGACGTACGCCACCGCCAGAACGAGACTTCTGACCTTTGTGACCACGACCGCCGGTTTTACCGAGGCCAGAACCGATACCACGGCCCAGACGCTTGGAAGCGTGTTTAGACCCTTCGGCCGGAGACAGAGTGTTTAAACGCATCTCTTACTCCTCCACTTTCAGCATGTAAGAAATCGCGTTGATCATACCGCGTACAGCTGGCGTGTCTTCACGCTCAACGGTGTGACCAATACGACGCAGACCCAGACCAACCAGAGTGGCTTTGTGCTTAGGCAGGCGGCCGATTGAGCTACGGGTTTGTGTAATTTTGATTGTCTTAGCCATCGTGATTACCCCAGAATTTCTTCAACGGATTTACCACGCTTGGCAGCAACCATATCCGGAGACTTCATATTGCCCAGGCCGTCGATAGTTGCACGAACCACGTTGATCGGGTTAGTGGAACCATAGGCTTTAGCCAGAACGTTATGAACTCCAGCGACTTCCAGAACGGCGCGCATTGCACCGCCGGCGATGATACCGGTACCTTCAGAAGCCGGCTGCATGAACACACGAGAACCCGTGTGCGCACCTTTAACCGGGTGCTGCAGGGTGCCGTGAGTCAGCGCGACATTAACCATATTGCGACGAGCTTTTTCCATCGCTTTCTGGATCGCTGCTGGAACTTCACGCGCTTTACCGTAACCAAAACCAACGCGGCCGTTACCATCACCCACTACAGTCAGAGCGGTGAAGGAGAAAATACGACCACCTTTCACAGTTTTAGAGACACGGTTTACCGCGATCAGTTTTTCCTGCAGGTCGCCAGCTTGTTTCTCGATGTGTGCCATCTTAGACCTCTACCTTAGAACTGAAGGCCAGCTTCACGAGCAGCATCTGCAAGTGCCTGGACGCGACCATGATATTGGAAACCGGAACGGTCGAAAGAAACATCTTTGATGCCTTTTTCGATAGCGCGCTCAGCCAGAGCTTTACCTACAGCTGCAGCGGCGTCTTTGTTACCGGTATACTTCAGTTGTTCAGCGATAGCTTTTTCTACAGTAGAAGCAGCAACCAGAACTTCGGAACCGTTCGGGGCGATTACCTGTGCGTAAATGTGACGCGGGGTACGATGTACCACCAGGCGAGTAGCACCCAGCTCTTTGAGCTTGCGACGTGCACGGGTCGCACGACGGATACGAGCAGATTTCTTATCCATAGTGTTACCTTACTTCTTCTTAGCCTCTTTGGTACGCACGACTTCGTCGGCGTAACGAACACCCTTGCCTTTGTAAGGCTCAGGACGACGGTAGGCGCGCAGATCAGCTGCAACCTGACCAATCAGCTGTTTATCAGCGCCTTTCAGCACGATCTCAGTCTGAGTTGGACATTCAGCAGTGATGCCGGCCGGCAGTGCATGGTCAACCGGGTGAGAGAAGCCCAGGGCCAGACTCACAGAGTTGCCTTTAACAGCTGCACGATAACCAACACCAACCAGTTGCAGCTTCTTGGTGAAGCCTTCGGTAACACCGATAACCATGCCGTTCAGCAGCGCACGGGCAGTACCTGCCTGTGCCCAACCATCCGCATAACCTTCGCGCGGAGCGAAAGTCAGGGCGTTGTCTGCATGCTTAACTTCTACAGCACTGTTGATAGTACGAGTCAGCTCGCCGTTTTTGCCTTTGATCGAAACTTCCTGACCGTTGAGTTTTACCTCTACGCCGGCAGGAACAACGACAGGTGCTTTTGCAACACGAGACATTTTATCCTCCGATTACGCTACGTAGCAGATAATTTCGCCACCAAGACCAGCCTGGCGCGCTGCACGATCAGTCATGACACCTTTAGAGGTAGAAATTACAGCAATGCCCAGACCGGCCATAACTTTTGGCAGCTCATCTTTTTTCTTATAGATGCGCAGACCTGGACGGCTAACACGCTGAATGCTTTCTACAACAGCTTTACCCTGGAAGTACTTAAGAGTCAGTTCCAGTTCCGGCTTGATGTCGCCTTCGATTTTAAAATCTTGAATATAGCCTTCTTCCTTCAGCACGTTGGCAATTGCCACTTTCAGCTTGGAGGAAGGCATAGAGACCGCAACTTTGTTCGCGGCCTGACCGTTACGGATACGGGTCAGCATATCCGCGATCGGATCTTGCATGCTCATCTGTGTTACTCCCGTGATTCAAATGGTGACAATTACCAGCTAGCCTTTTTCAGACCCGGGATTTCACCGCGCATTGCGGCTTCACGGACCTTGATACGGCTCAACCCAAACTTCCGCAGGAAACCGTGCGGACGACCTGTCTGACGGCAGCGGTTACGCTGACGTGAAGGGCTGGAATCACGCGGCAGACTCTGCAGCTTGAGAACGGCGTTCCAACGGTCTTCGTCGGATGCGTTCACATCAGAAATGATCGCTTTCAGTTCAGCGCGTTTTGCGAAGAACTTGTCTGCTAATTTCACACGCTTAACTTCGCGTGCTTTCATAGATTGCTTAGCCATTAAGTAACCCTACCTTACTTGCGGAACGGGAAGTCAAAGGCAGCCAGCAGAGCACGGCCTTCATCATCAGATTTCGCAGTAGTGGTAATGGTGATATCCAAACCACGAACGCGATCGACTTTGTCGTAGTCGATTTCTGGGAAGATGATCTGCTCACGAACGCCCATGCTGTAGTTACCACGACCGTCGAAAGACTTCGCGGACAGACCACGGAAGTCACGGATACGCGGTACAGCAATAGTGATCAGACGCTCAAAGAACTCCCACATGCGCTCGCCACGCAGAGTTACTTTACAGCCGATCGGATAGCCCTGACGGATTTTGAAGCCTGCAACTGATTTGCGTGCTTTGGTGATCAGCGGTTTTTGACCGGAGATTGCTGCCAGGTCAGCTGCTGCGTTATCCAGCAGTTTCTTGTCAGCGATCGCTTCACCAACACCCATGTTCAGGGTGATCTTCTCGACCCGAGGGACTTGCATGACAGAATTGTAGCCAAACTCTGTCATGAGTTTCTGGACTACTTCGTCTTTGTAGTAATCATGCAGTTTCGCCATCGTACTACTCCAAATTACTTGATAGTTTCGCTGTTAGACTTGAAGAAACGGACTTTTTTACCGTCTTCGAATCTAAAGCCTACACGGTCAGCCTTGCCGGTTGCCGCATTGAAGATTGCAACGTTAGAAACCTGAATAGCAGCTTCTTTTTCAACGATGCCGCCTGGTTGGTTCAGAGCCGGAACCGGCTTCTGGTGTTTCTTAACCAGGTTGATACCTTCAACGATGACCTTACCAGAAGTCAGGACATTCTTTACTTTACCGCGTTTACCTTTGTCTTTACCGGTAAGCACGATAACTTCGTCGTTACGACGGATTTTCGCTGCCATTGTTCGCTCCTTAGAGTACTTCTGGTGCCAGAGAGATAATTTTCATGAACTTTTCAGTACGAAGTTCACGAGTTACCGGCCCAAAAATACGCGTTCCGATAGGCTGCTCGCTGTTATTGTTCAGAATAACGCATGCATTACCATCGAAGCGAATGACAGAACCGTCCGGGCGACGAACACCCTTCCTGGTGCGCACCACTACCGCTTTCAGGACATCACCTTTTTTCACCTTGCCACGCGGAATTGCTTCCTTGATGGTCACTTTGATGATATCGCCGACGCCTGCGTAGCGACGGTGCGAGCCACCCAGAACCTTGATACACATTACGCGACGTGCACCGGAGTTGTCGGCGACGTTCAGCATAGTCTGTTCTTGGATCATTTTAGTGCTCCGCTAATGTCAACTACTACTTCGGGACCCAAACCTCAGGTCGTTAAAAAGCCCCATAATTGAGGGCGCGGCATTATAACACCGGTTCTCGCAGATGGGTAGAAAAAATGAACGGCTCCATAGAGCCGTTCATTTTGTTTTTAGAGGAAGCGGATTCTATTACAGAATCGCTTTCTCTACAACGCGAACCAGAGTCCAGGACTTAGTCTTGGACAGTGGACGGGTTTCGCGGATTTCAACCACGTCACCAATACCACACTCGTTGTTCTCGTCATGGATGTGCAGCTTAGTCGTACGCTTAATGAATTTACCGTAGATCGGGTGCTTCACGAAACGCTCGATAGCAACAACAGCAGATTTCTGCATTTTGTCACTAACAACACGACCCTGCAGAGTACGGATTTTATCGGTCATTACGCCGCCTTCTCAGTCAGTAAAGTCTTAACGCGTGCAACATCACGGCGAACTTGCTTCAGCAGATGGGTCTGCTGCAGCTGGCCAGATGCTGCCTGCATGCGCAGGTTAAACTGCTCGCGCAGGAGGTTAAGCAGCTCAGTGTTCAGCTCTTCAACGCTTTTTTCACGCAGCTCAGTTGCTTTCATTACATCACCGTCTTAGTTACAAAGGTGGTTTTGATAGGCAGTTTTGCTGCTGCCAGCTTGAATGCTTCACGGGCCAGCTCTTCCGGTACACCGTCCATTTCATACAGGACTTTACCAGGCTGGATCAGGGCAACCCAATACTCCACGTTACCCTTACCTTTACCCATACGCACTTCCAGCGGCTTCTCGGTGATTGGTTTGTCCGGGAATACACGGATCCAAATCTTACCTTGACGCTTAACTGCACGGGTCATAGCACGACGTGCTGCTTCGATCTGACGAGCAGTCAGACGACCACGGCCAACAGCTTTCAGACCGAAAGTACCGAAGCTAACATCCGTACCCTGCGCCAGACCGCGGTTACGGCCTTTGTGCACTTTACGGAATTTCGTACGCTTTGGTTGTAACATCAGCGACTCTCCTTACTTACGGCCTTTACGCTGCTGCTTTTTAGGTTGAGCAGCCGGTTCCGGTTGTTCAACAGCAGCCATACCACCCAGGATCTCACCTTTGAAGATCCATACCTTAACGCCGATTACACCATAAGTGGTGTGCGCTTCAGAGGTGTTGTAGTCAATGTCAGCACGCAGAGTGTGCAGTGGTACACGACCTTCACGGTACCATTCGGTACGTGCGATCTCAGCACCGCCCAGACGGCCGCTAACTTCAACTTTGATACCTTTAGCGCCCAGACGCATTGCGTTCTGTACAGCACGCTTCATCGCACGACGGAACATCACACGACGCTCCAGCTGTGAAGTGATGCTGTCAGCAACCAGTTTTGCGTCCAGTTCCGGTTTACGGACTTCGGCGATATTGATCTGTGCAGGAACGCCAGCGATGTTCGCTACGACCGTGCGCAGTTTTTCAACGTCTTCACCTTTTTTACCGATAACGATACCCGGGCGAGCGGTGTGAATGGTCACACGGATGCTCTTAGCCGGACGCTCGATAACGATGCGAGATACAGACGCTTTTGCCAGTTCTTTGTTCAGGAACTGACGTACTTTAAAGTCGCTGTCCAGGTTGTCAGCGAATTCTTTGGTGTTCGCAAACCAGGTAGAGTTCCATGGTTTTACAATACCCAGGCGAATACCATTAGGATGTACTTTCTGACCCATTGCTAGTCTCCAGAGTCTCAGCGATCGGACACAACCACAGTAATGTGGCTGGTGCGCTTCAGGATGCGATCTGCACGACCTTTAGCACGCGGCATAATGCGCTTCATGCTAGGGCCTTCATCTACGAAAATTTTCGCAACTTTCAGATCGTCGATATCAGCGCCATCGTTGTGTTCGGCGTTAGCAATGGCAGATTCCAGGACTTTCTTAACCAGTACAGCCGCTTTCTTGTTGGTGTAAGTCAGAATATCCAGAGCCTGCGACACTTTCTTACCGCGAATCAGGTCAGCAACAAGGCGAACCTTCTGAGCAGAAGAACGAGCATGGCGATGTTGAGCAATAGTTTCCATCTCTTCCTCCTACTTATTTCTTCTTGGCTTTCTTATCAGCAGCGTGGCCGCGATAAGTACGTGTCGGTGCAAATTCACCCAGCTTGTGGCCGACCATTTCGTCGGAAACAAAGACAGGAACGTGCTGACGACCATTATGGACAGCGATGGTCAAACCGATCATGTTAGGGAAGATCGTTGAACGACGGGACCAAGTGCGCAGGGGCTTCTTGTCACCGCTTTCCACCGCTTTCTCTACCTTCTTCAGCAAGTGCAGGTCAATAAAAGGACCTTTCTTGAGAGAACGTGGCATGGCTTATCCTCTAAAATTATTTGCTACGGCGACGTACGATAAATTTATCAGTACGCTTGTTGCTACGGGTCTTCTTACCTTTGGTCTGAACGCCCCACGGAGTAACCGGGTGCTTACCAAAGTTACGACCTTCACCACCACCGTGCGGGTGATCGACTGGGTTCATCGCAGTACCGCGAACGGTAGGACGAACACCACGCCAACGGGTTGCACCGGCTTTACCCAGAACGCGCAGCATGTGCTCAGCGTTACCGACTTCGCCCAGGGTTGCGCGGCAGTCAGCTTCGACTTTACGCATTTCGCCTGAACGCAGACGCAGGGTAACGTAGGAACCTTCACGCGCAACAATCTGCACGTAAGCACCAGCAGAACGGGCAATCTGACCGCCTTTACCTGGTTTCATTTCTACGTTATGCACGGTTGAACCAACCGGGATGTTACGCATCGGCAGGGTGTTACCTGCTTTGATCGCAGCATCAACGCCAGACTGAATCTGGTCGCCAGCTTTCAGGCCTTTAGGGGCCAGGATGTAACGGCGCTCGCCATCTTTGTACAGAACCAGTGCGATGTTCGCAGAACGGTTCGGATCGTACTCAAGACGCTCAACAACTGCCGGGATACCATCTTTGTTGCGTTTGAAGTCAACAATACGGTAAGCCTGCTTGTGACCACCACCGATATGACGGGTAGTGATACGACCATTGTTGTTACGACCACCGGATTTGCTGTTTTTTTCAACCAGCGCGGCAAAAGGCTTGCCTTTGTGCAGCTCAGGGTTCACCACTTTAACTACGTGACGACGACCCGGAGATGTCGGTTTACATTTAACAACTGCCATTGTCTTTCTCCTCCGACTTACTCAGCGCCGCCGACGAAGTCCAGGTTCTGGCCTTCTTTCAGGGTGACGTAAGCTTTTTTCCAGTCGCTACGACGACCGATACGCTGTCCGTGACGCTTAACTTTACCCTTAACAACCAGGGTGTTTACGTCTTTCACTTCTACTTCGAACAGTTTCTCAACAGCAGCAACGATCTCTGCTTTGGTCGCGTCTTTGGCAACTTTGAGAACGATGGTATTGGTTTTTTCCATCGCGGTTGATGCTTTTTCAGATACGTGCGGCGCGCGCAGTACTTTCAGCAGACGTTCTTCACGGATCATGCCAGCATCTCCTCAACTTGCTTAACTGCTTCTGCAGTCATAACGACTTTGTCGAAGGCGATCAGGCTAACTGGGTCGATACCCGCTGCATCACGCACGTCAACCTTGTACAGGTTACGCGCAGCCAGGAACAGATTCTCATCCAGTTCACCGGTGATGATCAGCACGTCTTCCAGCGCCATGTCTTTCAGTTTCTGTACCAGCAGCTTAGTTTTAGGCGCTTCGACAGAGAACGACTCGACAACGATCAGACGGTCCTGACGTACCAGCTCGGACAGGATGCTTTTCAGCGCGCCGCGGTACATCTTTTTGTTAACTTTTTGACTGTGGTCCTGTGGACGCGCAGCGAAGGTCACGCCACCTGAACGCCAGATCGGGCTCTTGATAGAACCTGAACGCGCACGGCCGGTGCCTTTCTGACGCCATGGCTTTTTGCCTGAACCAGTTACTTCAGCACGAGTTTTCTGCGCGCGAGTACCCTGACGAGCACCTGCAGCGTAAGCAACAACAACCTGGTGAACCAGCGCTTCGTTGAAATCACGACCGAAGGTAGTTTCGGAAACAGTCAGCGCGCTCTGCGCGTCTTTCAGTACTAATTCCATTGCTATCCCCTTACGCCTTCACAGCTGGTTTAACAATCAGGTCGCTGCCGGTTGCACCCGGGACAGCACCTTTGACCAGCAGCAGGTTGCGCTCAGCGTCAACACGTACTACTTCCAGGCTCTGAACGGTTACGCGCTCATTACCCAGCTGACCAGCCATTTTCTTGCCTTTGAACACTTTGCCCGGAGTCTGGTTCTGACCGATAGAACCCGGAACGCGGTGAGACAAGGAGTTACCGTGTGTAGCGTCCTGGGTACGGAAGTTCCAGCGCTTAACGGTACCTGCGAAACCTTTACCTTTAGAGGTACCGGTAACGTCTACTTTTTTAACGTCAGCGAAAATTTCAACACTGATGCTCTGGCCAACAGAGTATTCTTCACCTTCGGTGCGGAATTCCCACAGACCACGGCCAGCTTCAACGCCAGCTTTAGCAAAATGACCTGCTTCCGGCTTACCAACACGGTTTGCTTTTTTCGCACCGGTGGTAACCTGGATCGCCTGGTAACCATCGTTTTCCAGACCTTTGACCTGGGTAACGCGGTTTGCTTCAACTTCGATTACGGTTACTGGGATTGAAACGCCTTCTTCAGTGAAGATGCGCGTCATGCCCACTTTTTTACCGACTAAACCAATCATTGTATCAACCTCTCAATCGCTCGATGACCTGATTAACCCAGGCTGATCTGCACGTCAACACCGGCAGCCAGATCCAGACGCATCAGAGCATCAACGGTTTTTTCAGTTGGCTCAACGATGTCTACCAGACGCTTGTGAGTGCGGATTTCGTACTGATCACGCGCATCTTTGTTAACGTGCGGAGAGATCAGAACGGTGAAGCGCTCTTTGCGAGTCGGCAGCGGGATCGGACCACGTACCTGCGCACCAGTGCGCTTGGCAGTCTCGACGATTTCCGCGGTTGATTGATCGATCAGGCGATGATCAAACGCTTTAAGACGGATACGGATTCTTTGGTTCGACATGAGACCAAGGCTCCAAACATTTTATAAACGAAAAAAATTACTACCCGCACCCATTACGATTGATGGGGGAGTGTAATCGTTCAGCATATAACTCCCCAATCGGGAGTATTGTCAGGCGATACACTAATCGCTATCGCCTGCGATTCTGCTCGAATCGCGCCACACCAATATCGGCAGGCCCGCGCATTATACGCAAATCTGTTCAGGAAGCAACCCATGCTGCGTTTTTAACCGCAAAAGCGCGCGCCAGTAAAAAAGCCCGCACGGGGCGGGCTGCAATCAACAGGTGGAACGGCACGGCAAACGCTACTTATCGCCCTCTTCTTTCAGCTGGGCCTGCAGATAGTTTTGCAGACCCAATTTCTGAATCAGGTCGAGCTCGGTTTCCAGCCAGTCGATATGGTGCTCTTCATCCGCCAGAATCTCGATCATCATGTCGCGGCTGACGTAATCATGAACTTTATCGGCGTACGCAATCGCTTCGCGTAAGTCTTTCGCCCCTTCCAGTTCGAGCGTCAGGTCCGACTGCAGCATTTCCGGTACGTCTTCACCAATGCGCAGCCGGCCGAGATCCTGCAGATTAGGAATGCCTTCGAGAAACAAAATGCGTTCGATGTACTTGTCCGCATGTTTCATTTCATCAATGGATTCATGGTATTCAACATCGTTGAGGCGTATTAAGCCCCAGTTTTTGAACATGCGCGCATGTAGAAAGTACTGGTTGATTGCAACCAGTTCATTTCCCAGCAATTTATTGAGGTGAGTAATGATTTTGCCGTCGCCCTTCATTGTGCTTCCTCCGCTTGCAGATAAATAGAGCGTAGATGCGGATAAAAAGAAGTCAAAAAAACGCGACAGTTTTTGGGGTTATTCAGGCGAAGCGGATGCGTAGTTACGCTATCTCTTTGTAAAGAGGCACGTTTTGCATTTCATCATCCATAATCTCGCGCGCCACGCGAATACACTTGCCGCATTGCTTGCCGATAGGCACCAGCTGGCGCAGTTGCTGAATCGATTTGGGTTGATAACGGCGGACAACTTCACGCAGGGTTCGGTCGCTTACGGCATTACACAGACAGACGTACATTTACAGCCCACTCCAGTACAATTTCTGATCAAAGTGTAAATGAGAATGGTTTTTATTTCAACGTAGCTTTTGTGTGGGATTAGGCGTGCCGGTCAATGCAAAGCAAAAAAAAAGAGCACCGAAGTGCTCTTTTTCATGCTGCGGTGGCAACCGGAGTTACCACCGTTATTAACGCAATTAAGCGAGAACTTCAGCAACAACGCCCGCGCCAACGGTACGGCCGCCTTCGCGGATTGCGAAACGCAGACCCTGGTCCATCGCGATTGGGTGGATCAGCTCAACGGTCATTTTGATGTTGTCGCCTGGCATTACCATCTCAACGCCTTCTGGCAGTTCGATGTTGCCGGTCACATCAGTAGTACGGAAGTAGAACTGTGGACGGTAGCCTTTGAAGAACGGAGTATGACGGCCGCCTTCGTCTTTAGACAGTACGTACACTTCTGATACGAACTTGGTGTGTGGCTTGATGGTGCCTGGCTTAGCCAGAACCTGACCACGCTGGATCTCTTCACGCTTGATACCGCGCAGCAGAACACCACAGTTCTCGCCTGCCTGACCCTGGTCCAGCAGTTTGCGGAACATTTCAACACCGGTACAGGTAGACTTAGCAGTCGCTTTGATACCAACGATTTCTACTTCGTCGCCCACTTTCACGATGCCGCGCTCAACACGACCGGTAACAACGGTACCACGGCCAGAGATTGAGAATACGTCTTCGATTGGCAGCAGGAACGGCAGATCGATAGCACGTACTGGATCTGGAATGTAAGTATCCAGGTGACCAGCCAGCTCAACGACTTTCGCTTCCCACTCAGCGTCGCCTTCCAGCGCTTTCAGCGCAGAACCGCGTACGATTGGGGTATCGTCGCCAGGGAAGTCGTACTGAGACAGCAGGTCACGCACTTCCATCTCAACCAGTTCCAGCAGCTCTTCGTCATCAACCATGTCGCACTTGTTCAGGAACACGATGATGTAAGGAACGCCAACCTGACGACCCAGCAGGATGTGCTCACGGGTCTGAGGCATTGGGCCATCAGTCGCCGCAACAACCAGGATCGCGCCGTCCATCTGCGCAGCACCGGTGATCATGTTTTTCACATAGTCGGCGTGGCCTGGGCAGTCAACGTGTGCGTAGTGACGGGTCGGGGTTTCATATTCAACGTGAGAGGTGTTGATGGTGATACCACGAGCCTTCTCTTCTGGCGCGTTATCGATCTGATCGAATGCACGCGCCTGACCGCCGTAGGTTTTAGCCAGAACGGTGGTGATGGCTGCAGTCAGAGTGGTTTTACCGTGGTCAACGTGACCGATGGTGCCCACGTTTACGTGCAGTTTGTTACGTTGAAATTGCTCTTTCGCCATGGCGATAATCCTTACGTTATGCCTTCATCAGTGATGAAGGCATCAGTTCACAATTTTTAAACCGTAGCCTTATTTGCTACGAGCTTCAATAACGGCCTGAGCGACGTTGTTCGGCGCATCATCGTACTTCAGGAACTCCATGGAGTAAGAAGCACGGCCTTTAGTCAGAGAACGCAACTGAGTCGCGTATCCGAACATTTCAGACAGCGGAACTTCAGCGTGAATCTGAACGCCAGTTGCGTTAGATTCCTGACCTTTCAGCATACCACGACGGCGGCTCAGGTCACCGATAACGTCACCGGTGTTCTCTTCTGGGGTTTCTACTTCAACCTTCATGATTGGCTCAAGCAGAACCGGCTGTGCTTTCTTAAAGCCATCTTTGAAGGCGATAGAAGCGGCCAGTTTAAACGCCAGCTCAGAGGAGTCAACGTCATGGTAAGAACCGAAGTGCAGTCGCACGCCCAGGTCAACTACCGGGTAACCGGCCAGTGGACCAGACTTCAGCTGCTCCTGGATACCTTTATCAACCGCAGGGATGTATTCACCAGGAATCACACCACCTTTGATATCGTTGACAAATTCGTAGCCTTTCGGATTCGAACCCGGCTCCAGTGGGTACATGTCGATAACAACATGACCGTACTGACCACGACCACCAGACTGCTTGGCGTGTTTACCTTCGATATCGGTAACTTTAGAGCGAATCGCTTCGCGGTAAGCAACCTGAGGTTTACCGACGTTCGCTTCAACGTTGAATTCACGCTTCATGCGGTCAACGATGATGTCGAGGTGCAGCTCACCCATACCAGCGATGATGGTCTGGTTAGACTCTTCGTCAGTCCATACGCGGAATGACGGGTCTTCTTTCGCCAGACGACCCAGAGCCAGACCCATTTTTTCCTGGTCAGCTTTGGTTTTCGGCTCAACGGCGATAGAAATTACCGGCTCAGGGAATTCCATACGCTCCAGAATGATCGGGTTAGAGGGATCACACAGGGTATCACCGGTGATCACGTCTTTCAGACCGATTGCTGCAGCGATGTCGCCTGCGCGAACTTCGCTGATCTCTTCACGTTTGTTGGCGTGCATCTGAACGATACGACCGAAACGCTCACGTGCAGATTTCACGGAGTTCAGTACGGTATCGCCCGAGTTAACCACACCCGAGTAAACGCGGAAGAAGGTCAGGTTACCTACGAACGGGTCGTTGGCAATTTTGAACGCCAGCGCAGAGAACGGCTCGTCGTCAGTTGCGTGACGCTCAGCCGGGGTATCTTTACCGTCGTCCAGGATACCGTTGATCGCCGGAACGTCAGTTGGTGCTGGCAGATATTCAACGACTGCATCCAGCATCGCCTGAACACCTTTGTTCTTAAATGCAGAACCACAGGTCACGAGGATGATCTCGTTGTTCAGTACGCGCTTACGCAGAGCAGATTTGATCTCTTCTTCAGACAGTTCTTCACCGCTAAAGAATTTCTCCATCAGCTCTTCAGAAGCTTCAGCAGCTGCTTCAATCAGCTTGCCACGCCACTCTTCAGCCAGTTCCTGCAACTCAGCACGGATATCTTCGTAAACGAAAGTAGTACCCTGATCGGCGTCGTTCCAGTTGATCTCTTTCATCTTGATCAGGTCAACAACACCGGTGAAGTTCTCTTCTGCGCCGATAGCCAGCTGCAGTGGAACCGGAGTCGCGCCCAGACGTGATTCGATCTGACCAACAACTTTCAGGAAGTTCGCACCCATACGGTCCATTTTGTTAACGAACGCGATACGTGGAACTTTATATTTGTTTGCCTGACGCCATACGGTTTCAGACTGCGGCTGCACGCCACCTACTGCACAGTAAACCATTACTGCGCCGTCGAGCACACGCATAGAACGTTCTACTTCGATGGTGAAGTCAACGTGTCCCGGGGTGTCGATGATGTTGATGCGGTGCGGCTCAAACTGCTTCGCCATACCTGACCAGAACGCAGTGGTCGCTGCAGAGGTGATGGTAATACCACGCTCCTGCTCCTGCGCCATCCAGTCCATGGTTGCAGCGCCATCGTGCACTTCACCGATTTTGTGGTTAACACCGGTGTAGAACAGGATACGCTCGGTGGTAGTGGTTTTACCGGCGTCAATGTGTGCGCTGATACCGATGTTACGGTAGCGCGCAATGGGTGTTGTACGAGCCATTTGATTCCTCTGATTCTCGGACGTTCAATGTAAGTCGACCCCAGCGGGTTGGCTGAATGAGCGCCCGCTGGTTTAACAACAACTACGTGGCGATTACCAGCGGTAGTGTGCGAACGCCTTGTTGGCTTCAGCCATACGGTGAACGTCTTCACGTTTCTTCACTGCAGTACCTTTGTTTTCTGCAGCGTCAGAAAGTTCGTTCGCCAGGCGGAGAGCCATCGATTTATCACCGCGTTTACGAGCAGCTTCTACGATCCAACGCATTGCCAGGGCATTACGACGAACCGGACGGACTTCAACTGGAACCTGGTAGGTTGAACCACCAACGCGACGTGACTTAACTTCGACAGTCGGACGTACGTTTTCGAGTGCAACTTCGAAAGCTTCCAGACCATCTTTACCAGCACGTTGAGCCAGGGTATCAAGTGCGGTATAGACGATTGATTCAGCAGTAGATTTTTTACCATCTACCATCAGGATATTTACAAATTTAGCCAGCAGCTCTGATCCGAACTTAGGATCCGGCAGAATTTTACGCTGACCAATGACGCGACGACGTGGCATGGAAATACTCCGTTGTTAATTCAGGATTGTCCAAAACTCTACGAGTTTATTTTGACATTAAAGTTAAAACGTTTGGCCTTACTTAACGGAGAACCATTAAGCCTTTGGCTTCTTCACGCCGTACTTGGAGCGAGCCTGCTTACGGTCTTTAACACCTGAGCAGTCCAGCGCGCCACGAACGGTGTGGTAACGCACACCTGGCAGGTCTTTTACACGACCGCCACGGATCAGGATCACGGAGTGCTCCTGCAGGTTATGACCTTCACCGCCGATGTAGGAGGTGACTTCAAAACCGTTAGTCAAACGCACACGGCAGACTTTACGCAGTGCGGAGTTTGGTTTTTTCGGGGTAGTGGTGTAAACACGAGTACAAACACCACGTTTTTGCGGGCAAGCTTCCAGCGCCGGCACGTTGCTTTTAGCAACCTGACGAACGCGTGGTTTGCGAACCAGCTGGTTAACTGTTGCCATTAAATAGCTCCTGGATTTAGCTTTTGCTTCGTAAACACGTAATAAATCGCCTCGTATTACTACGAGGAGGCAGAATTTTAGGGCTGTGCCCATAGGGTGTCAAGAAATAACCAGGTTTTACCCTTCACCAGGCCACTTGTTGTGGATGCTTCGTCGTCAGCGTAACGAAACCAGTATAGTTCAGACGCGACACATTGGTCGAAATTTGCGCAGTCAGCCCGCGCGCCATCACGTCTTCTTCTAATACCCACAGCGTGGCAGGCGACGCCAGCAGCTGCTGCAGCTTCTGACTGCCTGCCAGCGCGGCCGTCACACCATCCTGTAACAGCAGCACGTCATCGCCCTCCTGTAACAGCAGCAGCAGGCTATCGAAATCGCATTGCCAGGGAGAGTGCAGCAGGGTGTAGAGCATGGTCAGTTCTCAGAAACGGAGGATACGGTCATAAGTTGCCAGCGTCTGGCGCAGCGCGGCAGGTTCCAGCAGCTGCGCATCCAGCACGCGCGCTGCCGTGAGACTCTGGCCACGTGCCAGCAGAGACGCCTGACAGATATAGCAGCGATCGATGTCGTATAGCGCCAGCACGCCAAAGGTCGCAATATAGTCACGCGCCAGAATCTGCGCCGGCTGCTGATCGCGGTTGAGCTGCAGCACGCCGTCGCCAATAAAGAACAGGCCGATGTCCTCGCTCAGCGCGCCGGTCGCCAGCACGGCATCCAGCCCTTCCCGGCCAGCACTGCTGCCGTGCGGAGCCTGCGTAAACAGAAACGCCACGCGGTTCATCAGAACTGCACCAGGCGATCGCAGCTCAGCGCGGCTTCCGCCAGCGCGCCCAGGCCGCTAAGGGTAAATCCGGGCTGCAGATTGCTGCCCGCCAGCTGCAGGCGCGCCGCCTCCTGCGCATCGGTCACGCCGCGCCGTAACGCGGCTGCCACACAGATATTCAGCGCCGCGCCACTGTCGTCGCGCAGCTGCTGCCAGGCGCGCACCATGTCCACTTCATCGCTGGCCGGCGCGCTGAGCTGGTTAGCATTCAGCACGCCTTCGCGGTAAAAGAACACGCTTTCCAGCTGATGTCCCTGTGCCAGCAGCGCACGGGCAAACAGCAGCGCGCTACTGGCGTGCTGTGTGCCGTAAGCCGGTCCGGTCACCAGCAGCGTGTAGCGCATTAGCGATCCTGCCCCTGCAGATCGCCACTCTTAAACTGGCGGATATACAGATACACGGTGTGCTTAGAAATATTGAGGCGATCGGCCACCTGGTTAATGGCGTCCTTAATATCGAAAATGCCCTTCTCGTACAGATTGAGGACGATCTGGCGATTCTTGGCGTTATTCGACACGTTGCGGTCGGCGCTCACCTCTTCAATAGTGAACTCCAGCGTCTGGGTGACCAGATCCTCTACCGAGCTGGCAAAGTTGACGTTGGAATCCACCTGCTGCGTTTCCGGCGGCATGAAAGTCGACATAATCTGCGAAAACGGTACGTCCAGGTTCATATTGATGCACAGCAGGCCAATCACCCGCTGCTGCCGGTTACGAATCGCAATGGTTACCGACTTCATCAGTACACCACTTTTGGCCCGCGTGAAGTAGGCGCGCGACACATTGCTCTCCGCGCCGTGCATATCATGCAGCATGCGCAGCGCCAGATCGGTAATCGGGGAACCCACTTTGCGGCCGGTATGTTCGCCGTTGGCGATACGCACGGCGGAGCATTTAAGATCTTCCAGAGAGTGCAGCACGATTTCGCAGTGCGAGCCAATCAGCATCGCCAGACCGTCGACCACCGCTTCGTAGGATTTAAGAATATCGTAGTCTGCTTGTTCGAACGGACGCTGCTCCAGTAAATCGAAGTCAGTCAGTTCGCCGGGATTGAATGGATTAGACATCGAAGACATTACCCTAAATGGCTGGAGCCTGTCTCGACAGCATTGGGGCAGACTCATCTTATGATCATTGTGCAGGCGCTAGTCTGGCAAATGTCGCCGTTTTTAGCCAGAGCTTTACTCATCGCGCCGCAAATTCAGGATGAGCGAAAACAAAACCGCCGCCCGAAGGCGGCGGTGCAAGTCAGCTTACTGCGCTTTCTTGTCAGCAGCGGCCGGAGCCTGCGCTTTCTCATCGGCTTTCGGCGCCGGCTTGATGTCGAGCAGTTCAACATCGAACACCAGCGTTGAGTTGGCCGGAATACCCGGCACGCCGTTTTTGCCGTAAGCCAGGTTCGGTGGGATCACCAGCTTGATCTTACCGCCTTTCTTCACGTGCTTCAGACCTTCGGTCCAGCCCGGGATTACGCCGTCCAGACGGAACGACAGCGGCTCGCCGCGCGTGTAAGAGTTGTCGAACTCGGTGCCGTCAATCAGCGTACCTTTGTAGTTAACCACCACGGTATCGCTGTCTTTCGGGGTTTCACCGCTGCCCTCTTTCTCTACCTGATACAGCAGGCCAGATTCGGTTTTCTTCACGCCCTTCTCTTTGGCGAACTTGTCCGCGTAAGCGGTGCCTTTGTCGGCATTCTCTTTCGCGTCTTTTTCCATCTTCGCCTGAGCGGCCCCTTTCACGCGGCCTTCAAACGCCTGCAGCGTCTGCTCAATCTCTTCGTCAGACAGCTTGCTCTTGCCGCCAAACGCATCCTGAACACCGGCAATCAGCTGGTCTTTGTCCAGTTTGATACCCAGTTTCTCCTGCTCCTTCAGAGAGTTGTCCATGTAGCGACCCAGGGAGGCGCCCAGCGCATAGGCTGACTGCTGGTCTTCGTTTTTGAAGGCAGCATTTTTCGGCGCCTGTGGCGCAGCCTGCGCTGCGTCAGCCGGTGCCGCAGTGGTTTCTGCTGCCATTGCCAGCGGTGCATTCAGCGCGACGGCCATGGTGGTAGCTAACAATGTGACTTTAAACAGTGATTTCATCCTTTCTCCAAAACCGAAGCTTCAAAACCTCGGGAATCATTGCGGACAGTGGCCCACACTATAACTTTACGTGGCAGTGGCGAACACTCCCACAGTGTAATTACCCGGTCAACCTCCGACCTTTTTTGCTTCAGGAAGTTTCATCAGAGATATAGGCGCAACGCGGGAATTCAATGCATACGCCAGGCCGAAGGTGAAATATCAGGTGATTCTGACACGAAAGACCGTAGAATCACGCCCGACAAGATCAACGCGCAGCACCGCGACAGGAGGAGTGATGATGCAACAACCAGAATGGGATCAACGCCTTGAGGCGCTGGAGAGCAAGCTGGCTTTCCAGGAACATACCATTGAGCAGCTCAATCAGACGGTGGTTCAGCACGAGCTGGAAATGAGTAAACTGCGTGAGCAGGTGCGTCTGCTGGTGGATAAAGTGAAGGCCGCCGCCCCATCCATGGTCGCTTCGCAAGCGGAAGAGACCCCGCCGCCGCACTATTAATATCGCGCGCTTTGCTGCCCAATAAAAAGGCCACCCGCAGGTGGCCTTTTTACGCTTAGTGGTTGCAGCCGCAACCACCGTGGCCGCCGCAGCCGCCGTGACCGTGCTCATGATCGTGACCATGGTCGTGGTCATGATCGTGATGATGGCCGTCAGCGCCATGAACGTGGCCGTGAGCGATCTCTTCTTCCGTGGCTTCACGGATAGCAACCACTTCCACATTGAAGTTCAGGTTCTGACCCGCCAGCATGTGGTTACCATCAACCACCACGTGCTCATCTTCCACTTCGGTGATCTCGACCGGCACCGGGCCCTGGTCGGTTTCTGCCAGGAAGCGCATGCCAACCTGCAGCTCGTCAACGCCCATGAACACGTCTTTCGGTACACGCTGCACCAGGTTGTCATCGTACTGGCCGTACGCGTCGTTTGCCGGGATATGCACGTCAAACTTGTCGCCGACCGCGTGATTTTCCAGCGCTTTTTCCAGACCAGAAATCAGGGAACCATGACCGTGCAGATAATCCAACGGCGCACTCACCGGTGACTCGTCAACCAACACACCGTCTTCGGTACGAACCTGATACGCCAGGCTCACCACCAGGTCTTTTGCTACTTTCATGATATCTCCTAACCGTTGAGAACAAAGAATCCCGTCTCATTGGTCTATTCTCGCGTGCAATAACCAACCAGAAAGGTTCAGTACTGAGGATGCCAACAGTGCTGTTGGACCATACTGCTCAGCGTTAATGGCGCCGATTGTAGCGGAATTCAATACCGCTGTAAGGCTAAGCTTAAAAAAAGCTGCGCCATCGCGCTACTCCGGATGAAAAATGCCAATCACTTGCTCAGTGCTGCGAACCTGATCGCGCGCCTGCTTGTCCGCCTCACGCATCTGGTGGCCGCACTTCACGCACTCCACCACATCGACATTGTTTTCACGCCACATCGCCAGCGTGTCTTTCTCCTGACAGTGCGGACAAACCGCACCGGCAATAAAACGTTTACGCATAGTCTTTCCTGCCCGTTATCAGAACGGATACGTTAAGTGTAGCCTTACTCATCATCCCAGCCGTCAAACTGCCGTTTTTCATGCTGCATTTCACGCTGGAAAATGTCCTCCAGCTCGCGTCGCGCCTCACGCACGCGTGAAACCTGCACGCTGTCGTCGTGGCTCGGCACCAGCTCACGCAGCATGCGCATATCCAGCCGGCGGAAGTGCTGCTGCGCGCGCTGCGCCTGATGCGGATGCATGCCCAGCGATATCAGCGCTTTGCGGCCTAACTCCAGCGCGCTGGAGAAGGTTTCACGCGAGAACAGCGTGACGCCCGCCTGCAGCAGCTCATGCGCCTCGACACGACCGCGCGCCCGCGCCAGGATCTCCAGTTGCGGGAAGTGCTGCTGGCACAAGTGCACGATGGTCATCGAATCTTCCGGATCGTTACAGGTGATGACGATCGACTGCGCATTCTCCGCCCCGGCGGCACGCAGCAGCTCGAGCTCGGTGGCATCGCCATAGTAAACCTTGTAGCCATATTTGCGCATCAGGCTGACCGCCGAGATATCGCGCTCCAGCACGGTGATGCGCTTGTTGTTGGCCATCAGCAAACGCCCGACCACCTGACCAAAACGGCCAAAGCCCACCACAATCACCTGGGGCTGATCGTCCTCGACAAACGGCTTTTCGCCGTCCTCTTCCGGTTCGTTGAAGCGGCGCGCCAGAATCTTATCCACGCCCTGCATCAGCAGCGGCGTGGTCATCATCGACAGCGTCACCGTGACCAGCAGCAGCGGCAGCTGATCGCCGCTAAACAGTTTTGCCGACGACGCCGCCGAAAACAGCACGAAGGCGAATTCACCGCCCTGACTCAGCACGCCGGCAAACTGCAGACGCTCCGAACTGCGCAGACCATAAATACGCGCCAGCACATAAAGCACCAGCGTTTTCACCGCCACCAGCAGCACCACGCCAATCAGAATTTCGAGAATGTGGGTATAAAGCACGCCGAGGTTGAGCGCCATGCCCACCGAAATAAAGAACAGCCCGAGCAGCAACCCTTTAAACGGCTCAATGGCGACTTCCAGTTCGTGGCGATACTCACTCTCTGCCAGCAGAATACCGGCGATGAACGTCCCCAGCGCCATCGACAGGCCCAGCGCATCCATAAACAGCGCCGAACCGAGCACCAGCAGCAGCGAGGCGGCGGTAAACACTTCCCGCACGCCGGACGCGGCGATGAAACGGAAAATCGGCCGCAGCAGATAGCGTCCGCCCACCAGCATACCGGCGAATGCCAGCACCTTCATGCCCACCTTGAGCCAGTCGACATGGCCACTGTCGCTGCCGGCCAGCAGCGGCACCAGCGCCAGCGCCGGAATCACCGCCAGGTCCTGGAACAGCAGCACCGAGAAGCCCAGCTGGCCCGCTTCGCTGCGGTTCATGCCTTTGTCGCGCATCAGCTGCAGCGCCATGGCGGTCGAGGACATCGCCAGGCCAATACCGCCAATCACCGCGGCCTGCCAGCTGAAGTCGGTCAGCCACAGCAGCACGCCGAGGATCGCTGCCGAAACCAGCACCTGCGCGGCACCGACGCCAAAAATAGAGCGCCGCAGCGCCCACAGCTTGGCCGGGTTCAGCTCCAGCCCGATGATGAACATCAGGAACACCACGCCAAGCTCCGAGAAGTGCAGAATCTCGTCCACATCGCTGATGAAGCCCAGCCCCCACGGGCCGATGGCGATACCGGCCAGCAGATAGCCCAGCACCGCACCAATGCCGAGCCGGGCGGCAATCGGCACCACCAGCACCGCCGCCACCAGATAAATCACGCCGGCGGTGAGTAACGTTTCGCCTTGCATCACACTCCTCCGTTCGGCAGCGGTGACGCCAGCCAGTCGCCATAGGCGCGCGCAAAATTGCGCAGCACCTCGGGTGTCTGACGACGCGCCCAGTAAATCACCATCGGCGTCAGCCAGTGCATGCGACACATCTGCGCCGTCAGCTCAAACGGTCGCATAATGTCGCTCATCGGGTAGCGATTGAGGCCGCTGTGGTGATACGCCGTCTCCGGCTCACCGGTCGTCACCACGCTGCGCCAGTATTTACCTTCCAGCGCATTACCGTCCTGGCCGCTGGCAAAACCGCGCGACAGTACGCGATCCAGCCACTCTTTCAGTAGTGCCGGACAGCTATAGGTATAAAGTGGATGCTGAAACACCACGATTTGATGGTCGCGCAGCAGTTGCTGCTCGTAATGAATATCAATAAAGAAATCCGGATAGTGGGCGTATAAATCGTGCACCGTGACGTGGTCCAGTTCCATAGCCGACTGCAGCAAAACCCGATTAGCAATCGAATCCTGTGATTCCGGATGGGCGTAAAGCAGCAATATTTTGGGCGGCTGCGACATCGTTCCCCTCCAAAGCGTCGTCACCGCGGCGGAATTCCGCTACCATGCTCGACGCAACAAACATTATCGAATTATGTTGCCGATAAATTAACATATTCTGACGATACGGCGCTTATGATTGTCTTTTCCGCATTACAAATCCGTCGCGGCACTAATGTGCTGCTGGATAACGCAACGGCCACCATTAACCCGGGGCAAAAAGTCGGCCTGGTGGGTAAAAACGGCTGCGGTAAATCCACGCTGCTGTCACTGCTGAAGGGTGAAATCAGCAGCGATGCCGGCAACGTCACCTTTCCCGGCAACTGGGCGCTGGCGTGGGTGAATCAGGAAACCCCGGCGCTGAGTAAAGCCGCGCTGGAATATGTTATCGACGGCGACCGCGAATATCGTCAGCTCGAATCCGAATTAGCGGCAGCCAATGCGCGCGACGATGGCAACGCCATTGCGCTGCTGCACGGCAAGCTGGATGCTATTCAGGCGTGGAGCATACACGCACGCGCCGCCAGCCTGCTGCACGGATTGGGCTTCAGCCAGGAACAATTAATGCGGCCGGTGAGCGATTTCTCCGGCGGCTGGCGCATGCGTCTCAACCTTGCTCAGGCGCTGGTATGCCGTTCCGACCTGCTGCTGCTCGATGAACCGACCAACCACCTCGATCTCGACGCGGTGATCTGGCTGGAGCGCTGGCTGAAGAGCTATACCGGCACGCTGATCCTGATCTCGCACGACCGCGACTTCCTCGACCCGGTGGTGGACAAAATCATCCATATCGAACAGCAGACGATGTTCGAATACACCGGCAACTACAGCTCGTTCGAGCGTCAGCGCGTAGCCAAACTGGCGCAGCAGCAGGCGCTGTACCAGAGCCAGCAGGAAAAAGTCACCCACCTGCAAAAGTACATCGATCGCTTCCGCGCGCAGGCCACCAAAGCCAAACAGGCGCAGAGCCGCATCAAGATGCTGGAGCGCATGGAGCTGATTGCCCCGGCGCACGTCGATAACCCGTTCAGCTTCAGCTTCCGCGCGCCAGAAAGCCTGCCTAACCCGATCCTGAAAATGGAGCAGGTTTCAGCGGGTTACGGTGAGCGGGTGATTCTGGATGCCATCAAACTCAACCTGGTGCCGGGTTCACGCATCGGCCTGCTGGGGCGTAACGGCGCCGGTAAATCCACGCTGATCAAACTGCTGGCGGGCGAGCTGGAGCCGCTGGCGGGCAAGGTGGGTCTGGCGAAAGGGATCAAGCTGGGTTACTTCGCGCAGCATCAGCTTGAGTATCTGCGCGCCGATGAGTCGCCGCTGCAGCATCTGGCGCGCATCGCCCCGAAAACGCTGGAGCAGCAGCTGCGTGACTACCTGGGCGGCTTTGGTTTCCAGGGCGATAAAGTCAGCGAAGCCACCGAGCGTTTCTCCGGCGGCGAGAAAGCACGGCTGGTGCTGGCGCTGATCGTCTGGCAGCGGCCAAATCTGCTGCTGCTCGACGAACCGACCAACCACCTCGATTTGGATATGCGCCAGGCGCTGACCGAAGCGCTGATCGACTTTGAAGGCGCACTGGTGGTGGTGTCGCACGATCGTCATCTTCTGCGTTCGACCACCGACGATCTTTACCTGGTGCACGACCGCAAAGTCGACGTGTTCGAGGGCGATCTGGACGATTACCAGCAGTGGCTGAGCGACCTGCAGAAGCAGGAAACGCAGCAGGATGCCGCGCCAAAGCAGGACAACGCCAACAGCGCGCAGTCCCGCAAAGATCAGAAGCGCCGCGACGCCGAGCTGCGCGCGCAGACGCAGCCGCTGCGCAAAGAGATCGAAAAGCTGGAGAAGCAGATGGCCAAATGGCAGACACAGCTCAGCGAAGCCGAAGCACAGCTGGCCGACAGCGCCATTTACGAGCAAAACCGTAAGGCCGATTTAACCGCCGCCCTGCAGCGCCAGGCGGAGAGCAAATCGGCGCTGGAAGAGGTCGAAATGGCGTGGCTGGAGGCGCAGGAGCAGCTGGAGCAGATGCTCGCGGGGTAAAGGTGCGCGATGATGTCATAGAGGGTGCGCGATGATGCCCTCACCCTGACCCTCTCCCACGGGAGAGGGAACAAACCTTACTCCGCCTTACCTGCTACGCACGGTCGGCCCCCTCTCCCGCTGGCGGGAGAGGGTTGGGGTGAGGGCAATCAACGCTCCGAAATCACACCGGCACATCCCCTAACACCGTCGCGCGATGCATCACGCGCCGCGCCGGATAATAATCCGCGTTGGCATAATGCTGCGTCACGCGATTATCCCAGATTGCCACGTCATTCGGCTGCCAGCGCCAGCGCACCTGAAACTCCGGCTTGGTGGCGTGCGCAAACAGATAGCCCAGCAGCGCCTCACTCTCCTTCTCGCTTACGCCCAGCAGCCTGGTGGTAAAACCTTCATTAACAAACAGCGCCTTGCGTCCGCTCACCGGATGGGTGCGGATCACCGGATGCTGCACCGGCGGATGCTTCGCCACGGCCTGCTGCCAGCGCTGATGCTCCTCTTCCGTCTTACGGTACTTATACTCCTGGAACGATTTCTTAAAGTCGTGCTCCGCCTGCAGGCCACTCAGCAGCTGTTTGAACGGCTCTGACAGCGCCTCGTAAGCGGCAATCCCGCTGGTCCACAGCGTATCGCCACCGCTCTCCGGCAGCAGCTTTGAGGCCAGAATGGCGATCGCCGGCGGCGTCTGAATAAAGGTGACGTCGGTATGCCAGTTATCGTTGTCCGGCGGATTATCCTGATGCGTATCCAGCACGATAATCTCTTCCACGCCTTCGGCATGCGGATAAACCGGATGAATGTGCAGATCGCCGAAGCGGATCGCCAGCGCGCGCTGCTGCTCCGGCGTAATGCGCTGATCGCGCAGAAACAGCACCTGGTGACGCAACAGACCATGGTAAAGCTGCTCAAACTGCGCGTCACTCAGCGGACGGCTGAGGTCGACATCGCTGACCTGCGCCCCGATATACGGACCCAGCGCGGTAAAATTCACTCGTTCGTTCATTGCTGTTCTCCATTCCAGGGCGTCAGTCGGCGCTGTAGCGCACGTAAACCCAGTTCTAAACTAAAGGCAATCAGGGCGATCACCGCGATGCCCGCCAGCACCACATCGGTGGCGAGAAACTCCCCAGCCGACTGCACCATAAAGCCCAGTCCGCGCGTCGCGGCAATCAGTTCGGCCGCCACCAGCGTGGACCAGCCCACGCCAAGACCGATGCGCAGGCCGGTGAGAATCTCCGGCAACGCTCCGGGCAGAATGACAAAACGCAGCAGCTGCCCGCGCGTCGCCCCCAGCGCCTGAGCCGCACGGATCCGCACCTGCTGCGTATTCTTCACGCCGGCCAGGGTGGATAAAGTCACCGGCGCGAAAATTGCCAGATAAATCAGTAAAATCTTTGAGGTTTCGCCAATGCCAAACCAAATCACCATCAGCGGCAAATAGGCCAGCGGCGGTACCGGCCGATAGAGTTCAATCAGCGGATCGAGCAGCCCGCGCACCGCCGGGCTAAGCCCCATGGCAATGCCCACCGGAATGCCGATCAGCGCGGCAAAGAACAGCGCCACCAGCATGCGCGTCAGGCTGGCACCAAGGTGCTGCCATAGCGTGGCATCCATAAAGCCCTGCGGACCGGCAATAACCAGCAGCTTATGCAGCACCTGCTGCGGCGGCGGCAGAAACAAGGGCGCAATCAGCCCCAGCGCGGTCACGCCCCACCACAGCAGCAGCAGCACGGCCACGCTCAGCAGGCTCAGCGACAGCTGGCGGGAAAACGGCCAGCGCAGGCGACGAACGCGGGACGTCCGGCGCTTGTCATCAATAACGGCACTCATACAAACGCCTCCCGCTGCGCGAACACCTGGTTCAGGACATACTCACGTCGTTCGATAAATGCCGGATCGGATTTGATGCTGCGGCACGGCTCGCCCGCGGCGAAGCGCTGACCAAAGTCGAGCTTCAGCCGCTCCACCACGCGACCCGGACCCGGCGACAGCAGCACCAGTTCGCTGGCGAGAAAGACGGCTTCTTCGATGTCATGGGTGATCAGCAGAATCTGCTTGCCGGTATCGCGCCATAACGTCAGCAGCAGCGTCTGCATCTGCTCGCGCGTGAAGGCATCCAGCGCACCGAACGGCTCATCTAACAGCAGCAGCTGCGGATCAGCGGCCAGCGCACGGGCAATCCCCACGCGCTGACGCTGACCCCCAGAGAGCTGCCAGATAAAACGCTTTTCTGCGCCCTCGAGCCCGACCTTACGGATCAGACGGCGGGCGATCGCGTGCCGTTCAGCTTTTGCCATGCCCGCCAGTTGCAGGCCAAATGCCACGTTATCGATGACGTTACGCCACGGCAGTAGCCCTTCGTTCTGAAAGACCACGCCGCGCTCTGCGCCCGGTCCGCGTACCGGCTTGCCATCCAGCGTGATACTGCCGGACTCCAGCGGCAGAAAGCCGGCGATCAAGTTCAGCAGCGTGGTTTTGCCACAGCCGGATGGCCCCAGCACCACCAGCAATTCGCGGCTGGCCAGCTGCAGATTGATATCCTGCAGCGCCGGTTGCCCGGCGTAACGTGCGTTGAGATGGGTGATGCTGAGCATAAGGCCTCCGTTATTTGGCTAAGGGGGCAACAAAGCGCGTGGTGACAAAGCTGCTGTAGTCGCTGGCGGCATCCGGCACTTTGCCCTGCTCTTTCAGAAACTGTGCGGTATCGACAATCGCCTTGTTGACCGGTTTGCCCAGCTGTTCCACCTGCTGCTGCGCCGTCAGGTAGGTATTGCCTTTCACCAGTCCGGGAACGTCACTTTCCGGCACGCCGCTCAGGCGCGACAGCTTGCTGAGGTTATCCGGTTGCTGCAGCCACTGTTCCGGGTTGGCGATATAAGCCTGCTGCGCGGCAATCGCGCTACGGGCGAAAGCGGTGACCACTTCAGGATGTTGCCGGGCAAAATCCTTGCGCACCACCCAGACGTCGAGGGTCGGTGAGCCCCACTGCCCGACCTGCGACGAGTCGGTCAGCACCTTACCGTCTTTCTCCAGTTCATTGACGGCGGGTGCCCAGACGTAAGCGCCGTCGATATCACCGCGCTGCCAGGCAGCAATGATCGCCGGCGGCTGCAGATTGACCAGTTGCACCTGGGTCGGTTTGATGCCCCAGTGTTTCAGCGCGGCCAGCAGGCTGTAATGGGTGGTGGAGATGAAGGGAACGGCAATGCGTTTGCCGATCAAATCTTTGGGTGAGCTGATGCCTTTTTTCACCACCAGCGCTTCAGAATTGCCCAGCTGTGAAGCCAGCAGGAAAGCTTCAATCGGCAGCTGTTGCGTGGCGGCCACCGCCAGCGGGCTGGAACCGATGTTGCCAATTTGCACATCGCCCGAGGCTAACGCACGCAGGACGCTGGCGCCGCTGTCGAATTTGCGCCAGTCAACCGTGGCACCGCTCTCTTTGGCAAAGGTATTGTCAGCCTGCGCCACTTTGGCCGGTTCCGCCGATGTCTGATAAGCCACGGTCACATTGACCGCCTGCGCCTGAAAGGTCATCAGCGCTAACGCGGCTGCTACCGCGCTTATTGTTTTGGTTACTGCCATCATCATGCACCCCAATGTTGAGTCGTGACGGCAGTGTCGCCAGCAGCAATGATTTCATAAAGGAATTAAAAATTATCCCTAATAAAAATCGGTTCTTAGATCAACATCGGTTAACGCTATGCAAAAAGTGCAAATACAAAACCGCTGGTTCGGAACAAATATGTCAGGCGCTCACATGCCGACTGTGGTATTGATCTCGTCTTGATTTTTTCCCCCTTTTACAGCGGTACTGGCCTCCATGTCGATTGAGAAAGTTGCGCGCCTCGCGGGCGTGTCGAAAGCCACGGTTTCACGGGTGTTGAACCAGCATCCTGGCGTCCGGCCAGATACGCGTAAACGGGTGCTGGCCGCAATTAATGTGTGCGAATACCAGCCCAACCTGCTGGCGCGCCAGCTGCGTACCGCGCAAAGCAACATGTTGCTGGTGCTGATTTCCGATATCACCAATCCGTTCTGTTCACGGGTGGTGCAGGGCATTGAGGCGGAGGCCGAAGCGCACGGCTATCACATCCTGTTATGTAATTCCGCGTCACAGCTGCGGCGGGAAACCGCCTATCTGGCGCTGCTGGCCGGCAAAGTGGTGGATGGGGTGATCACCATGGACGCCGCGGCCTGTCTGCAGGGACTGAAAGAGTTGATTGGTGATGCGCCGTGGGTGCAGTGTGCGGAGTACGATCCCTCGGTGAACGCCTCCAGCGTCACCATCGATAACCGTCAGGCGGCCTATGACACGGTGCATTATCTGGCCGGCAAAGGGCGTCAGCGCATTGCGCTGGTCAACTGCGATATGCGCTATCTCTATTCGCACCAGCGCGAAAGCGGCTATCGCGACGCCATCACGCAGCTGGGGCTTGACTGGCACGGCGTCGCTTACGCCAGCGACATCTCCTGCGAAGCGGGCAGCGCGGCGCTGCGCGAACTGCTAACGCAGCCAGAGCGGCCGGATGCGGTGTTTGCGGTATCAGACGTGCTGGCGGTTGGTGTGATTCACGCTGCTCTGGAGGCTGGACTGCGCGTGCCGGAGGATCTGGCGGTGGTCGGCTTTGACGGCATTCCGTTCACCAGCAGCATCAACCCGCCGTTGACCACCATTGCCCAGCCGATGAACCAGATGGGTGCCCGCAGCGTGCAGCTGCTGCTGGCGCGCATCCGTCAGCGCCAGGCGGCCGTGGTGCATGAAGTACTGCCGTGGACGCGCATTGAGCGCGCCTCCAGCTGACTCAATGCCAGATCAACAGCACGCAGGCTGCGGTCAGCGCACCCATGGCGAGGTTGAAGATTTTCCACGCGCGCGGGCTGCGCAGCAGGCGGCCAATCAGCGAACCGAAACCCATCCAGATCACGCCGGAAACTACGTTCACCAGCGCCATGCCGATGCTGATCGCCACCACGGAATGCAGATAGGCGCTGCCGGCAAGGCTAAAGCTGGCGACCGCGCCCAGCGCCATCAGCCACGCTTTCGGGTTGATCAGTTGCAGTAACCCGCCCTGCCAGAAAGGCATCTGCTTCACGCTGGCATCGTCGGTCTCCAGCGTTTCGTATTCGGCGGTGGCAATTTTCCACGCCAGCCACAGCAGGTAGAGGCTACCGGCCACTTTCAGTACCAGATGCAGTGAGGGATAGAGCAGAATCAGGCTGCCGATGCCAAACGCCACCATCAGCAACATCACCTGCATGCCAATCATGATACCAATCAGCAGTGGAAAGGTGCGCAGGAAGCCAAAATTAGCACCTGAGGCGGTAAGTAACATATTATTGGGCCCTGGCGTGATGGCCGCGACCCAGAGAAAGCCCAGCATTGATAAAAAAAGACTCAGTTCCATGTATATTCGGGTGCCCCTCACCCAGAAAAGCGAACAACCCATCGAAGCTATCAGCGAGTTATGCATCAGACAAGTACTATCCCAGGCTATTTTGATCGCCCGAGCGGCGAGCGCTTTACCCCGCTGCGCGGCTTCGGCAATGCGCATCTGCAAACGCTGCTGCCGCGCCTGCTGCGCCGGCGCGTCACGCTGCGCCCGCACTGGCAGCGCCTCGATCTGCCGGACGGCGACTTCGTCGATCTGGCGTGGAGCGAAAATCCGGCACAGGCACGTCACAAGCCGCGCATGGTGCTGTTCCACGGGCTGGAAGGCAGTTTCCGCAGCCCGTATGCCCATGGGCTGATGCAGGCGTGTCAGGCGCGCGGCTGGCTGGCGGTGATCATGCACTTCCGCGGCTGCAGCGGCGAGCCGAACCGTCTGCAGCGCATCTATCACTCCGGTGAAACTGAAGATGCCACCTATTTTCTGCACTGGCTGCAGCGCGAATGGGGCACGGTGCCGACTGCGGCGGTCGGCGTTTCGCTTGGCGGCAATATGCTGGCCTGTCTGCTGGGGCTGCAGGGCACGTCGGCCCCGCTGGATGCCGCGGTCGCCATCTCCGCGCCGCTGGCGCTTGAGCCATGCAGCCAGAAGCTGGACGTGGGCTTTTCACGCTTTTATCAGCACTACCTGCTGACCCAGCTGAAGAAAAACGCCACGCGCAAACTGCGCGCCTGGCCGGGCACGCTGCCGGTCGATCTGACGCAGCTGCGCGCCTTCCGCCGGCTGCGTGAGTTTGATGATGCGATTACCGCCCGCGCCCACGGTTTTATTGATGCGCGCGACTATTATCAGCGCGCCAGCGCCATGCCATTGCTGACCGGCGTGCGCAAGCCGCTGCTGATCATCCATGCCAAAGACGATCCCTTTATGACCGATGCGGTGATCCCGCAGCCGCAGCAGTTGTCTGCCACAATTGAATATCAGCTGACGCAGCAAGGCGGTCACGTCGGCTTCGTGGGCGGCAGCCTGCTGCGACCCAAAATGTGGCTGGAGCAGCGCGTGCCGGACTGGCTCTCAACTTATCTGGATATGTAATTGTGATTATTCCCTGGCAAGAACTCGACCCGACAACGCTGGAAAACCTGATAGAAAGTTTTGTGCTGCGTGAAGGCACCGATTATGGCGAGCAGGAGCGCAGCCTGACGCAGAAAGTGGCCGACGTGCGCCGCCAGCTCGAGCAGGGCGAGGTGGTACTGGTATGGTCAGAATTGCATGAATCGGTCAATATTATGCCGCGGCGTGAATTTCGCGGCTGATGCGTCAGGCGGCAATTCGTGGTAACAATGCTCATCGCCGGACTTCACAGGGAGCGCTGTTATGTCAGCCAGGCATCCAGTCATAGCCGTTACCGGTTCCAGCGGCGCCGGAACCACCACCACCAGTCTCGCCTTCCGTAAAATTTTCCAGCAGCTGGATCTGCACGCGGCGGAAGTAGAAGGCGACAGTTTCCATCGCTATACCCGTCCGGAAATGGACATGGCGATTCGTAAGGCGCGCGACCTCGGGCGTCACATCAGTTACTTTGGCCCGGAAGCCAACGACTTCGGCCTGCTGGAGCAGACTTTTCGCGACTATGGCCAGAGCGGACTCGGCCAGTCGCGCAAATATCTGCACACCTACGATGAAGCGGTGCCGTGGAATCAGGTGCCGGGCACGTTTACACCCTGGCAGCCGCTGCCGGAAAACACCGATGTGCTGTTCTATGAAGGCCTGCACGGCGGCGTGGTGACGCAGCAGCATAACGTGGCGGAACATGTCGATCTGCTGGTTGGCGTGGTACCGATTGTCAATCTGGAGTGGATTCAGAAACTGGTGCGCGACACCAGTGAGCGCGGCCATTCGCGCGAAGCGGTGATGGATTCGGTGGTGCGTTCGATGGAAGACTACATCAACTACATCACGCCGCAGTTTTCCCGCACGCACCTCAACTTCCAGCGCGTGCCGACCGTGGATACCTCGAACCCGTTTGCCGCGCGTGAAATCCCGTCGCTGGATGAGAGCTTTGTGGTGATCCATTTTCGCGGCCTGGAGGGCATCGCTTTTCCTTATCTACTGGCGATGATCCAGGGCTCGTTTATTTCCCACATGAATACGCTGGTGGTGCCGGGCGGCAAGATGGGACTGGCGATGGAGTTGATCATGACGCCGCTGGTGCAGCGGTTGATTGAAGGAAAACGTATTGAATAGCGCAGGCTAACGCGCCAGTTTCGCCGGGAGGAACTGAGATCGGGAGCGCAGGCCCGCGCTCCCGGCTGGATTACAGCTCCACCACTTCGTAGCTGTGCGTTATCTCGACGCCCTTGCCCAGCATGATCGCCACCGAACAGTACTTCTCCGCGGACAGATCCACCGCGCGCGCCACCGCTTTATCGCTCAGCGCTTTGCCGCTGACAATAAAATGCAGATTGATATGCGTAAAAATGCGTGGCGCTTCTTCGCGGCGTTCCGAGGTCAGTTTGACTTCACAATCGGCGACATCGTTGCGCCCCTTTTGCAGAATCGACACCACGTCAATCGCGCTGCAGCCGCCCGCAGCCATCAACACCATCTCCATCGGGCTGGGCGCTTTATCACCGGAATTGCCGTCCATTAATACCTGATGACCGGATGAGGATTCTCCGAGAAAGGTCAGCCCTTCCACCCATTTCACTCGTGCCTGCATTATTCTTTCTCCTGAAGCGGCGGTTTTGCCGCCAGAGTACGCTTTCACCTGACAAACAGCAATGCAGACGCATCCCCCACCTGCTGAAGCGAGACAACAGGAGACAGGTTGCAAAAGCTATGCTACAAACAGTGCTGAAAATATTTTCGTCACGAAAGACGAAAGCGGGACGAATCAAAAGCATCGCTTACGAATCCACCCCCGAATAACTGTCCCTCACGGGAAACGCTGGACGATTTCACCGCCTGACAGGGAAAACTGCCCCCTGTATTTTGGGCACGATTACAACAGAGGATAATAGCGAATGGTTCTCGGCAAACCGCAAACAGACCCTACACTCGAATGGTTCCTGTCCCATTGCCATATTCACAAATATCCATCCAAAAGCACCCTCATCCATCAGGGTGAGAAAGCGGAAACGCTGTACTACATCGTGAAAGGTTCCGTCGCGGTACTGATTAAAGATGAAGAAGGCAAAGAGATGATTCTCTCCTACCTCAATCAGGGGGATTTCATCGGTGAGCTCGGCCTGTTTGAAGAGGGCCAGGAGCGTAGCGCCTGGGTACGTGCGAAAACCGCCTGCGAAGTGGCTGAAATTTCCTACAAAAAATTCCGTCAGCTGATTCAGGTCAATCCGGATATTTTAATGCGCCTGTCGGCGCAGATGGCGCGTCGCCTGCAGGTAACATCTGAAAAAGTCGGCAACCTTGCCTTCCTCGATGTGACCGGCCGTATCGCGCAAACGCTGCTCAACCTGGCGAAACAGCCTGATGCCATGACCCACCCGGACGGTATGCAGATTAAAATCACCCGTCAGGAGATTGGTCAGATCGTGGGCTGCTCACGCGAAACCGTGGGTCGTATCCTGAAAATGCTGGAAGATCAGAACCTGATCTCCGCACACGGCAAAACCATCGTCGTTTACGGCACCCGCTGATTTCTTCTCACCCACGGCGTGATGGCAACATCGCGCCGTTTCTGTTTACGATGAGCTGATGTGGCGTCGAATCATCTATCATCCGGAAGTTAACTATGCGCTGCGGCAAACGCTGGTGCTGTGCCTGCCTGTGGCGCTCGGCTGGCTGTTTGGCGATCTGCAAAAAGGGCTGCTGTTCTCCCTGGTGCCGGCCTGCTGCAACATCGCCGGTCTGGATACGCCACACAAGCGGTTCTTCAAACGGCTGATTGTCGGCGGCGCACTGTTCGCCAGCGGCAGTTTTCTGATTCAGTACCTCACGGCTTACGCGGTGCCGCTGCCGCTGATTCTGCTGGTGTTACCGCTGCTGGTGGGCGTGACCGGTGAAATCAGCCCGCTGCATGGTCGTTTGCTGCCCGGCACGCTGATCGCCGCCATCTTTACCTTAAGCCTCGTCGGCCGTATGCCGATGTGGGTCCCGCCGCTGCTGTATATCGGCGGGACGCTGTGGTACGGGCTGTTTAACTGGTTCTGGTTCTGGCTGTGGAAAGAGCAGCCGATGCGCGAGACCCTCAGCCTGCTGTACCGCGAGCTGGCCGATTACTGCGACGCCAAATACACCCTGCTGACGCAGCTGACCGATCCGGAAAAAGCGCTGCCGCCGCTACTGGCGCGCCAGCAGAAAGCGGTCGATCTGATCACCACCTGCTACCAGCAGATGCATATGCTGTCCGCCAGCCGTGATAACAGCCATAAACGCCTGACGCGCGCTTTCCAGGTCGCGCTCGATCTGCAGGAACATATCTCGGTCAGCCTGCACCAGCCGGAAGAGGTGCAAAAGCTGGTGGAGCAAAGCCACGCCGAGGCGGTGATCCGCTGGAACGCGAAAATCATTTCGGCACGGCTGCGCGTGCTGGCCGATGCCATTCTCTATCACCAGCTGCCGGAACGCTTCCACATGGAGAAGCCGCTCGGCGCGCTGGAGAAAATTGCCCGGCAGCACCCGGATAATCCGGTCGGTAATTTCTGCCTCTACCATTTCAGCCGCATCGCCCGCGTGCTGCGCACGCAGAAGCCACTGTACACCCGCGACCTGATGGCCGATCGCCAGCGCCGCCTGCCGCTGCTGCCGGCGCTGCGCAGCTACCTGTCGCTGAAATCTGCCGCGCTGCGGACGGCGGCGCGCTTCGCCGTGATGCTGATGTTCGGCAGCGCGCTGGCGCTGTTCTTCAATATTCCCAAGCCTTACTGGATTCTGATGACCATCATGTTTGTCAGCCAGAACGGCTACAGCGCCACGCGCGTGCGCATTCAGCACCGGGCGCTCGGCACCTTCGCCGGCTTGCTGATCGCCGCGGCGTCGCTGCGCTTTGCTGTTCCGGAGTCGATTGCCCTGCTGACCATGCTGGTCATCACGCTCGCCAGCTATCTGATCACGCGTAAATATTATGGCTGGTCGATGATTGGCTTTACCGTAACGGCGGTGTATTCGCTGCAGCTGCTGTCACTGAATGGCGCGCAGTTCCTGCTGCCACGCATGATGGATACGCTGATGGGCTGTCTGATTGCCTTCGCCGGTATGATCTGGCTATGGCCGCAATGGCAGAGCGGGCTGCTGCGCAATAACGCGCACGATGCGCTGGAGGCATATCAGGAGGCGCTGCGCCTGCTGCTCGGTCCGGAGCAGGCGCCGGAAAAGCTGGCGTATCAGCGCGTCAAGGTTAACCAGGCGCACAACGCGCTGTTTAACTCGCTCAACCAGGCGTCCACCGAGCCGGGCTTTAACTTCCAGTATCTGAAAGATATGCGCCTGTGGGTGACTCACAGCCAGTTTATCGTCGAGCACATCAACGCCATGACCATTCTGGCGCGCGAGCACACCATGCTGACGCCAAAGCTGGCGGAGCGCTATTTGCAGTCCTGTGAAATCGCGCTGCAGCGCTGTCAGCAGCGGCTGGCTTACGACGGGCCGGGCAACGACAGCAATATTCTGGAAGCGCCGGAGAATCTGAATGAGGGGCCGGTGACGATTGTCGAACAGCATGTGAAGCGCATTCTGCAGCACCTCAATGTGATGCACACCATTTCTTCACTGGCGTGGAGCCAGCGCCCGCATCACGGCCGCTGGCTCAGCGTGCTGAAGCCGAAAGGTTAGTTCAGGACTTTCGCGATCGCCCGGGCAAAGCGCGCCATGCCTTCTGCGATATCGGTCGGCTCAATCACCAGCGACGGCACAAAGCGAATCACATCGCTGCCGGCGGTCAGTACCATCAGGCCTTCAGCGGCGGAAGCGTTGAGGATATCGCGCGCTTTGCTGGCGTGCTGCGCGTTGAGTACGGCACCCAGCAGCAGCCCTTTGCCCCGAATTTCACTGAAGATGTCGAACTGCTCATTGATTTTCTGCAGCGCCGAGACAAACTGCTCACGGCGCGCGTCGACACCATTCAGTACCTCGGGCGTATTGATGATATCCAGCGCGGTTTCGGCAATCGCACAGGCCAGCGGGTTGCCGCCGTAGGTGGTGCCGTGCACGCCCGGCGCCATCACCGAGGCGATTTCATGGGTGGTCAGCATCGCGCTCACCGGGAAACCGCCGCCCAGCGCTTTAGCGGTGGTGATGATATCTGGCTTGATACCATAGTGTTCGTAAGCAAACAGCTTACCGCTGCGGCCCATGCCGCTCTGCACTTCATCCAGCACCAGCAGCGCGTTGTGCTGATCGCACAGCGCACGCAATCCCTGCATGAATTCCGGCGTTGCCGGCATCACGCCGCCTTCCCCCTGAATCGGCTCCACCACAATCGCGCAGGTGTGGTCGTCAATTACCGCCTTCACCGCGGCCAGATCGTTAAACGGCACATGGACGATATCCGCCGGCTTCGGGCCAAAGCCATCGGAGTATTTCGGCTGACCGCCCACCGAGACGGTGAACAGCGTGCGGCCGTGGAAGGCGTTGTGGAAAGCGATAATTTTGCTTTTGAACGGGCTGTGCTTTTTGCAGGCGTAGTAGCGCGCCAGTTTGAACGCCGCTTCGTTCGCTTCGGCACCGGAGTTACCGAAGAATACCCGCTCGGCGAAGGTCGCCGCGATCAGTTTACTGGCGAGGCGCAGTGCCGGCTCATTGGTGAACACGTTACTGGTGTGCCACAGGGTTTCGCCCTGGCTTTTCAGCGTTTCCACCAGCGCCGGATGACAATGGCCAAGCGCGGTGACCGCGATACCACCGGAGAAGTCGATATACTCTTTGCCCTGCTGATCCCACACGCGGCTGCCTTTGCCTTTGACCGGCACAAACTGCGCAGGTGCATAAACAGGCAAAATAACGTTATCGAACGTTTCCCGGCTTACCGCTAGATTTTCCGCTGCCATTGATGACCTCATCGGGTTATTTGTTGAGCTGATGTGAAATTATAATCACAAAATATGCATAAAAAATCATGCAATGGCAAACGGAAGTTACGTATTGAGGAAATTCGCCAGCAGCTGATGTCCCTGCTCACTGAGAATGCTCTCCGGATGGAACTGCACGCCCTCCAGTGGCAGCGTACGATGGCGGAAGCCCATGATCTCATCGGCAACGCCATCGCGCAGGCTCCAGGCGGTGACTTCAAACTCCGGCGGCAGCGTGTCGCGCGCCACAATCAGCGAGTGATAGCGCGTGACGGTCAGCGGATTATTCAGGTTGCGGAATACGCCCTGGCCGGTGTGCTGCACCGCAGAGGTTTTGCCGTGCATCACCTGGCGCGCGCGCACCACCTGCGCACCGTAGGCCTGCGCAATCGCCTGATGGCCAAGACAGACACCAAGAATCGGCAGCCGTCCGGCAAAGTGGCGGATCGCTGCCAGCGAGATGCCGGACTGATCCGGCGTGCAGGGGCCCGGCGAGATCACCAGATGGCTCAGCGGCAGCGCCGTCATCTCTTCCAGCGTCATTGCATCGTTGCGCACCACACGCACCTGCGCGCCCAGTTCACAGAAGTACTGGTAGAGATTCCAGGTAAAGGAGTCGTAGTTATCAATTAGCAGCAGCATAATGCCCTCAGGCCAGTAAAACCGCCGCTATTCTACGCATTTTAACGCGCCGGACTCACCACTTTCGCAAACTGCGCATTGAGCGGCGCGAGATCGCCGCCAACGCCGGCGACGATGGCCTGGTGCCAGCTTTCAGGCTCCAGCGTATCCCAGTTCAGCAGATAGCCCGCGTGCAGCGCCAGCTGTTCGAAAAAGATGCGCTGTGCCCGCCCGTTACCGGCACGGAACGGATGCAGGACGTAGATTTCACAGTAGTAATGCGCGATGCGTGCCACGAAGGTCTGCGGGTCGAGGTCGCACAGGCCCTCTTCCTCTTCCAGTGCGCTCATCAGCGCATTGCCCTCGTTCTCGATGTACTCGCAGTGGCAATAGGGCGTGTCGTCGCGCCAGATGTCGATGGTACGCAGTTCGCCGGCCCAGCTGTAGATATCCTGAAACAGCGTGCGGTGAATATGGCGCAGGTGCGGCAGGCCAGGCGTGGCCGGTCCGAGCGCCAGCGTGGCCAGCCGCGCCGCGCTGAATGCCAGCTCGGCTTTACGCAATTGCGCCACGTCGTGAATTTCCAGCAGGTTTTTCAGCACGTCATCGTTGTGCCACAAATAGGGATCGCGCACCGCCAGGCTGTTATCCGCCATATTGCCTCCTCAGCGATGCCAGACGATCGTCCGCCTGGGCGCTCTCGACGGCAGGTTCATTCAGCGTGTAACCGGCCAGTTTGCAGCTGGCCTGATAATTGGCCGCACGGGTTTGCTGCCACAACGTGATTTTCTGTTTTTCGGTGAGTTTGCTGCTCATAGCGCCTCCGGCAAGCAGGATGTGCCCTAAGTATAAGAGCAAATTTCAGCTTTGCCGGTGCGCGGCAGACGGCGCCACCCAGGGGTGGCGCGCAGAGGGATTACGGCAGGACTTTCGCGGAAGTGATAACAATCGGTTTTGACGGCACATTCTGGTATGGCCCGACATCTTTGGTCGGCACCTGGGCGATCTTGTCGATCACATCCATGCCTTTCACTACTTTACCAAACACCGCATAGCCGAAGTCGCGCTGACCATGGTCAAGAAAAGCGTTGTCCGCCACGTTCAGGAAGAACTGGCTGGTGGCACTGTCTTTCTCAGCGGTACGCGCCATGGAAATGGTGCCACGCAGGTTGCGCAGGCCGTTATCCGCTTCGTTTTTGATCGGCGCGTTGGTCTGCTTCTGCTGCATATCCGCCGTGAAGCCGCCGCCCTGAATCATGAAACCAGGGATCACACGATGGAAAATGGTGTTGTTGTAGAAGCCGTTATTCACGTAATCCACAAAGTTTTTTACTGAAACCGGGGCTTTCTGATTATCCAGTTCAAGTTCGATATTGCCCGCAGAGGTGGTGAGCAGCACGTGCGTATCCCCTTTCGCCGCCAGAGCCGAAGCAGATACAGAAGAGAGCGCTAACAGGGCAACCGCCGCTGTCAAAGTACGTTTAAGCATGAAAGATTCCTTACCTTGGAGAGCAAGCTCAAAAACGAGATTGATTGTAAAGAGCATGTAATACAAGAGCCAGCGTTTTACCTATATTTACGCTGATGTTGCTATCGTCATACTTTTCCCGTCGCGCAATCATTTGCGTGACGAAAATCACACTATTAATGAAATATTTCTCGCACGTTTCACTGCTTGTTTATTACGATCACAGATCCATTTACAATTCATGACACTTTTTGCCACGTCGGCGCATCACAGGTTCAGAACATGACAAACCGTAATCGCATTGGCCTTACCTGGATCAGCTTTTTCTCCTATGCGCTCACCGGCGCACTGGTGATCGTTACCGGTATGGTGCTGGATAATATTGCCCAGTATTTCCAGCTGCCCATCTCAGAGATGAGCAACACCTTCACTTTCCTTAACGCCGGTATTCTGGCGGCGGTGTTCCTGAACGCCTGGCTGATGGTGATTGTGCCACTCAAGCGCCAGTTGATCTTTGGCTTTGTGCTGATGATCCTCGCCGTGGCCGGGCTGATGACCAGCCATAACCTCACGGTGTTCTCGCTGTGCATGTTCGTGCTCGGCGTGGTCAGCGGTATCACCATGTCGATCGGCACCTTCCTGATTACCCATCTGTACGATGGTCGCCAGCGCGGTTCCCGTCTGCTGTTTACCGACTCGTTCTTTAGCATGGCCGGCACCATCTTCCCGATTATCGCGGGCATTCTGCTGGCGCGCGCGCTGCCGTGGTACTGGGTTTACGCCTGCATTGGCGTGATCTACGTGGCGATCTTCATCCTGACGCTGATGGTCGAGTTCCCGGTATTGAAGAGCGAAGCCGCGGTGCAGGGCGGCGAAAAAGAGAAGTGGGGCATCGGCGTGCTGTTCCTGTCAATCGCGGCACTGTGCTACATCCTCGGCCAGCTCGGCTTCATCTCCTGGGTACCGGAATACGCCACCAAATCAATGGGCATGGATATCGCCGCCGCCGGTCAGCTGGTCGGTAACTTCTGGACCGCCTATATGGTCGGCATGTGGGCGTTCAGCTTCCTGCTGCGCTTCTTCGACCTGCAACGCATTCTGGTGGTGCTGGCGCTGCTGGCCACCGGCCTGATGTTCTGGTTCGTGAAAACCACCGATGCCAGCATGCTGCACTGGATCATTATGTCGCTTGGCTTCTTCTCCAGCGCCATTTACACCACCATCATCACGCTGGGCTCGCTGCAGACCAAAGCGTCATCGCCGAAGCTGGTGAACTTCATCCTCACCTGCGGCACCGTCGGCACCATGCTGACCTTCGTGGTCACCGGCCCGATCGTGGCCAAAGGCGGTGCGCACGCGGCGCTGTCCACCGCGAACGCGCTGTACGCGGTGGTGTTCGTGATGTGTGTGCTGCTCGGCTTTGTCACTAAACATCGCCAGCACGCTCACCAGACTGCCTGATCCCCGAGCGGCGCGAAGCCTCGCGCCGCTATTCCTCTTCCCGCTTCCTTAACGCCGAAACGTCACCGCTTCGCTAGCGCCGAGATAAATTTCACTGCTTGCCGGCTGTGTGGCCGCCACCAGCACGCCCTTACGCAGCGAATAGCGCACCGGCACCTGACGGCGCAGCGCATCGAACCCGTTATCAGCAGGCAAAATAATCAGGCTGGCCGCGTTGCCCACCTGCACGCCATAATCCGCCAGCTGCATGGTTTTGGCACTGTTGTGCGTGATGAGTTGCAGACCGCTGTCGATCTGCTCATAGCCCATCAGCTGACAGACGTGCAGCCCCATATGTAGCACCTGCAGCATGCTGGCGGTGCCGAGCGGATACCAGGGATCGAACACATCATCATGGCCGAAGCAGACGTTGATACCCGCCTCCAGCAGCTCTTTCACCCGCGTCACGCCGCGCCGTTTCGGATAGCTGTCAAAGCGTCCCTGCAGATGAATATTCACCAGCGGATTGGCGACAAAGTTAATCTGCGACAGCTTCAGCAGGCGGAACAGCCGCGAGGTATAGGCGTTATTGTACGAATGCATCGCCGTGGTGTGGCTGGCGGTGACGCGCGCGCCCATGCCTTCGCGGTGCGCCAGCGCCGCCACGGTCTCGACAAAGCGCGACTGCTCATCATCAATCTCGTCACAGTGCACGTCCACCAGCCGGTCATAGCGCTGCGCCAGCGCAAACGCCTTGTGCAGTGATTCGACGCCATATTCGCGGGTAAATTCATAATGCGGGATCGCGCCCACCACATCGGCACCAAGGCGCAGCGCCTCTTCCAGCAGCGCTTCGCCGTTGGGATAAGAGAGAATGCCCTCCTGCGGAAAGGCCACGATCTGGATATCGATCCACGGCGCCATCTCCGCTTTCACCTCCAGCATCGCGGTTAAGGCGGTCAGCGTGGGATCGGACACATCCACGTGGGTACGCACGTGCTGAATGCCGTTGGCAATTTGCCACTTCAGCGTCTGCCGCGCGCGCTGCTTCACATCCTCATGGCTGAGCAGCGCCTTGCGTTCAGCCCAGCGCTCAATGCCTTCAAACAGCGTGCCGGACTGATTCCACGCCGGTTCGCCGGCGGTTTGCGTGGTGTCGAGATGAATATGCGGCTCGATAAACGGCGCGCTCGCCAGGCCACCGGCGGCATCCAGCGCATCCGGCTGGGCGGCCGCGTGCGGCGGCTGCGGAATAATGGCGCTGATGTTGCCGTGGCGAATTTCGATCTGCCATAAACCCGGTTGGCCTGCCAGGCGCAGGTTGTTTATCCACTTAAACGCTTGCTGGGTCATATCCTTCTCCGCTGAAAACGCAACATCTTAAGCTAGCACGAAAAACGGCCGCGCCGCTGGCAACTTTTCTGCCGCCATTGGGTAATTTTCAACCAAATAAAAGACTTAGATAAAAACGCTTAAAATCAGCAACATACCTCTAAATGGGTATATAAAGCCGCAGTTGATGTACGTCAATAAGCGCCAGAAACAGCGCGCTAAGGTAGGCGCAGATCCCGCAAATTTTGAGGCAAGCATGAGCAAGCACAGTGTCGTTATTATTGGCAACGGCATGGTTGGCCACCGCTTTATCGAAGAACTGATCGACAAAGCCGCCCCTGAGCAGTTCGCGATAACCGTTTTCTGTGAAGAGCCCCGCGTCGCCTATGACCGCGTCCATCTCTCCGCCTATTTTTCCCACCACACCGCCGAAGAACTCTCACTGGTGCGCGAAGGCTACTACGAAAAGCATCAGGTCAATCTGCTGCTCGGCGAGCGCGCCATTACCCTCAACCGTGAGGAAAAGCTGATTCACTCCAACACCGGTCGTGCGGTGCATTACGACACGCTGATTCTGGCCACCGGTTCTTATCCGTGGATCCCGCCGATCGCCGGCGCGGAGGGCAGCGACTGCTTTGTCTATCGCACCATCGAAGATCTCAACGCCATTGAAGCCTGCGCGCGCCGCAGCAAACGCGGTGCGGTGATTGGCGGCGGTCTGCTCGGACTGGAAGCGGCGGGCGCGCTGAAAAATCTCGGCATTGAAACGCACGTGATTGAGTTTGCGCCGGTGCTGATGGCGGAACAACTGGATACGCAGGGCGGCGAACAGCTGCGGCGTAAGATCGAACAGATGGGCGTGCAGGTCCATACCGGCAAAAATACCCGGCAGATTGTGCATCACGCTAAGGGCGGTAAAACGCTGGAGTTCGCCGATGGCAGCGCGCTCGACGTCGACTTCATCGTGTTCTCCACCGGCATTCGTCCGCAGGATAAGCTGGCGCAACAATGCGGCCTGGCGCTCGGCCAGCGCGGTGGCGTTGCCATCAACGATCGCTGCCAGACCAGCGATGCGGCGATCTACGCGATTGGGGAATGCGCCGCCTGGCAGGATCGGATTTACGGTCTGGTGGCGCCGGGCTACAAAATGGCGCAGGTCGCCAGCGATGCGCTGGTCGGGCGTGACAGCGTCTTTGCCGGTGCCGATATGAGCGCCAAACTCAAGCTGCTGGGCGTGGACGTCGGCGGCATTGGCGATGCGCACGGCCGCACGCCGGGCGCGCGCAGTTACATCTGGCTCGATGAACAGCAGCACGTGTATAAGCGCCTGATCGTCAGCGAAGACAACAAAACTCTGCTCGGCGCGGTGCTGGTGGGCGACACCAGCGACTACGGCAATCTGCTGCAGCTGGCGCTCAATCACATCCCCTTACCGGAAAACCCGGCGCTGCTGATTCTGCCGGCGGGCAGCGGCGAAAAACCGGCGCTGGGCGTCGATTCGCTGCCGGACAGCGCGCAAATCTGCTCCTGCTTTGACGTCAGCAAAGGCGATATCGTTAACGCGGTGCAGGCGGGTTGCCACACCGTGGCGGCGCTGAAAGCCGAAACCCGCGCCGGTACCGGCTGCGGCGGCTGCATCCCGTTGATTACGCAAGTGCTGAACGCTGAGCTGAGCCGTCAGGGCATCGAAGTCAATCATCACCTGTGCGAGCATTTCGCCTATTCGCGCCAGGAGCTGTATCACCTGATCCGCGTGGAGGAGATCAAGTCGTTTGACGCGCTGCTGGCGAAGTATGGCCAGGGTTACGGCTGTGAAGTGTGTAAACCGACCGTCGGATCGCTGCTGGCCTCCTGCTGGAACGAATACATCCTCAAGCCGCAGCACACGCCGCTACAGGACAGCAACGATCTCTATCTCGGCAACATCCAGAAAGATGGCACCTACTCGGTGATTCCGCGCACCGCCGGCGGTGAAATCACGCCGCAGGGGCTGATGACGCTGGGCGAAGTGGCGCGGCAGTACAACCTTTACACCAAAATCACCGGCTCACAGCGCATCGGCCTGTTTGGGGCGCAGCGCGACGACCTGCCGGCCATCTGGTCACAACTTATTGCCGCCGGCTTTGAAACCGGACAGGCTTATGCCAAAGCGCTGCGCATGGCGAAAACCTGCGTCGGCAGCAGTTGGTGCCGCTATGGCGTTGGCGACAGCCTCGGCTTCGGCATTGAGCTGGAAAACCGCTACAAAGGCATCCGCACGCCGCACAAGATGAAGTTTGGCGTCTCTGGCTGTACCCGTGAATGCGCCGAAGCGCAGGGCAAAGATGTCGGCGTCATCGCCACCGAAAAAGGCTGGAACCTGTACGTGTGCGGCAACGGCGGCATGAAACCGCGCCACGCCGATCTGCTGGCGGCTGACCTCGACCGCGACACGCTGCTGCAGTATCTCGACCGCTTCATGATGTTTTACATCCGCACCGGCGACCGCCTGCAGCGCACTTCGCTGTGGCTGGAGAGCTTGGACGGCGGCATCGACTATCTGCGCAGCGTGATTATCGACGACCGGCTCGGCCTTAACGCGCAGCTGGAGCAGGAGCTGACGCGTCTGCGCGCTGACGTCCGCTGTGAATGGACCGCCACGGTTAACGACCCGCAGCAGCAGGCGCACTTTGCCACGTTTATTAACAGCCCGCAGCGCGACCCGCTGGTGCAGCACGTCAGTGAACGCGAGCAGCATCGCCCGGCGCGTCCGGCGGAGCGCATCGCGATTACCCTGATCGAGGAGGCTGACGCATGAGCCAGTGGTACACCGTGTGTGAACTCACACAAATCCTGCCCGCTACCGGCGTGTGCGCGCTGGTTAACGGCCAGCAGATCGCCATCTTTCGCCCGCGCGACGATGCGCAGCTGTACGCTCTGAGCAACATCGACCCGTTTGCTGAAGCCAGCGTGTTATCGCGCGGCCTGATCGCCGAACACCAGCACACGCTGTGGGTCGCCAGCCCACTGAAAAAACAGCGTTTTCGCCTGAGCGATGGCGTTTGTCTGGAAGATGAAAGCCGCTCGGTGGCGAGCTATGCGGTGCGCGTCAGCAACGGCCAGGTCGAAGTCTGCGCCTGACAGAATTCCTTCACTTTATGAGACGTCACTATGTTTTCTGACACCCTGAACACCTGCGCCGCCAATGCGGCGCGCATTGTACGCACCGCGCAGCACAGCCCGCTGGCCTTCTGGATTGGATCGGCGATGGCCGGCGCTTACGTTGGCCTGGCGATCATCCTGATCTTCACCCTCGGTAATCTGGCGGACCCGGCATATCGTCCACTGCTGATGGGCGCCACCTTCGGTATTGCCCTGACGCTGGTCATCATCGCCGGTTCCGAGCTATTTACCGGTCATACCATGTTCCTCACCGTGGGCGTCAAAGCCGGCACCATCAGCCACGGCCAGATGTGGTGCGTGCTGCCGCAAACCTGGCTGGGTAACCTGATCGGCTCAGTGTTTGTCGCCCTGCTCTACTACTACGCCGCTGGTGCGCTGCTGCCGAACGCCGGCTCGCTGATCCACAGCGTAGCGCTGGCAAAAACCACGCAGACGGCGATGGCGCTGTTCTTTAAAGGCGCGCTGTGCAACTGGCTGGTGTGTCTGGCGATCTGGATGGCAGTGCGCAGCGAAGGGGCCGCGAAGTTCATCGCTATCTGGTGGTGCCTGCTGGCGTTTATCGCCTCCGGTTACGAGCACTCCATCGCCAACATGACGGTATTTGCGCTGTCGTGGTTTGGCCAGCACAGCGCCGACCTGACGCTGCGCGGCATCGGCCACAACCTGCTGTGGGTGACGCTCGGCAATATGTTCTCTGGCATGGTGCTGATGGGCCTCGGCTACTGGTATGCCACGCCGCAGGCGCAGCGCCCGCAGACGCAAGCCCAGGCTTCGCCGCTGAAATCGGTATAATCCCTTCCACAGCCCGCACCGTGCGGGCTTTTTTTCAGGATTCGTTATGGATTACTTTCCGCTGTTTTGTCGGCTGCAAGGCAAGCGTTGTTTACTGGTTGGCGCAGGCGATGTGGCTGAACGCAAAGCGCGTTTGCTGCTGGAAGCCGGCGCAGAGCTGTACGTCGGCGCGCGGGATTTTTCCCCGGCGTTTCAGCTGTGGGCTCAACAGGGAAAAGTGACGTTACTGCACGGCGCCTTTGCCGATGACTGGCTGGATGAATGCTGGCTGGCGATTGCGGCTACCAACGATGATGCCGTCAATCAGCAGGTGGCTGACGCCGCCGAACAGCGCCGCCTCTTCTGTAACCTGGTGGATGCGCCGCAGCAGGCCAGCGCCATTATGCCGTCGATCGTCGACCGCTCGCCGCTGATGATCGCCGTCTCTTCCGGAGGCCGCGCGCCGGTGCTGGCGCGTCTGCTGCGTGAGAAGCTGGAGGCAATGCTGCCCCAGCATCTCGGCGAACTGGCTGCGCTGGCGGGCTCACTGCGCGAGCGAGTGAAGCAGCATTTTAGCGCCATGGCGCCACGCCGCGCCTTCTGGGAGCGCTTCTTTGCCAGCGATCGGCTGGCCCAAACGCTGGCCAACGGCGATCGGGCACGCGCTGCCGCGCAGGTCGATGCCTTGTTTGCGGCGCCGCTGACGCAGCAGGGCGAAGTCGTGCTGGTCGGCGCCGGGCCGGGCGATGCCGGTCTGCTGACGCTGAAAGGGTTGCAGGCTATCCAGCAGGCTGATGTGGTGGTGTATGACCGGCTGGTGTCGGAGCCGATTCTTAATCTGGTGCGGCGCGATGCCGAACGCCTCTTCGTGGGTAAGCAGGCGGGCCATCACTGCGTGCCGCAGGAACAAATCAACCAGCTGCTGCTGGAGCAGGCGCAGCGCGGCAAGCGTGTGGTGCGCCTCAAAGGCGGCGATCCCTTTATTTTTGGCCGCGGCGGCGAAGAGCTGGAGGTGCTGGCGCAGCATAACATCCCGTTCAGCGTGGTGCCGGGCATCACCGCCGCCTCCGGCTGTGCCGCCTACAGCGGTATTCCCCTCACCCACCGCGACCATGCCCAGAGCGTGCGCTTCGTCACCGGCCATCTGCAGCAGCACGGCGAAATGGAGTGGGGCAAACTGGCGGCGGAGCAGCAGACGCTGGTGTTTTATATGGGCCTCAGCCAGGCGGCCGACATTCAGCAGCAGCTGTTACGGCACGGGATGGACGCAGCGATGCCGGTGGCTATCGTGCAGCACGGCACCACGCCGCAGCAGCGCGTCGCCTGCGCCACGCTGCAGGAGCTGGCGACCCTGGCACAGCAGTTTGCCAGTCCGGCGCTGATCATTGTGGGCCGCGTGGTCAGCCTGCGCACGCAGCTGCGCTGGTTCTGATGCGGTAAAATACTGTACAGCGCTGCGCTTTGCCGCCAGACTGAGCAGCCAAATCAATCACAAGGAGTTTCCATGCGCATTATTTCTCTGGCCGCGGCGCTGCTGATGCCGCTGAGCGTGGCGGTGAGTGCCGCCCCGGTAACGTGGTCATCGGTCACGGGCGAATGGCAGGTGGTTGCCGTGACGCCGAAAAAGGAGAACGGCCAGATTTACATCAAAAACGATCCGCAGTTTATGGGCGCGCGCGTGGCGTTTAAACCCAATGCGATTAGCTGGACGCGCGGCACTGCCGAACGCGCCATTAATCCGGCGACCGACAATTGCCAGGGCAAACCGCGCCTGAGCGCCGCCAGCGGGGCCGGACAGGATCGTGATTTCAGCTTTCGCTATGGCTTCAACGTGCACTGTGGCAATCAGGCGTGGGGACCGGCACCGGGCGCGGTACTGAGCGTGCTGGCCGACGGCAATGCGCGGCTATTCTGGGATGGCGCAGAGCTGACGCTGCATCGGGTGAAGTAAAGCCTGCGGGGCGCGTTGTGCCGCGCCCCGGCAAACCGGCTTATGGCTGCGCCACGAAGCCTACGGCGTCATACACTTTCTTCAGCGTTTCCTGGGCATGCGCACGGGCTTTCGCTGCGCCATCACGCATCACCTGGTTGAGGAACGCTTCGTCATTGCGGAAGCGGTGATAACGCTCCTGCAGCTCAGTCAGCATCTCAGACACAGCATCAGCCACCGCACCTTTCAGGTGACCATACATTTTACCTTCGAACTCCTGCTCCAGCTGCGCAATCGGCTTACCGGTCACGCCGGACAGAATGTCCAGCAGGTTTGACACACCCGCTTTCTCTTTGATGTCGTAACGCACTACCGGCGGCTCTTCCGAGTCGGTCACTGCGCGCTTGATCTTCTTCACCACCGATTTGGTGTCTTCCAGCAGACCAATCACGTTGTTACGGTTATCATCGGATTTCGACATCTTCTTCGTCGGCTCCAGCAGTGACATCACGCGCGCGCCGGACTTCGGAATAAACGGCTCAGGAATTTTAAACACGTCGCCGTACAGGGCATTGAAGCGCGCGGCGATATCGCGGCTCAGCTCAAGGTGCTGCTTCTGATCTTCGCCGACCGGCACCTGGTTAGTCTGATACAGCAGAATATCGGCCGCCATCAGCACCGGATAATCGAACAGGCCGGCGTTAATGTTCTCTTCGTAACGTGCCGATTTGTCCTTGAACTGCGTCATGCGGCTCAGTTCGCCGAAGTAGGCGTAGCAGTTCAGTACCCAGCTCAGCTGGGCGTGCTCCGGTACGTGCGACTGCACGAAGATAGTGCTTTTTTCCGGATCGATACCGCAGGCAAGATACAGCGCCAGCGTATCCAGCGTGGCTTTGCGCAGCGCGGCCGGGTCCTGACGAACGGTGATGGCGTGCAGATCGACGATGCAGTAAATGCAGTGGAAATCATCCTGCATCTGCACCCACTGACGCAGCGCACCCATGTAGTTGCCAATGGTCAGTTCACCGGAAGGCTGGGCGCCGCTGAAAACGATGGGTTTGCTCATGTTATGTCCTGATAATCACAGCCCGAGAACGGGCAAAAGTTCGCTAAAAGTATCGAGAGTTAAATCGGGCTGGCTGGTGGCAATCGGCTCACCGTAGTTGTAGCCGAAGGTCATCGCAACGTTTGGCACGCCCGCCGCCTGGGCAGCGAGAATATCATTGCGCGAATCACCGACAAACAGCAATTGTCCTGGAAGCACGCCGAAACGGCCGAGAACGAGGAAAATCGCCGCCGGATGTGGTTTTTTCACCACCACATCGTCGCCGCCGATGATCAGAGAAAAGTAGTCGGCAATGCCGAGCGACTGCAGCAGCGGAGCAACAAACGGTGTGGGTTTGTTGGTGACGATGGCCAGCGGCAGACCGCTGGCATGCAGCGCAGCCAGCGTCTCCTGCACCTGTGGAAACAGCGTACTGCCGGCTTCCACCGTTGCGGCGTAATGTTTGTCGAACAGCGCACGCGCGTCGCGCTGCTCGTCGGCCTGTGGCTCACGGCCCAGCGCCCAGCTGAGCGCCCGCGCCATCATGATGTCCGCACCGTTGCCAATCCAGGTCGAGACGCGCTCAACGCCCGCGGGCGGCAGCTGCAAATCGGCCAGCGCCAGATCGATCGCCTGTGCCAGGCCTGGCGCGCTGTGCACCAGCGTGCCATCGAGATCGAACGCCAGCGCGCGGATATCAGTGAAATGAGCCATTAACTTTCTCCAGTTCGCTGCGCATCTCATCGATCACCTTCTTGTAATCCGGATGACCGAAGATCGCCGAGCCGGCAACAAACATATCAGCCCCGGCCGCCGCGATCTGACCGATGTTATCGATTTTCACGCCGCCATCCACTTCCAGACGGATTTGATAACCGCTCTGGTCAATGCGACGACGCGCTTCGCGCAGTTTATCCAGCGTGCCCGGAATAAAGGACTGGCCGCCGAAGCCTGGGTTGACCGACATCAGCAGAATGATGTCGAGCTTATCCATCACATAATCGAGATAGCTGAGCGGCGTTGCCGGATTGAACACCAGACCGGCTTTACAGCCGTGCTCTTTGATCAGCTGCAGCGTACGGTCAACGTGCTCGCTGGCTTCGGGATGGAAAGTAATGAAGCTGGCACCCGCTTTGGCAAATTCCGGAATCAGCGCATCGACCGGTTTGACCATCAGATGCACATCGATGGGCGCGGTGATGCCGTAATCGCGCAGCGCTTTCAGCACCATTGGCCCCATGGTCAGATTGGGAACATAGTGGTTATCCATCACATCGAAATGCACCACGTCGCCACCGGCTTCCAGCGCTTTAGCGGTATCTTCGCCCAGGCGTGCAAAATCAGCGGCAAGGATTGATGGGGCCAGTAAAAATTGTTTCATCCGAATCTCCCAATTTTGTGCGCCAGCCGGAGCTGGCGTGATGCGTTGGTCGCGGACGAAACAGGCTAGCGGAAAAGCGCCAGCAGTTCGTCAACCTGAGTGCGACCACTTATGCTTCGGCTGATGGAACGCCGGGCTTTAACTACGTGTAAATCCGCATGCTGATACCACTCGCGCGTCAGCAGGGTATCGTGGTTTGAAATCAGTACCGGGATGCGGCTCTCCTGCGCCAGCTTACTGGCCAGTTCCGCCAGATGCTGCTGCTCGCGCAGGCTAAAGCTGTTGGTGTGGTAAGCGGTAAAATTAGCCGTCGCCGACAGCGGCGCGTACGGCGGATCGCAATAAACCACTGAGCCTGCAGGGGCGTTGCCCAGAGTAACATCGTACGATTCACAGACAAAGGTGGCTTTTTGCGCGCGCTCGGCGAACCATAACAGTTCGGCTTCCGGGAAGTACGGCTTACGATAGCGACCAAAGGGCACATTAAATTCACCGCGCAGGTTGTAACGGCACAGGCCGTTGTAACCGTGGCGGTTGAGATAAAGAAACAGCACGGCGCGCTGATAGGTATCCGTGCTGGCGTTGAACGCCGTACGCTGGGCGTAATAGGTTTCCGCCGTATTGCCGCTGGCGCTGAACAGCTGGCGCGCGTCTTCAATAAACGAGGCGGTGCGCGTTTTGACGATATTGTAGAGATTGATCAGATCACCGTTGATGTCCGCCAGGTGATAACGGTCATAATCGGTGTTGAGGAATACGGAACCGGCGCCGACAAAAGGTTCGATTAAACAATCACCTTGTGGCAGATGACGACGGATATCGTCAAGCAGCGGGTATTTCCCTCCGGCCCATTTCAGGAAAGCGCGATTTTTCTTCATGCTGTCGTGGCTATTACATCTTAATTATTGGCTGTGGCGAAACCGACAGCAGATCTGCGCTTAGAACGGGGCCGCAGCAACGCGGCCCCACATCACTTACTGGCTCTCTTTCTTCACCTGGCTGAGCGGTTTAACCCATGGGTTCGCCGCACGCACTTCCGCCGGCAGTGAAGCTACTGCACGTTTGGCTTCGGCCGGTGTGGCATAAGCGCCGCTCACCAGCACGTACCACGGCTGGCCGTTACGCGTGGTTTTATACACGTGATAACCGCTCAGATTCTGTTTCTTCGCCCAGGCGTTCAGGCTCGCTTCTTTCGACGCACCGCTCAGCTGCAGCGTGTAGTTGCCGCCCGATGGCAGCGACTTGCTGGCACCGCCACTGCTGGCCGGCGCGCTGTTGTGCGCGGTGGTGGTGTGCGTTTTGTTCTCTTTCACTGCGGCCGGTTTGCTGGCAGCCGGGGTTTTGTGGCTGCTGCCGCTGCTGGCACCGAGGCTGCGCGGTGGCGTCTCAGCGCGTACCGCCGGCGGCGTGACCGCTTTGCCGGCGCTGCCGCTGACCGTTGCCGGTGCGGTAGGCAGCGAACTGTTGCCCTGTGCGCCCTGCGCCGCGGCATCAACGGAACCCTGCTGATTATTCAGCGCGGTATTGAGATCGCCCGGCAGCGTTACGCGTTGCTGGTTGGCCGGTGTGTCAACCGGTGCTGCCTGAGTCGGCGTGGAGGAGACAGACGGCATGGAGATTGGCTGACCGTCACTGCCAGCGGGTGCGGCGTTACCGGCGGTATTCTGCGGCGCACTGCCCTCAGCCGACGGCGTGGCATTCTGCTGGCCGCTCATGGCGGTTGAACCTGACAGGTCGATATTCTTTTCACTACCGCCGCCAGCCGGTGCCGCGCTACCGGTGCTGGCGCTGTTGCTGGCCGGTTTCTTCTCGTCCGGGCCGGTCAGCGCGGAGCCAATGCCCAGCACCAGAATCAGCAGCACCAGAATGCCGATGCCCATCATCATATGCTGACGGGAAACCGGTACTTTCGCTTTCGGCGCAGAAGACGATTTGCGAGGCCGCGTGGGACGGCGGTCACTGGCGTCAGGTTTTAACTCGTCTTCCGGTTTGAACTCATCCATTTAGCCTCCTCCGTAAAACGGCACGCTTCCCACGTGCCGCATCACTGCTCACTGTTCCCCCGCCGGACAGCAGCCCGACGTAGTCCGGGGATAATCAAGATACTTTGCAATCGTTAATCGCAGCCAGCACCATATCATGCGCCACGCCGCCACGCACTTCGGAGCGGCCAATAGCGAGAGGCAGCACCAGACGCAGCTCGCCGCCGAGCACTTTTTTATCGCGCATCATGTGCGGCAGATAGGCTTCTGCCGTCATGCTGGCCGGGCCGTTAACCGGCAGGCCAGCACGCTGCAGCAGCGCAATAATGCGGTCAGTATCGGCCGCACTGAACTGACCCAGACGCTCAGCGGTGCGCGCCGCCATCACCATGCCCGCCGCGACCGCTTCACCGTGCAACCAGTTGCCGTAACCCATATGCGCTTCAATCGCATGGCCAAAGGTATGACCGAGATTGAGCAGCGCACGCAGGCCGGTTTCACGCTCGTCGGCCGCCACCACGTCGGCTTTCAGCTCGCAGCAGCGGCGAATGCAGTAAGCCATGGCGGTGTTATCCAGCGCCAGCAGCGCATCAAGATTCTGCTCCAGCCACTGGAAAAACTCACCGTCGAGAATGATGCCGTATTTGATCACTTCCGCCAGACCGGAGGCCAGCTCGCGCGGCGGCAGCGTGGTGAGGCAGTCGGTATCCACGATCACCGAAGCCGGCTGGTAGAAAGCACCGATCATGTTTTTACCGAGGGGATGGTTCACCGCAGTTTTGCCCCCAACCGAGGAGTCAACCTGCGACAGCAAGGTGGTCGGCACCTGAATAAAGCGTACGCCGCGCTGGTAGCTGGCAGCAGCAAAGCCGGTCAGATCGCCAATCACGCCACCGCCCAGCGCAATCAGCGTGGTGTCACGGCCGTGCGGCTTCTGCAGTAGCGCGGTGAAAACCTCGTCCATCACCGCCAGCGTTTTGTACTGCTCACCGTCGGGCAGAATCACCTGATCCACTTTCACCCCGGCGTTGCTCAGCAGCGTCGCGAGTTTGTCCAGATAGATCGGTGCCAGCGTTTGATTCGTCACCAGCATGGCATTGTCGCCGGCTTTCAGCGGCCAAAAAGAAGCCGGATCGTTAAACAGTCCGGCAGCGATGGTGATGGGGTAACTGCGATCCCCCAGTGAGACAGTGATCTTCTCCATGATGACCGATACCTATTGCTGAGCCCTCAGGGTGCTGGATTAATTTTTTTCCAGCATGTTGATGATCTGATTGGCGACAACTTTTGCACTTTGATCGTCAGTGCGAATGGTGACGTCAGCGATCTCTTCATAAAGCGGATTACGTTCGCCAGCCAGCGCTTCCAGTACTTCGCGCGGCGGTTCGTCAACCTGCAGCAGCGGACGCTTTTTATCACGCTGAGTGCGGGCAAGTTGCTTTTCGATGGTGGTTTCGAGGTAGACGACCACACCGCGGGCGGAGAGACGATTACGGGTTTCACGGGATTTGACGGAGCCGCCACCGGTCGCCAGGACAATGCCCTGTTTCTCGGTCAGCTCGTTGATGATTTTCTCTTCACGATCGCGAAAACCGGCTTCGCCTTCCACATCAAATACCCAGCCTACATCCGCTCCGGTACGTCGCTCAATTTCCTGATCGGAATCGAAAAATTCCATATTGAGTTGCTGAGCTAACTGACGACCAATAGTGCTTTTGCCGGCACCCATCGGCCCAACCAGAAAGATATTGCGTTTCTCTGCCATTTTGTCGGTATTACTAAGAATTCGTTGATGATACCCCGCGTTCAGCACATTGCTGGCGGGACAGGAACTGAGACCTCATGAGCGTTAGCAAGAGTCAGACGGAAAATTATCTCAACACTCATGGCCGTTTGGCAACCGAATAAATTGCCCCCGGCGACCTTCAAACAGGACCGGTCTGTGGTTCGCGAGACGGTAACGCTCTTCCTTTTCTGCCATCCTTGTGCGCGCTACAGGTGCGCTGGCTGGGCCTGTCGCTCCCGACAGCTTACCTGCGTAAACTGTGGAATAGGTGCCGTTGCTGACGTCCTGTACCACCCAAAATTCGGGCATATTTCTTTCGATGTCAGTATCGCTTGTCACTGACACCCGCCGGAAGGTTATCCTGCCGCGTTCCGTTACACCGTTTTAAAATCGCTAAACCTTGTATGCTAATTCCTGCCCTGCGTCAACGCAGTTGGTCATATGGAGCGAATTTTCCGCTTTATCCGGCGGTAAGCGCTGCTTCCCTGACCAGTCGCGGCGTGATGAAGATCACCAGCTCACGTTTTTTGCGCTCGTCGGTCTGCTGACGAAACAGACTGCCGAGCAGCGGCACCTCGCCCAGCCACGGCACGCGCTTTTCGCCCTGGGTGCGCTGCTGCTGGAAAATACCGCCCAGCGCCAGCGTTTCACCGTCGCGCAGCGTCACCTGAGTGGCGATTTCCTGCTTATCGATGCTCAGCACCTGACTTTCCCCCATCGTCAGGCTGCGACCCGGCATGTTCTGGCTCAGCCGCAGCGTGAGCTGAATACGCCCGTTGCCCAATACCACTGGCGTCACCTCCATGCCCAGCACCGCCTCTTTGAACTCAATCGCCGTCGCACCGCTGTTACCGGATTTCACCTCATAGGGAATTTCGGTGCCCTGCTTGATGGTGGCGGTCTGCTGGTGTGAGGTAAACAGCCGCGGGCTGGCGATGATTTCGATCTGGTTCTCCTGCTCCAGCGCACTCAGCTCCAGATTAAGCAGTTCGCCGTTCATCGGTCCGAGCGTGACGCCGGCGCGTATCGCCGGATTGCTCACCGCCAGCGGCACCAGCAGCTGCGGATTGCGCAGCGCCCCGGTGACGACATCGCCGGGTGCGGTGCTCCAGCTGACGCCGAGCTCGCGCAGATGCTCTTCATTGATGGTAACAATGTGCGCTGACAGCTCAACCTGCTCCAGCGGCAGATCCAGCGCCTGCAGCCAGCGCTCGGTATCGCGCAGCGCCTGCGCGCTGTCCCGCAGCAACAGGCTGTTGGTACGGCTATCCACCGTCACGCTGCCGCGCGGCGTCATCAGCGAGCGTTCCGCCTGCAGGCTGCGGTAGACATCGCTGGCGCTGGCGTAGTGCAGCGTGACGGTGCGCTGCTCAAGCGGCGCCTGCAGCTGCTTCTCTTCACGCTCCGCCTGTGCCTGCTGTGCCTGTCGCTGCTGCCAGCTCTCCGGATAGACCAGCAGCACGCCCTCCTCCTGGATCACGGTGAGTTTCGCCAGCCGCGTGACCAGCGCCAGTGCGCGCTCCCAGCCGACGTTATCGAGTCGCAGCGACAGCCGCCCCTCCACGCCCGGCGCGATCAGCAGGTTGGTTTGCTGATAGTCAGCCAGCGCCTGCAGAATGCGCTCGACCGGCGCATCATCAAATACCAGGCTCAGGGGCTGGTCAGCGGCGTGCAGCGGACTGCTCAGCGCCAGCCACAGCAGCAGCATCATCGTTTTCATAAAATCCTCCTTTTATTACCCATGTGATGTGCTGCGGCGGACAGCTCTGCGTGACGCTCAGTACCAGCGTATGTGCACTGAGCTGGGTCACCTGCCACGGTGCCACCGGAAAAGCAGCCGGTGCGCTCAGCCGCTGACGTTTGCCCTGCGGTGAAACCAGCCAGGCCACAAAGTGCGGCGCGCGACCAATGATGCCCTGTAATCGCCAGCCCTGCGGTACGGCAGCGGGCGCCTGACACTGGCTGGCAGCCTGCGGCTGGAACGGATCGCGCGCCAGCGCCCAGCTGCTGCACAGCAGTAACACCAGTGCGCTACTCCGCATCGTCACTCTCCAGCCAGAACTCGCTGTGTAACACGCCCTGCTCCGCCTGCAGCTGAAAACGCTGTGGCACCGCTAATGCCGTCGCAGCCAGCCCGCTGAACAGCGGCAGAAATTGCGGCCAGCTCAGGCGCAGCGCCAGCTGCTGTGGCTGGCTGTCCGGATGCCATGCCTCGAGCAGATTGCCGCGCGCTGCCACCAGTTGCTCTAACGATACGGACGCCGCCGTTGCCGCTGGCTGCAACGTTGCGATCTCCGCCTGGAGCTGTTCGATGGCCGGTCGCGCGTCCAGCTGCTGCTGACGTTGCTGGTGCTGCTGCGCCAGTTGTGACAGCTGCTGTTGCAGCGTGCTGAATTGCTGCTGTTGCGGACGCAGCAGCAGTAGCCACGCCAGCCCGAGTAGCAGCAGCGCCAGCAGTTGCAGGCTGGCTATTCGCCACGTCAGTGCCAGCTGCAGACAGCGCTGGATGAGTTCATTCATCGGTCGCCTCCTGCAGCCGGGCGCGCAGCGCGAAGCGGTAATCCCCCTGCGCCTGACGCTGTACGCTGCCCTGCTTCACCGCCGCAAACAGCGGCTGCGTCTGCAGCTGATGGCGGAACGCGCTGACATCAGCCAGGCTTTGCGCCAGACCGTCCAGCACCAGTTGCCCCTGACGCCGCTCCACGCGACTCAGCCACAGCGTCTCTGGCATCAGTGCGGGCAGTTGCTGCCAGAACTGCTGCCAGCGTTGATGCTGCTGCAGCCGCTGTTGCTGCGCCTGCTGCCTGCGTAACAGATCATCCCGCTGCGCCATCAGCGTTTGCTGTTGCGCCAGCCGCTGCTGTATCTGCTGGAGCTGTATGGTCATATCGGTGTGCTGCCGGGCTGCGTGCTGGAGCCGCTGTTCAGCGCGCCACCACAGCAGCAGCGTGAGTAACAGCGTTACCAGCAGCACGGCAACCAGCAACGCCACACTGTGCTGGCGGCGTAGCAGCAACTGCTGTGCCCGCCACGGGAGCAAATTGACCGCCAGCATCAGTAATCCTCCGGACGCAGCGCCAGGCCTAGCGCAATCACCAGCGCGCCCGCCTCTGCCGGTAGCGGCGGTTGCAGATAGTGCAACAGCGCCAGCGGCTTGCAGCGCTGCACTTCCGCCTCCGGCAACGCCTGCGGTGAGGTGCAGAACACCGCTTGTGCCTGGGGAAAGGTGTCACGCAGATGGGCGAGCGTTAGGGGTTCGGTCGCTGCGCCGCAGGCGCTATTTTCGCCGGCCAGCGTCCACAGCCAGTGGTCGCTGAGCGGATGGATCAGCAGCTGATGCGGGCGCAGCGGAACGCGCATGGCGATCTGCGTCAGTGCCAGACTGCTCAGCTCAAACACGTCGGGGCGCAGTCCGGCCTGCTGCAGCGGCGCCAGCCACTGGGCGATGACGTCGCGGCGCGCGGCGGTGACGTGCAGCTGGCTGGCGCTGCCGCCCAGCCGGTAATCCAGCGACAGCGAAGCGGCTTCGACCGGGAACAGACGTGATGCGGACGCGTTAACGTAGCGGCTGAGCGCCGGCTCGCGCAGTGAGGTTTGCGGCAACGGCAGCGTACGCTGCAGCACCAGCTGCGGCGGCAGGCCAACGCGCAGTGAGTAGCGCCTGGGTAAATGACGTTGCCAGCGCACCAACATCTCCTGTAACACTGGCGAGGTTTGCAACACGCCGTTGCGTAACGTATCGTGCGGCAGCGGCTGCTGCCACCAGTGTCGCAGCTGCCATCCGTGACGGCGTCGTTCAATGCCAAGGGCGCAGAGTTGCCCGTTCTGGATGTCCAGTCCAATTTGCCAGCGCTGAAAAGCCATGCGCGCGATCTCCTTATCGTTACAGGAAAAAGGATGATTACCCGCATTGCATGAAGAATGACGGGTATATCAAAGCGTCAGGCTTGCCTTTATACTACCGCGCGATTGTTTATAAACTGCCCAAACGCCAACAGATGGGAATTCTCAGGTGAAGTTCGTAAAGTATTTATTGATCCTTGCAGTGTGTTGCATTTTGCTGGGAGCCGGCACGGTTTATGGTTTGTACAAATACATAGAGCCGCAGCTGCCTGATGTGAACACATTGAAAGATGTGCGCCTGCAAACCCCGATGCAGGTTTACAGCGCGGATGGCGAGCTGATCGCCCAGTATGGTGAAAAGCGCCGTATCCCGCTCACCCTGCAACAGATGCCGCCTGAGCTAATCAAAGCGTTTATCGCCACCGAAGACAGCCGCTTTTATGAGCATCACGGCGTCGATCCGGTGGGGATTTTCCGCGCCGCCAGCATCGCGCTGGTCTCCGGCCACGCCTCGCAGGGCGCCAGTACCATTACGCAGCAGCTGGCGCGTAACTTCTTCCTCAGCCCTGAACGCACGCTGATGCGTAAAATCAAGGAAGCCTTCCTGGCGATTCGCATCGAGCAGTTGCTGAGTAAGGATGAAATCCTTGAGCTGTATCTGAATAAAATCTATCTCGGCTATCGCGCTTACGGCGTCGGTGCGGCGGCGCAGGTTTACTTCGGTAAACCGGTCGATCAGCTGTCGCTGAGTGAGATGGCGATGATCGCCGGCCTGCCGAAAGCGCCGTCGACCTTTAACCCGCTCTATTCACACGCCCGTGCGCTGGCGCGCCGTAATGTGGTGCTGGCTCGCATGCTGGATCAGAACTACATCACGCAGCAGCAGTATAACGACGCGCGCAACACGCCGCTGACCGCCAGCTATCACGGCCCGGAAATTGCCTTCTCTGCACCGTATCTCACCGAGTTAGTGCGTCAGGAGATGGTGAAACGCTACGGCGACAGCGCCTATGACGATGGCTACAAGGTGTATACCACCGTGACCCGCCATCTGCAGGAAGCCGCACAGCAGGCGGTGCGTAACAACGTGATGGCGTACGATATGCGTCACGGCTATCGCGGTCCGACCAACGTGCTGTGGAAAGTGGGTGAAGCCAGCTGGGATCACACCCGCATCGTCAATACGCTGAAAAATCTGCCGGTCTACGGTCCGCTGAATGCCGCCGTGGTCACCAGCGCCAGCGCCGACGAAGCCACCGCCATGCTGAAAGATGGCAGCAGCGTTTCGCTGACCTTAGCCGGCGTGCGCTGGGCGCGTCCGTATAAATCCGACACCCTGCAGGGCCCGACGCCGCGCAGCGTCACTCAGGTGCTGCAGGCTGGCCAGCAGATCTGGGTACGTAAAGTCGGTGACGCGTGGTGGCTGGGACAGGTACCGCTGGTGAACTCGGCGCTGGTGTCGCTCAATCCGGAAGACGGTGCGGTACGCGCGCTGGTGGGTGGTTTTGACTTCAACCAGAGTATGTTCAACCGTGCCACCCAGGCGCTGCGTCAGGTCGGCTCGAACATCAAGCCGTTCCTGTATACCGCCGCCATGGACCGCGGCCTGACGCTGGCCTCCATCCTCAACGACGTGCCGATTTCACGCTGGGATGCCGGCGCCGGCGCAGACTGGCGACCAAAGAACTCGCCGCCGACTTATGCGGGTCCGATTCGTTTACGCCAGGGGCTGGGTGAGTCGAAAAACGTGGTGATGGTGCGCGCGATGCGTGCCATGGGCGTTGATTACGCCGCTGAGTATCTGCAGCGCTTTGGCTTCCCGGCGCAGAACATTATCCATACCGAGTCGCTGGCACTGGGCGCCGCATCCTTCACGCCAATGCAGGTGGCGCGCGGCTATGCGGTGATGGCTAACGGTGGCTTCCTGGTCGATCCTTACTTCATCGCGAAGATTGAGAACGAACAGGGCGGCGTGATTTTCCAGGCGCAGCCGAAGATCGCCTGCCCGCAGTGCAATCTGCCGGTGATCTATGGCGACACCAAAAAGTCGGTGGCGCTGAATGAAGAGAGCGTGGAAAACGTCGCCACCTCGAATCAGCAGCAGAATCAGACCGTGCCGCAGCCCGAGCTGGAGCAGGTACCCGCTCAGCCGCAGCCGGCCGGCGATCAGCAGTATGCGCCGCACGTGATCAACACGCCGCTGGCGTTCCTGATCAAGAGCGCGCTGAACTCTAACATCTTCGGTGAACCGGGCTGGATGGGAACCGGCTGGCGTGCCGGTCGCGATCTGAAGCGTAACGATATCGGCGGCAAAACCGGTACCACCAACAGTTCCAAAGACGCCTGGTTCTCCGGTTATGGTCCGGGCGTGGTGACGTCGGTGTGGATTGGCTTCGATGATTCGCGCGCGCTGGGTCGCACCACGGTATCGGGTGCGATTCCGGATCAGATCTCCGGCTACGAAGGCGGCGCGAAGAGTGCGCAGCCGGCATGGGATGATTACATGAAAGTGGCGCTGGATGGTGTGCCGGTGCAGCCGCTGACACCACCGGACGGCGTGGTGACGGTGACCATTGACCGCAGCACCGGCAAGCTGGCCAACGGTGGCGGCAACACCCGTCAGGAGTACTTCATTAACGGCACCCAGCCGACCGAGTACTCAGTACATGATGTGGGCACCACCATCATGGACAACGGTGAAAGCCACGAACTATTTTGATCAAAAAAGCCGGAGGAAATCCCCGGCTTTTTGTTTTTACCCTGTGCGACTTTCCGCGCCTTTTATTGCGCCGCCAGGTGTCCTCAATAACTCAACCGCCCCTGCTTCACCAGCCACTCACGCACCATGAACAGCGCGCTGACGTTACGCGCCTCGCGAAAATCCGGCTCTTCCAGCAGCGCCAGCAGATTGCTGAGCGGCCAGCGGCGTACAATCAGCGGCTCCGGCTCATCCCCTTCCAGCTTCTCTTCGTACAACCCTTCAGCTACCACGATATTCATCTTGCTGGAGAAATAGGACGGCGCCATGGTGAGTTTGCCCAGCGCTTCCAGCTGATGCGCGCCAAAGCCCACTTCTTCTTTCAGCTCACGGTTGGCGGCTTCAAAAGCGCTTTCACCAGGATCGATTAAACCTTTCGGGAAGCCCAGCTCATAGGTTTCCAGTCCGACGGCGTACTCCTGGATCAGGATCACGTCATCGCCAATGATCGGCACAATCATCACCGCTTCACGATCGGAGGGCTTCATGCGCTCATAGACGCGACGCGCACCGTTGCTGAAGGCGAGATCAACCGCTTCGATGGTAAACAGGCGGGAGCGGGCCACCGCTTCCACGTTGAGGATGTCAGGTTTTTTCAGGGGAGTGGTCATATCAGCCTCAAACTTAGCACAGCCTTGTGAAACGCGATGACGTCAGCATACCGAAGCCCGCGGCATTGTGCGACACGCAGCGCGGGTCAATCATGGTGACATACATTTGCCCGCTGCCGCTAACAACTTCTTGTTATCTGCACAGTAAGATTTTCACAATAAGTCAACGGGGTAGCAGCAAATTCGGATAATACCGATGTTTAATTGAGGGGCTTGTGAGTACCATCCCGTTAAGGAATAATCTAACAAATTTATAATACAATGATTTTGCGCGGTATTTTGTTTCATTTGCCTCTTGTCAGAATGACTTCTGCTCGCCAAAATTGACTCGTATTGCAGGTTTTACCGGGAGCACATCGTAAACGTGACGGCAGTTTTTTGGCTGGATTGAGCAAAGCATGAGCACTCTTATCGTCATTCTGGCTGTCATGCTGGCCTGTTCGTTAGTGGCCGGAATCGGCTACTGGTACGCTATGCGGCATCGTCCGCCGTTGGCGAAACCACTGCCGTTTATCAGTCCGCCCTGCCGTAAACTCACCGATGAAGAACGCGCTGCCGTTGAGAAGTATATTGCGTCGCTGGGTAAAGCGCGTCAGCACAGCAGCGGGCGATCGACCCGATCGTCACGGGAACCCGAAGCGCTGGCGCTGACCGCACAGAGCAATAATGTTTATCCCGTTACCCGCTCCATCACCCGTTACGGCCTCTCCACTGACGATCCCCACAAATGGCGCTACTACCTGGATGAAGTCGAGGTGCATCTGCCGCCGCTGTGGGAGCAGTACATCGCTGAAGAAAACTACGTCGAGCTGATCCGCACCCAGACCCTGCCGTTGGTGATCTCGCTCAACGGCCACTCGCTGGTGAACTATGCGGTGGAACAACCGGCGCTGCCGCCGCTGGTGCGGCCAATGTCGACCAACGCTTCGATTCGTAAAGAGGAGAGCGAAAACGTCGAGCTGCTGCAGGTGCGCAAAGAGTCGCCGGAAGAGTATCAGCTGTCGCGCGCCGACGGCACGCGTGAAGCGAGCGCCATTTGCTGCGCCTTCCTGCTGTTTTTCCTCAGCCTGGTGCTGCCCGGCAGCCTGATGCTGTGGATTGCGCTGCCCGCCGGCGCGATCGTCGCTGTCAGCCTGTGGTTTATGTACCGATTCCCAGGTGAAAAAGGGCTGCGCGATGTGCACTGTCTGCGCGGCGCACCGAAGCGCTGGGGCCTGTTTGGCGAATCCAATCAGGAGCAGAGCAACATCTCGCTCGGCATCATCGACTTAATCTATCCGGCACACTGGCAGCCTTATGTGGCGCACGACCTGGGCCAGGTGACGGATGTGGATATCTACCTGAATCGTCAGGTGGTACGCCAGGGGCGCTTCCTGTCGCTGCAGGATGAAGTCCGCAACTTCCCGGTACAGCGCTGGCGTAAAAACCTGGTGCTGGCGTGCGGTTCGCTGCTGGTGCTGGTGATGCTGGTGAGCTGGATTCCGCTCAGCATGCCGATCAAACTCAGCCTCGCCTGGTTAAAAGGGACTGAGAGCGTGGAAGTGAACAGCGTCGATAAACTCACTGCCCTGCCGCTGCACATTGGCGATAGCCTGAAAGTGAGCGGCACCGGCATGTGCTCGGTTCCGGGCAATTACCAGAGCAACCGCAGCTACGGCTACATGCCGTTCGACTGCTCGGCGATTTACTGGAACAACGCTGCGCCGCTGCCGCTGCCGCAGTCCGACATCATCGATAAGGCTGCCGCGCTGCTGGAGACCACCACGCAGCAGCTGCATCCGGAAACCAATACCGACCCGAAACTGAACCCGCAGCTGGCGTCGGCGATTCAGAAATCAGGCATGATCCTGCTGGATGATTTCTCCGATCTGGTGCTGAAAACCCAGCAGCTGTGCAGCCAGCAGCAGGACTGCGTGCGCCTGAAAAATGCGCTGGTCAATCTCGGTAACGCCAAAGACTGGGATACGCTGATTCACCGTGCGGATTCCGGCAAGCTCAACGGCATGAATGTGCTGCTGCGCCCGGTAAGCGCCGAAGCGCTGGAGAATCTGGTGAACACCGCCACCTCGACCTTCTTCTCGCGGGAGACGCGTCGCGCAGCGGAAACCCTTAACAGCCCGCCGCCGGGCGGATTCCTGATCATTAGCGATGAAGGCCGGCAGATGGTGAACCAGCCGCAGCCGTCGGTGGCGCTGTTCGATCTCGACGCCCCTTCACAATGGCACGAACTGCAGCGCCTGTCCGGCATGCTGCTGCACACGCCGTTTGCCGCCAGCGGTATCATTACCAGCATTACCACCGATGCCAACGGCACGCGCCATATCGCCCTGCACAACGAGCCCGACGCCATGGCGCAGTGGCGCTATCTGGGCACCGCGCTGCTGATGCTGGTGCTGATTGTCAGCGCCGTCAGCAACGGCCTGCTGGCGCTGCGCCGCATCCACCGCAACCGCCTGCGTATGGCGCAGATTCAGCAGTATTACGACAAGTGCTTTAACCACAACCTCAGCACTATGCAGAGCGTGCGCTCGCTGTTCTGACCCTCCACCTTCTGTGCTACCCTGTCGCCCTGTTTTTCAGGGCGGAAAACAAAATGCCGATTACGCTTAAGGGATTGGCGATGGATCGGCAGCCCGCAACGGCACCTCGCCCTTGATTTATCACGTTGTACCCATACCTTTGGGTATCCGGCACCGGCCCGATCCATCTTTCCGGCGTCATGCGACCGTGTGCGACCGATCGCCACACGGCGCGACGCAGCGTAACAGCAGGAGCCGCAATGAAAGAGAAAACCAGTGAAGGCGTTCGCCTTGATAAATGGCTGTGGGCCGCGCGCTTCTATAAAACCCGCGCGCTGGCTCGCGACATGATTGAAGGCGGCAAAGTGCACTACAACGGCCAGCGCAGCAAACCGGGCAAAGTGGTCGAACTGCAGGCCGAGCTGACGCTGCGTCAGGGCAACGATGAGCGCACGGTGATCATCACCGCCATCGGCGACCAGCGGCGTCCGGCCAGCGAAGCGCAGCAGATGTACGCGGAGACGGCCGCCAGCATCGAAAAGCGCGAAAAGAACGCGCTGGCGCGCAAAATGAATGCCCTGACCATGCCGCATCCCGATCGTCGCCCGGATAAAAAAGAGCGTCGCGATCTGCTGAAATTTAAATTGTCGGGCGATGAATAACTCGCGCCCCCACGAGAGAAACCTTATGTCTGTTCAAGATCAACTGCATCGTTACCTGTTTGAAAACGTCGCCGTGCGCGGCGAGCTGGTCAACGCATCTCAAACCTGGCGCGACATCGTGCAGAACCACGACTACGCCGAGCCGGTCAAAACGCTGCTGGGCGAACTGCTGGTTGCCACCAGCCTGCTCACCGCTACGCTGAAATTTGACGGCGATATCACCGTGCAGCTGCAGGGCGATGGCCCGCTGAGCATGGCGGTGATCAACGGGAATAACCGTCAGGAGCTGCGCGGCGTGGCGCGGCTGAAAGAGGATGCGGAGATCGCCGCCGGCAGCAGCCTGAAGCAGATGGTGGGTAACGGCTATCTGGTGATCACCATTTCGCCTGAGAAAGGCGAGCGCTATCAGGGCGTGGTCGGCCTGGAAGCCGATACGCTGGCGGGCTGTCTGGAAGATTACTTCATGCGTTCCGAGCAGCTGCCAACCCGCCTGTTCATTCGCACCAGCGAGAAAGGCGCAGCCGGTATTCTGCTGCAGGTGCTGCCCGCGCAGGAGCCCAACCTGGATGACTTCAACCATCTGGCCACGTTAACCGAAACCGTGAAGAGCGAAGAGCTGATTGAGCTGCCCGCTACTGACGTACTATGGCGTCTCTATCATCAGGAAGAAGCCACGGTTTACGACCCGGCGCCGGTCAGCTTCAAATGCACCTGCTCGCGCGAACGCTGCGGTGAAGTGCTGAAGACGCTGCCGCCAGAGGAAGTGGATGAGATTCTGGTCGAAGACGGCAAAATCGATATGCACTGCGACTACTGCGGCACGCACTATGTGTACGATGCAGTGGATATTGCTGCCATTCGTAACGCTCCCTCCGGCAATAGCGATCAACTGCATTAATCAGCAAACGGGCGGTGACGCCGCCCGTATTTTCCGCCGGCGTAGCGCTATGATTTTTCACGGAAATTAACTAATTTACGCTAACTTTAGTTTCATAAGTGGCAGATTTCTCTACTTGTCACGTTCCAGCTCGCATTTTTAACTCTCTTCACTTTTCCACCTCGCTCAGACGTGTACACTGCGCGCGATCTGCCCTGTGCGGCTATGCGCAGCAGGACGCAGAAACCCTCATAAAAAATGCCATGAAGTACCGATTTAAGGAGCAGTCACATGCGCGTTAACGGCCTGACATCGCAAGACCTCGAAACGCTCGGAATTAGCGGCACCACCGAGGTGGTGTACAACCCTGATTACGCCACGTTATTTCAGGAAGAAACCCGCCCGGAGCTGGAAGGTTACGCGCGCGGCACCCTGACGCAGAGCGGTGCCATTGCCGTGGATACCGGCATCTTCACCGGACGTTCGCCGAAAGATAAATACATCGTGCGGGATGACACCACGCGTGACACGCTGTGGTGGAACGATGTTGGCAACGGCAAGAACGACAACCAGCCGCTGTCACAGGAAACCTGGCAGGCGCTGAAAGATCGCTGCACGCAACAACTTTCCGGCAAGCGTCTGTTTGTGATTGACGCCTTCTGCGGCGCCAACCCGGATACCCGCCTCAGCGTACGTTTCGTGATGGAAGTGGCGTGGCAGGCGCATTTCGTCAAAAACATGTTTATCCGTCCGACTGAAGCCGAACTGGCTGAGTTTACGCCGGATTTCGTGGTGATGAACGCGGCGCAGTGCACCAATCCGGACTGGCAGGCGCAGGGGCTGCATTCAGAGAATTTTGTCGCCTTTAACCTGACTGAACGCATGCAGCTGATCGGCGGTACCTGGTACGGCGGCGAGATGAAAAAAGGCCTGTTCGCCATCATGAACTATCTGCTGCCGCTGAAGGGTATCGCCTCGATGCACTGCTCGGCCAACGTCGGCAAAGCGGGCGACGTGGCGGTGTTCTTTGGCCTGTCCGGTACCGGTAAAACCACGCTCTCTACCGATCCGGATCGTCAGCTGATCGGCGACGATGAGCACGGCTGGGACGACGACGGCGTCTTTAACTTCGAAGGCGGCTGCTACGCCAAAACCATCAATCTGTCAGAGCAGGCCGAGCCGGAGATTTACCGCGCGATTCGCCGCGATGCGCTGCTGGAGAACGTGGTGGTGCGCGCCGACGGCACGGTCGATTACGCCGACGCCAGCAAGACGGAAAACACCCGCGTGTCTTACCCGATCGAGCACATCGAAAACATCGTGCAGCCGGTGTCGAAAGCGGGCCACGCGAAGAAGGTCATCTTCCTGACCGCCGACGCCTTTGGCGTACTGCCACCGGTTTCGCGTCTGACGCCGGAGCAAACCCAGTACCACTTCCTGTCCGGCTTTACCGCCAAGCTGGCCGGCACCGAGCGCGGTGTGACGCAGCCCACACCAACCTTCTCGGCCTGTTTTGGCGCGGCGTTCCTGACGCTGCATCCAACGCAGTACTCGGATGTGCTGGTGAAACGTATGCAGGCGTCCGGCGCGCAGGCCTATCTGGTGAATACCGGCTGGAACGGCAGCGGCAAGCGCATTTCGCTGAAAGACACGCGCGCTATCATCAACGCGATTCTGGCCGGTGAGCTGGATGAAGCGGAGACCGTGACGCTGCCGGTGTTCAATCTGCAGGTGCCCACCACGCTGGCACAGGTGGACGATGCCATTCTCGATCCGCGTCGCAGCTGGCCTGACGCCGCCGCCTGGCAGCAGGCTGCCGAAGCGCTGGCGCAGCGCTTTATCACCAATTTCGAGAAGTACACCGACAACGATGCCGGCAAAGCGCTGGTGCAGGCCGGCCCGCAGCTGTGAAGTAGCCCAGCCGCCACAACGGCGGCTTAGCGATGGCATATTTCGTCGCGGCGCGATTTATCGCACATGCCTGCAGCGGTAATATCGCTGATGGATGCGCAATAGATTGCGCCGCGACGGTTGGTGCGGAAATTTAACTAACGTTACTGCTTACTGCCGTCGTGGCGCTGTTTTCCGGAATCGGTAACCACGCACGGATACGTAATCCGCCGCGTTCGCTGTCGCCAATCTCCAGCGATCCGTCATGCGCATCGATAATACGCTGCACAATCGCCAGGCCCAGACCGGTGCCGCTGGTGCTGCGCGCGCTGTCGCCGCGCACAAACGGCTGGAACAGATGCTGTAACTGATCCGGCTTAATGCCCGGACCATCATCCTCCACCTGAAACCACGCGCGATTCAATTCCTGACCGCTGCTGACCTTGATCCAGCCGTTACCGTAACGCGCCGCGTTAACCACCAGATTCGCCACCGCGCGTTTAATCGACAGCGGGTTAATATCCAGCATCAGCTCCGCGTCCATCACCGCATTCTCAATCTCGCGCTCGTAGCCGCTCTCCGCCGCCACCACTTCGCCCAGCACGCTATTCAGATCGGCGCGCTCGGTCTGCATCTCCTGCCCGGTGCGCAGATAATCAATGAACTGCTCAATGATGGCGTTGCACTCTTCAATGTCTTTATTGATCGACTCGGCCAGGTAACCATCTTCTTCGCCCATCATCTCGGTGGCGAGACGGATGCGCGTCAGCGGCGTACGTAAATCATGGCTGACGCCGGCCATCAGCAGCGTACGATCGTCGGCCAGCTGCTTCACGCCAGCCGCCATCTGGTTGAAGGCGCGCGTCACCGAACGCACTTCCGAGGCACCGTATTCGCGCAGCGGTGGCGGAATAATGCCTTTCCCGACCTGCAACGCAGCGTGTTCGAGATCGACTAAGGGTCGGTTTTGGATACGGATAAACAGCCAGGCGCCGCCAATCGCCAGCAGCATTATTGCCAGGGTATAGCGGAACAGCGGTGAGAAGTCGCCCTGATGGATCTCGGTCAACGGTACGCGCACCCAGATATCCGGCGACAGCCAGGTTTTCAGCCAGACCACCGGCGAGTTTTTGTTAACCTCAACCCGCACGTCGGTCGGCCCGCCCAGCTGCTGCGCCATCTGTTCACTGAGGAATTCATAATGCTGCGCCCAGCGCAGCCCGCTCTCTTCCGCCGCCGCGTTGGTGTACAACGAGATGCCCAGCTCACGATAAATTTCGCGCCGGAAGGCCGGCGGCACTTCCAGCTGCGTACCATCCTCCAGCTGCAGCCGATCGGTCATCAGCATACGCACTTCGTAGGCGAGGACTTTGTTGAACTGCTGCAGGCTGGGAAGAATGGCGAAATTGAGCACCACCAGGTAGGTCGTTACCAGGCTGACGAACAGCAAGGTAACGATCAACAACAGGGTGCGGGCAAACGAACTGCGGGGTGAGAAGCGCAATCGCCTCATGCTTTACTGCCGTCCGGAACGAACACGTAGCCAAGGCCCCAGACGGTCTGGATGTAGCGCGGATGCGCCGGATCTTCTTCGACCATGCGGCGCAGACGAGAGATCTGCACGTCGATAGAACGCTCCATCGCACTGTACTCACGCCCGCGCGCCAGGTTCATCAGCTTATCGCGCGACAGCGGCTCACGCGGATGGCTCACCAGCGCTTTCAGCACGGCGAACTCTCCGCTGGTCAGCGGCATCGGCTCATCTTCACGGAACATTTCGCGCGTACCGAGGTTCAGTTTGAACTTACCGAAGGCGATGACCGCTTCTTCCTGCGACGGCGCGCCCGGCAGCTCATTGGCCTGACGACGCAGCACGGCACGAATTCGCGCCAGCAGCTCACGCGGGTTGAACGGTTTTGGAATGTAGTCATCGGCGCCGATTTCCAGCCCCACGATACGATCGACCTCTTCACCTTTCGCGGTGACCATAATGATCGGCATCGGGTTACTCTGGCTACGCAGACGACGGCAAATTGACAGGCCATCTTCGCCCGGCAGCATTAAATCCAGCACCATTAAATGGAATGATTCGCGGGTCAGCAGACGATCCATCTGCTCGGCGTTGGCGACGCTGCGCACCTGAAAGCCCTGTTCGGTGAGATAACGTTCGAGCAGTGCGCGCAGACGCATATCATCATCGACGACCAGAATTTTGTAGTTCTCTTGCATGTTCAACTCCCAAAGGCGCCATTGCCTGAGCCGATATTGTGTAAAAAAGATGCCCGTCTGTGACAGTCATTAATGGTTTATATTCTAGCCGAAATTGTTACAAAGCATATTAAACAGCAGCTTATCTTTAATTTTAACCGCGAACTGCGGCTTCGCTCGCGCTTTTCTGACTGATTTTTACGCCGTTTAGCGCTTGTCTGAAAATCAGCGCCGTTTTCTGCCGGCGAGTGGTCCAGCCGGGCCGTCCCGCTTCCGCCGTCAGGCGGGGCGCGCCATTTGGCTTAAGTTTCGCCTGCAGGATAAGCCAGCGGCCGCGCTCAGCAGCATAAAATATCGCGTTTTCGCCGCTGACTGCGTATCCGCGCTCGGAACAGTGCCAGTGCGCGCGTAAAATAAGGCCAGCGTTAAATAAAGTGATTTAAATCAGTCAGTAAACTCCCCTTTCCTCTGCGCAAATGATCTCCGACACTGCATCGGTACCTGCTTATTGAGTTCATATGGAGAAGAAAGATGAAAAAAACCGTTGTTCTGCTGAGCGCTCTGGTACTCACCAGCCTCACACAGGTTCAGGCCGCTACGCCAGCGGGCGAAGCCGCCGGCGCACAGGCGTCGACCACGGCCAAAGGTAATTCCGATGCTATCGGCATCGGTGCGGTGGGAGCCCTGCTCGGCGTCGCGCTGGCCACCATGGGCGGCGGCGATCACGGCGGCAGCAGCACCTCAACGACCACGGCGACCACGCCGGGCAAATAACGCTTATCTGGCGCGGCAAGGCTGCGGCGCTTCCCCCTCTTATACTGCCAGCCCTTTCGCCAGCGGAGAATAAGTTGCGCCCCGGCTTGTTTCACCAGGCCATTACTCTCCGCCTCTTTTTTCCTCACTTTCCGTGACGTACTCAATGCGGTTCACAAACCACACCTTCTGTCCTTCCGGCGTGTTCACCGTCACCTCGTCATCCACCTCTTTTTTGATCAGCGCGCGCGCCATCGGCGAGTCGATGGAGATGTACTCTTTCACCGTATCGCCATAGATCTCGTCCGGTCCGACGATGCGAAAACGCTTCACATCGCCCTGCTCATTCTCTACTTCCACCCAGGCACCGAAGAACACTTTGCCCTCCTGCTGCGGCGCATAATCAACGATTTTCAGCTCGGCGAGGCATTTACGCAGATAGCGCACGCGGCGATCGATCTGGCGCAGCAGGCGCTTGTTATAGGTGTAATCGGCGTTTTCAGAGCGATCGCCCAGGCTGGCGGCCCAGGAGACAATGCGGGTGATTTCCGGCCGCTTCTCATTCCACAGATGGTCGTGCTCAGCACGCAGCTTGTTATAGCCTTCGCGGGTAATCAGTTGGGTTTTCATCGCTTCACTCGTGGTTACAGCCCTGTTCACTGCACAGAGGCTATCACAAAGCCTTACCTGCCCGGACAGGCACCCAGCGTCTTTTTCATCAGGCGCACATAATCGGCGACCAGGCCGGGCGTCCAGGTCATGATTTCTGCCCGTTCGCGCAGCACGCAGGCGCCCCAGAATGCCGGCTGCAGCAGCAGCGCAAACACCTGCTGCAGCCGCTGGCCGTAATAGCCTTCAAACGCCACGTCCAGCGCATCCACCACGGTGGTCGAACAGTTTTTTGCCGTCAGATTATACAGGCTGTCACCACGGTTGGCCTGCCAGTAGCTGGCGAGCGCCTGCCCGTTGTAGTGCTGAAAACTGAAGGTTAAATCCGGGCTGCGCCAGTCGGCAATCTCTGCCGCCAGCGAGGGGAGAAAACGGCCGGGGCGATCGTTAATCTGTCCGGCCAGCAGCAGACGCGGCAGCTCGTGCGGTTGCGGATCGATCTCCTGCTGCGGATACAGGCTGATGTAGCCGCGCTCGCCAAAGCTCAGTGCCGCGTGGCCGGTACAAAAGTGCCCTTCACCGTTAATCACGCCGATGTAACGGTCAATCACATAGCGCTTCGGCTGTTGACTGGCTTCAGACTGCGCCTGCCAGACGTGGACACAGAGAGGAAATGCCGCGGCGACCGGCGGAAAGCGGGCCTGCTGCCACGGACGGAGCCGCGCGATATGACGATGGCCGCGACAAAACCACGGCAGCAGCGTAACGGACTGACCCGCCGGCAGGCGCTGCCACTGGCGCCAGACGCGCCACACCGTCAGGCTGAACGACAGCAGCAACAGCACCAGCCAGCTGCCCAGCAACAGGCAGGTATGCAGGTTGTCATTGAAAAACAGTACCACGCTGAGCACCATCTCGCCGCAGCCCAGCATAAAATGTCGCACCCAGCGCTGGCGCTGAATCAGCGCCGCGCTCAGACAGCGAAACAGGCCGTTAAACAACAGGCAGATTTCCATCACCGTCAGCAGCAGTTTCTTCAGTTGCCTTTCATCACCGTGCCACAGCGCGCCGGCCAGCAGCGTGCCGACAAAAATCAGGGAAAACAGCAGATTGAGCCAGCGCTGCAGCGACACCTCGCCGCTCAGCAGGTTAAACAGCAGCGACAGCGACAGTAAGAGCGCCAGCACCTGTAGCGACAGATTGATATGCCCATCGACCAGCACGTCCGCCACGATCATGCCGGCCAGCAGCACGCCGCACAGCGCCAGGCCATAAATCAGCAGACGATAACGCACCAGCAGCTCGCGTCCGGCCAGCAGCAGCAGTAATTTGATCATTGCTTCACCCTCCTTCCGTGGTTTGCCACGGATTATAGGGCAGAGGCGGGGCCAGCCTGGCAGCAACCGGTACGCCATTGCGCTGGGGTTTAACACATAGGTGGCTAAGTTTCTCTGAGTTGCGCGCTGCATTCAGAAAAAGACGGATTCACCGGTCAGCGGCTGGCAATTTGCGGCCTCAGTCCGTATAACTGTCCCCTATTTCTAACCCTGTGTAAGCAAGACCGTTACTGATGATGAAAGATTCGCTGAGCCAGATTATCGCAGGTGAGCTGAAGGCACGCGCCGACCAGGTTGACGCCGCCATTCGCTTGCTGGACGAAGGGAACACCGTGCCGTTTATCGCACGTTACCGTAAGGAAGTGACCGGCGGGCTGGATGATACCCAGCTGCGTACGCTGGAGAGCCGTCTCGGCTATCTGCGTGAGCTGGAGGAACGCCGCCAGTCGATTCTGAAATCCATTGATGACCAGGGCAAACTGACGCCGGAATTAGCCACTGCCATCAACGGCACGCTGAACAAAACCGAGCTGGAAGATCTCTATCTGCCTTATAAGCAGAAGCGCCGCACGCGCGGGCAGATCGCTATCGAAGCCGGGCTGGAACCGCTGGCAGAGACGCTGTGGAACGACGCGTCTCAGGATCCCGAGCAGCTGGCAGCGCGTTATGTCGACGCGGACAAAGGCGTTGCCGATGTGCGTGCCGCGCTGGATGGCGCACGCTATATCCTGATGGAGCGCTTCGCCGAAGACGCCACGCTGCTGGCGAAAGTGCGTGATTACCTGTGGAAGAACGCCCATCTGGTTGCACGCGTGGTGGAAGGCAAAGAGGAAGAAGGCGCTAAATTCCGCGACTACTTCGATCATCACGAAGCGCTGAGCAGCGTGCCGTCGCACCGCGCGCTGGCCATGTTCCGTGGCCGTAACGAAGGCATTTTACAGCTGTCGCTCAACGCCGATCCGCAGTTTGATGAAGCGCCGCGCGAAAGCTACGGTGAAACGCTGATCGCCGACCACCTTGGCCTGCGCCTGAACAACGCACCGGCCGACAGCTGGCGCAAAGCCGTGGTCAGCTGGACCTGGCGCATCAAGGTCCTGCTGCACCTCGAAACCGAACTGATGGGCACCATCCGCGAACGGGCAGAAGACGAAGCGATCAACGTGTTTGCCCGTAATCTGCACGATCTGCTGATGGCGGCACCCGCCGGCATGCGCGCCACCATGGGCCTCGATCCTGGCCTGCGCACCGGGGTCAAAGTGGCGGTGGTCGATGCCACCGGCAAGCTGGTCGCGACCGATACCATCTATCCGCATACCGGCCAGGCGGCCAAAGCCGCGACCTCGGTGGCGGCACTGTGCGCGAAACATCAGGTTGAACTGGTGGCGATCGGCAACGGCACCGCTTCACGTGAAACCGAGCGTTTCTTCCTCGACGTACAGAAGCAGTTCCCGCAAATCAAAGCACAAAAAGTGATTGTCAGTGAGGCCGGAGCATCCGTCTATTCCGCTTCCGAACTGGCGGCGCAGGAGTTCCCCGATCTCGACGTTTCGCTGCGCGGTGCGGTGTCTATCGCCCGTCGTCTGCAGGATCCGCTGGCAGAGCTGGTCAAAATTGACCCGAAATCGATTGGCGTCGGCCAGTATCAGCACGATGTCAGCCAGAGCCAGCTGGCGAAAAAACTCGATGCGGTGGTGGAAGACTGCGTGAACGCCGTGGGCGTCGATCTGAATACCGCTTCGGTGGCGCTGCTGACACGCGTCGCCGGCCTGACGCGCATGATGGCGCAGAACATTGTCAGCTGGCGTGACGAAAACGGCCGTTTCCAGAACCGCCAGCAACTGCTGAAGGTGAGCCGCCTTGGGCCGAAAGCCTTTGAACAGTGCGCCGGCTTCCTGCGCATCAACCACGGCGATAATCCGCTGGATGCCTCAACGGTGCATCCGGAAGCCTATCCGCTGGTAGAGCGCATTCTCGCCGCTACGGAACAGGCGCTGAATGAACTGATGGGCAATCCGGGTAGCCTGCGCGACCTGAATGCGCGCGACTTCACCGATGAGCGTTTCGGGCTGCCGACCGTCACCGATATCATCAAAGAGCTGGAGAAACCGGGCCGCGATCCGCGTCCGGAGTTCAAAACCGCGCAGTTTGCCGAAGGCGTGGAGACGCTCAACGACCTGCTGCCTGGCATGGTGCTGGAAGGTGCAGTGACCAACGTGACCAACTTCGGCGCGTTCGTCGATATCGGCGTGCATCAGGACGGCCTGGTGCACATCTCTTCGCTGTCGGACAAATTCGTAGACGATCCACATCAGGTGGTGAAAGCCGGCGATATCGTCAAAGTGAAGGTGATGGAAGTCGATCTGCAGCGTAAGCGTATCGCGCTGACCATGCGTCTGGATGAGCAACCGGGTGAAAGCAACGCGCGCAGCGGCGGCAACCGTGGCGCAGGCAAAGAGGCCGCGCGGCCGGCCGCCGGTGCCAAAGGCCGCGGCAAACCTGCCAGCAGCAGCGTCGGTAACAGTGCGATGGGCGATGCGCTGGCGGCCGCGTTTGGGAAGAAACGCTAAGCGGCGCGCGAGTACAGGAGGTTGATAAATTGTCCTGGCGGACTACGCTGAAAAAACCGTGTGAAAAAATGACCTTCCGCGTAACCCGGCGATCCGATGGACATTATCAACTTCCTGCTCGATGAGATTTATGAAGGTAGCTTCCCCGTCGTGGCGCGCGAGCGCCTGCTTTCGCACATCCGCGCGGCGCGCGACACGGCAAAACTGCCGCGTAAAGCGCACTGGGATGAAAAAGACGTGGTGCTGATCAGTTACGCCGACCAGTTCCGCGAACCCGAGCAGCCCACGCTCGCCAGCTTTACGCGCTTTTATCAGCAGCATCTGCAGTCCACCTTCAGCCTGGTGCATCTGCTGCCATTTTTCCCCTATTCATCCGACGATGGCTTCTCGGTTATCGATTATCACCAGGTAAATCCTATCTGCGGTGACTGGCGGCACATCACGGCGCTGCACAGCGAAACCCGGCTGATGTTCGATTTCGTCTGTAACCACATGTCGGCGCACAGCGCGTGGTTTCGCCACTTTCTGGCGCAGGATGCCGGCTGGGACGACTTCTTTATCAGCATGCCGCCCGCCACCGATCTCAGTGCCGTGACGCGCCCGCGCACCTCACCGCTGCTGACGCCGTTTACCCTCGCTAACGGCGACACGCGCTTTATCTGGACCACCTTCAGCGCCGACCAAATCGATCTCAACTTCGCCAATCCGCAGGTGCTGATCCGCATGGTGGGCGTGCTGCTGGATTATCTCAACAAAGGCGCGGATTACGTGCGGCTGGACGCGGTGGGCTACATGTGGAAAACGCCGGGCACACGCTGTATCCATCTGACCAAAACCCATCAGCTGGTGAAGCTGTTTCGCGCCATCGCCAACGAAGTCGCGCCAGGTACGGTGATCGTGACCGAAACCAACGTGCCGCATCAGGATAACATCAGCTATTTCGGCAACGGCCACGACGAAGCGCAGATGGTCTACCAGTTTTCACTGCCACCGCTGGTGCTGCACGCCATTCACTCCGGCTCGGCACGCGCGCTGCGCCAGTGGGCCAGCACGCTTGAGCCCGGGAATGGCGGCACCACCTTCTTCAATTTTCTCGCCTCGCACGACGGCATTGGCCTCAATCCGGCACGCGGCATTTTGTCGGAAGTCGAGATTGTGGCGCTGGTGCGTGAACTGGCGCTGGAGGGCGCGCTGGTGTCCTATAAAAACAACCCGGACGGCAGCACCAGCCCGTATGAAATCAACGTAACGTATCTGGATGCGCTCAATCACCAGACCGACGATGACGACACGCGCCTGCGCCGTTTCCTGCTGGCGCACGCGATTCTGCTGGCCTTTCCCGGCGTGCCCGCCATCTATATTCAAAGTATTCTCGGCTCGCGCAATGACAACGAAGGCGTGCGCGCTGCCGGGCACAACCGCGCCATCAACCGTGAGAAGTTCAGCCTGCGCGATATCGAACAGCAAATCAGCGGCGGCAACCCGCTGCGTCAGCAGGTGTTTGAGCGGCTTAGCGCGCTGATTCAGCTGCGCACCCGGCAGCCGGCGTTCCATCCGGACAATCCGATGACGCTGCTGGAGAGCGACAACGCGGTGCTGCTGCTGCGCCGTTACGCGGCGGACAGCGACGAAGGGTTACTGTGCGTGTTCAATCTCAGCAGCCGCGAGATCAGCACCGCGCTGCCGCAGGCGCGCCCTTTTCAGGATGTGATCAGCGGGCAGCGCGTGGATGGCAGCCAGCCGCTGGTGCTGGCCGCCTGGCAGTTTATGTGGCTGCGTGGATGAACTGCTGCACCTGCTGGCAGAACGCCTCCGGGTGCGAAATAAACGGCGCGTGCGCGGCCTTCGCGATGACAACCGACTGCGAATGCGGCCAGCGCGCATCCAGCTGCGGCGCAATGCGGCGCGGCACCAGGCCATCCAGTGCGCCATAGATACGCAGGAACGGCAGCGTCAGCCCATCCAGTGCGCTGCGCAAATCATCGTGGCGCAGAATGTTCAATCCCCCTTCCAGTACCGCTACCGACGGCATCGGCTGCGACAGCACTACCTCTTTCAGCTGGCGCGCGTCCTGACGCGCATTTTCCGTCCCCATGGTTTGCAGCGCGAGAAAACGCTCCACGGTGCGCTGGAAATCGCTGCTCAATTGCTGCTGGAACGTCGCCAGCGTCTCAGGCTGAATGCCGGGCCATTCATCCCGGGCGGTAAAGCACGGCGACGACGCCACGCTAATCAATGCCGCCACGCGATCGGGCTGGCTCAGCGCCAGCTGGCTGGCCACTAAGCCGCCCAGCGACCAGCCAAGCAGCACAGCGCGCGCTGGCAACTGCGGTAGTAGCTGCTGCGCCATCTGCGCCAGGCTCAGCGGCCCAAATCCCTGGCTGCGGCCAAATCCCGGCAGGTCCACCAGGTGCAGACGAAAATGCGGGCTGAGTCGCGGAACAATGTGTTGCCACACTTCGGCGTTCAGTCCCCAGCCGTGCAGCAGCACAAGATCGCGATCGCCTGTGCCTGTGGTGTGCCAGTAAAGCGAACTCATCGGTTACACTCCCGAAAAGTGAAAAGGAGGTCGCTATGCTAGCAATCCCTGCCCTGTGTTGGCTATGCCGTCTGCCGCTGCGTATCGCCCGGCACGGCCTGTGCAGCGTATGTCTGCGCCAGCTACCGGCGCTGCCGGCGCTCTGTCCCTGCTGCGGACTGCCGGCCAGCGGCGATCAAGCGTGCGGACGCTGCCTGCGCCGGCCGCCGCCGTGGCACGCTCTCACTTGCGTGAGTGATTATGTGCCGCCGCTGAGCGAATGGGTGCAGCGGCTCAAATTCTCGCGCGCAACCGCACTCAGGGTAATGCTGGCACGGCTGCTTTTGTTAAAATTATTAACAAAGCGCCGCCAGCAGCCGCTGCCGCGTATCGATCTGGTGCTGAGCGTGCCGCTGCATCGCCGCCGCGCCTGGCAGCGCGGGTATAATCAGGCCGCGCTGCTGGCTAAACCGCTGGCGCGCTGGCTCGGTTGTGAATACCGCGAAGGTCTGCGCCGGGTGCGACACGGTGCGGTGCAGCATGTGCTCAGCGCCCGCGCCCGGAAAAGCAATCTGCGTGGCGCGTTTCGCCTTGAAATGGCGGTGCGCGGACGCCACATCCTGCTTATCGATGATGTGGTGACCACCGGCAGCACGGTGGGGGAAATCAGCCGCTTATTACTGGCGCAGGGCGCGGCCAGCGTACACATAGGATGCCTGTGCCGTACCTTGTAGAGCGTCGGCGTTGGGCGTATTATAACCAGGTATTTTAGTCAACTATTGAGCAATCGCCATGATCCGTATTACTGATACTGCGCAAGAGCACTTCGCAAAACTGCTGTCAAAACAGGAAGATGGCACCCAGATTCGCGTATTCGTTATTAACCCGGGTACGCCAACCGCCGAGTGCGGCGTCTCCTACTGCCCGCCGGACGCGGTCGAAGCCACCGATACCGAACTGAAGTTCGACAAGCTGTCTGCCTATGTTGATGAGCTGAGCGCGCCGTACCTCGAAGATGCGGAAATCGACTTCGTGACCGATAACCTCGGCTCACAGCTCACGCTGAAAGCGCCGAACGCTAAGATGCGTAAAGTGTCGGACGATGCGCCGATGGTTGAGCGCGTGGAGTATCTGCTGCAGGCGCAGATCAACCCGCAGCTGGCCAGCCACGGCGGTCGCGTCTCGCTGATGGAGATCACCGACGAAGGCTACGCCATTCTGCAGTTCGGCGGCGGCTGTAACGGTTGCTCGATGATTGACGTGACGCTGAAAGACGGCATCGAGAAAGAGCTGCTGGCCGCCTTCCCTGAGCTGAAAGGCGTGCGCGATCTCACCGAGCATCAGCGCGGCGAGCACTCCTACTACTGATAGAAGATGCGGCAGCCACCCCGGCTGCCGCGTGTTTTACGGCTTCTTACGCCCTTCATTGACGATCGCCAGCAGCTGCTGCACTTTCCGGTAACTAAACAACTTCTCCAATGGTACGCGCAGTTTGCGCCGCCAGTTGGGGTATTCGGCTACCGTGCCCGGCACGTTGACCGGCGTCTCCATTCCCAGCCAGTCCTCCGGCTGCAGCCCCAGCAGGGCGCTGTCGGTGTACGCCAGAAAGCGGTGCACGCCCTGATTCAGCGCAGGCGTCAGACGCTGGCCGGCGCGGTTTTTGCTGCGCGTATCAATGGCTTGCGCCTCGCTCAGGGCGTTCAGCAACGCGGTTCTCTGCCCATCGCGTTCCGCGATGGCCGCCTTCAGCATGCTGCGTTTAGTAAACAGCCCCAGCTGCTCGCGCAACTGCAGATCGGCGGCATGCCAGAATCCGCTCAGCGTCGGCAAATCATGGGTACTGGCGCTGGCAATCGACTGGCGCGGATAGGCTGCCGGTGGCCGGAACTGCCCGTCCTCCCCGCACTCGAACATCAGCACCTTCCACGAAAAAATGCCGCGGTCGCGCAGCAGGCTAACGATCTCCTGCGGCACGGTGCCGAGATCTTCACCGATCACCATGCAGCGCTGACGCTGACTCTCCAGCGCAAGGATCGCCAGCAGGTCGTGCACCGGATAGGCGACATACGCGCCTTTATCGGCACTTTCGCCATAGGGAATCCACCACAAACGCAGTAGCGCCATAACGTGATCGATGCGCAGCGCCCCGCAATCGCGCATATTGGCGCGCAGCAGATCGATAAACGGCTGATAGCCCCGCGCGCGCAGTACATGTGGATCGAGCGGCGGCAGCGCCCAGTTCTGCCCGAGCGGGCCAAGCGGATCCGGCGGTGCGCCCACCGACGCGCCCAGCTTATACAGCTGCGGATCCTGCCAGGTTTCCGCGCTGTGCTGTGCCACGCCAACCGCCAAATCGCGATATAACCCGACCGCCATCCCCAGCTGCTGGCTACGCTGCCAGCAGGCGGCGAACTGCTGCTGCGCCAGCCACTGCAGCCAGCTCCAGAACAGAATGTCGTCCTCATGCTGCGCGCACCATTGCTGCACCTCCGGCTGCTGCGCCTGCTGCCAGCCTGACGGCCACTTTTCCCAGCCCCACTCATCGGGATGCTGCTGGCTGCGCGCTGCCACGATGGCGTCAAATGCCGCCTGATAGCGCAGCGCATCGCCGCCTTCCGCAAGAAATTGCTGAAACGCCGGCTGCTGTGTCAGCTGCGGCTGCGCGTGCTGCCAGGCAAAACGCAGCGCAGTCAGCTTGAGCGTCGTCACCGCGCGGTAATCGACAAACGCTGCGCTGCGCGCCTGTTGCAGCGCTTTGCGCGTTGGCGCGCTGTGCCACCAGCGCTGGGCGGCGTCACTTTGGGTGAATTCGTCGATTTGATTGATGTCGATGTACAGCACGTTGAGCCAGCGGCGCGAGCTCGGGCTGTACGGGCTGACGTGATCCGGCTGCGCCGGATAGAGCGCATGCAGCGGGTTGAGACCGATGAAATCGCCGCCGTGAGCGGCGACCTGCTCCAGCATCTGCATCAGATCGCCAAAGTCGCCGATGCCCCAGTTACGCGCCGAGCGCAGCGTATAGAGCTGCACCAGCGCGCCCCAGCGCTTCTCCCCCTGCGCCAGCGCTGGCGGCAGATAACAGCGCGCCGGTGCGATGATAATGCGCGTCTGCCACTGCTGGCGTGAAGTGCTCAGCGTGAGCTGATGGTAGCCCTCGGGCAGTTCTGCCGGCAGCGCCAGGCTTTCTCCCGCGCTCAGCGTGCCGTCATAGTGCTGCCCCTGCTCGCTCACCAGTTGCCAGCGGTAGTCGTCGCTGCCCTGCGGCGTCAGTTCAGGCTGCCCGGGCGGCGTGAACACCAGCACCGGCGGCAGCGGTGGCGCGTTGCCCGTCGGAGCGTCCATCAGCGCCAGCAGCGCGCGTTTGGTGTCGTCGCTGATGGTCTGTGACTCACCTTTATTGTTGATAAAACTCAGTGCGATACCGGCATCCCGTGCAGCCTGATCCAGTTTCTTCATGGCCATGTTGTCTCCTTCGTTGCCGTGCGCACATTACGCATGCAGCGTCATTTTCCGGCGGCTCAGCGCGCCGCCTGCCAGATACGCTGTTGATAATCGCGAATCGAACGATCGGCACTGAAGCGGCCGGTATGCGCCGTGTTGAGAATCGCCGCTTTGGTCCACGCTTCCGGATCGCGCCACAGCGCTTCGACACGCTGCTGCGCCGCGATGTAGGCGGCGAAATCGGCCAGCACCAGCCACGGATCGCCCTGTTTGCTCAGGCTCTCCAGCAGCGGCGCAAATGCCTGCCGGTCGCCGTCGCTGAATTTGCCCTTCTCCAGCTCCTTCAGTAAACCGTCGAGATAGCGATCGTGCTTACGCAGCTTCTTCGGACTGTAACCGTCGGCCTTCAGTGCTTTTACCTCATCCACCGTGTTGCCGAAGATAAAGATATTTTTCTCACCGACCGCCTCGGCAATCTCCACGTTAGCCCCGTCCAGCGTGCCAATCGTCAGCGCGCCGTTGAGCGCCAGCTTCATGTTGCCGGTACCGGAGGCTTCGTAACCGGCCGTGGAGATCTGCTCCGAGAGATCGGCCGCCGGAATCATCAGCTCGGCGGCGGTAATCCGGTAATCCGGCACAAACACCACCTTCAGGCGATCGCCCACCAGCGGGTCGTTGTTGATCACCTCCGCGACTTTATTGATGGCACAGATGATGTTTTTTGCCAGCAAATAGCCGGGCGCCGCCTTAGCGCCAAACAAAAATACGCGCGGCACGAAGTCGGGATTGTCCGGGTTATCGCGCAGCTGGCGATAGCAGTGCAGGATGTGCAGCAGACTGAGATGCTGGCGTTTGTATTCATGCAGGCGCTTGATCTGCACATCAAACAGCGCGTCAGGATTGATATCAATGCCGGTCACGCGTTTGATGTACACCGTCAGCCGCAGTTTGTTTTGCTGCTTAATGGTGCGGAACTGCTGGCGAAAACTTTTCTTCTTCGCCAGCGGCGCCAGCCATTCCAGCGCGTCGAGATCGTTGGCCCACTCCACCTGCAGGCTGTCGTCAATCAGCGCGGACAGCAGGGGGTTGCACTGCTTCAGCCAGCGCCGCGGCGTAATGCCGTTGGTGACGTTATGAAACTTGTGCGGCCACAGCTGGTGATATTCCGGGAACAGATCGTTAACCACCAGCTGCGAGTGCAGCGCTGCCACACCGTTGACGGCGAAACAGCTCACCACGCACAAATTGGCCATGCGCACTTCGCCGTCGCTCACCACCGCCAGCTTGTGCCAGAGGGCACTGTCGTTCGGCCAGCGCTGTTTAACCTGCTGCTTCAGCTGGCGATTGATCTGTTTGATGATCTGCAGATGGCGCGGCAGCAGTTCGCGCAGCAGGCTCGCCGGCCAGCGCTCCAGCGCCTCCGGCATCAGCGTATGGTTGGTATACGCAAAGGTGCGGCTGGTAATGTGCCAGGCGTCGTCCCAGCTCAGGCCATACTCATCCAGCAGCAGGCGCAGCAGCTCCGGAATAGCGATAGTGGGATGGGTATCGTTGAGCTGAATCACTTCGAAATCCGGCAGCGTATGCAGCGCACGGCCCGCCAGCTGGTGACGACGCAGTATGTCGCTCACCGCGCAGGCGCACTGGAAATACTGCTGCATCAGCCGCAGACGTTTACCTGGCGCATGGTTGTCATTGGGATAGAGCACTTTGGTCAGCTTGTCGGCTTCAATGCCCGGCTGCTCCGCCTGCAGGAATTTCCCGGCGTTAAACAGCGTCAGGTCAAACGGCTGCGCGCTGGTGGCTTGCCACAGGCGCAGCGGCAGCATGATGCCGTTGCGATAGCCGATTACCGGCAGATCCCAGGCCTGGCCGATCAGCTGCTGTGCCGGACGCCATTCGACGCTGCCGTCGTCGCGCTTTTTGACCTTACCGCCCAGCCCCACCGGCACATCCAGCGCGGCGTTATGGCGGAACCACGGATAGCGATCGCGCTGCCAGTCATCCGGCGCTTCGTGCTGCTGTCCGGCCACAAACGACTGACGAAACAGGCCGTACTGATAGTTGAGGCCGTGCCCCATCGCCGGCTGGCCGACCGTCGCCATCGCATCCATGTAGCAGGCCGCGAGCCGTCCCAGACCGCCATTGCCCAGCGCCGGATCGACCTCCTCCTCCAGCAGTTCATTCAGCTCAACCTCGTGCTCTGCCAGCGCGGCAGCCACCTCGTTATACCAGCCGAGATTGAGCAGGTTGTTACCGGTCAACCGGCCGGGCAGAAACTCCATCGAGAGATAATTAACGTGGCGCTGAGCGCTTTTCGGCGGCACGGGCGGCTGTGCGGCGAGCAGTTCCATCAGCGCCCGGCTGAGCGCCTGCCACCACTGATGCGGCGTCATCTGCCGGGCGGAAGTCAGTCCGAGCTGCTGCCACTGGCGGGTCAGCGCGGCGTCAAAGCGGGTTTTATTGAATTTTAGCGGCGACATAGTGCATCCCTTTGCATCCGAAACGGTAAACACGGGCAAGCGCAAATCTGAAAGAGTAAGTTAAGCCGGGGACGCTGAAAAAAGCGACAGGGAAATGAAGATGCAGTGAAAAAAGGCGTGCCGCTGCGGCCTGGTCGCCATCAATGGCGACCCTACAATACGGCACAATGCGCTAAGGGTGCGGTTTGGTAACGATGGCCTGCTGCATCACAAGGTGCGCATTGATGCGCACCTGGGAAATCAGCACAGCTCCAGATGGACTTCGTGCTGTTCAATCACCTTCAGTATGCTTAACGGCGGGGTTTGATCGGTATACAGGTAATCAATCAGGCTCATGTTGCCAAGGTTAACCATGGCGTTACGGCCAAACTTCGAGTGATCCACCACCAGCATCACGCAGCGCGAGTTCTCGATAATGGCGCGCTTGGTGCGCACTTCGTGATAGTCGAACTCCAGCAGCGAACCGTCCATATCAATACCGCTGATGCCGAGAATGCCGTAATCGAGCCGGAACTGAGAGATAAAATCGAGCGTGGCTTCCCCCATGATACCGCCGTCGCGCGTGCGCACTTCACCGCCAGCGATGATCACGCGGAAATCCGGCTTGCCCATCAGCAAAATCGCCACGTTGAGGTTGTTGGTGACGATACGCAGATTGTTGTGGTTGAGCAGCGCATGCGCCACCGCTTCCGGCGTGGTGCCGATATCAATAAACAGCGTTGCGCCGTCCGGGATCTGGCTCGCCACGCGCTCGGCGATGCGTGCCTTTTCCGCCGACCACATCATTTTGCGATCCTGCCACGCGGTGTTTTCCGAGCTGGAAGGCAGCGCTGCGCCGCCGTGATGACGCTGAATTTTGTTTTGATCGGCCAGATCGTTCAGATCGCGCCGGATAGTCTGCGGGCTGACCTCAAAGTGATCCACCAGCTCTTCCGTACTGACATACCCCTGACGCCGGACCAGATCGATAATGGCGTCATGACGTTGCGTCTGCTTCACATCTCTCTCCTCGGCTCAAGGCCGTGTTCTTTTTATCCTGCTACTAGTGACGTGCGCGTTTGCGCGTATCAACGAACGCCATTGCCAGCCCCACCAGCAAACCGGTGACATGCGCAGCGTTCGCGATCGACAGGCCAAAGGCGCCGTACCAGCCAATCACCAGCCATACAATAGCGAAGCCAATCAGGCCGCGCTCGAGATAAATGCCACTTTCGGGATCGCGCTCGCCGCGCAGCCAGCAGTAGCCCATCAGCGCATAGACCACGCCGGACAGCCCGCCAAACAGCACGCCGCTGAACTTCGCCTGCATCCAGCCGCTCAGCAGCGCTGAAATCAGCATGATAACGAACAGCTTGCCGCTGCCGAGGCGCTTCTCTACCGCACCACCGAGATACCACCACCACATCAGGTTGAACAGAATGTGCAGCAGCGAGAAGTGCAGCAGCGCGTGGCTGAACCAGCGCCACACCTGAAAATACTGGGAGGAATCCGCCGGCCAGGCCAGCCAGCCGAGTACCACATCGTCGCCGACAATCTGCATCAGGATAAACACCGCTACGCAGGCGATCATGATGGTCAGCGTGAGCGGGCCCGCGCGTTCGCGAATGTTTGCCCAGATATTGCCACGCTCATAACGCAGACCGCTGTCGGTGGTACCGCTGTGCCAGCTCGCCGCCTGATAGCGTGGATGGTTGGGATCGCGCACGAACTGCGCGAGTTCGTTTTCGACCATCTCCAGCTTGCTGTCGTCATCCAGCACAATGACACAGTGACTTTCGCGCTCAATGCGCAGCGTGACGCCACGCGTCGCCATGTAATCGACAAACGCCTGCGCCATGCGCGGCTGGTTAAACTGGGTGATGCGCATCATGCGGTGCTCTCCTTCCTTTAATCGGTCAATCAGAGGCTGCCGGTGGCGACCTGCGTCGGAAACGCCGCGCGCCAGGCATCAAAACCGCCGTCGATGCTGTAGACGTCGCTAAAGCCCTGGCTTAACAGGAACTGCGCCGCGCCTTTACTGCTGTTACCGTGATAGCACATCACCAGCACCGGCTGGTCGTGCCGGGCGCCGGCAATGAACGTCGCCAGGTTGTCATTGGTCAGATGTTGGGCACCAGTGGCGTGGCCCATGGCGAAGCTTTGCGGATCGCGGATGTCTACCAGTTGCGCTCCCTGTGCCAGATGCTCGTTAGCCTGCAGGACGTTAATACACTCGAAGGTTTCCATGGGTCTCTCATTACCTCGTCATCAATTGGCGTTAGTTTACCCTGATAAGCCGCCGCTATAACCTGACAAATCCTGTGGATATGTGATTTTTTTCCTGCCGAAATGTTAGCTATATCACGCAAGAATGTTTTTATTGAGTTAAGCGCTGGCGTCAATGTTGGTTTCCGATTATTATTACGCTCGAAAACGAACATTTTAGAACTATTCCGAACATCGGAGGAGATGACGTGGAAACCAAAGACCTGATCGTGATCGGCGGCGGCATCAACGGTGCCGGCATTGCAGTGGATGCTGCAGGACGCGGCCTGTCAGTGCTAATGCTGGAGGCGCGGGATTTGGCCTGTGCAACCTCCTCTGCCAGTTCCAAGCTGATTCACGGTGGCCTGCGCTATCTGGAACATTACGAATTCCGTCTGGTGGGCGAAGCGCTGGCCGAACGTGAAGTGCTGCTGAAAATGGCGCCACACATCGCCTTCCCGATGCGTTTCCGTCTGCCACACCGCCCGCATCTGCGTCCGGCGTGGATGATCCGCATGGGCCTGTTTATGTACGATCGCCTCGGTAAGCGCACTACGCTGCCAGGCAGTAAAGGTCTGCGTTTTGGCGCGGAATCGGCCCTGAAGCCTGAAATTACGCGCGGTTTCGAATATTCCGACTGCTGGGTAGACGATGCGCGCATGGTGGTGCTTAACGCGCAGGAAGTGGTGAAACAGGGCGGCGAAGTACGCACCCGCACCCGCGTTACCCGCGCCTGGCGTGAAGCCGGCCTATGGATGGTGGAAGCGGAAGACGTCGATACCGGCAAAACCTACACCTGGCGCGCCAAAGGGCTGGTTAACGCCGCCGGCCCCTGGGTGAAGCAGTTCTTTGACGATGGCCTGAAACTGAAATCGCCGTACGGTATTCGCCTGATCAAAGGCAGCCATATCGTGGTGCCGCGCGTGCACACCGAAAAGCAGGCTTACATTCTGCAGAACGAAGATAACCGTATCGTGTTTGTGATTCCGTGGATGGATGAGTTTTCAATCATCGGTACCACCGACGTCGAATACCAAGGCGATCCGAAAAATGTCAAAATCGATGACAATGAAATCAGCTACCTGCTGAAGGTGTATAACGCGCACTTTAAAAAGCAGCTGACCAGCGACGATATCGTCTGGACCTACTCCGGCGTGCGTCCGCTGTGCGATGATGAATCTGATTCACCGCAGGCGATCACCCGTGATTACACGCTGGACGTGCACGACGACAACGGTCAGGCACCGCTGCTGTCCGTATTCGGCGGCAAGCTGACCACCTATCGCAAGCTGGCGGAGCATGCGCTGGAGAAACTGGCGAAATACTACCCTGATGCCGGTCCAGCGTGGACCAAAAACGCCGTGCTGCCAGGCGGTGATTTCTCCGGTACGCGTGAAGATTACGCTGCCAGCCTGCGCCGTCGCTATCCGTTCATCAGCGAAGGCATGGCGCGTCACTTCGCCCGCACCTACGGCAGCCGTACTGAAGTGCTGCTGGAAGGCGCGAAGAGCCGTGAAGATCTGGGTGAAAACTTTGGCCACGAATTCTATGAAGCCGAACTGCGTTACCTGGTGAAACACGAGTGGGTGCGCGAGCTGGACGACGCCATCTGGCGCCGTACCAAACAGGGTATGTGGCTGAGCGAAGCCGAACAGGCGCGCATCCGCGACTGGCTGGCGGAAAACGGCCAGAAACCGGCGCTGTCGCTGGCTTCGTAATCGCCTTAAGCATTGTCCTCAACCCCGCCACCGCGCGGGGTTTTTGTTTTTTCTCTTTTTGTGTCGGCGAGAGGTTATTCACACAAGGCACTGCACCAGATCAATTCTCACCGCTCCACTTACTGACTAAATAATCCGCGACCGGATTAACGGACTCGTCAGTGACAGGGAGTATCACGCATGGCTTTAGCCACTTTTCCGCTCAATATCTTCACCACACAGCGCATGTTTAATGACTATGGCGCTGACGATATGCGCTACGGCGATATCTGTGAACGCCGGATGAAAAACGAATTCGGCCTCACCCACATTTCCAATGTGGTCGACCCGTGGAGCATGACGTGGCTGCATCCCTTCCATAATCCCCAGTCGCGCTTTGCTGGTGCTTATGCGAAACCTGGCGAAAAGCTTTCACCGCTGGAGTGCGCCAGGCTGCTGTTTGCTGAGATGCAAACCACGTCATTACCTTTCGCACTTGTTGGCCCGCAACGTTTCCTGATAAATAAGATGCTGGAGCATTTTATGCGCTCCAGCGGCCTGCCGTTTCGGGATTTGTCGCTGGATATGGCATATCGGGACAAAATTATGAACGACAGAAGCATAAACAGTACACACAAAGCCATAATTGATACGCTCAATGTTAATATTGATTATGGTATCAAAGGCCTGCCATTGAAAAATATAGGTGATATTAATTCTGCCATTAATAACTCGATCCTGCCAAAATTCGATTCATTAATTATGGATAAAATAAATGGTTTAGGCATTACAGTTCATGATGTTTATGCTACCAAAATTGACATATTGAGTCTTGACGCTAATGGTGCGCGCTGGAGGGCAAAAATGCGCTTCAGCGGACAGGATCATTTCGGTCTGGATACGCATGATATTCACAAGCATAAATTCAGACAATTTCAGTTTTTTAAGATATGGTTCACCTTACAACGTTATGATAAATTTGGCTTTCGTCCTTTTCTGACGAACATGGATGCTGTGATAGATATTGAAGGCGGCCGTTAATGAACAGGAAGACATGGGCAGGATTAATTCTGCTTGTTGCATTAGCCAGTGGCATATACTGCTACCTGAACTTCAGGGAAGTTAACGTTATTGACGTTCACCAGGATTACTATTCTGCATCAATTATCGTCGATCACCTGCCTTACTCTGACGATAAAAAAATAAGGTGGTGGTTGATTCACCAGCCGCAAATAACGTCAAAATACAATATTAAAGCCTTTAATGATAATGGCCCCATTACCTATTATTTTTATGCACTAGGTGAGGGATATCAGTCATTAGAAAAAAAGGACCGCATTTGCTTTAAGCAAATGCAACCCCCTGCTAATTGTCTGGATAAAAATTTACTGATGAAAATTCAGCGGAAGCAGGATGGTGGCGTGATATTCTCACTGGATTCAGGAAATTACACAGTGAATAAAGACAACGAAATGAGTCAATTGCAGAAGCGAAATTAATACATAGCGCGATAAATCGCGCCGCTACAGTGTGTGCGATCGATAATGGCGAAGGTCACTACCGAATTTATCGTAGCGGCGCAATTCATTGCGCTAATTAACACGCAAACTTACAGCCCGGCATTGTCACGAATATATTTACGGGCTTTTACTGCATATTCGAATGGGTTAGCGATGGCCGGATCCTGCTCCGCTTCGACGACCATCCATCCTTTGTAGCCGTAATCATCGAGGATTTTGAATACCGGTTTGAAATCGATCACGCCATCGCCTGGTACGGTGAAGGTGCCTTTCTTCACTCCGTCGAGGAACGACAGCGAGTTTGCGCGCACCTCTGCCACCACGCTGTCACGCACATCCTTCAGATGCACGTGGAAAATACGCGGCAGATGCTGGGTCAGCACATCCAGCATCACCTGCTGTGATCCTTCGGAGTAGTAAATGTGGCCGGTGTCGTACAGCAGACCGACGTTATCGTTGGTCATTGTCATAAAACGGTCGATCTCGGCTGGCGTCTGAATGCCGGTGCCCATGTGATGATGCAGCGTCACGCGCATCCCTTTCTGCGCTGCGATCGCCGCCAGTTCGTTGTAACCCTCTGCCGTCAGGCGCCACTCTTCGTCAGTGAAAACCGGCTTCTGCTCCAGCACCGGCAGCGACGTGCCCTGAATGCTTTTGCTCTGTTCCGAGCAGCCAATCACGCGCGCGCCCATGGCGTGCAGGAAATTCATGTGGTTGATGAACTGATCGATGGTTTTCGCTTTGTCACCGTTGGCAAAAAAGGTACTAAACCAGGCGTTACAAATCTGCATACCGCGGATATCCAGCATCGGCTTCAGCACTGCCGGATCGCGCGGATACTTGCTGCCCACTTCGCTGCCGGTGAAACCCGCCAGCGCCATCTCGCTGACCGTTTGCTGGAAAGTATTTTCGCTGCCGAGTTCCGGCATGTCGTCGTTGGTCCAGCCAATCGGCGCAATCGCCAGTTTGACGTTCTCTTGGTTCATTTTCAGCTCCCTGATACAGAGAGGCAGCGGTAATCCGCTGCCGTGGATAGATTTAGCGCACGCGCCTGATTATTTCTGGTAAAACGCCGGACGTGGCGGCATGGCAACGGGCTCAATCGCGCCGCTGGTTTGCGCCTTCAGGCAGGCATCGGCAGCCACCGAGGCGGCAAAGCCATCCCAGGCAGAGGGCCCGCTCAGCTGGCCTGCTTTCACATCATTGATAAACGCCTGCAGCTCAACGTCGTAGGCGTCGATAAAGCGATCTTTCCAGTCGGTCAGCAGCGCGTTGCCAAGGCGGGCATCTTTGCGCATCTGAATGGCCGACGGCTCCGGCAGTCTGGCGATGCCCTCTTCGCCCACCACTTCACACTGAATGTCATAGCCGTACGCGCAGTTCACAAAGATCTCCACATCGATGCGGATGCCCTTCTGCGTTTCAAACAGTACGATTTGCGGATCTTTCAGCTTCGCGTGTGACTTTGAGGTCGTGCGCGGGAACACCACCTGCACGCTTTTGTAATCGTCCTCGGTCAGCCAGCGCAGGACATCCAGCTCGTGTATCAGGGTGTTGGTAATAGCCATGTCGGTGGTGTAATTCTCGCCGACGCTCTGATTACGGTGCGCGCAGTGCAGCATCAGCGGCTCGCCGATGTCACCGTCGGTGATCACCTTTTTCAGCGCGCGATAGCCGGCATCATACGGGCGCATAAAGCCTACCTGCACCAGACGTTTGCCGTGCGCGATCTCGGCGTCGACAATGCGACGGCAGCCCTCCGCGCTCAGCGCCAGCGGCTTCTCGCAGAACACCGGTTTCCCGGCGGCAATCGCGGCCAGCGTGAACTCTTCATGCGTCGGGTCCCACGAGGTCACCAGCACGGCATCCACTTCCGGCGAGTTAATTACCTGATGACCATCCTGATACACTTCGGCCTGGATATTCAGCCGCTGCAGCGCCGCGCGCGCACCTTCCACATTGATGTCTGAAACCGCCACCACTTTTGCGCCCTGCAGCACGTTGTTACAGCGACGAATATGTTCCTGACCAATTGCGCCGGTACCGATTACACCGAGTTTGAGCGTCATAATTACACCTGTAGAGTCGGATAAGTAGGGTAAAACGGGCCGGGCAGCGCCGGCCTGAAAAGGGTTAGTACTTACGCGCCTGTTGAATATGCTGATTGAGCTTGTCGGCCACCTGCTGCGTCCGCTCTGAGGTGGAAGCCTGCGCCACGCCGACGTGCCACCAGCTGAAGTATTTGTGCACCATGGTTTTTGGCAGCACTTTGATGTCAATCAGGGTCGAAACCGTCTGCTGCTGCGCATCTTCCAGCGCCGCTTTCAGCTGCTCCAGCGTGGTGACACGGTAGGTTTTACAGCCGTAGCCGGCGGCTATCGCCGCGAAATCAACCGGCACGAAGCCGCCATCCAGCTTGCCGCCCTGCGGATTACGGAAGCGGAACTCGGTGTTGAAACTGTCCATGCCGTGTTCCATCTGCAGGTTGTTGATGCAGCCATTGGTCATGTTATCCAGCAGGATGACGTTGATTTTCGCCCCTTCCTGAATCGAGGTGACCAGCTCGGAGTGCAGCATCATGAACGAGCCGTCACCCACCATGGCGTAGACTTCGCGCTGCGGCTGTGCCAGCTTCACGCCCAGCGCGGCATTCACTTCGTAACCCATGCACGAGTAGCCGTACTCAACGTGATACGCGTTGTAATCTTTGGTGCGCCATACGCGCTGCAGGTCACCCGGCAGACTGCCGGCGGCGGCGACAATCACCGCATCCTTTGGCAGCTGTTCGTTTAAGGTGCCCAGCACGCTGCTCTGCGTCAGCACCGACTTTGTCAAACGCTCAAACTCGGCGAACAGCGCGGTGCGATCGATGTGGTCAGCGATTTCCGGAATAAAGTCGTCGGTGTTGAAAGTGGCGGCGTACACGCGCTGCGTCTCTTTCAGCAGCTTGCTCTGCGCCTGTTCAATCTGACCACCCCAGTGATTCTCAAAGCCGTTCAGTCCGGCTTCCAGCGCGGTTAACCCTTCGCGTGCATCCGCCAGCAGCTGCACGCCATCCAGCTTGTAGCTGTCGAAGTTGTTGACGTTAATGTTGAGGTAGCTGATTTCCGGATGCTGGAAAATCCATTTTGAAGCCGTGGTGAAATCGGTATAGCGCGTACCAATACCGATCACCAGATCGGCCTCTTTAGCCAGCAGGTTCGCCGCCAGACAGCCGGTTTCACCCACGCCGCCCACGTTCAGCGGATGGTCGGAAACGATGGTGCCTTTGCCGGCCTGCGTTTCGGCAAACGGAATATTGAAACGCTCGGCAAAGCTCAGCAGCGCCTGACCGGCATCGGAGTATTTCACGCCGCCACCCACTACAATCAGCGGCTTGTGCTTACGCGCAATCAATGCCAGCGCCGCGTCCAGCTGGGCCGCCGTCGGCAGACGCCGGTCGAGCAAATGCACACGTTTCTGGAAGAAGTATTCCGGGAAATCCCAGGCTTCGCCCTGCACATCCTGCGGCAGCGCCAGCGTTACCGCCCCGGTTTCCGCCGGATCGGTCAGCACGCGCAGCGCATTGATACAGGCGGTCATCAGCTGTTCCGGACGGCTCACGCGGTCCCAGTATTTACTCACTGCGCGGAAGGCATCGTTGGTGCTGATGCTGAGATCGTGACTCTGCTCGATCTGCTGCAGCACCGGGTCCGGCTGGCGCGTGGCGAACACATCGCCCGGCAGCAGCAGCAGTGGAATCCGGTTGGCTGTTGCCGTGGCTGCCGCGGTAATCATGTTGGCGGCACCCGGTCCGACGGAAGAGGTACAGGCAATGATTTGACGGCGCAGCGACTGCCGGGCAAAACCGATGGCAGCGTGCGCCATACCCTGCTCGTTACGGCCCTGATACACCTGTAAATCGCCGCTGTCCTGCTCCAGCGCCTGGCCGAGGCCGAGCACATTGCCGTGGCCGAAAATAGCAAAGATGCCGTGCACGAATTTGGTTTCAACGCCGTCAACGTTCAGGTACTGGTTATCCAGAAATTTCACCAGCGCCTGTGCGGTAGTCAGTCTGATAGTGCCCATATGCTTCTTCCTTTACATGTGGTACCCGCTCAGGGGGTACGACGCAGTTCGGGTCGGCGGTGAAAACGCGCCCGACGCTAAGTGAAACGTGTGGCGATTATAAACAAATGTTTTTTCCATTAAACCTGATTACAGAAGAAACATTTCATTTTGCGATGAAGATCAAATTCGGCGCTGAAACGCGGGCGATGACGGGACGGGATGACAGCAAAGTGAAACAGCCTGCTGTGCCTCAGCCATCATAACGAAATTTCATTTCACGTCAGCAGCTTCCTCTCATCCGTCATCATTTCCTGCGAGCTGGCTCACAAGCCAGAGCAACCGCGAGACGGGCAAGCCGTAAAGGGCGGGAAAGGTAGCGACACCAGAGTTTTACCTGGCTCACAAAATCGCGATGGATGTTTCATTTCATATTGTTTTTGGAATTTTTATTCCTCATACTACCCACATAGCCAGTCAGGCACCCTGAGACCCCGGAAGCATTGCGCTTGATAGTGGGCGGCAGCGCCCGCCGTGTCTGCTTATCACAGAAGGAAACCATCAGTATGAGTACACAACAGAAGCGGCTTGATGTGATTTGTATTGGACGCATCGCCGTCGATCTTTACGGCCAGCAAATTGGCTCGCGCCTGGAAGATATGACCAGCTTTAACAAATACCTCGGCGGCTCTTCCGGCAACGTAGCCTATGGCACCGCGATTCAGGGGCTGAAGTCGGCGATGCTGGCACGCGTCGGTGACGAACATAATGGCCGCTTCCTGCGTGAAGAGCTGCAGCGCGTGGGCTGCAATACTGACGGGCTGATCACCGATAAGCAGCGCCTGACCGGGCTGGTGATTCTCGGCATCAAAGACGAAGAGACCTTTCCGCTGATTTTCTATCGCGACAACTGTGCGGATATGGGGCTGGTTCCCGAGGACATTCGCGAAGAGTTCATTACCTCGTCCCGCGCCGTGGCGGTAACCGGCACCCACCTGTCGCATCCGGACACGCGGGCGGCGGTGCTGAAAGCGCTGGATATCGCCCGGCGCAACGGCCTGCGCACCGCGCTGGATATCGATTATCGCCCGGTGCTATGGGGTCTTACGTCACTGGGTGACGGTGAAACGCGTTTCATCGAATCCGGCCAGGTGACGCAGCAGCTGCAGGAAGTAGTGCACTATTTCGATCTGATCGTCGGAACGGAAGAAGAGTTCCATATCGCCGGTGGCAGTACCGATACGCTGACCGCGCTGAAAAATGTACGTAAGGCCAGCAGCGCCACGCTGGTCTGCAAACGCGGGCCGCTGGGTTGTGTGGTGTTTGAGGGCGAGATTCCCGATAGCTGGGAACAGACGCGCCTGCACAGCGGCGTGCGCGTTGAGGTGCTCAACGTGCTGGGCGCCGGCGATGCGTTTATGTCGGGCCTGCTGCGCGGCTGGCTCAACGATGAGAGCTGGGAGCAGGCGTGCCGCTACGCCAACGCCTGTGGCGCGCTGGTGGTATCCCGTCACGGCTGTGCGCCGGCGATGCCAACGAAAGAAGAGCTGGACGATTTCCTCAGCCGCGATAACGCGGTGAAACGCCCGGATCTGGACGCGCGCCTCAATCATCTGCATCGCGTTACAACGCGTAAGCAGCAGTGGCCGGAGCTGAATGTGTTCGCCTTTGACCACCGTAAACAGCTGGCCGATATGGCGCGCGAAGCGGGCGTCAGCGAGGAGCGCATTCCGCAGCTGAAGCTGCTGCTGCTGCAGGCGGCACAGGAGGCGGCTAACGAAGCCGGTCTCAATGAGAAGAGTGGCATCCTGGCGGATACCACGTACGGCCAGAAAGCGCTCAACGCCATCACCGGCAAGCACTGGTGGATTGGGCGGCCCATCGAGCTGCCGAGCTCACGACCACTGCGTCTTGAGCACGGCAATATTGGCTCTCAGCTAGTGGACTGGCCGGCCGAACACGTCGTCAAGTGCCTGGTGTTTTATCATCCCCATGACAGTGCTGAACTGCGTAAAGAGCAGGACGAGCTGGTTCTTGACGTGTGGCGCAGCTGTAACAAAAGCGGGCACGAGCTGCTGCTGGAAGTGATTCTGCCGGAGAGCAACCCGGACCGTAACGAGTCCTACTATTACGACATGCTGAGCCACTTCTATAGCCTGGGCGTGCAGCCGGACTGGTGGAAGTTACCACCGCTGACGGCGGAGAGCTGGCAGGCGATCGGCGAGCTGATTGAGCAGCAGGATCCGCACTGTCGCGGCATTCTGTTACTCGGCCTTGATGCGCCGGAAGAGAAGCTGAAAGCCGGCTTCGCCGCCGCCGCGCAGGCAACGTGGGTGAAAGGCTTTGCCGTGGGTCGCACCATTTTTGGCCAGCCGTCACGCCAGTGGCTGAACGGTGAGCTGGATGATAAGGCGCTGATTGAGACCGTGAAAGGCAATTATCTGCGCCTGATTGGCTACTGGCGCGCCGCGCGCGGCTGACGCATTTGAAGAGGAGGTACTGAGAAGCGGCCTGACGGGCCGCTTTTTAGTGAGTTGCGCGCGGATGCCCTCACCCCCGCCCTCTCCCACCGGGAGAGGGAGCCGTTCAGGCAGGTCGTTAAGCATTGTACCAGGCCTGTCAGACCGCTCCGGACTGTCCCCTCTCCCGCCTGCGGGAGAGGGTTAGGGTGAGGGAAAGCCTTCAACCCCCTGAGTTTTGTGAGGCAATTCATAAACCGATGAAATAGCCTTCACGATAGCGTCAAACAAATGAAATTTTCCATCCATCTGGTACTATAGCGCTCATTATCCAGCCATATTTCCTTTTCTGACGGGCCGAAGTAATGACCAATAACCCAACGCAATTAACCTTGTTACAGGACGATATCCGTCGTCGCTACGAGACGCTGAGTAAACGCCTGAAGCAGGTGGCTCGTTATATCCTTGATAACAGCAACAGCATCGCGTTTGATACCGTCGCTTCTATCGCCCAGCAGGCGGATGTTCCGCCCTCCACGCTGATCCGCTTCGCCAACGCGTTCGGCTTTAGCGGCTTCAACGAAATGAAACAGGTCTTTCGTCAGCACCTGATGGAAGAGACCGTGAACTATACCGAACGGGCGCGCCTGTTCCGCCAGACGGCCACCGACGACAGCGCCAGCTCACCGGAGAGCCCGGTGGAGATCCTCAACGTCTTTACCATGGTCAACAGCCAGGCGCTGCAGCAGCTGGCGATGCAGGTGAATCCCGACCAGCTGAACAAAGCGGTGAAGATGCTCAACGAGGCGGAGAACATCTACATCATCGGTTTGCGCCGCTCGTTCAGCGTGGCCTCGTATCTGGTGTATGCGCTGCGCCATCTGGAGCGTCGCGCTTTTCTGATTGATGGCCTGGGCGGCATGTTCACTGAACAGCTCAGCATGGTGAATCCGAAAGACGTGGTCATCGCTATCAGCTACTCGCCGTATGCGCGTGAAGCGGTGGAACTGGTGGAGCTGGGTGCTAAACGTGGCGCGCATCAGATCGCCATCACCGACAGCCAGGTCAGCCCGCTGGCAGCGTTCAGCGATGTCTGTTTTGTGGTGCGCGAAGCGCAGGTAGATGGCTTCCGCTCGCAGGTGGCCTCGCTGTGCCTGGCGCAAACCCTGGCGGTGTCACTGGCGTTGAATAACAGCAGCAGCGAATAAACCCCGGGTACCGAATGGAACAAAGGCAGCCATCTGGCTGCCTTTTTTTATCTGTGCGCATCAGTGAATGCGTGTGCCGTTTAACCTGGTGCACATTTCCGGCGACCGCGCGGAGACCCGATTAACGGCGCGGATACTGCTCGCTGTTCACCCAGGCGTGATCCTTCTCCCAGGTAAATTTCCACAGCCGTACCGGCCCGGCCATCACGTTCAGATAATAATTATCGTAACCGGCCAGCGTCGCCACCGGATGATACCCGCGCGGCACCGTTACCACATCGCGGTTATACGGGGCCATACACTCGTCGAGCGAACGGTCGTCGGTGTAGACGCGCTGCATGGCGAAACCGGGCTCGGGGTCGAAACGGTGATAATAGGTCTCTTCCAGATAGGTTTCGTCCGGGCTGTCCTTCTCATCGTGTTTGTGGCTGGGGTACGAACTGGTCGCGCCTTCGTCGGTATACACCTCGACCACCAGCAGGCTGTCGGCCGGTTGATTATCCGGCAGAATGTTATGCACCAGGCGCTGGTTGCGCCCTTTGCCACGGTGCTCCACGCCAACATCCTGCGGTGCAATCAGCCGCGCCGGCAGATTGCCACTGCCCGGCGCACTGCACACCGCCAGTTCCAGATCGCTGTCGGCAGTGACTTCAACCTCATCATGATGCGGCACGTAAACCGAGTAAGGCGGCGTGCGCTCAAACGGCGACAGGCGCTTACCGATGCCAGGGAATTCTGCGTCGCGGGTTTTCACCGACGCCAGACCGGCCACCAGCACCAGGCACAGCTCTCTCTCGCCGCTGCTTAACCGCAGCGTCTGGCCCTTTTTCAGCAGATAAGCGTCAAAGCCCACATATTCCCAGCCGGCGCTCTCGGGCGTCACGTGCTGGATACGCCCGTGGCTGTCCGGCTGCTGCACTTTTGAAATCAGTGACATCCTGTTTCTCCTGTTGCGCGACATTAACCCAGCGTTGGCATACTGAATTCAGAAACGGTCTGCTGACCGCTCGGCCAGCGCACGGTCGCCGTTTTCATGCGGGTGTAGAAACGCACCCCGTCCGGACCGTGCACGTTGAGCGCACCAAACACCGAACGCTTCCAGCCGCCAAAGCTGTGGAACGCCATCGGCACCGGCACCGGCACATTGACGCCCACCATGCCCGCTTCCACGTTGTGCACAAACTCACGGGCGGTGTGGCCGTTGCTGGTAAAGATGGCGCTGCCGTTACCAAATTCGTGGCTATTTACCAGCTGCAGCGCGCTGTCGAAGTCGCTGGCGCGCATGATGCTCAGCACCGGTCCGAAAATCTCTTCGCGCCAAATCACCATCTCCGGCGTGACGTTATCGAACAGCGTACCGCCAACGTAGTAGCCCTCTTCATGGCCCGCGACTTTCACGCCGCGTCCGTCAACCACCAGCGTCGCGCCTTCCTGCTCACCTTTGTCGATGTAGCCCAGCACTTTCTTCTGGTGCGCAGCGGATACCACCGGCCCCATTTCATTCTCTTCGGCACCCTGCTGCATGCCCGGCCCCACGCGCAGCGCTTTGATCAGCGGCGTCAGGCGCGAAATCAGTTTGTCGGCTGTATCGTCGCCAACCGCCACCACCACCGGCAGCGCCATGCAGCGTTCCCCGGCAGAACCGAAAGCACCGCCCATGATGGCGTTCACGGTGGCATCCAGATCGGCATCCGGCATCACGATGGCGTGGTTTTTCGCGGCGCCGAAGGCCTGCACGCGTTTGCCATGCGCGCTGGCGGTTTTGTAGATGTGCTCGGCCACGCCGGACGAGCCGACGAAGCTGACCGCCGCGATGCGCGGATCTTTATACAGCTGCTCGGCGTCTTCGTTTGAGGAGTGCACCACGTTGAACACGCCATCCGGCAGCCCCGCTTCTTTCAGCAGTTCAGCCATGCGTACCGAGGCAGAAGGATCGAGCGCCGGCGGCTTCAGCACAAAGGTATTACCGCACGCCAGCGCGATGGGGAACATCCACAGCGGCACCATCGCCGGGAAGTTGAACGGCGTAATGCCCGCGACCACACCCACCGGCTGCATCAGCGAATAGCTGTCAACGCCGGAACCGACGTTCGGTGAGTTTTCCCCTTTGATCAGGTGCGGAATGCCGCAGGCAAATTCGATCACTTCGATGCCGCGCGTCAGCTCACCCAGCGCATCGGACCAGACTTTACCGTGCTCAGAAACAATCAGCGCCGCCAGTTCATCGCGATGTTTTTCCATCAGCGCTTTGAAGTTGAACATGACGCGGGCACGACGCAGCGGCGCCGTTTTTGACCATTCCGGAAACGCCGCATGGGCGACCTCAATGGCCTGCGCCACTTCTGCCGCCGTGCTTTGCGTCAGTTCGCGGATCACTTTGCCGGTCGCCGGATCGTAGACCGGAATGGTTTCGTTGCTGGCGCTGTGCGTGATTTTGCCGCCGATAAAGTTTCCTACGATAGTCATGTCGTTGCCTCTTTGATGTGTAAGGTCCCTGCAGGCCGCGGGTCAGTCTGGGTCGCGCCCGATCAGGCAATACGGAAAGCGTGCTATGAAGCTATTACAGTGAAATAAATTTTTCAAATAGTTCTTTTTGGAAAATTTACTTTTAGCGGCCTGGATCGCATTTTTCCGCCACCGTTAGCGGACTGGTGCAAAGTGCGGGCCTGATGACAATGCCGATGCTGCCTGCGCCCGTAATCAGCAGCAGGGAGATTAGCAGGACGAGCAGTCAGCGAGAGGGTCAGCGCCGCAGCGTGGCTGGATGAAACGAAATATGAAATTTTTGCGAGGCAGATCCAATATCCGTTATTTCATAATTCAATTAAAACGAAATAAATGTTTTCTTTGCAGCATCTGCAGACAATGCGATGTGAAACGAACCCTTATCTGTGTCTTAGCGACACGCTTTTGTTAGTGTTGGCCTCGGTCGGAGGCCTTTTTTTCACCTGTTTCCCCCATCCGATGCGTGATTGCCGCAGCGGATTGCCCGGTGCGCATCAATGCGCACCCTACGGTGCTGGCGACGTCGATTACCCGGTGCGCATCAATGCGTGCTCTGTCATGCT
>NZ_JALNUZ010000014.1:0-113298 GCF_026541005.1 Pantoea sp. GM_Pan_4
TCTGAATCGTCTACACTTCAGGTTGAAAAAGCCGCAGCGGTGTAAAAATGGCGTAAAAATTTGGCCGATTGGTATAAAAATCGTGTACAAAAAAACGCCACCCCCTACCGATTACGCCGCTGAAACGCTATCTTCGCCAGCATAAAAGTGGGTGATTGCGACACGCCAGTGCGGTTGATGGCGCTCGCCCTTTCTCCCTGAAAAAACAGGAAATGTATGAGTCAATCAGAGAAACAGTCTCTGCCTGCTGGCATGCTGGCCGCCGCCGGCATCGTGTTTGGTGATATCGGTACCAGCCCGCTGTATACCCTGAAAGAGTGTCTGTCGATTTTGCCGGACGGCGCGCCGTCGGCGCTGGCGGTGATGGGCTTTCTGTCGCTGATCTTCTGGGCGCTGACGCTCATCGTCACGTTGAAATATGTCTGCTTCGTGATGCGCGCCGACCACGACGGCGAAGGCGGCATTCTCACCCTGATGTCGCTGGCTCGCCGCAACGTTGGCCGCAAAGCCGGTCATATCATCGTGCTGGCCGGTCTGATTGGCGGCGCATTTTTCTATGGTGATGGCGTGATCACTCCAGCCATCTCGGTGCTGTCGGCCATCGAAGGGATTCAGGTGGTCTCGCCCGGGCTGGAAAAATATGTGGTGCCGCTGGCGCTCACCATTCTCGCGCTGCTGTTCATTATTCAGAAACACGGCACGGAAAAGGTCAGCCGGGTGTTTGGCCCGGTGATGTTTGTCTGGTTTGTGGCCATCGGCGCACTTGGCATACGCGGTATTCTGCTCAACCCGGAAGTGCTGCACGCGCTCAGTCCGTCCTATGCGCTGACCTTCCTGCTCAGCCACAAAGCGCTCTCGCTCGCGGCGATGGGCATGGTGGTGCTGGCGGTGACCGGCGCGGAAGCGCTGTATGCGGATATGGGCCACCTGGGCAAAGCGCCGATTCGTCTCGCCTGGCTGGTGATCGCCATGCCGGCGCTGATACTGAATTACTTCGGCCAGGGCGCGCTGGTGATCGCCGATGCGCAGGCGCTGAACAATCCGTTCTTTAACCTGGCTCCCGGCTGGGCGCAGATTCCGCTGATTGTGCTGTCAACGCTGGCCACGGTCATCGCGGCGCAGGCGGTGATTTCCGGTGTCTATACCCTGACGCATCAGGCCATTCGCCAGGGCTTTTTACCGCCGATGCGCATCATCTTTACCTCGCATACCGAGTCCGGGCAGATTTACATTCCGGTGGTTAACTGGCTGCTGTTCACCGCCGTGATGCTGATTGTGCTGGTTTTCCGTCAGTCGTCGGCGTTGTCCTCGGCATACGGCATCGTAGTGACCGGCACCATGGTGATCACTGCGTGTCTGGCGGGCGTGGTGGCGCTGCGTAACTGGCGCTGGCCGCTGCCGCTGGCGCTATTGTTCCTGCTGTGTATGCTGGTGGTCGACGTGCCGCTGTTCATCGCCAACCTGATGAAACTGCTGTCCGGCGGCTGGGTGCCGGTGCTGCTGGCGCTGACCATGATGGGATTGATGCTGATCTGGAGCAGCGAGCGTAACCGCCTGATTCGCCGTTTGAATAACGATCATGACGGTTTACTGGCGCTGGTGAAATCGCTGGAGAGCAATCCGCCGAACCGCGTCGAGGGCACCGCCATCTTCCTCGCGCGCAAGGAGTTTGAAATTCCCCAGGCACTGTTGCACAACCTCAAGCACAACCGCGTGCTGCACCGCCGCGTGGTGCTGTTGCATATCCGCACCACCGACACGCCGCGCGTCTATAACCAGCAGCGCATTAGCATTACGCAATTGTCGCCGTCGTTCTGGCAGGTCACTGCCGCCTACGGCTGGCGTGAAGTGCCGTCGATGGCCGAGATTCTGCATCTGTGCGGACTGGAAGGTTTTGGCTGCACGGTGAATGAAGCGTCATTTTTTACCGCGCACGATACGCTGGTGATGAAAAAACGCCGCGGCCTGGCGCGGGTGCGCGGCGGGATTTTTCACTTCTGCCAGCGCAACGCGCTGCGCGCCCATGAGCAATTTCATATTCCGCCCAATCGGGTGATCGAACTGGGCGGCCAGCGCGAATTTTAAGCCGCAGGGCCACGGATGGCCGGATTTGCCTGCACATGATGCAGCGACTTTTTTAATGGCAAATGTAAGCAGATGAAAAAATATTAGCGAAACATTACCGGAGTTGTGGCGGAACTTTTCTTAACATCTGATTAGCAATTAAAGCTAAAACGCATAACCTCAAAAGGTGTTTATTAACCCTACCGGCATGATGATTCACCGTGCGCTTTGCCGGAATGTATAAACCAATAAACAACGATCTCAGGATCGGTTAATTCACTTCCGGCTCTGTTGTTATTTTTGAGGAGTAAGACCATGAAAGCGTTAATTAACGATGTGATTTCCATTTTTACGCCGCAAAATGTTAAACCGGTTTTAATTCGCGCCGATTTGACGCACCGCGAATTATCCTCAATCCATCCGGCAGGTGTGACCTCAGTAAGCTGGGCCACGTCAATGGAAGAGTTAACAGACGCCATTGTGAAAAAAGCCCAGGCGGCTGGAGCCGTCGGTTATCACATCACCGACGTTGAATCGCATGAGCCGGGCCACGACGGCCAGCACGTGATGGCTGCCACCGCCACGCTTTATCACATCAATGACAAGGTGGCTTACGGCTGATGCCGGGATTAACGCGTTTTTCTGTTTATGGCCTGCCCGTCATTTCCGGCAGGCTTTTTTCATTAAAATAGGCGGCGAGAAAATCGAGAAAAACTTTAATACGCTGCGATTCTGCGGCGCGTTGCGTATACACCGCCCAGATATTGGCTTCCTGATACCACTGCGGTAATACCGCCACCAGCTCGCCCGTCGCCAGATACGGCGCCACATCCCACGCTGAACGCAGCGCAATACCATGCCCCTGCAACGCCCAGTGCAGAATCACCTTGCCGCTATTGGAAGAGTAATGGCTGTTCAGGCGACACAATACCTGCTGCTCGCCATTGGTCAATGCCCAGTTTCCAAATGAATTATCGCGTTCATTAATGATCAGACAGCTGTGATGAATTAACGCATCCAGCGAGGCTGGCATACCGGCGCGGGATAAATACGCCGGCGCGGCACATAAAATGCGCCGGTTGGCAATCAGCCGGCGGGCAATATAGGAAGGATTGAGATCGTCGCCAACGCAGATTTCCACATCCGTGCCGCTCTGTAGCAGGTCGAATGCCCGATCGCTTAGCATCAGTTTAATATTCAGCGACGGATGCTGGTGAATAAATGCCGAAACCGCATCCGATAAATAGTCCTGACCGAAACCAAATGAGCAGCCGACGGTAATTTCCCCGGTCAGCTCGCCGCGCCACTGACGGAAATTATTGAGAAAGCCATCCATTTCCTGCACTACCTGCAGCGCGCCCTCCAGCGCTTTTTCACCTTCCGGCGTCAGGCGCATCACGCGGTTAGTGCGGAAAAACAGCCGCGTCTCCAGCTGTTTTTCCAGAATGGCGATGCGTTTACTGATGTAAGACGGTGACTGACCCAGCTCAATCGCCGCGCGGCCGAAACCGTCATGCCGCGCCACGCTGATAAACACGTACAGGTCTTCAATCGACGGCCAACCCTGTAACGGCTTCTGATAACTTTTTCCGGCAAGCAGTATTTTCATAACAGCACATGGTGAGTGAACGCCACGTGGTTATAACACAGATCCCAGGAAGCGCTGAAGCGAGTGCAGAAACCGCTCTGGCACCTCTTCCTGCGGTGAATGGCCGCACGGTAACGCCTCGCCCTGCACCCGCAGCGCCTTGTCCTGCCAGGTGTGCACCACATCATACAGCTGACCGACCGTGCCCTTTTCGCCCCATAGCAGTAACAGCGGGCAGGCAATGCGCCGGTCGCTGTCAGCGGCATCGTGTTGCAAATCGATGCTGGCGGCGGCGCGATAATCTTCACATACTGCGTGGATCATCGCCGGATCCCGATAGCAGCGCAGATAATCTTCGAATATCGCCGCTTCGGTCGCACCCGGCGTTTTCAGCTGGCCATCAATGTGTTTACGCAAAAAGAACGCCGGATCGTGACCAATCATGGTCTCCGGCAGCGGGTGCGGCTGAATCAGGAAGAACCACCAGAAATAGCGCGTGGCGAACGCCTGATCGGTCAGCGCGTACATGGTGGCAGTGGGTGCGATATCGACAAACACGCAGCAGCTGACTTTCTCCGGGTGATCGAGCGCCAGCCGGTGCCCGACGCGCCCGCCGCGATCGTGGCCGACAAACGCCACGCGCTGCAGGCCGAGCGCGTCGATCAGCTGGCTGATATCCTGCGCCATGCTGCGTTTGGCATACGGCAGATGTTCAGCGTCACTGGCGGGCTTGTCGCTGGCACCGTAGCCGCGCAAATCCGGCAGGATCACCTGATAGTGCTGCGCCAGCTGTGGTGCGATTTTACGCCAGGCCAGATGATTTTGCGGATGGCCGTGCAGCATCAGCAAAGGCGTGCCCTTGCCGCCGCTGGCCACGCGTAGCGTAACGCCATTATCCAGCGTCACATCCTGCAGGGTAAAACCGGCGATAAACGGCGACGGGCCGCGGTCGATAATCTTACTCATGGTTGCTCCCTGGTGCGCTGCAGCCACGGGCGCTGCGCAAAGTGCTGCGCTTCAAACTGGCGGATATCTGCTTCATATTGCAGCGTCCAGTCTACCGCGCTGCCGCCACCGATCAGCATCTCGCGCTTCAGGGCACTGACCGTAAAGTGAATCACTTCATCCGCGAACCGAATGGTTTGCTGCTCCAGCGATACGCTGATGGTGTTGCGCTGCGCATCGGCGGCCACCGCGCTCAGACGCTGATAATCCGCCTCGCTCAGGCTCAGCGTCAGCACGCCGTTACGCTGGCAGTTGTCGTCAAAAATGCCGGCGAAGCTGGTGCCGATAATCGCGCGGATGCCCAGCTGATTCAGCCCCCACACTGCATGTTCGCGGCTGGAGCCACAGCCAAAGTTGGCGCCGACCAGCAAAAACGTCGCGTTCTGCCAGCCCGGCTGATTGAGGATGAAATCAGGGTTTGGTGCACCGTCGGCCAGAAAGCGCAGGTCAAAGAACACGCCGCGATCCAGCCCCTGCCGGTCAATGCCTTTGAGAAACTGCTTGGGCATAATCACATCGGTATCGATGTTAGCAGCCGGCAGCGGTGCCAGCTTGCCGGTGATGGTAGTGAAAGCTTGCATATTAAACCCCGGATTGCAGATAGTGACGAACATCAACCAGATGGCCCGCCAGCGCAGCGGCGGCGACCATCGCCGGACTCATTAAGTGAGTGCGCGCGCCCGCGCCCTGACGGCCGGCAAAGTTACGATTGGTGCCCGATGCGCAACGATCGCCCGGTGCCAGCACATCTTCGTTCATCGCCAGACACATCGAGCAGCCCGACTGACGCCACTCGAAGCCGGCGTCGATAAAGATGGCCGCCAGCCCTTCCGCCTCCGCCTGCTGCCGCACCTGGGTTGAGCCCGGAACAATGATGCCGCGCACGTGCGGCGCGATTTTTCGGGTGCCAATCACTGCTGCCGCAGCGCGCAAATCTTCAATGCGCCCATTGGTGCAGGAGCCGATAAACGCGTGGGTGATGGCAATGTCGGCCAGCGGCGTGCCGGCCTGCAGCCCCATGTAGTGCAGTGCATTTTTAATCGCCTGCTGTTTCACCAGATCGGGTTCGTCAGCCGGATTGGGCACGTGGCCGCTGATGGCGCAGGCCTGATCCGGGCTGATGCCCCAGGTGACTTTCGGTTCCAGATCGCTGCAATCAATGGTCAGTTGCCGCTCAAATACCGCATCATCATCGCTGCGCAACGTGCGCCACTCGGCCAGCGCCTGCTGCCACAGCTCGCCCACCGGCATTTGCGGTTTGCCGGCAATGTAAGCGTAGACCTTGTCATCCGGCGCGATAATCGCCCCGCGCGCACCGGCTTCCACTGCCATGTTACACAGCGTCATACGCCCTTCCATGCTCAGCGCATCGATCGCGCTGCCGGTAAACTCAATCGCATACCCCGTAGCGCCGGATGCGCCAATCTGTTCGATCAACGCCAGCACGATGTCTTTGGCGGCGCAGCCAAACGGCAGCTCGCCGGTAACTTCAACGCGCATGGTTTTCAGCGTGCGATAAATCAATGTCTGTGTCGCCAGCAGGTGCTCGATTTCCGAGGTGCCGATGCCAAACCCCAGCGCGCCAAACGCCCCGTAAGTGGTGGTATGGCTGTCGCCGGCGGCAATCACCATCCCCGGCATCACCAGCCCCTGCTCGTGCGCCACCACATGTTCAATGCCCTGTCGCGGGTCGAGCACGTCAAACAGTTCAATGCCAAAGTGCTCCGCATTTTTGCGGAAGTAATCGACCTGCAGCTGACCGCCTGCGTCGGTCATCGCCGCATCGCGCACCGGCCGCGTCGGGTTCACGTGGTCAACGTTGAGTAGAATGGTGGCCGGATGGCGCACGCGCCGCGACCGGTCGCGCAGACCGCTAAACGCCTGCGGGCTGGTGTATTCATTGAGGATTGACCGGTCGATGTAGAGCAGCACGTGCCCCTCATCGTCCAGGTGACGTACCACATGCTGTTCGATCAGCTTTTCATACAGGGTTTTGCCCGCCATGCTCATGTCCACGCGAAAGTTAAACAAGCCATCAGAGACCTTAGGGTAAACCCATTCGGCGTCAGATCATCAACACGCTCCGTGCAGTGATAGTGCATGATTTGTCATCGCGGCAGCGGATTTAATTTGACCTAAGTCGTGCCCGTGGTTATAAATAATAACCGCGCTCCGTTAGCGGATATATTGTTGCTTTTTCCCGCATTGCTGCTGTATTCCTGCCGTTTATTTCGCCATCCCGCTTTTATGAAAGTTAATTAATTGCCATCAATAGTTAATTAACTAAAAACAAGTTAATCTTTTCGTAACAATCTTTTAATTTGCCAACCGAATTTTTAACGTTCATCTGCAAAGAATAAACAGGACTGGCATGACTCAGACCAAAAAACTTGTGTCCGCGCTTTCGCTGACGGCACTGCTTGTCTCTTCAGCGGTTCACGCTGAGAACGCACCAGAAAAAACCGACGTGCTGCTGATTGGCGGCGGTATCATGAGCGCCTCGCTCGGTACCTGGCTGCAGGAGCTGCAACCGGGCTGGAAACAACTGATGGTTGAGCGTCTCGACGGCGTCGCGCTGGAATCCTCCAACGGCTGGAATAACGCCGGTACTGGCCACTCTGCCAACATGGAGCTGAACTACACGCCAGAGCGTGCAGACGGTTCCATCGATGTGAGCAAGGCGCTGGAAATCAATGAATCGTTCATGATTACCCGCCAGTTCCTGACCAGCCAGGTACAGCGTGGCGTGCTGCACGATCCGCGTTCGTTCATCAACTCCACCCCGCACATGAGCTTTGTCTGGGGCGACAAAAATGTCGAATATCTGACCAAGCGCTATGCGGCGCTGCAGAAAACCACCCTGTTCCAGGGCATGAAGTTCTCTACCGATCACAAGCAGATCGAGCAGTGGGCACCGCTGGTAATGGAAGGTCGCGATCCGAATCAAAAAGTGGCCGCCACCTGGACGCCGGTGGGTACCGATGTGAACTACGGTGAAATTACCCGTCAGCTGATCGGCAGCCTGCAGAAAGATCAGAACTTCAAGCTGGAAACTTCCTCTGAAGTCACCGATTTCAAACGCAACAGCGACAACTCCTGGCACGTCACCATCAAAGACGTGAAGAGCGGCGCAAACCGTGAAGTGGATGCGAAATACGTATTCATCGGCGCGGGCGGTGCGGCGATCAAGCTGCTGCAAAAAACCGGTATTCCTGAAGCCGATAACTACGGCGGTTTCCCGGTGGGCGGTTCGTTCCTGATGACCGAAAACCCGGAAATCACCAGCCGTCACCTGCAGAAAGTATATGGTCAGGCTTCCGTAGGCGCACCGCCAATGTCGGTACCGCACATTGATGCCCGTAACCTCGACGGTAAAAAAGTGGTGCTGTTTGGGCCGTTCGCCACGTTCTCAACCAAATACCTGAAGAACGGTTCGCTGTTTGATCTGCTGAGCGCCACCACCACCAGCAACTTCATGCCGATGACGCACGTGGGCATCGATAACTTTGACCTGGTGAAATACCTGATTGGTCAGGTGATGCTGAACGATGACGACCGCTTTGCCGCGCTGAAAGAGTACTACCCGAACGCGCGTAAAGAGGACTGGAAACTGATTCAGGCCGGCCAGCGTGTGCAGATCATCAAGAAAGATGCTGAGAAAGGCGGCGTGCTGAAGCTGGGTACCGAAATCGTGACCGATCAGCAGAAAACCGTGGCGGCCCTGCTGGGTGCTTCACCGGGTGCATCTACCGCGGCACCGATCACCCTGAACGTGATGCAGAAGCTGTTCCCGCAGCAGTTCGCGTCACCGGAGTGGCAGCAGAAGATCCGCGCTATCGTGCCAAGCTTCGGCCAGAAGCTGAACGGCAACACCGCGCTGACCCAGCAGGTATGGGATAACACCGCATCCGTGCTGCAGCTGACCAAACCGCCAGTGATTAACATGGACGATCAGCAGTCGGCACCTGCGCAGGCCAAACCGCGCGAAGAGTCCGCGAAGCAGGATATGGCGCTGTAATAGGCCATCGCTGAGTCAATCGAACCGATGCCGGTGCGCGAGCAATCGCCCATCGGCATTTTTTTATCTGGAATCTGATGATTGCTATGTCAGGTTGCGCAATAAATTGCGCCGCTACGGTTTGTGCGCGCTGTGTTTTCTACACCTTGCAACCGCACCTGGTGTAGCGGCACGATTTATCGTGCTGGTTGTCCATCGCACTGCTGCCTGTTGCGCAATAAATTGCGCCGCTACGGTTTGTGCGCGTTGTGATTACTGCATCTTGCAACCGCACCTGGTGTAGCGGCACGATTTATCGTGCTAGTTGTCCGCTGCGCTGCTGCCCGATGCGCAATAAATTGCGCCGCTACGGTTTGTGCGCGTTGTGATTACTGCACCTTCCAGCCGCACCTGTTGTAGCGGCACGATTTATCGTGCTGGTTGTCCATCGCACTGCTGCCTGTTGCGCAATAAATTGCGCCGCTACGGTTTGTGCGCGCTGTGAATACTGCACCTTCCAGCCGCACCTGTTGTAGCGGCACGATTTATCGTGCTGGTTGTCCATCGCACTGCTGCCTGTTGCGCAATAAATTGCGCCGCTACGGTTTGTGCGCGTTGTGATTACTGCACCTTCCAGCCGCACCTGGTGTAGCGGCACGATTTATCGTGCTGGTTGTCCGCTGCGCTGCTGCTCAATGCGCAATCAATTGCGCCGCTACGGTTTGTGCGCGTTGTGATTACTGCACCTTCCAGCCGCACCTGATGTAGCGGCACGATTTATCGTGCTAATTCAAAGGTTGCAAGACAACAGTACGTGAGGGCTTTGTGAATCTTCCGTAGGGTGCGCATTCATGCGCACCTGGAAAATAATTACGATTTTACGTAATCCGAATAGGCATTTTGCAGCGCGATGTGGTCGGCAATATATTTCGCATCGTGCCACACGCCGTAAATAAACGACGACGCCCGGTTGACCAGATTGGGCAGGCCAAGGAAATAAATACCGCGCTCGGCAGAAATACCGCGCTTGTGGAATGGCAGGCCCTGTTCATCGAAGGCATCCACCTGCAGCCAGCTGAAATCAAATTTAAACCCGGTGGCCCAGATAATGGTGCTGATGCCCGCCGCCTGCACGTCCAGCTGCATCAGCGGATTTAACAGGCAGTCCGGATCCGGCAACAGCTCCCACGCCTGCGGCTCGGCCGGTAAATCCAGCCCGTTGCGCTCAATGTACGCATCCGCATCGCGCAGCACCTCGAAATAGGCTCTGTCACCTTCGGCGATATTCTCTGCCAGCCCAGGCGCAAAGCGCAGCACGCCGTTATCCCAGCGCTCGGTGATGCCGACCAGCGTAATGCCCATATGGGCCAGCCGGCGGAAATCCACGGTTTTACCGCCTTCATAGCCGCTGACGGCAAAGGCCACGTGCTGTTTCTTCGGCTTGATTTTCACTTCGTCCCACAGCCCCAGCGCGCCAAGCCACCAGCAGTAATCACGGTCGCGATAGGCGCGTGGCGGGCGGTAGTGCTCACCGACCGACAGAAACACCTCGCGGCCGGCCTGACGCAGCTCTTCGGCAATCTGGGTGCCGGACGCACCCGCACCCACAACCAGCACCGCACCGGGCGCCAGCTGCTGTGGATTTTTGTACGCCGATGAGTGGATCTGCTGCGGCACCGCGCCTTCAGGCACAATGGCCGGGAACGCGGGTTTCTGAAACGGCCCGGTGGCAGCCACCACATTGTCCGCGTCGAATTCTCCCGCCGACGTCACCACCCGGAAGCCGCTGCGTCCGGGCAGCCGCGTCACCTGCTGTACTTCAACCCCGGTGCGCACCGGCGCGTTGAGCATCTTTGCGTAATCCTCGAAATACTGCGCCATGCGCTCTTTCGGCGGAAACGCCTCCGGTGAAATGTTATCAAACTTCAGCGAAGGAAAGCGGTCGTGCCACGCCGGGCCGTTGGCCACCAGCGAGTCCCAGCGTTCGGAGCGCCAGCGCTCGGCAATGCGGCTGCGCTCCAGCACCACGTGCGGGATCTGCATCTGCGCCAGATGTTCGCTCATGGCGATACCCGCCTGGCCCGCTCCGACAATCACGGTATTGATTTTTTCTACTGACATAGGTCATCCCCGAATAGTTGGCATGCCACCAGCGCGGCGCAAATATTACGCCGCTGGCGATTAACACCAGGTTGTCATGTTTAACGGCGGCCCGATGGCACAGCGAAATTAATGCCCGGCCTCAACGTTTAATATTTTTCCCAGCCCGAAAAATTTATTGGCGATTATTAACATCGCGGCGGTCACCACAATATAAATAACCGACAGCGCCGCCAGCGTCGGGTCGGCAAATTCACGCACGTAGTTGTACATCGCCACCGGCAGCGTCTGCGTCGCCTGGGTGGTAATAAACAGCGAGGCGGTAAATTCATTGAATGAGAGAATCGCGGCGAACAGCCAGCCACCAAACAGGCCCGGCAGAATCAGCGGCACGGTAATGGTCCATACCACGCGCAGCGGCGATGCGCCGAGGCTGGCCGCCGCCAGTTCTATCCGCTGCTCGAGATTTTTCAACGATACATAGACGCTGCGCAGCACGAACGGCAGCACCAGCACTACGTGGCAGAAAATCACCAGCGCGTAGCCGCGTCCCAGGTTGAGCTGCGACACCAGCATCAGCAGGCCGAGGCCAATGGTGAAATGCGGAATAAACAGTGGTGACAGCAGAATGCTCTCCAGCACCTGTTTGCAGGGAAAGCGATAGCGCTCGATGGCAATCGCCAGCGTGGCACCGATGACAACCGCCAGCGTTGACGCCCATGCTGTGACAATCAGTCCGGACCAGAAGCCGTGACGAAAATCGTCGTAGCTCAGCGCCCGCTCAAACCAGCGCAGCGACCAGCCTTTCGGCGGGAAGAACAGCACGGAGGTGCTGCTGAACGACGAGATAAACACCACGACGGTGGGCAACATGACAAACGCCAGAATGGCGATCACCAGCAGTTTACCCAGCAGCGCAATCAGTTTGTCGTTGTGAGAACGGGTCATATCAGTGCCCTCCCATGGCGTGCAGGAAGCGCGTCATGCGCTTCAGCGCCAGCAGCAGCAGAATGGTCAGCAGCAGGCCAGCAATGCTCAGCGCTGCGGCAAACGGGAAGTTCATCGAGGAGAAGCCCAGCTGATACACCAGCGTAGCCACGGTACTGACGCGCCCGCCGCCAATCAGTTGGGGCGTCGCGAAAGCGCTGAAGGTCCAGGCAAACGCGGTGGTCAGGCTGGCGATGATGCCGGGAATGGATAGCGGAATGGTCACCGTCAGCAGCGCGCGTACCGGCCCGGCACCAAGGCTGGTGGCGGCTTTTTCGTAGTCCGGATTGATGTGTGACAGCGCCGTCGCCAGCATCAGCACCATGATCGGCATGGTGACATGCACCAGCGCGACCACCACACCGGTCTGGGTAAACATAAACTGGATCGGCTGGCTGATGATGCCCAGCGCCAGCAGCAGGCTATTAAGAAAGCCGCTATTACCCAGCACGATAATCCACGAATAGGTGCGCACCACTTCCCCCAGAAACAGCGGAGTAATCGCGATGATCAGAATGGTGGATTTGATCCACGCAGTGCGGGTGCGCACCAGCGCATAGGCCAGTGGGTAACTCATCAGCAAACCAAACAGGGCCGTTTTGGCACTGAGCAGCACGGTATTGAGAAACGCGTCGCCATAGATGCGTTTGAACAGGCCACTGAAATTGGCCAGCGTAAAGCCGCCGACATCCAGCGAGCCGGGGATGTACGCGCGCACGCTGAACTGCATCACCGCAAACATCGCGACGACCAGCCCCATCGCGGTCAGCGTGGCGGGAAGAATGAACCAGGGTAAAAATGTCGGTTTTTTCGTCATGGACGTTACTGCCTGCATAGGTGTTACCGGCTACGGCGAGGCACCCGCCCCGCCGCAGCACCAGGACAATCAGTGAGACATGATGTTTTCAGAGAACCACTGACGCCACTCGGCAGTTTTCTCCGCACGCAGTTGGGGATCGGTATTGATGGTGGCATTCCACTGCGCCGGCGTGGTCAGCATACCTGGCAGCTTCGCCAGCTCCGGATCGATATGCGCGTTGGTCACCGTGGGGCTACCGCGATAGATCTTCGCCACCTGCTGCTGTATTTCCGGTTTCAGCGCGATGTTGATGAACTTGTACGCCAGATCGGTATGTTTGCTGCCTTTATTGATGCCGACGGTATCCACGCCGAGGATCGCGCCCTCTTTCGGTATCGCCAGCTTGATGTTGACCCCTTCCGCAATCATGCTGTAGGCGTTCATCGACAGCATCACCTGCACCGGCGTTTCTCCGGTGGAGATCAGCTGCTGGCTGTTGGCATCATCGGTGTAGAACGATTTGATGTTAGGAATCAGCGCTTTCAGCTTCGCCTGGCCCTGCTGCCAGTGCGCCGCATCGCTGCCGGAGAGTTTGGCGGCCACGGCGATGATGTGGCTTGGATCCCAGTCGGGCAGCGCCAGCGTGCCTTTCAGCTCCGGTTTCCACAGGTCGTTCCAGCTGGTGAAGGTTTCCCCTTTCGGCACCAAATCCGGACGGTAGCCAATGGTGTAGACGTAGCCCCACACGCCAAGGTGATACGGGCTGACTTTCGCCTGCTGCACCAGGTTGACCGCGTTAGGGATTTTGCTCATGTCGAGCTTCTCGAACAGGCCGCTGTTGGCATACAGATAGCCGACGTGCGCGGTGGTAAAGGTCACGTCAGTTTCCGGCGAACCGCCCGCCAGTTTGGCTTTGTTGAGGCGATCGATGGTGCCGCCGGTGACGAACTGCACTTCGACGCCGGTCTCTTTGGTGAACTCTTTAGCGATGGTTTGATCGATCAGATCTTTAAAGCTGCCGCCCCAGGTGCTGACAATCAGCTTGTCGGCGGCCATGGCATTCCCTGCGCTCAGAATTCCCGTGGTTAACAACGTTAAGGCACACATCTTACGCAACATATTTTTGTCCCCAGTGAATGAAAAGGCTGTTATCGCTGCTCTGAACCACCGTTGATTCGCCACGGCGCGCTGCGCCAAAACAGTGCGAAAGTGAAAAGCAGGTGTCACAGCGATTCTGCCGCTGGCCGCTGCTGCGGTAAAACAGCCTTTTCCTCGCCGTTGCATCGGAATTTCTGACGCTAAAAAAGTCGCTGCTTTGCAACGGATTTTCTTAAGCCCTGGTGAGGCAGAAGCGAATGGGCGTGAAGCGTCAGGCAGGGGATTATGCTGCTATTCGCTGTCCGGCATGATAAATGCATGGAAACAGGGGTAAATAGAAAAGCCGGCGCGACAAGATCGCGCTGGCGACACCAGGAGAATCTGCATGCTCAGTCGCATCACCCAGCGCCAGCTGGAATACTTCGTCGCGTCCGGCGAAGCCGGCAGCATTATTGGCGCATCCGAACGTATTCACGTGTCGTCACCGTCGATCTCGGCCGCCATTACTCACATCGAATCCGAGCTGGGGGTGCAGCTGTTTGTGCGCCACCACGCGCAGGGCGTGTCGCTCACCGCCATTGGCCATCAGGTATTAAAAGAGGCGAAGCTGATTCTGGAACAGATGTCGAATCTGTATACCATCGCCTCAGAGTCGCTGAACAACGTGCGCGGCCCGCTGCGCGTCGGCTGTCTCGACACGCTGGCCCCGATGCTGACGCCGGAGCTGGTATTTGGCTTTGGCCGCGCCTTCCCCGGTGTGCGCATCACGCTGGTGGAGGGCAATCATGAACAGCTGCTGAAACAGCTGCGCGCCGCCGATATCGATATCGCGCTGACCTACGATCTGGTGCCGGCCAGCGACATCGCGTTTCAGTCGCTGGCGCAGCTGCCGCCGTATGTGATGGTCGGCGAACATCACCCGTTTGCCAGTCAGTCTGCGGTGACCATTCAGGATCTCGCTACGGTGCCGATGGTGCTGCTGGATATGCCATGGAGCCGCGAATATTTTCTCAGCCTGTTTAGCGAAGCGGGCGTCACGCCCAACATTGTGATGCGCTCTGGCAATATGGAAGTGGTACGCGCGATGGTGGCCAACGGCGTGGGATTTGGCATCGCCAATGTGCGGCCCAAAGCCAATCTGTCGCAGGATGGCAAACGGGTGATCCGCGTGCGCCTTGCCGGCGTGAACCGGCCGATGTTGCTGGGATACGCCACGGTGGCCCACGTGCAGCAGTCGATGGTGGTCAACGCCTTCGCCGAACGCTGCCGCATGTTCATCTCCGATCAATACATTCCCGGCATGGCCGCGCCAAGCTACTTCGACCCGCAGGTGGTGCGCGTCGCCTGACGCGCTCAGTAACCCCGCGCGGGAAACACCTGGTTGAGCACCGGCTCGCCGCGCATCACCCGCTGGATGTTATCAGCCACCTGACGCGCGGCGCTGGCCGGGATCGCTACCGACGCCAGATGCGGCGTAATCAGCACATTCTCCATGCCCCACAGCGCATCGTCGGGCGGCAGCGGCTCGCGATCAAACACGTCTAATGTGGCGTGCCCGATCTGTCCGCTCTGCAGCGCCGCGGTCAGCGCGGGCTGATCGACAATCGCGCCGCGCGACACGTTGATCAGCGCGCAGCCCGGTGGCAACCGCGCCAGACGCTGCGCATCCAGCAAACCGTGAGTTTCCGGCGTGAGCGGCAGCATCACCACCAGAATGTCGCTGCTGGACAGAAACGCATCCAGCGCCTGCGCACCGTTGACGCAGTGAATGCCGTCCAGCGCTTTGGGCGACCGCGACCAGCCGCGCACGTCAAAGCCCTGACGCGCCAGCTCGCGCGCCGCATACGCACCCAGTTCGCCCAGCCCCAACACGCCCACGCGAATCGACGCCGGCTCGCGCGGATGCAGATAGTGCCAGCGATGTTCACGCTGTGCGCGCTCAAATGCCGGTATGTCACGCGCGTAACGCAGCACGGCAAACAGCACGTAACCGGCCATCATGCGCGCCATATCCGGGTCCGATAGCCGGACGATCGGGATGTCAGGCAGGTCGTCGCGCCCTACCAGCGAGTCGACGCCCGCGCCCAGATTCACCAGCAATTTCAGCTGGCGATACGGGGCAAAAAAGCCGCGCGGCGGCTTCCACGCCAGCGCAAACTGCACGCTATCGGCATCCGCAACCTGATCGGCACGGCAGATAGCGACATCCGGTAACTGCGGTGCCAGCAGCGCCGACCACGCCTCAAAGCTGTCGAACTCGCTGTAAAACACCAGAGTCGTCATGCGCTGGGCTCCTGAAGCAGCGTCGCCAGCGCATCGATAGCCAGTTCATAACCCAGCGCGCCCAGCCCGGCGATCACGCCGGTGGCGGCTTTCGATACCAGCGACTGATGACGAAACGGCTCGCGCTGCCAGAGATTGCTCATGTGCGCTTCGATGATCGGGCCATCAAACATCAGCAGCGCATCCAGAATCGGTACCGAGCGATACGACAACCCGGCGGCATTGATGATCAGCCCGTTTGCCTGCTGGCGCGCTTCCTGAATCCAGTCCACCAGCACCCCTTCATGATTGCTCTGACGAAACTGCAGCCTGAGGCCGTGCGCGTCGGCGCGCCGCTGACAGCGCTCGCCGATGCTGGCGAAACTGTCGCTGCCGTAGGTACCGTGGCGATCCATGCCGTAGAGATTGGCATTCGGCCCATTGAGAAAGAAAATCTGAGACATGGCGGCTCCGTTACAGGTGCGGGCGCGTCGCGGCCATCGCCGGGTGCGCGTCAAAAAGGGCAAACCAGGCGGCGCTCTGCGGATGCGTGGCGCGCCAGTTGAGTTCAGCAAAACGGAAGTCGAGGTAGCCCAATCCGCAGCCGATGGCGATCAACCCGAGATCGTCGGGCGTGCGGCTGAACGCCTCCGCCTGCTGCTCAATGGCCGCCAGCGCAGCCGCCACTTTGGTCAGCTGCGCATCGCGCCACGCTGACCACTGCTTTTCCAGCGGGCGGGCGCTGGTTTCGTAGCGCGCCAGCAGCGCGGCGTCCAGCAGCCCATCACCCAGCGCCTGGCGCGTGAGGCACAGCCAGCGTGCCTCGCCGTCTGTCGGCAGCAGCTGGCCCGCAGCGCGCTGGTTAAGGTATTCGCAGATCACCCGGCTGTCGTATAAACATAGTCCCTGTTCGGTGCGCAGCGCCGGCACTTTGGCCAGCGGATTAAACGCGGCAATGCGCGCATCGCGCTCGATGGGGTGCGCCGCCGACGCCAGCAGGGTGATCTCCGGCGCCAGACCCAGCAGCCGGGCGCACACCATCACTTTTCGCACGTAAGGCGAGGTAGAGGCGTAATAGAGTTCCATCATGGCATAGCCTCCGCATCTGGCAGCAGCAGCACTTTACCGATATTGGCATTGGCTTCGAGGATGCGGTGCGCCTGCGCGGCGGCCGTCAGTGGCAATCGCTGATGCACCTGCGGCGTGATGCGCCCGGCGGCCAGTAAAGGCAGCAGATGGGCGCGCACGCACTGCGCCAGACGCGCTTTTTCCGCCGCGCTTTTCGGTCTCAGCGTGGAAGAGGTCAGGCTTAAGCCTTTGCGCATGATCAGCTGTAAATCGATCTCCACCGTGGCCCGCTGCATAAAGGCGAGGCTGACGTGCCGCCCGCCCGCTGCCAGCACACTGAGGTTGCGCGCAATGTAGTCGCCGCCGACGTTATCCAGCACCACATCCACGCCGCGTTCCCGGGTCAGCGTCTGAATCACCGCCACAAAATCTTCGCTATGGCGATCGATGGCGCGCCAGACGCCCAGCTGCTGCAGCGCGGCAATTTTCTCCGCACCGCCAGCGGTGGCAATCACCCGTGCGCCACAAGCCTGGGCGCACTGGATCGCCAGCGTGCCCACGCCGCTGGCCGCGCCGTGAATCAGCACGCTGTCGCCCGGCATCAGACGGCCCAGCTCAAACAGGTTGTGCCAGACGGTAAACGCGGCTTCGGGAAACCCCGCCGCGTGGCTGAGCGGCAGCGTGTCCGGCACCGGCAGGCACAGGTCGGCGCGCGCCACGCAGTATTGTGCATAACCGCCGCCGCTGAGCAGCGCCATCACCGCCATGCCCGGCTGCAGTTCGCTGACGCCTGCGCCGAGCGCAACGATGACGCCCGCCGCTTCCAGCCCGAGGATATCGCTGCAGCCTGGCGGCGGTGGCATGCCGTTGCGCTGCAGAATATCAGGCCGGTTAACCCCTGCGCTGACCACGCGCAGCAACACTTCGCCCGGTCCCGGCTGCGGCACCGGACGCTGCACCGCAGTCAGCACCTCTGCACCACCCGGCTGTGCGGCGATGATCGCCGTCATGGTTTCCGTTGTCATGCGTTAACCCTGTGCGTCGCTGGCGAAGGCACAAACGCCCTCATCATCAAAAGTCAGCCCCACCACGCTGCCGACCGGCCAGCGCGTCAGCGCCTCCAGTCCGGACTGACGGGCAAACAGTGAGGCACTGCCGAGCGCCGGGATATCGAGGTGCACGTCAACGTGATCGCCCTGAAACACGTGTGTCAGTACCGTGGCACTGAGCAGCGCCTGCGGACCGAGCGGCGCCAGCTGCACATTTTCCGGACGCACATACACATCGAGCCGGTCGCCGACGCTGGCCTGCACCCGTTTGGCCGGCAGGCGCAGCGTGTTGCCGCCCAGCTCCAGCAGCGCGCTGGTGTCGCGGCCGGCGTAGCGGCCCGGCAGAATATTCACGTCACCAACGAAGCTGGCGACAAACGGATCCTGCGGGCGGCGATAGATCTCATCCGGCGGCCCAATCTGGCGCACGTGACCGGCCGACATCACTACCACGCGGTCGCTCATGCTCAGCGCTTCGCCCTGATCGTGGGTAACAAAGACCGTGGTCACGCCGAGTTTGCGCTGAATCGCTTTCAGCTCGACCTGCATGGATAAACGCAAATTTTTGTCCAGCGCGGAGAACGGCTCATCCAGCAGCAACACTTTGGGACGAATCACCAGCGCGCGTGCCAGCGCCACGCGCTGCTGCTGCCCGCCGGACAGTTCACGCGGCTTGCGCTGGCCGTAACCCGCCAGCTTCACCAGCGCCAGTGCCTGCCCGACCCGCTCGGCGATCTCCGCTTTCGGCACGCCGCGCATACGCAAGCCGTAGCCGACATTTTTCTCCACCGTCATGTGCGGAAACAGCGCGTAGTTCTGAAACACGATGCCGATCTCGCGCTGATAGGGCGGGATTTCTGTCACCAGTTCGCCATCGATAAAAATCTCACCGCCGTCGGCTTCGGCAAAGCCGGCCATCAGGTTCAGCAGCGTGGTTTTGCCGCAGCCGGACGGGCCGAGCAGCGTAATGAACTCACCTTCGTGGATGGTGAGAGAAATTTTATGCAGCGCGATGGCATCACCAAAGCGCTTCAGGACGCCATCCAGCTGCACCGCCACGTTGGCCTTATGCGGTGCCGATGACAGCGGCTGCGGAAACGGGGTTACTTCTGCACTGACCATACAATCTCCGGATTCGGACGGGGTGGCTCGTCGCGGGTTCATTCGCACATCCAGGTCGCCAGCCGGCGTAACAGGCTGTCACAGGCGTCCAGCTGTGCGAGGGTGATAAATTCGTCGGGCTTATGGCCCTGCTCCATACTGCCGGGACCGCACACCACACAGGGGATGCCGGCGGCGGCAAACAGTCCTCCTTCAGTGCCAAACGCTACGGTGCCGAAGCTGTCGCTGCCGCTCAGCCGGGCAATCAGCTGTGCCGCGGCACTGTGCGCGGCGGTATCCAGCCCGGGATAGGCGCTGAGCGGCGAGAAGCGGATGGCGCTGGCGGGCTGCACCGCGCGCATCTGCGGCTCCAGCGTCTGCTGCGCATACGCCACCAGCTCCTCTGCCACCTGCTGCGCATCCTCCTGCGGCAGCGTGCGTACTTCGAAATCAAAACTGCAGGCGTCAGGCACGATATTCAGCGCGCGTCCGCCGTGGATCACCCCGGTTTGCACGGTGGTAAATGGCGGATCGAAGCGCGCATCCTGCCGATCCGGCACCGCCAGACGTTCACCGATGACGGTTAAGCGCTGGATCAGCTTCGCGGCGTATTCAATCGCATTAACGCCCTGCGGCGCGTACGCCGAGTGGCAGGCCGCGCCCTGCACTTCACAGCGCATTGCCAGCTTGCCTTTGTGGCCCAGCACCGGACGCAGTTCTGTCGGCTCGCCAATCAGGCAGATCGCCGGTCGATCGCTGCGCTGCGCCAGCGCCTTCACCAGCGAGCGCACGCCGAGGCAACCCACCTCTTCGTCATAGGAGATAGCCAGATGCAGCGGCTGACGCAGCGGCTGGGCGAGAAAATGCGGCACAGCAGCCAGCATGCAGGCGAGAAAGCCTTTCATGTCTGCCGTGCCGCGTCCGTACAGCTTGCCGTCACGTTCGGTGAGCGCAAACGGCGGCACCGTCCACGTCTGGCCATCAACCGGCACCACATCGCTGTGACCCGATAGCATCACCCCGCCGCTGCCGGCTGGCCCGAGCCGCGCATAGAGATTGGCCTTGCTGCGTTCTGCGTTGTGCATCAGTTCACAGGTCACGCCCAGCCCGCTGAGGTAGCGCCAGCAGAAATCGATCAGCGCCAGGTTGGATTCGCGGCTGGTGGTGTCGAAAGCCACCAGATGTTCGAGCAGGTTACGGCTGGTCAACATCGCGTCTCCTCACGCTTATTCATCACCCGGCACGCCGTAACGGGGTGCCAGCGTGGGATTGAGCGCGCGCGTCAGGTAATCCTGCATCTGCGGCTGATAGGCCAGCCACAGCTGATGAAGTTCTGCGATGGGATCGCCCTCCGTCCAGTCAACGCGCAGATCAACCAGCGGCCACGACGGTTCGCCCACCACTGCCAGCGCCGCCGAATGAACCGGCCCGGCTTCACCTCCGGCGGCCATCCCGGCCTGCATGGCCGCGATTAACCGTGCGGCCAGTTCGCCCGGCTGCTGCGTAAACGCGCTGACCATCGCCGCAATCACCTCGGGATTCGCCAGCAAATTACCGGCCGCCACGCAGTCGCTGCCGCACAGCGCGTGATTCACCCCCAGCGTGTGCGTTCCGCTGAAGCAGGCACTGCTGCCGTCGGCCGCCAGCACCGTAAGCTGGCGATAATCAAAAAAGTCATCGCTGGCAAGGCCGCTCTGCAGCGCCTGCTGCGCCGTCTCGCCCTGACTCAGACGATCAAGGATGCGCGGGCCCAGCGCCGGCAGCGTGATGTTCTGTGTGGAGACCGCGCCGACACCGGCGCGCAGCCACGGACAGCGTGCGCCGACCGCAATACTCGACGAGCTGACCGCAATGCCCAGCTGGCCGGTTTGCGCACAGCGTCCAACAATCGATAACGTCATGATGCGATGCTCCTTATTGCGGCTGCCAGTCGTCGGGGATCACCGCAATCACGTCGATCTCCATCAGCCACTGCGGCTGGCCCAGTCCCGAGATCACCAGACCGGTGGAGATGGGAAACACGCCTTTCAGCCACTTGCCGACCACCTGATACACCGGCTCGCGATAGCGCGGGTCGATGATGTAGGTGGTGGTTTTCACGATGTGCGACAGGTCGCTGCCCGCTTCTTCGAGCAGTTGCTTCACGTTTTTCATCGCCTGCTCGGCCTGCGCTGCCGGATCGCCCAGCCCCACCAGGTTGCCTTCGAAGTCGGTGCCAATCTGGCCACGCACGTAAACGGTGTTGCCGGCGCGCACGGCCTGACACAGGTCGTTGTCCAGCGACTGATTAGGATAGGTATCTTTGGTGTTGAATTTGCGGATGCGGGTATGGGTGCTCATGATGCCTGCCAGCGTTTAATTGGTTTCCGCAAGGTATACCGGGCTTAGCGCAGCAGGGAAAACAGCATTAACTGAGGTGTTGCTTTGAAAAATCCGAAGGAGTGCGGCAGGCCTGCTGGCCCGCCGGTGAGTGATTAATGCGCAGCCTTACTTAGCCGCATAAACCGCATCACAAAATGCTTTGCGCGCGCCCAGTTTGGCTGACAGGCGTGCAGCCGCTTCGCGCATCAACACACCTAACTCTTCATCTTTGCGATTCAGCGTCAGACGCGAAACCGGGCCGGTCAGCGCCAGCGCAGCGGTCAGCCGGTCATTTTCGGCGAATACCGGTACGGCAAAGGCCGCGATGTGCGGATCGCGCGCGCCCGAACTGAATATTGGCAGCGACGGCAGCGCATCGAAGAGATTTTCATTCATGCCCCAGAAACGCAGCACCTTACTGATGGCTGAGTTATCGAGCGGAAAAATCGTCCCCGGCAGGCGCGTATGACGCAGGCCATCAGACGATTCAGCACGAAACAGGCACAGACGCTGGCCGTTATCCAGTACGTACCAGCTGGCGCTCTCGTTGGTCGCCGTTGCCAGCGCCTGCAATTCCGGCTGCACCACGCTGGCCAGATGGAATGATTGCTCATAAAGCTTGCCGAGGTATAACAGACGCGGGCCGAGCGTGTAGACACCGCTGTCACTGCGCACCACATAGCCCATCCTTTCCAGCGAGTTCATCAGACGATAGACAGTGGTTTTGTGATAGCCGGAAAGCTGCGACAGCGCAGTCAGCGACAGGCTCTCTTCGCCCGGCTTAAAACAATCCAGCAGCGACAACGCCTTCTCCACCGCATTAACGCCTTCATTTCCCATTTTTTCCTCCTGATTTGTGCCGTCCTGAGTGTACCTGAAAACTGTGAGTCACATCGTGTTTACATCACAAACACCTTCGTAACACTGGCATGCGGCGTCAGATCGTCGATATAGTTGTTTTATATTGTACAACATTGTTGTACCAGGTAAAACAAACCACGAGGTGAATTATGTCTGTGTCTGCAAATAACTTGATCAACCGCAACATCGAGCGCGTCAGCGCCCTGTCCGTCAGCCAGGCCGCCGCATTCCAGGCGGCGATTCTGGCCGATGTCGCCGGTCGTCGCGGCACCCTGCATGGCCGCGTTAAGCCGCTGTCGCCGCAGATGAAAGTCGCCGGGCCGGCCATCACGGTGGAAGTGCGTCCGGGCGATAACCTGGCGATTCACGCAGCGCTGGCTATCGCCCAGCCGGGTGATGTGCTGGTGGTGGACGGCAAAGGCGACATCAGTTGCGCGCTGCTGGGTGAAATCATGGCTACCCAGGCCGAAGCGTCCGGCATCGCCGGCATCATCATTGATGGCGCGGTGCGTGATGCTGACGCCCTCGCGCAGGGCAGCTATCCGGTGTTTGCGGCCGGCCTCAACCCGAGCGGCCCTACCAAAAGTATTCCCGGACGCGTGAACCATCCGGTGTCGGTGGCCGGTGCGTCGATTGAGCCGGGCGACCTGGTGGTCGGCGATGCCGATGGCGTGGTGGTGATCGCTAAACAGGATGTGGAACGCATCATTGCCCTGGCGGCGAAGAAGCTGGACGCCGAAACGCGCCGCATCGCGGGTATTAAGCAGGGCGATTTGCGTCCGGGCTGGCTGGAAGGTGCCCTGCGCGCGGCGGGTATGTTAGCAGAAGGAGAATCGCTGTAATGAGCAACGTAAAAACTATCCTCATCACCGGCAGCGACCTGGCTGCTGAAGCCGTCGAGCTGCTGCAGGACTATCAGCTGATTTATGCCGGACGCCAGCCGCAGGAAGCCGATTTGATCGCGCTGTGCGAGCGCCATAATCCTCAGGCGATCATTGTGCGCTATGGCAAAATCAACGGGCGCATCATGGACGCCGCGCCGGCGCTGCGCGTGATCTCCAAGCACGGCAGCGGTATCGACGTTATCGATCAGCAGGCGGCGGCGGAACGCCAGATTGCGGTCCGCGCGGCAGTAGGCGCCAATGCCGCCGCCGTGTCGGAGCATGCGTGGGCGCTAATCCTCGCCTGTGCTAAATCCGTGCCGCAGCTGGACCGCCGGATGCGCGACGGGCACTGGGATAAAGCGCAGCATAAATCGCTGGAGCTGGAAGAACGCACGCTCGGCCTGGTCGGTCTGGGTGCCATCGGCAGCCGCGTGGCGCGCATCGGCCAGGCCTTCGGTATGCAGGTGCTGGCCCACGATCCTTATGCGCAAACCTTGCCGGCTGGCTGTGAAGCGGTTGAATCACTGGATGAACTGTACAGCCGTGCCGATGTGGTGTCGCTGCACTGTCCGCTGACGGACAGCAATCACCAGATGATCAACGCGGCCGCCCTCGCCCGTTTTAAGCCTGGCGCGATTCTGGTCAACACCGCGCGCGGCGGACTGATTGACGATCAGGCGGTGGCGACCGCGCTGCAAAACGGCACGCTGCGTGCCGCCGGACTGGACAGCTTCACCAGCGAGCCGCTGACTGCACCGCATCTGTGGCAGTCGCTCAACAATGTGATTATTACGCCGCACATTGGTGGCGTGAGCGACAATGCTTACGTGCGCATGGGCACCGGTGCCGCGCGCAACGCGTTGCAGGTTCTGCAGGAGCAGGAGGCGGTATCATGACCGTGCTCACCGTACCGGAGGTGCGCGAGTTAACGCTGTTTTCGCGCCTGCCTGAAGCGTTTCGCCGGCCGGACGCCGGCAATGTCTGGGCTGCCGCCAATCGCGGCGGCCAGCTTACCGACTCCTTTCTCGAAGGCCCGGTGTGGCATCCCTCCGGCTGTCTGTATGTCACCGACATTCCCTATGGCCGCATCTTTCGCGTCGATATGAGCGGCAACTGGGAGCTGGTGGTGCAGTATGACGGTGAGCCCAACGGCATGAAGCTGACCGATCCGGACACGCTGATCATCACCGATTACCGTAACGGCCTGATGAAGCTGTCAATCAGCAGCGCCACTATCACGCCGTGGCTGACGCGGCGTAATAGCGAAAGCTTTCGCGGCGTCAACGATTTAACGCCTGACAGTCGCGGCAATCTCTATTTTACCGATCAGGGCCAGACCGGGCTGCACGATGCCAGCGGACGCGTCTATCGGCTCAGTCCGGATGGCCGGCTGGATCTGCTGCTGGATAACTGCCCGAGCCCGAACGGCCTGGTGCTTTCGCCGGATGAGAAAATCCTCTACGTGGCGATGACGCGCGGCAACTGCGTGTGGCGCGTGCCACTGCTGGCGGATGGTTCGGTGAGCAAAGTTGGACTGTTCTTTACCTCGCACGGACCCAGCGGGCCGGACGGGCTGACCATCAATCAGCGCGGCGAACTGCTGATCGCCAATCCCGGCCTGGGGCGCGTCTGGCGTCTTAACGATCTGGCTGAACCGGAAGAGATTCTGCTCAGTCCGCTGGGTCGCTCCACCACCAACCTGTGCTTCGGCGGGGCCGACCTTAACCAGCTGTTTATCACCGAATCGGTCAGCGGCAGCATCCTGACCTGCACCCAGAACACGCCAGGCCGCGCGTTGCCGGCCATCGATACCTCGTTTCTCTGACTACAACTCTGCGTCATCCGAACGCACCGGAGATTACTATGACCCTGCACTCAACATCCAGCCCTGCGCCGGCTCAGCCGGCTGCGGTGCCACCCCGCCATGAAACGCTCAGCGAACAGGATTTCCAGGACAGTGAGCAGGCGGCCGCCAAAGCCTTTCGTCGCATTCTGCCGTTTATCTTTATCTGCTATGTGGTCAGCTACCTTGACCGCACCAACGTCAGCTTTGCCGCGCTGGGCATGAACGCCGATCTCGGCATCACCGCCGAACAGTTTGGCTTCGGCGCAGGCATGTTTTTTATCGGCTATTTCCTGTTTGAAATTCCCAGCAACCTGATCATGCAAAAAGTGGGCGCGCGCATCTGGATCGCGCGCATCATGATTTCGTGGGGGTTGATTTCGATGGCGACCGCGTTCATCAGCGGCCCCGTCAGCTTTGCCATTGCGCGCTTCTGTCTCGGCGTAGCAGAGGCCGGCTTTACCCCCGGCATCTATCTGTTCTTTACCTACTGGTTCCCTGGCAGCTGGCGCGCCAAAATCACCGCCGCGTTCCTGGTCGGCATTCCGGTGGCCAATATCATCGGCTCACCGATTTCCGGCGCGCTGATGCAGATCACCGGCCATGAGCATATCCGTAACTGGCAGTGGCTGCTGTTGATTGAAGGCTTACCGGCGGTGATCCTCGGCGTCATGTGCCTGTTTGTCCTGAGCGACCGGCCGGAGAAAGCGCGCTGGCTGGCACCGCGTGAACAGCAGTTGCTGAGCCGCCGGCTGGCCGATGAGCAGCAGCAAATCGCGGCAACGCACGGTTCCCAGATGCGCGACGCGCTGCGCAATCCGCTGCTGTATCTGCTGGCGTTTATTAACTTTTGCGGCATTGTGGGTTCGATCGGCGTGGGACTGTGGATGCCGCAGATCATCAAACAGCTCGGTGTGAGCCATACGGCAACCGGCTTTCTTGCCGCGCTGCCCTATGTCTGCGGTGCCGTGAGCATGCTGTTGTGGGCGCGCCGCGCTAATGCATCAGCGCACCGTATTCGCTGGATCAGCGGCGCGCTGGTGATCGCCGCCTTAGCCCTGATGTGCAGCGCGCTGAGCGATGCGCCGGTGATCAAAATGCTGGCGCTGTGCTGCACCGTCAGCGGTATTCTGGCGTTTCAGGCCTCGTTCTGGGCGCTGCCTTCCGGCTTTTTAACCGGCAATGCCGCCGCAGGCGGCTTAGCCATGATTGTCTCGATTGGTAATCTCGGCGGCTTCTTCGGCCCGTCGCTGATCGGCTATGTGCGTCAGTCTACCGGCGGCTTTATGTGGGCGCTGCTGGCGGTGGCGGCAGTCCTGATGATTGGCGCACTGGCGGTCGCCATGGTGAAAGATCCGTGGCGCCAGCGCAGCGCTGAGCAGAGATAATAACGCCGCGTTTCCCGGTGTGCCTGTGGCGCATCGGGAAACGGATGTTTTACAGGATGAAAGCAGGATAACGGCAGACGTGATGAGCCAGATACGTGCCCTCCCTGGCACAGGCTCATGAGATTATTTCCCGGTGCTGGCCACCGGCTGTTCCGCTTCAACGTGCAGCTTTTTGCTGCGTCCCATCAGCAATACCGCAATGCCGCCCGCCGCACACAGCAGCGCCAGAGGAATCATCGCCATCGCATGGCTGCCGGTTTTCTCATTGATGATGCCGTAAACGTTCACCATCAGCCCGCCACCAATCAGGTTGGCCATCGCGCCGATAGCAGCCAGACCGGCCGCTGCGGTGGTTGAGGACATCCAGCCCGAGGCCAGCGCCCAGAACGGCCCTTTCATCGAGTAAGCACCAATCAGCACCAGTGACAGAATCACCACGCTGCCCGCCAGCGTATCGGTCAGGAACGCCGCCAGCAGTCCACCGGCAATCAGGAACAGCGTCAGCGCGGTGTGCCAGCGACGCTCACCGCTGCGGTCCGAACTACGGCCCCAGACAATCATCAGAATCGATGCCAGACCATACGGGATCGCATTCATCAAACCGGTGGTGAAGTTATCCAGGCCAAATGATTTCAGCAGCTGCGGTGACCAGACGCTCAGCGTCGAACCCGCTGCCGACGCGCCGGCGTAAATCAGCGCCATCACCCAGATATGCTTGTGGCGCAGCAGCTGCCACAGCGTGATATGACCAATCGCTTTACGCTGTGCATTCTCTTCAGCCAGTTTGCCGCTCAGCCAGTTGCGCTGTTCGCTGGTCAGCCAGTGGGCATTTTCCGGACGGTTGCTGAGCAGGAAGAAAGCCAGCACCCCCAGCACAATCGCCGGGAATCCTTCGATGATAAACAGCCAGTGCCAGCCGCGCAGGCCGAACCAGCCGTCCATCGTCAGGATTGCGCCCGAGATCGGCGAGCCAATAAAGTTGGCTGCCGGGATCGCCACCATAAAGGTCGCAATTACGCGCGCGCGATATTTCGCCGGAATCCAGTAAGTCAGATAAAGGATCACGCCGGGAAAGAAGCCGGCTTCGGCAGCGCCCAGCAGAAAGCGAAGCACGTAGAGCATTTCCGCACTGCTGACGAACGCGGTGCACACCGAGACAATGCCCCACGTCACCATGATGCGCGAAATCCAGATTTTGGCGCCAATCTTCTGCATCGCGAGGTTGCTTGGCACCTCAAACAGAAAATAGCCAACAAAAAACAGGCTGCTTGCCAGGCCAAACACCGCTTTGCTCAGCCCGAGATCTTCATTCATTTGCAGGGACGCCATGCCGATGTTGCCGCGATCGATAATGGCGATCAGATAGCAGACGATCAGGAACGGCAGAATGCGCCAGATGACGCGTTTTACGGTCTGCTGCTCAATATCGGGCACAGCGGCCGCGCGGGTTATCTTGTCAGACATAGAGTTCCTCACAGAGTCATGGCTTAACGCAAATCGGCCAGTGTTGTTGTTTTACTCTGTACAACCTTCGTGTACATAGTAAAACCATTATGTTTGGCCGCGCGACCCTGCGCAGAAAAATGTGTCCGGGCTGCGTGATTTGTCACAAAAAGGTAGCCAGTTGATTATGGATATGTGATGCAGCTGTCAGTTTCTGCTGCAGCACGGGAAAATACCAGCATTCATTCTGCCAGGCGACAGTGGAATTACTTTGCAACATCTTGCCGTTTACCCGCGGCGTCATTCTGAGGTATACCCATTGCCTCACCGCGTAACGCGCTTATCAGGATGCAAAAATGTTCGTAAAGCACTATGACGTAGATGAAAGCCATATCGATTTTCAAGGCGTGGTCGACGGGCTGTACTACCCGTTTTACATGGAGTGGACGCGCCACGCTTACATGCGCGAGGCGCTGGGTATCGACATTGAAGAAAAGTTCAGTCAGGGCAAGATTTACATGGTGCTGGAGTACACGCTGCGCTTCCGCAAGAGCCTGGTGAAAGGCGACAAGGTGGAAGTCACCTGCGCGCTGGAACAGAACGAGAAGCGCAATCGCGTGAACTTCGTGCAGCAAATCAAGGTCGACGGCGTGGTGTATGCCGAGGCCACGTTTGTTGCCACCTGTCTCGCCAATGGGCGTCCGTCAATGCCGGAAGCGGTAACGCGCGCGCTCGGCCTGTAACGTTACGCACTATGTGGCAGCAGCCTGCTTTATGCCTGCTGCCACTCAGCAACCAGCGTCTCCACCAGCTGTGCCGCCGGCAGCGCGCGCACCCGCGCCACGCCCTGACCGGCCCATTGGGCACCAAAGCCGTCCTCGCCGTGCGCCGCAGCAGCAGCCGCCAGGGCTTTTCCCAGCGCATAAGTCAGCGGATAGTCGGGAATCTCCTCCGGCGTTACGTCATGGCACAATTCACAAAATGCGTTGCGCACGCAGCGCGCCTGACGCCCGGAGATCGCCGCCGTCATTACCGTGCCACGCTCGCCAGCTGCCAGCAGCGCGCGACGATAGGCCGCACTGGCCGCCGACTCCGGACACAGCACAAACGCCGTACCGAGCTGTACACCGCTGGCACCGAGTTTCATCATCGTCGCGATGCCGGCACCGTCCATCACGCCGCCCGCTGCCACCACCGGCAGCGTGGTGTGCTGCCGAATCGCCTGCACCAGCGCAACGGTCGAAAGCTGCTGGTCTGGCGCGCCCGGATCAAAATGGCCGCGATGGCCACCGGCTTCATAACCCTGCGCCACAATGATATCGATACCGCTGCGTGCAATTGCCCGCGCTTCCTGCGGACTGGTGGCGGTCGCTAGCGTGACAATGTCACGTTGCTTTAGCCGGGCGATGGCCGTGGCATCGGGAAGGCCGAAATGGAAACTGACCGCCGCCGGCCGCGCCTGCTCCAGTACCGCCAGCATCGCCTCATTGTGCAAAAAGCTCTGATAGATCTCCGTTAGCGCTGGCGGCAGCGCCGTCTGGTACTGCGCAAACTGCGGGCTGAATCGGCTGATCCACGCCGCCTCGCGCGCGGCATCCCGCCTTGCCGGCGCGTGACAAAATACGTTGACGTTGATCGGCTCGCTCGTCAGTGCCTGGGTGTGGGCAATCATGTCTGCCGCCTGCTGCGGCGTCACCGCGCCGACGCTAATCGATCCCAGCGCCCCGGCATTGGATACCGCTGCGGCCAGCTGCGGCGTGGCGACACCGGCCATCGGTGCCTGAATCAGCGGATACTGCAGTTTTAACAGCTGGCACAGCGCGGTCGTCATGGTGGTTTTTCTCCAACCCGTCATCGGGCGTTGATTGCGTCACGTCTCGGGCATTAACATACATTTAACATGCATCTTTTAACAAGTCCGCTGGACACTTTTCTTACCCGCACGCGCGGCGTTGATCACTTTTTTCTCACATTTTTAACGCCACGGTCGATAATCAAAGTTGCATAGCAAAAACAGCTTTCAGCTTGCGCTGTAACAACATCAGGCAGGTAACACTATTACACACCCCACCTGCGCACATCGGTGCGTAGCGAGACAGCAGCCGGTGCCTGTGGCACGGCTGTAATGGACAACCGGGGTAATCATGCGGTGCCCTCCACTGGAGGCGCCGAATGCGTTAGCACGCGCGCATCTGCGCCTGCATTTCGTTCAACAGCATACCAAGCGCCTGAGGTCTCTCATGTTCGGGGTGAAAAAATCGAGCCTTTCTCTGCCATTTGCCAAAAGTGGCGACATTGCTAAGGATATTGAAGCGATAAAGCAGCATGTTGCGTGGATTGAGTTTTCACCGGCCGGTGAAATCCTCAGCGCCAATGCACAATTTTTACAGGTCACCGGCTATCAGCTGCATGAAATTCAGGGACAGCATCACCGGATTTTCTGCAGCCCTGCTTACAGCCAGTCATCCGACTATTACGCCTTCTGGCAAACGCTGGCCGCCGGCGAATCGGTGAACGGCATTTTTGAGCGTTTCAACAAGCAGCATCAGCGCTTCTGGCTCAGCGCGACCTATTTTCCGGTGAGCGATGAGCGCGGCAAAGTGTACAAAGTGATCAAGGTCGCGAGCGACATCACCGCGCGCCATCAGGAGCTGGAGCATAAAGAGGCGGTGATAACGGCGCTGGACCGTTCGATGGCGGTGATTGAATTCACGCCGGACGGTCACATCATTACCGCCAACGCCAACTTCCTAACCCACATGGGCTATACCCTGCCAGCCATCGCCGGCCAGCATCATCGCCTGTTCTGCTTCGACAATTTTTACCGCGAGAACCCGGACTTCTGGCGCAAAATTGGCAATGGTCAGCATTTTGTCGGTCGTTTTGAGCGTAAGACCGCCAGCGGCGAGCGCATCTGGCTGGAGGCGAGCTACAACCCGGTGTTTGACGGCGATGGTAAGGTCTACAAAGTGATTAAGATCGCCTCGGATATCACCGCGCGCGTCGAGGCGGCGAAGCGCGTGGCGGATATCGCACTGACCACCTCTGAGCAGACCTCACAAATTACCGATAACGCTAATGAAGTGCTGGATGAAACGGTGCGTAACTCCGGACTGGTGGCGCAGCAGGTGAATGCCGCCGCCGAAATTGGCGCGCAACTCACCGCCTCGGCCAGGAGCATCAGCGACGTGGTGGAAACCATCAACCTGATTGCCTCACAGACCAACATTCTGGCACTGAATGCCGCCATCGAATCCGCACGCGCCGGCGAGGCCGGACGTGGCTTCAGCGTGGTGGCAGGTGAAGTGCGCCGCCTGGCGGCCTCGACCGCCAGTGCCACCAAACAGATATCCGTGGTCGTGGAACAAAACGCCGACCTGATCCAGCAGATGTATCAGCAGCTGGATGAGGTCAGGCAATTTGTGGTGACTGAACAGGAGAAGATCAGCGTGCTGTCGCGCAGCCTGCGGGAAATCAACAGTGGCGTACACGAGTTTGTGAACGTCATTCACCGGCTGGATGTGTGACAGAGTACGCGGGAGCGCTGGCTCCCGCGCGATTACAGCCCGCTGCCCGCCTGCGGCGCGGGCTGCCGCTTCCACTTCAGCGCATTACGCAGCGCCGGTTCCGCATATTTACTGATCAGCCAGGCAACATAATACAGTACGCTGGCCACCACCACCGGCAGCATCGTCATCACCGCTTCATTTTTGATATAGCCATTAAGCTTTATCAATATCGCGATCATTAAATTTTCATGAATCAGATACAGGGCGTAACTGACAAATCCGATGGCGGTGAAAAAGCGCAGGGAAAGCCAGCGCTCAATCTGTCTGGAATAAAAGCTGGCGATAAAAAACAGCATTACCAGTAACAGCGGCACCACGGCGACCACGCCGCTGTTTTTAACGTAGTAGCTGAAATTAATCAGCAAGGCCAGCGCGGTCAGCGCGTAGTGATAACGTTTATCGCGCCCGTGCAGACGTTCATAAACCAGACAGCCGACCATAAACCAGGCGTAGTGAATAAAACCGAATTTTGAAATTACATCGATTAATAATGGATGGCCGAGTGATTTCAATACCGATGAGGCGGAAAGTAATAACATCGGCACAATCAGCGCCGGCAGAAAATATTTACGTCCAAAGGTAAAATAAACCGCGCCAATAATCAGATAAAACAGCGCTTCAACATAGAGAGACCAGAACGATCCGGCCATGGAGCGGAATTCAATGCCGGTCAGTTGCGTCAGCGTTTCAGGATTAACAAAGATCAGGCCGGGCAGCAGGTTGCGGCTTTCCGGTGTCATCAACGACCATTCCGGGAAAAAACCACCGGCGATATACAGCAGCAGACTGGCAATCAGCATCGCCGGAAACAGGCGCAGCCAGCGTTTTTTAAGGAAGCTGAGATAGCCGTGTGATTTATCCAGCGTCATAAATATGACAAAGCCGGAGATCATAAAAAACAACTGCACGCCAACCCAGCCAAATGCCAGCAGCGGAATATGCTGGGTAGTGGCGGCATACGGCAACAGTTCGGGCCAGCGGGCATAGGCGTGATAAGCAATCACCAGCAGGATCGCTAATCCGCGCATGCCATCAAGATGCGTGATACGTGGTTGCATAAGTGGTCTCTGGAAAGAGGAGCAGATGGGTTTCAGCAAATTAGCACTGACAAAGATTTACACTCAACAAGAATAGTCCTGGATAACGCAGCATTAATTAAAGATAAAACTCTGCCAGCCTGAACGTTAAATCATGCTCTGATAAATTATGGCTGTAATATATTCACAGTCATAATTCTTAAATAAACGCTAAGCTATTAGCGCAACGGGAAAAGTTTACCGGCATTTGCCGTATTGCACTGGAGCAAACGCAGCGGCAGGGCCTTTTATTAACAGACCTTATGCGAATCTGATTGCGCCACGGCATCGTCGGGCACCTGGCAGAATATGCGATCTGTTTTTGCCGCTCCGCTCACGCTTTTTTTACTTTTTCGCCCAGGTTCGGCGCAGTCATGCCGATACTCATAACGTACTTATGAAATATCATTTTACTGGTTTGTGATAAGTCTATGATGGCGAAACGTTCACTGATGGATTTCCCGACCGATGGTCGGATGCGCGGACTGATGCGCCAGCCGATGCTGCTGATGGTGCTGCTGATTTTTCTCTCCTTTATGGTGGCGCTGGTGACGCTGTGCTTTATCGCCAGCGATCTCAACCAGCAGGAGGCGCGGCAAAACCGCCTGTTGCTGGACAAGGCGTTGCAGACGCGTCAGGAAGTGATGCAGTTTCACCTCTCCGATAATGCAGAATGGGGCGAAGCCTACCAAAACCTGCACCGCACGCTGAATACTGACTGGGCGTGGACGCGGCAGAATCTGGGTGAGTCGCTGTTCCAGACCTTTGCCTACGAGGGCGTGTTTGTCATCGCGCCGCGCGGCGATACGGTTTACAGCGTGATCGACGGTCAGCTGCAGCAACGCGATTTCACCGACTGGCTCGGTCGCCAGCAACTGCCCGCGCTGCGTCAGCAGTTACAGCACAATGACGGTAAGGCGCTGTCGCGCTTTGTGGTGGTAAACCAGCAACTGGTGCTGCTGTGCGCCGCATGGATCACCACCGGTGGCGATAACAGCGTGCCGCAGGAGCCCGGCCCGCCATCGCTGATGATCTTTGCCGATCGCCTGACGCCGGACAAGCTGCTGCAGCTGGGGCATGAATACGGCATCAACGCGCTGCGGGTGGAATTCGCTGCACCCCGCGCGCCAGTGGCGGAAAGCCTGCGCCTCGCCGCCGACGGCCATGACGCCACGCTGCGCTGGACCAGCAGCAACCCCGGCGGTAAATTGCTGACCGCCCTGCTGCCGCTGCTGGTGATCGCCATGCTAATCACGCTGTATGGCGCCATCATGCTGATGCGCAACGCGCTGCGTAAAGCGCAGCTCAATGATGAAAATACGCTGCTGCTGGCGCAAAGCCAGCGGGCGCTCAGCGCCAGCGAACGCCGCTTCCGTGATATCGCCGAAATTACCACCGACTGGATTTGGGAGATGGACGAACAGCTGCGCTTCAGCTGGGTTTCCGGCCGTTTCCCGGTAGTTACCGGGTTTACCAGCGAGGAGTGGCTGCAGCGCACGCTACTGGATTTCCTGCTGTGCGATGAACACCAGCGCGCCCGGCTTTTGCAGCTGGCAGACTCTGGCGGTCAGCTTACGCTGAACGGCTGCCGCTATCTCTCCGCTCAGCATCAGCCGCGCTACTGCAATCTGACCCTCAAGCGCGTCAGCCTGGCGCATGGCGTCAGCGGCTTTCGCGGCAGCGCCAGCGACGTAACGCTGGAAGTTGAAGCGCAGGCGCGCGCGCACTATCTGTCGCACTTCGATGAACTGACCGGACTGGCCAACCGCGTGCAGATGCGCGAATTCCTCACGGGGCAGCTGAGCCTGCCGCTGCCGGCGCAGCCGCTACTGGCGATGATTATGATCGACCTGGATAAATTCAAACCGGTCAATGATCTCTACGGTCATGCGGCGGGCGATCAGGTGCTGCATGCGGTATCAGATCGTATCCGGCGCACGCTGAACGGCAACGGCCTGGTGGCGCGGCTCGGCGGCGATGAGTTTGTGGTGATTCTGCCGGAGGCGGGCAGCCGCGAGCAGGTCGACGCGCTGTGTCAGCAGCTCATCGCCCAGCTCAATCTGCCGTTCCCGGTGTACGACAACGACATCCACATCGGCGGCAGTCTCGGCATCGCGCTGGCCCCGCAGGATGCCGACAACGCCAGCGATCTGCTGCGCTTCGCCGACATCGCGCTGTATAAAGCGAAAAACAGCGGCCGCAACCAGTGGATATTTTTCGACCGTGACATGGAAGAGAAAATTGTGCAGCGGCGCGAAATGGAGCATGAGCTGCGCGCAGCGCTGCAGGAGAACCAGCTGCGGCTGGTCTATCAGACGCGCTATGACCTGATCGCGCAGCACATCAGCGCGGTCGAGGCGCTGGTACGCTGGCAGCATCCGCGGCTGGGCTTACTGATGCCCGATCAGTTTATTCCGCTGGCCGAAGAGACCGGCCTGATCAGCGCACTGAGCGACTGGGTGCTGCTCAATGCCTGCGAGGATATCGCCCGTTACCGGCCGGAAATGGCGGTTTCAGTGAATATTTCCGCCAGCGAGTTGCAGGATAGCGCCTTAGCCGAACGCATCACCCGGGTGCTGCAGCTCAGCGGCTTGCCGAGCCAGCGGCTGGAAATTGAAGTCACGGAAAACGCGCTGCTGAGCGATCCGGATAAAACCCTGGCGGTGATGCAGGCGGTAAAAGCGCTGGGGGTGAGATTTCTGATTGATGATTTTGGCACCGGCTATGCGTCGCTGTGCTACCTGCGCGCCTTCCCGTTCGACGGCATCAAAATCGATAAATCCTTTATTTTTCCGCTGGCCGATTCGCCCCAGGCGCGCCAGGTGGTGGAAAACATGATTGGACTCGGCAAAGCCTATTCCCTCTCGGTAACCGCGGAAGGCGTGGAAACGCCGGTGCAAATGTCGCAGCTGCAGGAGCTGGCGTGCGATGCCATTCAGGGTTACTACATCGGACGACCGCTGCCGCTGCCGCAAATCTCGACCGAGCCGCCGCAGAGTGAACCGGCGCTGCACATGAATATTTGATAAAAGGTGGCGATCCTTCGCCAGAGGTGATTACAGCGACTGGTGCGCGGTTTCTTTGGCTTTCCATAAGGCAAACAGGGTGATCGCCAGCGCCAGCGTCACATATAGCGACACCCACAGCGTGCTGCCCAGCTCTTTATACAGCGAGGTAATGATCAGCGGGGCAAAACCGCCGCCGATGATGCCGGCCAGCGTATAGGCCAGTGACGAACCGGCATAGCGCACGTGACTCGGGAACTGCTCGGTGACAAACGCCGCCTGCGGACCGTACATCATGGCGTGAATCAGCAGGCCAATCACCACCGCCAGCACAATCAGCCACGGCTGAGTGCTGTCGAGCAGGACAAAAAACACAAACGACCAGACAATAGCCAGCAGCGCGCCGGCAATGTACACCGGACGGCGGCCGAGGCGGTCGGACAGCGCGCCAAACAGCGGCACCGTCAACGCGTTGCCAATCGCGCCGACCATCGTCGCCATCAGCGCCAGCGGACGCGGCAGCTGTAACACGGTGGTGACGTATGTCAGGGTGAACACCACCACCAGCGCGTACAGCACGTCAGAGCCGATGCGCGAGCCGCCGGCGATCAGCAGTTCACGTGGATAGCGCAGGAACACCTCTTTCAGCGGCGTGTGGCTGGTTTTCTCCGCCTGCTGCATCGCCACGAAAGTCGGGGTTTCTTCCACGCCACGCCGCAGCCACAGGCCAAACATCACCAGCAGCAGACTGAGCAGGAACGGGATGCGCCAGCCCCACTCCTGAAACTGTTCGCCGCTGAGTGACAACGTCACTAAAGTGATAAAGCCGGTGCCAATCAGCGTACCGCAGGAAGGCCCGACCTGGGCGAACGAGGCGTTACGCCCGCGCTTACTGGCTTCGCCGTGCTCCATGGAGAGCAACACCGCGCCGGCCCATTCGCCGCCCAGCGCGATGCCCTGCACAAAGCGCAGCGCCACCAGCAGAATCGGGCTCCAGATGCCCCATAGCGCATAACCGGGCAGCATGCCCATCAGCGCCGTGGTCACGCCCATGATCACCAGCGTGGTGATCAAGACCGCCTTGCGTCCGGCGACATCCCCGAGATGGCCAAAGATAAAACCACCCACCGGACGTGATACATAACCGACCGCGTAAGTTGAAAACGCCAGAATGGTGCCGACCAGCGGGTCGAAGCTGGGGAAAAACACATGGTTAAACACCAGCGCCGCCATGATGTTGTAAACGGTAAAGTCGTACCACTCCAGCGCGGTGCCGATGGAGCTGGCCGCAGCAAGACGGCCGGTGTGGGTTTTCCCTGCTGCGGCACGCGCGGCGTGCGGCAGAGTAGAATCAGTATTCGCCATGTGCCATCTCCTGTTTAGTGAGCTGCCAGCTGAGCGCATAAAATTCAGCGCGGGCATTGAGCGCCTGTGACGCGGCCGCCGCCAGTGTCTGGCAGGCATCGGCGCACGAACAGCTGAGCAGCAGCATCGGCTGCATGGCACGCTGCGCCCGATCTTCCTGCGGCAGCGGCGTGCTCAGCGTGGTGTCCGGCGTAAGTAAGCGCGAGGCGATATAGCCCGGCACCGTAGCAACCTGCTGCTGCCAGGCGTTGAGCGTTGCAGTTTCAATGCCAGCCTGTAGCGTCAGCACCGCAAGGTGGCTGCCGCTGCCCTGACCGTGCTGCTGGGTGATGGCGCACACGCGGCGCATCGGTTTGATCATCCGCTCCAGGTTCTTTACCGACCACGGCGTCTGGCGCGTAAAGGCGGCGTAGTAATCGGCGCTGGTGAAGGTTTCCAGCGAGCGGGTTTCATACAGTCCGAGGTACTTGCGTTCAGCCTCCAGCGCCTGATAGCGCGTGCCGCTGAGAAAGCCGTCAATGGCGACGCGCTCGGCGACATGTTCATGGTCATACCATTGATTGAAATCAGCTTCGTTTTCAGCGGCGACGTTGGTGGCGACAAACAGCATGCCGTGAGGATGTGTCATTTTCAGAGACTCCGTTGCAGGATGGATTCAAGCGCCAGCGCCCAGCTGAGCAGCGCGGCATCGTGGCCATGGGTGGCGGCCAGCATCAGACCCACCGGCGCACTGCCGGGCTGATGACAAGGCAGGGAGATGGCGCAGCCGTCCAGCATGTTGATCACGCTGGTGTTGCGCAGCATCAGCAGGTTGACCTGGCGATAGCGCTCCGGGTCGTCGAGTTCGGCGATGGTCGGCGCAATCAGCGGCACGGTGGGCAGCAGCAGGCCATCGAACGGTGCCACCGCCTGCTCCACCCGCTGCCGCCAGTCGGCGCGCTGCTGATACAACAGTTGTGCGTCAGCCTCATTCAGCAACGCGCCGCGCTCAATGCGCATCCGCACCTGCGGGTCATAACCCGCCGCGTGCGACTGCAGCAGCGACTGATGCCACTGCCAGGCTTCCCAGGCGGTGATGCCGCCTCGGGCGTTCATGGTTTCCAGTTCCGCCAGTTCAGGCAGCGGCAGCTCGGTGAGCGTGGCACCCTGCGCGCGCAGCTGTGCCAGCGCGTGGTGCCACGCCTGGCTGACCGCGAGATCCAGCCCGTCCAGCACCCGGGTCTGTGGAATCGCAAAGTGCGCCCGCGTGATATCACGCTCTGCCAGCTGCAAAGGCCGATCGGCGATGACGCTGTCGAGCAGCCAGCAGCTGCGCACGTCATGGGCAATTACGCCAATACTGTCGAGTGCCGCCGATAGCGGTAGCGTGCCAGCCTGATTGATACGGCTGGCGCTGGGTTTGAAGCCGGTCAGCCCACACAGCGCCGCCGGTATCCGCACCGAGCCGCCGGTGTCCGTGCCGACCGCCGCGAGGCACATGCCGTCGGCCACCGCCACCGCCGCGCCGGATGAAGAACCGCCGGGAATGCGTTTTTCGCCGCGCTGCCATGGGTTAGCTGGCGTGCCGTAGTGCGGATTGATACCGAGCCCGGAAAAAGCGAACTCGGTCATGTTGGTTTTGCCGACGATAGCGGCACCGGCCTGTTTCAGCTGCTGCACGATATGCGCGTCGCGCGCGGCGGGCGGCGCATCCGCCAGCACGCGCGAGCCGGCGCAGGTGGGTTCGTCCGCCACATCAAACAGGTCTTTGATGCTGATTGGCAGTCCATCAATCGGGCTGCGCGGCTGCTGCTGTTGCCAGCGCGCATTAGCCTGCTGCGACTGCTGAACGGCGCTGTCGGCGTAGGTCCGCGTAAACACGTGTGCGCCTTCGCCTGACGGCTGCTCAGCGGCGCGTAGTGCCTGTTGCGTCGCGGCGCTTGCGGTGAGGTCTCCGGCGCGCAGTTGCTGGCTCGCCTGCCATAAGGTGGTCATACGCATCTCCTCAGGCAATCACCGGCAGCGCGCCGGTGACATAGTGATGTTCCAGCGTGCGATTCAGCAGCGGATCGTGCAGCGCCATACGGAACTCGCTGGCCGGACGGATGCCGCCAATCGCGCTCAACGTGCCGCATGACATCGCAAAGCCTTCACTGACCGGGCGATCGCCAAAGTAGCGCGCCAGCAGATCCATCGGCGTGAGCAGTGATGCCAGCGTGCCCTGCTGATAAGTCACCCAGTCGCCGTTGACTTTGATCCACGCGCGCAGCTCCAGCCGATCCCAGTGCGGCTCAACCTCTGCCATACGCCACGCATGACCGGCGACCGGCTTAACGCAGGCCTGCTTCGACAGTGCCACGCTGAAGGTTTCCAGGTGACGGTCGGTGTGATCGGAAATCAGCGACACCCAGTATTCGCCGCGATGGAAAAACACAAACGGCTCGGCTTCGCCGGAGGTTTGCTCGCCCACCACTTCCAGCGGGCTGTGCTGCGCCAGCTGCTGGGTGGCTACGCGATAAAACAGCGGGACTGCACCAGGTGCGGGCACGCCCAGCGCCTCCAGCTCCCTGATATGGTGCAGCACCGCCGCCTGGTCGCGGCCTACCCACCCGGCAATGACCAGCTGCTTAATGTCGACATCCAGCACCGGGGCGCCTTGTGAGTCGGTTGTAAAGCGTAAATGCATGCGATGATCTCCTGATGAAAAATGCGTGTGAAATTTCACTGCAATTTCAAGATAGCCATTTTCATGCCAGGTTTTTGTGTAAGATGTCTCAGTACCCAAATAAGGATCTGCGTGATGAGTGATTCAGTTGCTGAAAATGTGAAGTCACAGGCCGGACAAAAAAGCGTTTCATTGAATGAACAGGCCTATCTGGCGTTCAGGCATCGCCTGATTACGCTGCGCTATAAGCCAGGTGAATATCTCAATACCGCGCAGGTGATGGAGGATCTGGCAATGGGCCGCACGCCGGTTAATCAGGCGGTACACCGGCTGGCGACCGAAGGGTTACTGCAGATTATCCCGCGTAAAGGGGTGATGGTGGCACCGCTGTCGATTGACGATGCGCTGGAGCTGATTGAGGTGCGGCTGGTGAATGAAGCGCTGTGCCTGCGGCTGGCGACGCAGCGCGTGAATCCGGCGCAGATTGCCCAGCTACGGGCGCTGAATCAGCGCATCGCCGCCGCCAGCGTGGCGCGCGATCGTGAGCAGATGATGCTGCTGGACCGTGAATTTCATCAGGTGCTGGCTGACATCGCCGGCAATGGTCGTCTGTCAGATATTCTCAGTATCATTCACGCCCAGGCGCAGCGCTTCTGGGCAACCACCCTGTCGAGCGCGCAGCACATGCAGGAGGTGATTGCCGAGCATGACGCAATCATTGCGGCGCTGGCGCAGGGTGACGTAACACGGGCAGAAGACGCCGCGCGCGTGCACATCTATTCGTTCAAGCAGGCGCTGCTGAACGCCTGATTTCAGCCAGGGTAAAACGGGCCGGGACCGACGGATTCACGCAGAATCAGCTCGCCGGCAAAGGTTTTGCGGTTACGCATTTCGCCGCCGTCGAGCATCGACACCAGGCGTTCAATGGTCTCCTCGATCATGCCGGTCACCGGCATGCGCACGCTGGCCAGCGCCGGAATGGTATAGGGCGCCAGCGGAATATCGTCGAAACCCAGCACCGCCACCTGCTGCGGCACGCGGATGTTATGCGCCGCCAGCGCTTTCAGCGCGCCCACCGCCATTTCATCGTTACTGGCGACCAGCGCGCTGAACGGTTTACCACGCGCCAGCAGCGTTTCCACTGCCGCTGCCCCGTGCTGCGCCTGCCATTTGCCCTCCACCACCAGTGCGTCATCCGCCACCAGCTGATGCTGCGCCAGTGCCGCGTGATAACCCGCCAGGCGCTCGCGCCCGGTCGGCGAGTCAAGCGATCCGGTGATAAAAGCGATATCGCGATGGCCGAGTGCAATCAGCTGCGCCACCGCCTCGGCGCTGGTGCGCTGCTGATCGGAGTAGATGCAGTAACTGTCGTGCTGACGCAGCCGCCGGTTGATCACCAGAATCGGATGGCGGTGCTGGGCAATGATGCTGTCCATCTCATCGATGGTGAGAAAACGCGGATAGATGATCACACCATCGCAGCGCAGATCGAGCAGAAACTGAATCGCCGCACGCTCCTCTTCGGCGCTGTGTTTGCCATCCACCAGCAGTAGCTGACGGCCCTGCTGCTCAAGAATACGCGCCGAATGCTGCATCATTTCGCTGAAATAGCTGCCGGTATACAGCGTGTTGGTGATCACCAGGCCGATGGTCTGGCTGGATTTAGTCGCCAGATTGCGCGCCAGCAAATTCGGCCGGAAGCCGGTCTCGGCAATCGCCTGGTACACCCGATCGCGCTTCTCCTGGCTGACGTAGCCGTTGCCGGACAACACGCGCGACACCGTCGCTTTTGACACGCCGGCCTTTTTTGCCACCTCAAGTATGGTTGCCATGCTTCACTCTGCTTCGCTGCTCATCGCCTCAGTGTACCTAAGCGATGAATAAGACGGGGAATTTTCTTGTCGCCCTGCGCCTGCGGGTGAAGATCCCGCCGCACGTCAGCCGATCAACATCACAAAATTAAAACGAAGATAGCGATTTTTCTTGTCTGAATGAATGCGCCTGTTCATGATTTTGTGAAACCGGTTTCTCATGAACACATAATAGCCAGACGAAACCGACGTTTCCTCTACCCTACAATCAGAGACAAACATTCATGGCGACCAACTACGCTGACGCCGCACGAGCCATTGTGGCCTCGCTCGGCGGATTAGAGAATATTGAAGCCGTTACCCACTGCATGACACGCCTGCGCTTCGTGGTGAAAGACAGCGCGCGCGTCGATAACGCCACGCTGAAAGCCATTCCCGGCGTGATGGGCGTGGTGCACACCGACAGCCAGTGTCAGGTGATCATCGGCAACAACGTCAATCTCGCCTTTCAGGAAGTGATGAAACTCGGCACGCCGGGCAACAGCGACAGCGCGCCGGTGAAACGGAAAATCACGCTGCGCAGTATCGGCGCGGGCATTCTCGATGCGCTGGTCGGCACCATGTCACCGCTGATCCCGGCGATCATTGGCGGATCGATGGTGAAACTGCTGGCGATGATGCTGGAGATGAGCGGCGTGCTGCCCAAAGGCTCGTCGACGCTGATCATCCTGAATGTGATTGGTGACGGCGCCTTCTTCTTCCTGCCGGTGATGGTGGCGGCTTCGGCAGCGCTGAAATTTAAAACCAATATGTCGCTGGCGATTGCCATTGCTGGCGTGCTGGTGCATCCCAATTTTATCGACCTGATGGCCAAAGCGGCGCAGGGTCAGGTGGTGGAATTCGCCTCGGTGCCGGTCACCGCGGTGAAATACACCTACACGGTGATCCCCGCGCTGGTGATGACGTGGATTCTGTCGCACATCGAATACTGGGTCGATCGCTTTACCCCGGCGGTGACCAAAAACTTCCTTAAACCGATGCTGATTGTGCTGATTGCTGCCCCCATCGCCATTGTCTTTATTGGTCCGCTGGGTATCTGGATCGGTAGCGGTATTTCGGCGCTGGTGTACACCATTCACGGTTATCTCGGCTGGCTGTCGGTGGCGATCATGGGCGGTCTGTGGCCGCTGCTGGTGATGACCGGCATGCATCGCGTGTTTACCCCGACCATTATTCAGACCATCGCTGAGACCGGCAAAGAAGGCATGGTAATGCCGTCGGAAATTGGCGCCAACCTGTCACTGGGCGGCTCATCGCTGGCGGTGGCATTCAAAACCAAAAATCCGGAACTGCGGCAGACGGCGTTCGCGGCGGCAGCTTCCGCCATCGTCGCCGGCATTTCCGAACCGGCGCTGTACGGCGTGGCGGTGCGCCTGAAGCGCCCGCTGATTGCCAGCCTGATCAGCGGCTTTATCTGTGGCGCGGTGGCCGGCATTGGCGGCCTCGCCAGCCACTCGATGGCCTCACCGGGCCTGTTTACCAGCGTCCAGTTTTTCGATCCCACCAACCCGATGAGCATCGTCTGGGTGGCTGGCGTGATGGTGCTGTCAGTGGTGCTGTCGTTCATTCTGACGCTAATTCTTGGCTTTGAAGATATTCCGGTGACGGAGACCGCGCCGCGCCCCGGTAAGCCGGAAGCGGCAAAGCCGGTCAGCGCGAATTAATAATGGACTGTGATTGAGGTGAGTGATGTCTGAAGTGACATTTCCTGCGGGATTTTTATGGGGCGGCGCGTTAGCCGCCAACCAGTCAGAGGGGAGTTATCGCGCCGGCGGTAAAGGCTTAACCACGGTGGACATGATTCCCCACGGCGAGCACCGTATGGCGGTTAAGCTGGGGCTGGAGCCGCGCTTTACGCTGCGCGACGATGAGTTCTATCCGAGCCACGACGCCATCGATTTTTATCACCGCTATAAAGAAGATATTGCCCTGATGGCGGAGATGGGCTTCACGGTGTTTCGCACCTCCATCGCCTGGAGCCGCATTTATCCCAACGGCGATGAGCTGACGCCGAACGCGGCAGGTATCGCCTTCTATCGCAGCGTATTTGAGGAGTGCCGCAAATACGGCATCGAACCGCTGGTCACGCTGTGTCACTTCGATGTACCGATGCATCTGGTCACCGAATATGGCTCGTGGCGCAACCGTAAAATGATCGATTTCTTCGCCCGCTACGCCCGCACCTGCTTCGAAGCGTTTGATGGGCTGGTGAAGTACTGGCTGACCTTTAACGAGATCAACATTCTGCTGCACAGCCCGTTCTCCGGTGCCGGTCTGGTGTTCGCGCCGGATGAGCATCACGAACAGGTGAAATATCAGGCAGCGCATCATGAACTGGTCGCCAGCGCGCTGGTAACCAAAATCGCCCATGAGATCAATCCGCAGAATCAGATTGGCTGCATGCTGGCCGGCGGCAACTTCTATCCGTGGTCCTGCAAGCCGGAAGATGTGTGGGCCGCGTTACAGAAAGATCGCGAGAACTTATTCTTTATCGATGTCCAGGCGCGCGGCGCTTATCCCGCTTATGCCGCCCGGGTATTCCGCGAGAAAGGCGTGGAGATTGTCATGGCGGAAGGCGATAGCGAACTGCTGCGCCATACCGTCGATTTCATCTCCTTCAGCTATTACGCTTCGCGCTGCGCGTCGGCAGAGATGAATGAACAGAACAGCAGCGCCGCCAACGTGGTGAAGTCTCTGACCAATCCGCATCTGGCGCGCAGCGCCTGGGGCTGGGGCATTGATCCCCTTGGCCTGCGCATCACTATGAATATGATGTACGACCGCTATCAGAAACCGCTGTTTCTGGTGGAAAACGGTCTCGGCGCGCACGATGAAATCAATGCCAGCGGGGAAATTGCAGACGATTACCGCATCAGCTACCTGCAACAGCACATTCGCGCCATGGGTGAAGCGATTGCTGACGGCGTGCCGGTGATGGGCTACACCACCTGGGGCTGCATCGATCTGGTCGCGGCGTCGACCGGTGAAATGAGTAAACGCTACGGGTTTGTCTATGTCGATCGCGACGACCACGGCAACGGCACGCTCAACCGCCTGCGCAAAAAATCCTTCTGGTGGTATCAGCGGGTCATTGCCAGCAACGGCCGGGATTTGGATTTTTAATTAAAAAAATGCGGTGAATGGCGCTGAATGATTGTTCAATTCAGGGCCATTACGCCACAAAGGGAATATCCGGCGGCACCGGGCAAATCTTTTTGCGAAAAATCTCGCCGCTGCGCTAATTTTGCTGCGGGAATATCCGGCAGAAGTCAGCCTTAATACGCTTATCCTGCTGATTTTTTATTCATTACTCTTTTAACTCTCTATTTAAATCCGGTCCTGACGAATTTATTCTACCCTGCCTGATCGCGGTATCAGCGCCTGTACGGCGGTACTCTTTTGTACAGCGCGATGGTACTATTTCCCGGTTGCTGTTCAGAGATAGCGCTATGTTACAACTACAATTAAAGGTGAAGGGCGACAGCCAGCTGCTCTATTTATTGCAGGGCTTACGCGCATTTCTTCCCGTATTTTCTCTCATTTATCTCCTCTGTTTTCCTGCTGCTCAGGCGGCAAACAGTGCGGTTCAGCGTGACGATCAGGCTAACCGCATCGTCAGCGGCATCATCAGTTTTAGCCACTGGCCACAGTTAACACAGCCGCCACAGCTGTGCGTATTCGCTTCAGCACAGCACCTTGCGCAGCCTCAGGGCCCGACGCCGTTCAGCGTGGTGTGGATTAACCAGACCAGCGAACTCAGCCGCCAGCGCTGCGATGCCATTTACTTCGGCGATCAGACGCCGCAGCAGCAAACTGAACTGCTGGCGATGCTACAGGGTAAAGCCGTCCTGTCCATCGCGGAAAACAACCCGGACTGTACGGTTGGCGCGGCCTTTTGTCTGATCTTTAACCGCGATCACACCGCATTTTCCGTCAACCTTGACTCGCTGGCGCGCAGCGGTGTCAGAGTGAGCCCGGACGTGTTGTTGCTGTCCCGCAAAGGAAGCAAATAAGATGAAGTTTGATAGCATAAAAAAAGATAAATCATCGATTCGCAATAAGTTGCGTCGTATCAGCACCGTCAATGCCGCCGTGATATTACTGCTGTGCTGGCTGCTGCTGACATCGACGTCTTTACTGTTTATTAAACGCTATGAGAAAAGAAACCTCGAACTCATTGCCGCCACACTCAGCACCAGCCTGACCGCCGCGACGGTATTTGAAGACAGCTATGATGCCCGCAACAAAATAGCCCTGCTCGGCAATGAAGGGATGTTTGCCTCCGCGAAGCTGGTCACGGCGGGCAATACCGTACTGGTGGACTGGCACGATCGCCAGCAAGAGAGCGGCTGGTATGAAACGCTACTGCGTCGCTGGATCTATCAGCAGCCGCTGACGGTGGAAATTAATCACGCCGAAACCCAGGTCGGCCGTTTAATGCTGGCCGGCACCGTCAGCGGTGCGGCCGATTTTATTCGCTATTCGGTGATGATTTTATCCATCGGTATGCTGTGCGTGCTGGTGATTTCCTGCCTGCTGAGTGAATTTCTGCATCGCGGTATTCTGCGCTCGCTGCGCAATATCACCAGCGCCATCCATTACGTGATTCGCTCTGGCGATTTCTCGACGCGCGTACCGCAAAATCCGACCAAAGAGTTTCAGCTGTTTTCTGAAGATCTCAACTCGCTGCTGAGTGAAATGCAGACGCTAAAAGCCTCACTACTGCGCGATAACCGTTCACTGGCGGCCAAAGCGCTGGAGGATCCGTTAACCGGACTGGCCAACCGCTCGGCGTTCGTTGGCCGCCTGTCGCAGTTGCTGGATCAGCAGCTGGCGCATGAGAATTTTGTGCTGCTGTTTCTCGACGGCGATCGCTTCAAGAGCATTAACGACAACTGGGGCCATGCCGCCGGTGATGAAGTATTGAAGGCCATCGCGGCGCGCCTCAGCGCGCTGGCGTATCAGGACGATCTGGTGGCGCGGCTGGGCGGTGACGAGTTTGCCATGCTGATCACCAGCCGCACCTCAGAAGCCGATCTGCAGCAGCTGACGGAAGATATTCGTACCGCAATCGCGCAATCGATTGTGATTTCGGAAGGCACGCAGATCACCACATCGGTGACCATCGGCTACGCCTGGTCGCAGCATGGCGATTCGGTGGCGTCGATTCTGGAACGCGCCGATATGCACATGTATAAAAACAAAGGAATGAGTAAGGTACGCGTATGAAACTGAAATCATGTTTGCTGGTTATGGTGCTGGCCTGTGTCGGCTGTCAGTCAACCGGGCGTTTTAGCGACGCGCAGATTAAAGCGATGCGCGACGCCGGCTTCAGCGAAAACACCGAAGGCTGGGGACTGGGCCTGTCCGATAAGATCCTGTTTGGCATCAATGAATCTGACCTGACGCCCGCCAGCAAAGCCAGCATTGCGCAGATGGCGAAAAACCTGGCCGCTACCGGCATCGAACATCTGCGCGTTGACGGCCACACCGATAACTACGGCAAAGCAGATTACAACCAGCAGCTGTCGCTGAAACGCGCCAACGCGGTGGCCGATCAGTGGGCCACCGGCGCGGCGATTCCACGGCAAAACATCGTGACGCGCGGGCTGGGCATGAGCGCGCCGGTCGCCAGCAATAACACTGCGCAGGGCCGGGCGCAAAATCGCCGCGTCGCCATTGTGATCACGGCACCGTAAGCGGTTAATCAGCGCGTCTGCGCATAGTCATACAGGCGATCGCGCGCGAGGTTCTTCATTTTGACTTCGCACATGATGTCGAAGCGATCAAACGACAGCGCCCAGTCATTCAGCGTCTGGTTGAAATAGTAGTCAGAATGGGCGCGCAGCTTCGGCTTTGAGGCGGCGAGTTGCTCCTGATCGGGAAAGCCGCTCTCCGGAATCAGCCCTTCCTGGGCGATCGAATAGTGCAGCACCGGCCGCACGCCGCGCCACGACTCCAGAATCAGCGCCACGCGTTCATCGCTGGCCTGAATAAACTGATTCTCTTTCACCCAGTGATGGTGAATATCCAGCACCACCGGACACAGCGCACGCGCCTGCAAGACGTCATCCAGCGAGCAGGAAATTTCGTCATTTTCCACCGTCAGCATGTTGCGGGCTTCCGGGCTGAGGCGCATAAACGCCGCGCGAAAACCCTCTATACCGCGTTTGCCGTTCATGTGGATGTTGATTTTGAAATCCTGAAACTGCCTGCCGTAGCCCATCAGTACCGCGCAAAGCGTGTGGTACTCGACATCCTCCAGCGCCCGATCCACCACGTCATCATTATCCGAAGCCAGCACCGTATACTGGCCGGGATGGAACGACAGGCGAATGTTGTGCGCGCGGGCCAATTCGCCGCAGCGGCTAAACAGCGGCTGCAGCTCGGGCAGAATATCGCCATACAGTTCAGTGGCCAGCGGCACGGTGTACAGCGGCAGCAGATCGCTGCCGATGCGCATCATGCGCAACGCATCCGGCTGCTGCGCCAGCTGTTCCAGCGTCAGAGAGAGGTTCTGCAGGTTATTTTGTGCCAGTGTCAGCAGCAGCGTGGCCGCCGCGTTACGCTCCATAGCGAGAAAGCGTGTGCGGGTGGTGGTTTTAAATGGAAATGGCTGTTTAGCCTCAGAATCAAAGTACTTACACGCAAAACCCAATTTCATTATGTTCCCCTTCAGGTCAGCTAGTGAGTCTAGCTGCCGCTGGCAATTATGCGAGGAACGCCGCGTGATTAAACGGGCAGCCGCCTTGCACGGCTGCCCGCACTGTTACACGCTCGGGTAAGTGATATTGCTGCCCGGCGCTTCACGATGCAGATGGATAAAGTTCAGGTGTCGCTCGTACTGATCGAGAATGTCGATGATTACCTGCTCCTTGTTGTAGTCCATCAGATCGTTGCCCTGGCTGCCCTCCAGCAGGAAGGTTTCCAGCCGGTAATAGTGCGACTTACCGCTGCGGGCGCGATAGGTAAAGCCCGGCACCGAATACTGCTGCGGCCATACCTGATAGACGAAATCCTGCTCCTCGCCGAGGTGCACGCGCAGATCAAGGTAGCCCAGCGGCTGGCCCTCTTCCGGCGCGACGCTCTCCAGCGATACGCGACCGCCGCGCAGCTCCAGCTCTTTGGCGACATCCTGCATCGCCGGATAGATCACCGTTTCCATCATCTGCTGGGTATAGCGCGTGCCCGGATAGTTCATCAGGCGCGACAGCCGCTTTTTCCAGCTCAGACGATCATTGCTCGCCGGAATATAGGGCGCGGTATCACGGCTGGCGCTGGCGCGGCGATGATCTTCCACTTTGAGTGATTTATACAGCCCGGCCATCACAAAGAAAATCACGAAGCTGAACGGCAGGCCCATGATCACCGTGGTGTTTTGCAGCGCAGAGATGCCGTTGGTCATCAGCATGCCCATGGTCAGCACGCCAATCGCCACCGACCAGAAAATGCGCAGCCAGTTTGGCGCATCGCTGTTGATATCCTTCAGCTTCGAGGTGAAGTTCCCCAGCACCAGCGAGCCGGAATCCGCCGAGGTAACATAAAACAGCATGCCAGTAATGGTGGCGACCGAGGCGCTGAACTTAAACGCCGGATACTGCGCCAGCAGGCTGTAGAACCCGCGCTCGGCATGCGCCATCACTTCCTGGGCAAAACCGGCATCGCCGTGGATGATCTCGTACAGCGCCGCGTTACCGAACACCGACAGCCACAGCAGCGTGAAGGTGAACGGGATAATCAGCGTGCCGAGCACAAACTCACGGATGGTGCGGCCACGGGAAATACGGGCGAGGAACAGGCCGACAAACGGCGACCACGCCACCCACCACGCCCAGAAAAACAGCGTCCAGCTGTTCATCCACTGCGTCGGACGATCAAAAGCAAAGGTGTTGAGCGTCATGCCCATAAAGCGGTTGATGTAATCACCGACGTTCAGCACCAGCGCGTTGAGCAGGAAATCCGTCTTGCCCATAAACAGCACAAACAGAATCAGACCGAGCGCCAGCGCGACATTCAGCTCCGACAGGATGCGGATGCCTTTATCCACGCCCGAGGTCACCGAAATGGTGGCAATCACCACCGACAGTACAATCAGCGCCATCTGCGCCGTCAGCCCTTCCGGCACATCAAATAACACTTTCAGCCCGTAGTTGAGCTGTACCACGCCGATACCCAGCGTGGTGGCGATACCAAAAATGGTACCGATCACCGCCGCGATATCCACCGTGTGGCCAATCGGGCCGTTAATGCGCTTGCCGAAGATCGGATAGAGCGCCGAGCGAATAGTGAGCGGCAGATTATAGCGGTAGCTGAAGTAGCCGAGCGCGATGCCCATCAGCGCATACATCGACCAGCCGGTCAGACCGTAGTGAAACAGCGTCCACACCATCGCCTGACGCGCCGCTTCCAGGGTCTGCCCGGCCCCCTCCGGCGGCTGCATATACTGGGTGACCGGTTCCGCCACCGAGAAGAACATCAAATCGATGCCGATGCCGGCGGCAAACAGCATCGCCGACCAGCTCAGCAGACTGAATTCCGGTTTGGACTGCTCCGGGCCCAGCTTGATGGCGCCGTAGCGTGAACAGGCCATATAGATGACGAAGACGATATACAGCGTGGCGGCCAGCATGTAGTACCAGCCAAAAGTGGACGATACCCAGTTGACGGCGCTCTGGATCCAGCCGGCAGCGAGATCGCTGTACAAAATGGTGACAAGTGAAAATGTCAGAATCAGTCCGGCAGAGGTGTAAAACACCACGGGATTGATTCTGTCTTTTTCACTGGCAGGTGGATTAATCATCGGTTACCTCTGGTTAATTTCCTGTAATTATTCAATGAAGTAGCAGGGCCGTAGCGATCGGCCTTATCGGTATCGTTCTCCTGTTTTCCCTCCTGATTGTTCGGCACGGTTCAGTATTCACCTTCCCGTTGCGCTTTCATAACAACCGAAGCACAGTATCCTAACAAGTTTCTTTTTTATATTGAACGTGCAATCAAAAAAAGTTTTAATAGGGGTCTTACATTGCGGTGGAGCTGGAGTCATGCCAAAGGTGGGAATGCAGCCGATACGTCGTCGGCAACTGATTGATGCGACCCTGAGTACCATTAACGAAGTCGGGATCAATGACGCGACCATTGCGCAGATTGCGCGGCGCGCCGGCGTCTCGACCGGCATCATCAGCCACTACTTCAAAGACAAAAACGGTTTGCTGGAAGCCACCATGCGCGACGTGACGCGTCAGCTGCGTGATGCGGTGGCGGCACGACTGAAACCGCTGGCGGGAGCCGGCACCGAAGCGCGCCTGCTGGCGATTGTCGAAGGTAACTTCGACGACTCCCAGGTGCACAGCGCGGCGATGAAAGCGTGGCTGGACTTCTGGGCCAGCAGCATGCATCAGCCGCAGCTGGGTCGCCTGGAACGCGTCAGCAGCCGTCGCCTGTTTTCCACGCTCGCTGCCGAGTTTCGCCGCGAGCTGCAGCGTGAGCAGGCGCGGCTGGCCGCGCACGGTCTGGCCTCGCTGATTGATGGCCTGTGGCTGCGCGCCGCGCTGAGCGGCAAACCGTTTGATCTGGCGATTGCCAGAACGCTCACCACCCAATTCATTCGCCAGCAGCTGGCTGGCGCCGCGAATCACTGAGGAAGGAGCAACCATGTCCCGATTCACCGAGCAGCATTTATACATTGATGGTCAATACGTTGCCGCAGCAGCGGGCGACACATTCCAGACCATCAACCCGGCCAATGGCGAAGTGCTGGCCGAGGTCCATGAAGCCACGCAGGCGGATGTCGATCGCGCGGTCGCCGCCGCGCAAAAAGGCCAGAAAATCTGGGCGGCCATGACGGCGATGGAGCGGTCACGCATCCTGCGCTGTGCGGTGGATATCCTGCGCGAGCGTAACGATGAGCTGGCGGCGCTGGAAACCCTCGACACCGGTAAACCGCTGAGTGAAACCCAGGCGGTGGACATTGTTACCGGTGCCGATGTGCTGGAGTACTACGCCGGCCTGATTCCGGCGCTGGAAGGCCAGCAGATCCCGCTGCGTGATACCTCCTTCGTCTATACGCGCCGCGAACCGCTTGGCGTGGTCGCCGGGATTGGCGCATGGAACTATCCGATCCAGATCGCGCTGTGGAAATCTGCGCCGGCGCTGGCGGCCGGTAACGCGATGATCTTCAAACCCAGCGAAGTGACGCCGCTGAGCGCGCTGAAGCTGGCAGAAATCTACAGCGAAGCCGGCGTACCGGATGGCGTGTTCAACGTGCTGAACGGGCGCGGCGCGGTGACCGGTCAGCTGCTGACCGACCATCCGGGCATCGACAAAATCTCCTTCACCGGCGGCGTGGCCAGCGGCAAAAAAGTGATGGCCAACGCGGCCGGCTCCACGCTGAAAGAGGTGACCATGGAGCTGGGCGGCAAATCGCCGCTGATCGTGTTTGACGACGCCGACCTCGATCTCGCCGCCGACATCGCCATGATGGCGAACTTCTACAGCTCCGGCCAGGTGTGCACCAACGGCACGCGCGTGTTTGTGCCGACGGCATTGCAGCAGGCGTTTGAAGCAAAAATCGCTGAACGCGTGTCGCGCATCAAAGCTGGCGATGTCAACGATCCGGCCACCAACTTTGGCCCGCTGGTCAGCTTCCCGCATCGAGACAATGTGTTGCGCTATATCGAATCCGGCATTAGCGAAGGCGCGCGCCTGCTGTGCGGCGGTAAACGTCTGAGCGGCGCGGCGTTTGATAACGGTGCCTGGGTAGAACCGACCGTGTTCACCGATTGCCGTGATGAGATGACCATCGTACGCGAAGAGATTTTCGGACCGGTGATGTCGATCCTGACCTACGACAGCGAGGAGGAAGTGGTGCGCCGCGCCAATGCCACCGAATACGGCCTGGCGGCAGGTCTGGTCACCCGGGATCTGAATCGCGCGCACCGCGTCATTCACCAGATTGAAGCGGGCATTTGCTGGATCAACACCTGGGGTGAATCCGCCGCTGAAATGCCGGTGGGCGGTTACAAGCACTCCGGTATCGGCCGTGAGAATGGCCTGATGACGCTGCAGAGCTATACCCAGGTGAAATCTGTGCAGGTCGAACTGACCCGTTTTCAGTCGGTATTTTAATCAAGCTTAACCTGAGGAGCGACTAATGGAATTTGATTACATCATTATCGGAGCCGGATCCGCAGGGAACGTTTTGGCAACAAGACTGACCGAAGACAGCAGCGTGAACGTCCTGCTGCTGGAGGCCGGCGGTCCCGATTACCGCTTTGATTTCCGCACGCAAATGCCGGCGGCGCTGGCCTGGCCGTTACAGGGCAAACGCTACAACTGGGCGTACGAAACCGAGCCTGAGCCACACATGAATAACCGCCGCATGGAGTGCGGACGCGGTAAAGGGCTGGGCGGTTCGTCGCTGATCAACGGCATGTGCTACATCCGTGGTAACGCCATGGATCTCGACAACTGGGCGCAGCAGCCGGGTCTGGAAAACTGGACTTACCGCGACTGCCTGCCCTACTACCGCAAGTCGGAAACGCGCGATATCGGTGCTAATGATTATCACGGCGGCGAAGGCCCGGTGAGCATCACCACCTGTAAGCCTGGCAACAACCCGCTGTTCGCCGCGATGATTGAAGCCGGCGTGCAGGCGGGCTATCCGCGCACCGACGATCTCAACGGTTATCAGCAGGAAGGATTTGGTCCGATGGACCGTTTCGTGACGCCGCAGGGCCGCCGCTCCAGCACCGCGCGCGGTTATCTGGATACGGCAAAACAGCGTCCGAACCTGAAAATCATCACCCACGCCACCACCGATCGTATTCTGTTCGAGGGCAAACGCGCGGTCGGCGTGCAGTATCTGCACGGCGCCAGCGATACGTCGCACACCGTGCATGCGCGGCGTGAAGTGCTGCTGTGCGCCGGTGCTATCGCCTCGCCGCAGATTCTGCAGCGTTCCGGCGTTGGCGCGGCGGCATTGCTGAAGCAGCACGACATCCCGCTGGTGCATGATCTGCCGGGCGTCGGTGAAAACCTGCAGGATCATCTGGAGATGTACCTGCAGTACGAGTGCAAAGAGCCGGTATCGCTCTATCCGGCCCTGAAATGGTGGAACCAGCCGAAAATTGGTGCCGAGTGGCTATTCAAAGGCACCGGTATCGGCGCCAGCAACCAGTTTGAGGGCGGTGGCTTTATCCGCAGCCGGGAAGAGTTTGCCTGGCCCAACATTCAGTATCACTTCCTGCCGGTGGCGATTAACTATAACGGCTCGAATGCAGTAGAAGCGCACGGTTTCCAGTGTCACGTCGGTTCGATGCGTTCGCCAAGCCGCGGTCACGTGCGCATTAAGTCGCGCGATCCGCGCCGTCATCCGGCGATTCTGTTTAACTACATGGCGCACGAGCAGGACTGGCATGAGTTTCGCGATGCCATCCGCATCACGCGGCAAATCATCAACCAGCCGGCGCTGGATAAGTATCGCGGCAAAGAGATCAGTCCGGGGCTGGAGTGCCAGAGCGACGAGCAGCTGGATGAGTTTGTGCGCAACCATGCTGAGACCGCTTACCATCCGTGCGGCACCTGTAAAATGGGCAGCGATGAGATGGCGGTTGTGGATGGCGAAGGTCGCGTACACGGCCTGCAGGGGCTGCGCGTAGTCGACGCCTCAATTATGCCGCTGATCATCACCGGTAACCTGAACGCCACCACCATCATGATTGGTGAGAAGATCGCCGACAACATTCGTGGCCGCCAGCCGTTACCGCGCAGCGAAGCGGACTACTTCGTGGCGGGCGATCGCCCGGTACGCGGCGAACCGCTGCGCGCATAAAGCAGTGATATCTCAGGGGAGAACGCATGGTTCTCCCCTTTTTTTCACCCTCTTCTCTCTCGTCACCCCGCCTGCCATCAAGGCCTGTCAGACTTTACGCCGCACGGTGCTGGCACCCGGGTTGATGTAGCAAACTAACAGTATGTTGTAACTAGAATGCCTTAGCGCCTCTGCTAAGCGCCGGGCTCGTCCAGCGCCAGCGCCTGCAAAAAGCGTTGCAGGATGGTGTTGTGACGCGGGCCCTGGCGCGTAACGAGCGCGATTTGACTGTGGTAGTGGAACTGCTGTGGCGCGAGGGCGCGCATCTGCTTTTTCTCCACCCACTGCGCGGCGTAGTGGTCCGGCAGGAAACCGATATAGCGCCCGGTGAGAATGAGAAACGCGATCCCTTCGCGATCGGAAGCGGTGGCGCTGCAGTTCAGCTGCTGATGCAGCGCAATCGCCCCCGCCGGCATGCGAAACAGTGGCGCTATCGCATCGCAGGCCGCCAGCGCGTGGTGTTCCGGCCGCTCCGCCTGGTTAAACAGCGGGTGCGCGTGGCTGCAATAGAGCTGCGCATGTTCATCATACAGCTGTGCGTACGCCAGCCCGGAGACCGGCGCCGCCATCGGCAGCGCGCCGACGTGCAGGCGTCCTTCCAGCAGGCCACGCTCGATGTCCGCCGCGGTTAACATACTGATGTTGATACGGATCCCTGCCCCGCTCTCCCGCAGCGCCGCCAGCGCATGGGTGAGACGCATGCGCGGCTGCGTCACCAGATTATTGATGATGCCGATGTTGAACTCTCCACGCAGCTGCTGATGCATCTGGTTCACCTGCTGGCGAAAATCTTCCACCGCCGCCATCATGGTCTCGCTGTGTCGTAAAATTTCACGCCCTTCCTCAGTGAGCGCAAACCCGGCGCGACCGCGCTGGCACAGGCGCATGCCCAGCCGTTTTTCCAGATCGCTCATATGCAGGCTGATGGCCGAGCGCGTAATGCCGAGCAGGCTTTCGGCGGCGGAAAAGCTGCCGCACTCGCTGACGGTTTTGAAAACGCGCAGCAGTCTGAGGTCAAAGTCGGTCACCTGGGCCAGCGTTTTCTTTTTCATTCAGGTGAGTAAATCCATAAGTGAAGACAAGTTAATTAGCATTTAACTTAACCGGGGGCGGATTGCAAACTCTGCTTAACACATGCCGGAGAAAACCCGATGTCACAGCCGATCAATACCGCCGACCTGAATTTACAGGCGCACTGGATGCCGTTCACTGCTAACCGCTATTTTCACCAGGATCCCCGTTTTATTGTCGCCGCGCACGGCCACTGGCTGACCGATGGCGACGGCCGCCAGATTTTCGATAGTCTGTCCGGCTTATGGACCTGCGGCGCAGGCCACACGCGCCGTGAAATCCAGCAGGCAGTCGCACAGCAACTCGGTACGCTGGATTACTCGCCGGGCTTTCAGTACGGCCATCCGCTGTCGTTTCAGCTGGCCGAGCGCATCGCCAGCCTGATGCCCGGCCATCTCAACCACGTGTTCTTTACCGGTTCGGGTTCGGAGTCGGCGGATACTGCGGTGAAAATGGCGCGCGCCTGGTGGCGGGCCAAAGGCCAGCCCAATAAAACCCGGTTGATTGGTCGCGCGCGCGGCTATCACGGCGTGAACATTGGCGGCACCAGCCTTGGAGGAATCGGCGGCAACCGTAAGGCCTTTGGTCAGCTGCTGGAGGTTGATCACCTGCCGCATACGCTGCAGCCAGAGCTGGCGTTCACACCCGGTCAGCCCGCCACGGGCGGCGAGGCGCTGGCGGATGAGATGCTGAAGCTGATTGAACTGCATGATGCTTCGACTATTGCCGCGCTGATCGTTGAACCGCTGTCCGGATCTGCCGGCGCGATTATTCCGCCGCACGGCTACCTGCAGCGCCTGCGTGAGATCTGTACGCAGCACGATATTTTGCTGATTTTTGACGAGGTGATCACCGGCTTTGGCCGCATGGGACGCTGGAGCGGCGCGGAGTATTTTGGCGTCACACCGGATCTGCTCAACTTCGCCAAACAGATTACCAACGGTGCCATTCCGCTGGGCGGCGTGGTGGCCAGCAGCGAAATCTATCACACCTTTATGTCTCAGCCGCTGCCGCAGCACGCGGTTGAGTTTGCGCACGGCTACACCTATTCGGCGCATCCGGTGGCCTGCGCGGCCGCGCTGGCGACGCTGGACGTGCTGGAAAACGAGGCGCTGATTAGCCAGTCGGCCGAACTGGCACCGCATTTTGAACGTGCGCTGCACGGGCTGCGCGATTGTCCGCAGGTGGTGGATATCCGCAACTGCGGGCTGGTCGGTGCCATTCAGCTGGCACCCCGTGAAGGTGACGCGACCGTGCGGCCGTTTGAAGCGGGCATGGCGTTGTGGAAAGCCGGCTTTTACGTCCGCTTTGGCGGCGATACGCTGCAGTTCGGCCCGATGTTTGATACCCAGCCGGCCGAACTGGACCGGCTATTTGATGCGGTAGGCGAAGCCCTGCACGGCCTCAGATAATCTCAGTGCTGTAGCTGACCGGTTGCGGCGGAATAAATGCCTGCACCGGCGTCAGCTCGCCGCGGTATTTGCGCAACTGCACCACGGTGATTTGTCCGCTACAGCCCTGCGCCAGCGATGAAGTACCGATATCCAGCGTTAGCACATTCGGATTGCCGTGGCGACACAGCGGTCGCAGCGCGGTGGGATCGACCGGATCGTACCAGGCGCCGGTCGGCAACTGCACCACACCGGGCATAATGCTTTCGGTAACGCGAGCGCTGGCCAGCACGTGACCGCGCTGATTGTACAACTCGATAATGTCGCCGTCGGTAATGCCGCGCGCGGCGGCATCGTGCGGATGCAGGCTGCACACCTCACGTCCTTCGCGTTTGCCGCTCAGGCTGTAGTCACCAAAATCCAGCTGGCTGTGCAGACGCGTGGCCGGCTGATTCGCGATCAACCACAGCGGATGTTCCGCATCCGGCTGCTGCTGCGGCGCGCGCCACACCGGATGGCCGGGGCAATTTTCATAGCCAAAGCTGGCGATGGTGGCGGAAAAGATTTCGATTTTGCCGCTCGGCGTCGGTAGCGGTGCCGCCGCCGGATCGGCCCGAAACGCATTGATCATCCGCCCGCCATCTTTCAGCTGCGGCAGTTCAATCACACCCTGCAGCCAGAACTGGTCGAAGTCAGGAATCGTCACCTGATGCGCGGCCAGTTTTTCCTGCAGCTGCGCATAGTGATGGCGCAGCCAGCCGCGGGCGTCGCGTCCTTCGGTGAATGCCTCTTCACGGCCTAAACGACGCGCCAGTTCAGCAAAAATGGTGTAGTCATCCTGCGCCTGCGCGTAAGGTTGCGCCACCGGCTGCATGGCAAACAGATGACGATCGGTCGGCGCACCGCCGATATCTTCACGCTCCAGCGTCATGGTGGCAGGCAGCACGATATCCGCATGGCGCGCGCTGGCGGTCCACGCGGTCTCGTGCACAATCAGCGTATCCAGCTGGCAAAACGCCTGCCGCAGCCGCGCCAGATCCTGATGATGATGGAACGGATTGCCGCCCGCCCAGTAGGCCAGACGGATGTGCGGATAGGTCAGACGCCGGCCGTTGTAATCAAACTGCGTGCCGGGATGCAGCAGCATATCGGCGATGCGCGCCACCGGAATCAGCCGGTCAATACCGTTCCTGCCCTGCGGCAGCGCCGGGAAACTCACCAGATTATGATGCTTACCGTAATGGCCGAGTGCGCCGAGCGCATAGGTGTATCCACCGCCCGGCAGCCCCGGCTGTCCCAGCGCGGCCGCCAGCACCAGCCCCAGCCATACCGGTTGCTCACCGTGTTCCGCGCGCTGCAACGCGTGCGCCACGGTAACCAGCACGCGCTTGCCGTGCAGCTGGCGGGCAAAATCGGTGATTGTTGCCGCGCTGACGCCACAAATCTCAGCCGCCCACTGCGCGTCGCGTCGCGTACCGTCCTCTTCGCCGCGAATATAGGCGACCATTTGCTGCCAGCCGACGGTGTAACGCGCGAGGAAAGCCTCATCGGTGCGCTGCTCGTCAATCAGCACCGACAGCAGACCGAGAATGAAGGCCGCATCGGTACCGGGGCGCAGCGCCAGCCACTCTCCCTGCGCCTCATCGGGCAGATCGCTCTGCAACGGGCTCACCGAAATAAAGCGTGCGCCGCGCTCTGCCGCCTGCTGCATAAAGCCGCGTTCGGTATGTTCGCTCAGACCACCGCTTGCCACCTGCGAGTTTTTCAGCGCCAGGCCGCCGAACGCCAGCACGATCTCGCTATGCCGGGCGATCTCTTCCCAGCTGACGCCGCGGCGGGCGATCTCATTCATGTCGCCAACGATATGCGGTAACAGCACCGAAGCCGAACCGGAACTGTAGCTGTTCACCGAGCGCACATAGCCACCCATCACCGTGTTAAGAAAGCGGTGCACCTGGCTCTGCGCGTGATGAAAACGGCCGGCACTTGACCAGCCATATGAGCCACCAAAAATGCCTTCCGGCCCATACGCATCACCGACGCGCTGCAGTTCGCGCGCCACCAGCGTGTAAGCCTGCTCCCAGCTCACCGCCACATAGTCGTCATTACCGCGACGTGGATCCGCGCCGGGCCCATTTTCCAGCCAGCCACGGCGCACCATCGGTTGCGCCACGCGCGCCGGGTGATGCAGGACATTGTGAAAGTTTTGCAGCAGCGGGCTGGGATCGGGATCGCCGTGAAACGGTTCGATGGTCAGCCGATCGCCCTGCTGGCGGGCAGTAAAAGCACCCCAGTGGGCGCTGTGCATCACCGGTTTTTGCGTCATCATGCTTCCTGGAGTCAAAAATGAAAAACGGTGCTTACAGCACCGTTGCAATAAAGTTTCTTACCCGTCCGTTTTCCGGATCGTCGAGCACCTGCTGCGTCGGCCCCGCCGCCACAATCCGCCCGCCTTCCATAAACACGATGTTATCGGCCACCTCGCGCGCAAAACCGATCTCGTGTGTCACGATCACCATGGTGATGCCGGAGTGCGCCAGCTGTTTGATCACCTGCAGCACTTCACCCACCAGTTCCGGATCGAGCGCAGACGTGGGCTCATCAAACAGCATCACGCCGGGATCCATCGCCAGCGCACGGGCGATCGCCACGCGCTGCTGCTGACCACCGGAGAGATTCTGCGGCCACTCTTCTTCGCGCCCGGCCAGCCCCACCTGCTTAAGCAGCGACAGCGCTTTGCTGGTCGCCTGCTGGCGGCTCTGTTTTTTCACCCGCATCGGCGCATCGACAATGTTTTGCAGTACGGTGCGGTGCGGGAACAGGTTGAACTGCTGAAACACCATGCCGATTTCGGCACGCTGACGCGCAATCTCGCTGCTGCTCAGCTCGTGCAGCGCATGGCCTTTCTGCTTGTAACCAATGATCTCGCCACCGATACGAATCGTGCCGCCATCCAGTTTTTCCAGATGATTAATGCAGCGCAACAGCGTCGATTTGCCTGAGCCGGACGGTCCGAGGATCACCGTCACCGAGCCAGCCGGGATATCAAGATTAACTTCATCCAGAATGGTGACGCCGGAAAAACGTTTGGTCACCTTACGTAAGGCGATCGCTTCAGCCATTGCTTACGCTCCTTTCGGCTTTAGGCGCGGAGAAACCGGGCAGCGACTTGAGCAAACTGCGCTTTTCACGGCGCGTGACGCCACGGCCAAAGTAGCGCTCGACGTAGAACTGACCAACCGACAGTACCGAAGTCATCAGCAGATACCACAGCGTCGCCACCAGCAGCAGCGGGATCACTTCATAGGTGCGCTGATAGATGATTTGCGCCGAAAACAGCACATCCTGCAGGGAGATCACCGATACCACCGCCGTGGTTTTCAGCTGGCCGATGATTTCGTTACCGGCAGGCGGCATGATGGCGCGCATCGCCTGCGGCAGTACGGTATGGCGGAAAATCTGCGCCGGACGGTAACCCAGCGCACGGGCGGCTTCCAGCTGGCCGTTGCCAACGCTCTGAATCCCGGCGCGCACGATCTCAGCCGCATAGGCGGACTGATGCATCACCAGCGCGATCACCGCCGCGCTGAACGGGCTGACCAGCGCATTAGACTGGGTACTCCAGATCTCACCCAGACCCGGCAGCGACAGCGAAATGGTCGGGTACAGCGCCGCGATGTTGTACCACAGGAACAGCTGTACCAGCATCGGCACGCCGCGGAAAAACCAGGTATAGAACCAGCTGACGCCGACCAGCACCGGGTTGGATGACAGGCGCATCAGCGCCAGCACCGTGCCAAAGGCGAAGCCCAGCACCACCGAAATCGCGGTCAGCTGCAGCGTCATCAGCACGCCCTGCAGGATCGACTCGCCGGTGAAGTTTTCCGCAATCACGCCCCATTCGAAGCGCGGATTGTTGATCATCGAATGCGCCATCGCCACCACGCACAACAGCACCACCAGCGCACTGAGCCAGCGTCCGTAGTAGCGTTTACCGACGATTTTCAGATCGTCGGTGTGGTCGTGAAAGTCACTCATTGAAAGATATCCTGATTACGTTTTGACTCTTTAACCGCGCCAAAGCCGATACCCCAGTTATCGAGGATCTTCTGGTAGCTGCCATCTTTAATCAGCGAGTTCAGTGCTGCCTGTACGGCAGGTTCAAGCGCGGAATCTTTCGGGAAGGCGACCGATACCGGCGCATCATGTACGGTGATTTCGCCGCTCATGGTCAGCGGTTTGATCACTTTCACCTGCCACAGCAGGCCTTCGTACGGGCCGAGGAACATCGGCACACGCCCGCTGACCACGGCCTGAACACCCGCCGGGCGATCCGGGAACACTGACACTTTAATCGGTTTTTTCCCGGCCGCTTCACAGGCTTTGCTGGCCTCTTCCAGACGGGTCACCTGGGTGGTGCCGGAACCGGCGCCGACTTCTTTACCGCACACCTCGTCGAGGGTTTTGAACGGCGCGACGTTGGCGTCTTTCCGCGAAATAATGCCGAGACGGCTGGCGTCGTAGTAACTCACGAAGTCGATAATTTTGGCGCGCGCCGGCGTGGCGTTGATGTTGGACAAGGCCACATCGTAGCGGCCGGTTTTCAGTCCCGGAATGATGTTGTCGAAGCCGCCGGTGTCACGCCACTGCACCTGAATGCCGAGACGCTCACCGACCGCGTTCATGATGTCAATTTCACGGCCGGCCAGCGTTTTGTTGTCTTCTTTATAGAAGGTGGTGGGCGGCGTGTTGGGGTTGGTTCCTGCCACAATATAGCCGCGCTTCGCCACGTCGGCGGGCACCAGGCTTTTCAGCGCGGCATCAGCCTGTACATGCAGTGAGCTGTCGGTTGGGACGGATTGTTCGGCGGCAAACGCGGTGTGCGCACTGAGAGCGAGTGCGAAAAGGGTGATACCTTTTGCGAATTTCACTGGAACCTTTCTCCTGATATTTAAAATGTTTCCCGGCAGGGAAAAGGCGTCGAGGTAGCGATGTATTTTTCCCTTTGCCCATGTCGCGTAAAGCCGCGTGGCGCAAAGGATTGTCATCCTCAAAACGTCCCGCAGCCATTCTCAGGAAGATAGGCAGCGATCACAAATGCGAAAAACAGATATCTATTGCCGAAATCCGGCAATAGGGTTCTTTGCTGGCCTGAATGCGGCCCTGTCGCCGCGCAAAAATCAGATTGTTATCGCAAATCAGGCACCTGCTAATGCTGCCATGCTGAATGATTTGCTTATTAGCCATAACGTTCCCGTCTAAGCATCTATGTTGCCCTCTTGACAAAAACTGACAAAAAAGCGGCACGGTGAGGCGATTTACGCAGGAATGTAAAGAAGTTGCACACCAATATACAATGCAAACCATTCTCATTATCATGCGCATTTGCTTACAAATGTTAACGCATCAGGGAGATGATATAAGTGAATGTAACTGTATGTGGCAAAAAGCGTCCGGTCGCACTGTGCCTGGCAGGCCTGTTAACCTCACCGGTGTTTGCCGCTGAACCCACGGAGAAGCTGGCCGACGATGAGTCGATGATTGTGACGGCAGAGCAGGAGCTGAAGCAGCAGCCGGGAGTTTCCACCATTACCGCTGAAGACATCAAAAAAAGTCCGCCCGTTAACGACCTCGCGGACATCATCCGCAAAATGCCCGGCGTTAACCTCACCGGTAACGGCGCCAGCGGCAGCCGCGGTAACAACCGCCAGATCGACATTCGCGGCATGGGCCCGGAAAACACCTTAGTGCTGATCGATGGCGTGCCGGTCACCTCCCGTAACTCGGTGCGCTACAGCTGGCGCGGTGAGCGCGACTCACGCGGAGATACCAACTGGGTACCGCCGGAAATGGTGGAACGCATTGAGGTGATACGCGGTCCGGCCGCTGCCCGTTATGGCTCCGGTGCCGCTGGCGGTGTGGTCAACATTATTACCAAACGCCCCACCAATGACTGGCACGGTTCGCTGTCGCTGTTCACTAACCAGCCAGAAGATGACAAGGAAGGCGCCACCCGCCGCGCAAACTTCAACCTCAGCGGTCCGCTGGCCGGTGAGGCACTCACCATGCGGCTGTACGGCAACCTGAACAAAACGGATGCCGACGCCTTCGACATCAATACCGCGCAAAATGGATCTTACGCCGCCGGACGCGAAGGGGTGCGTAACAAAGACATCAACGGCGTGCTGTCGTGGAAAATCACCCCGACGCAGATTGTCGATTTCAGCTATGGCTACAGTCGCCAGGGCAATATTTATGCCGGCGACACGCAAAACAGCAACAGCAATGCCAGCGCCAACGGGCTGGTGGAAGCGCTGTACGGCAGCGAAACCAACCGCCTGTATCGTCAGAACTACGGAGTGGTGCACAACGGCATCTGGGACTGGGGCACCTCTAAGCTTAACTTTAGCTATGAGAAAACCAACAATACCCGTCTGAAAGAAGGTTCCGGCGGCAGCACCGAAGGGATGATCAACAGCGATACGTACGCTACCAGCCGGCTGGAGAGCTATCGCGCCGGCGGCGAGATCAATTTCCCGCTGCAGCTGCTGGTCGATCAAACCGTTACGCTGGGTGCTGAGTGGAATCGCGATGAGCTTAACGATCCGGCATCGGTCCAGGCCACCAGCGCACCGGGCGTCGATTTCGGCGGCGTTTCCAGCGACGGTTCGCAGCGTGACAGTAAAAACAGCGCCACCATCAGCTCGCTCTATTTCGAAGACAACATCGCCGCCACCGACTCCACCGAAGTGATTCCCGGCCTGCGCTTCGACTATCACGATCAGTTTGGCGCTAACTGGAGCCCGAGCCTCAACCTGTCGCAGGGCCTCGGTGATTACTTCACGCTGAAAGCCGGTATTGCGCGCGCCTTTAAAGCGCCAAACCTGTATCAGTCCACTGAGGGTTATATCCTGTCGACGCGCGGCAACGGTTGTCCGATTGGCCTGTCACGCTGTTACCTGCTGGGCAGCAAAGACCTCGATCCCGAGATCAGCGTGAATAAAGAAGTGGGCATCGAGTTCAGTAATCAGGGCTATGTCGCGGGCATCACCTGGTTCCGCAATGATTACAAAAACAAAATCATCTCCGGCACCACGCCGGTGGCTTCAACCGGCTCGTATAACCTGCTGCGCTGGGAAAACGGCGGCAAGGCGATCGTCGAAGGGCTGGAAGGCAATCTGAGCATCCCGCTGATCGCCGACACGCTGGAGTGGCGCACCAATGCCACCTATATGTTCCGCTCGGAGAGCAAAAAAACCGGCAACCCGCTGACGGTAATTCCTGAATTTACCATCAACTCGCAGCTGGAGTGGCAGGCGACCGAGGCGCTCAGCGCCAACATCAACTGGACGCAATACGGTCGACAGAAGCCACGCCAGTATGCGGAAACCAGTCTCGAGGCCAGCCGTGGTCTGTCGCAGCGTGAAATCAGCCCGTATTCCATTGTCGGGCTGAACCTCAACTACGACATCACTAAAAACCTGAGCGCCAACGCCGGTATCAACAACCTGTTTGACAAGCGCGTTTATCGCGAAAATGCCGGGGCATCGACCTATAACGAACCGGGCCGCGCCTGGTACGCCGGTGTCACGATGTCGTTCTGAGGAATGGACGCGATTGGTTAGAGCGAGCGAACTTAGCTGAGGGGTTTAAGCACCGCCGCCTGTGTGGCTGGCCTGCGCGCCAGCCGGATGCTCAACAGCGCGCCGGCCGCCAGACAGATCGACATACACACTATCGCCACGATGAAGGCATGGGTAATCTCTCCCGGCCCCTTGCCCGTGCCCAGCACGGCATAAAAGATCCCGCCGATAATGGCCACGCTCAGCGCCGTGCTCAGTTGCAAGGTGGAGCTGGCGATACCGGCAATCATCCCGGCCCAGGCGGGTGCCACGCGTCCGGTGACGATGTGCATCAGCGTCGGCAGCGCCAGCCCCTGGCCAAACCCCACCACAAACAGTCCCAGAGCCAGCGGCAGCGCCGCTGGTGACATCCCAACCGGCGTGCTGGCCATCAGCCACGCCAGGCCCAGCAGGCCGACCACTTCCAGCACCATCCCAGTGGCGTTAACGTAAGGCCCAATCAGCCGTCGCGCAGAAGGCGTGGATAACGGCCCCAGCAGAAAACCCGCACCAAAGGGCAGAAAGATCAGCCCGGCGCTCAGTACGCCCTGATGCAGCGCGCCCTGTAAATAGATCGAGAACAGCAGGAAGAATACGCCAATCGAGTAGAACAGCAGCGCCAGCAGCAGGGACAGCCCCAGCCCCGGCACGCTGAAAATCGCCGGATCGATCAGCGGATCGCCGCCCTGCTTTGCCAGCCGGCTTTCATAGCGCCAGAACAGAGTGCCCAGCACCGGCACCAGCAGCAGCGATAGCCAGGCCCACAGCGGCCAGCCCGCTTCTCGCCCTTCAATCAGCGGCACGATCAGCAGACCCAGCGTCATTATCGACAGTCCCATTCCGCCAAAATCCAGCTTGCGCGCGTGCTGAGCACGCGTCTCTTTAATCAACGGGATGCCAAACAGCACCACCAGCAGCGCCACCGGCAGATTGACCAGGAAAATGGCGCGCCAGCCGCTATTGAACAGGTTGAGTGAGATCAGGATGCCGCCCAGCGCCTGGCCAATCACCGAGGCCAGACCAAATACCGCGCCGTACAGGCTCAGCGCGCGCGATTTCTCCGCCTCCGGGAAAATCGCCTGAATCGAGGCCAGCGCCTGCGGTGCCATAATCGCTGCAGTGATGCCCTGCAGCACGCGGCCAGCGATCAGCGCACCCGGTGACCAGGCAAAGCCACACAGCGCAGAAGCCGCTGCAAAACCGGTCAGGCCAACGAAGAACATGCGCCCGCGGCCAAACAGATCGCCGAGGCGACCGCCGGTGATCAGCGTGACGGCATAAAACCCGGCATAGGACGAGATGACAAATTGCTCCGCCGAGCCGGACGTGGCCAAATCGCTCTGAATCGACGGCAGCGCCACATTAACAATAAAGAAGTCCAGCGGGGGTAAAAATGCGCCTGTCAGCAGGACGATAAACATCGCCCAGCGGCGTGGCTCGGGATTTAACGCGTGCGGATCGGACATCACAACACCTCACTAAGGAACCGATTGGTTCCAATATGGATAAAAAAATTAGTCGAGCAGACGCATTGTGCAGTCCACTACGGCATTCATTTCAGCTTCCGTTGCCCCGGTTTTACCGAGGATGCGCATCCCTTCAATCTGGCAAACCAGTAAGCGGGCCAGCACCTGCTCATCACGCTCGGGCAGTTCTCCGCTCAGCTGACCACGCACCAGTGTTGCCGCATACAGCTGCTGCAAACGCCGGAACATGCGCCCCGTGCGTTCGGCAATCTGTTCATCATGCGCGGCCATCTCGGTGGTGAGTGAAACCACCAGACAACCGCGCCGCCCTCTCTCGCCGCTGGAGAGCGCGGCATAACGCAGCAGCGAGGCACGAATCGCCGCTTTAACCACGCCGGGCTGCGCCAGAATATCCGAGGTGGCTTTCAGACCTTCGGTCATGTAGATATCCAGCGCGGCCAGCAGCAGCCCTTTTTTATCGCCGAACGCCTTGTAGAGACTGCCGCGCGATAAACCGGTCCCGGCGATCAAATCCGGTAGCGACGCCGCTTCATAGCCGCGATCCCAGAAAACGTGCATGGCGCTGCGGGCGGCCTCTTCCAGCTCGAACTCGCGCGGGCGACCGATGACGGTCAGGTTCTTCATCACTGCCCTCCACTGCAATTATAAACCAACTGGTTCCTATCTTAGCCGCAATGCAGTGGCTATTGCAAGTCAGCCGCACCCCCTTCACGGCGCGGCCGCTTACGCATGGATAGTCAGGGTTAAGTGATGCGTTACACAAAAAACTGACGTAACGCGTCGGCCAGCGCCTGCGGTTGCTCATCCGGGATAAAGTGACCACAGTGCGCAAGACGAATCCCGCTGACATCGGCCGCAAAAGTGCGCAGCGGCTGTGCCATATCAGCAATTGAGCCCTGATCGGCGCTTACCGCCAGCAGCGGGATCGCCAGTTTGCCCCGGGTTTGCAACAACTGACGATTCTGCTCCGCCGAGGTGCTGACCTCACGGTACGCCGCCATGCCGGCGCGCAGCGCGCCGTTTTGCTGCAGCAGCCGCACATATTCCGCCATTTCTTCGTCACCAAACACCATCGGGCTGGCTGCCTTGCGCTGCAAAAACCACTGCAGATAGAGCGCTTCACGACCGGCGATCAGCGCTTCCGGCAGATCCGGCAACAGGTGAAAAGCAAAATGCCAGGTTTTCCAAGCTTTGTCCGGCGTCGCAGGCAGCGCATCCGGCAGCGTCACGCCGGGAATGCCGGCATCCAGCAGCGCCAGTTTGCTGATGGCATCACCGTGCAGCATCGCCAGCGGCCAGGCAACCCAGGCACCCACGTCATGCGCGGCCAGGTAGTAACGCTCAACCCCTAACTGCTGCAACAATCCCTGCACGCTGTGCGCCAGCGAGGTGGTGTCATAACCGCTGGCAGGCTTGTCGGAGTCGCCCTGGCCGGGCAGATCCGGCGCAATGATGAAATAGTCTGCCGCCAGCTGCGCCATCACCTTACGCCAGGCAAACCAGCTCTGCGGAAAGCCCGCCAGCAGTACCAGCACTGGTCCCTGCGCATTGCCGCCGCTGACGTAGTGCAGCCGCACGCCCGCGACCGTGGCGTAAGCATGGTTAAACTGCGGCAGGTGATCGACGGGCTGTGACCAGCGCGGCGCGGTGTTCAGGGCAGGCAGTGACATAAGCGTTCTCCGGTTATTTTGGTAAAGAGCATTTCCTTATTTGATGCGATTCTGCGCTACCGCGCCGTTAACGCAGACTCATTAAGGAAATGTTTATTTCCTTAATATTAACGACAGCCACGCGCGCCTTGCAAGCGAGTCTGTGAAATAGATCCGGAAGCGAACGGCGGAGTGAATCGTCCCGCCGCCGCGCCTGAGTGATGTGCGGTTAGCCCGCCTTCTTCGCCGTGGGTTTCAGCGATCGATTGAGATCCTGAATGCGTTTCATGGTTTTAACCGTGCGTGCCGAACTGGCGGAGGCCACCGCCAGAATCAGCATTTCGAGGCACACCAGCACCGTACCGTGCAGCGGCATGCGACCATTTTCACCGCCGCGCGGCACGTTAATCACCACATCCGCCTGCTGCGCAAACGCCGAATCCAGCGCGTGGGTCAGCAGAATCACCGGCATACCCAGCCGCTGCGCCTCTTTCAGCGTCGTCATGCCCTCACGGTGCGCCGATTTCTGCGCCATCATGATCAGTACATCGCCGCGCTGTAGCGTTATCAGCTGTTCTGCCAGCGCAATCCCGGCACGGTTAAGCGTCACCGCCGGCAGGCCGATGCGCCGGAACAGTCGCGCGCTGTACTCCGCCAGAATGCCGGAAGCGTTGATGCCAAACAGCGCCACCTGACGCGCTTCCAGCAGCAGTGTCACCGCAGCCGCCACCGCCTGACGGTTGACCGGTTCTGCCAGTACTTCGCAGGCGCGCTGATGGCCGCCCAGCACAAAATCGATGCCGGAGTTGATGTCACACGACAGTTCGCTGATGGTCGCGCTCATCTTCTCTTCCGAGTTTTGCGCCGGACCAAACCACGCTGCCAGCGTGGTTTTCAGATCGCGCAAACCGGCAAAGCCCAGCGCCTGAACGGTGCGCACCACGGTGGCGTCAGAGGTTTGGGTGGCCTGGGCGATATCCAATGCAGTCGCGTCTAATATAGCCTCACGATGTTCGTGGATATATCGCGCCACCGTTTGCAGGCTGGCCGATAATGTCGTGACGCGCGCACGGTAGCGTTCACCGAATACATCCACCCGATTTTTAATGTTATTTGCCGCCATTATGTTGCCTGTTAGTAATATCGCATCGTTGTGAACCGCGTCGGCAGGCCGGCTTGTAGTAAAAATTTGCGCCGCTACCGCTGAACACTCCCTTCTCGCCTGGCTTAACCCGGCCAGCCTCAAACCACAAAAAAGCATAATTAACTGATTGTAAATGATTTTCCTGACTGATCCGGTTTAAAATCCCCTGCCGCGTTCTGCTGTAGTATCCACACCATCATTTACGTTTACTACTACATTTTTTCATGTTTGAATGATTCTCAATTACATCTCAGCCGCCTTTTTCCGCTGACTGATGGCATAACAATGCCGGGCCGCGAATGTCCTGTTCGTCACCGGCAGCATTTTACTGATAGCTTCGTTGCGCGGAATAAATAATCCCGCAATTACACCAGGTTTATATTCGATGCAGAACAACTCACCGCGGGCGGTTAAATTATTGTGCCATCCGGCTATCCTTGCCGCTATTTACGGCGTAACGGCACTCAGCAGTACTGACAGCCTTGCCGCTGAACAAAACAGCACCCTCACCGTGACGGCGCAGCAGCAAAACAGTGACGACGGCTATAGCGCCACCAGCAGTTCGGTCGCCAGTAAAACGCCGGTGTCGCGCCTCAATGAAGCCCAATCGGTGAGCGTGGTGACGCAACAGCAGCTGGAGGATTATCAGGCCGCCAGCCTCGCCGACGCGCTGCGCTTTGTCAGCGGCGTAAGCGAAGGTAATACGCTGGCAGGTACCGAAGATGGCTTTGTACGGCGCGGCTTTGGCAGCAACTCGGATGGTTCCATCTATCGTGATGGCGTGCGCAGCAGCCAGGGGTTGAATTTCGACGCCACCACCGAACGTGTCGAGGTGCTGAAGGGCTCGGCTTCGCTGCTGTACGGTATCCAGAATCCCGGTGGCGTGATCAATATTGTGAGCAAAAAGCCGCAATACACCTGGCACACCAAAGTCAGCGGTCGCGCGGCCAGCGAAGGCGGCGGCGCGGGCACGCTGGACGTCACCGGCCCGCTCGGCAACGGTTTTGCTTTTCGCCTGATTGCTGAAAAGCAAAGTCAGGATTACTGGCGCAATTTCGGCAGCGATAAACACACCTTAATCGCCCCCTCGCTACAGTGGTATGGCGAGCAGGCCAGCTTCCTCATCAGCTACGAAGATTATCAGTACGATATTCCTTACGATCGCGGCACGGCGTTTGTTAACGGTCAACCGGTGGCGATTGGCTATAAAGATCGCCTTGACGATAAAGCTAACCATGCGTGGGGCCACAATAAAACCCTGAACGCGCACTACGACTGGCAGTTTAATGAGGCATGGAGCACGCGCCTGACTTTTGGCTGGAACCAGCGTCAGTACGACAACAACGAAGTGCGGGTCACGGCGCTCAATCCTGCCACCGGCGTGGTGACGCGCCGCGCCGATGCCAACCGCGGCTTCAACCATAAAACCAAATACGTAGCATGGGATGTGATCGGTTCGCCGCAGCTGTTTGGCATGACGCACGATGTGGTGTTCGGCACCGATTATGAAATGAACCAGACTTACCGTGCGCACCAGTATCAGGGCAAAGCGAACACCGCCTTCAACCTGTACGATCCGCAATACGATATGCTGGCACCGATCACCAACAGCAGCAGTGAAAACAGCGCCAACGCCAACCTGCTTAACCGCCTGCACAGTCGCTCGGTATACGCCAAAGACAGCATTTCGCTCACCGACGACTGGATTGCGGTGCTGGGCGGACGCTATCAGCACTATGAACAGCGCGCGTCAAAGGGCTTCGATCCGGTGGTGCAAACGCTGGACAGCGAGGGCAACAAGTTCCTGCCGCAGGCCGGGTTGATTTACAAACTGACGCCGGATGTCTCACTGTACAGCAGCGTGAGCAAATCCTTCACGCCGTCGACTGACGTCGACGATGACGGCAACGTCGGCAAGCCTGAACAGGGCACCACATGGGAAGTGGGCAGCAAGTGGCAGATTTCGCCCCGGCTGTTTGCCAGCGTAGCGCTGTACCGCATCGACGAACGCGATATGTCGCTTAATATCAACGGCACCACGCGCGCCATCAATAAAGCGCGTTCGAGCGGCGCTGAATTTGAGCTCAATGGTGAAGTGCTACCGGGCTGGGATCTGAGCGCCAACTACAGCTACGATAAAGCCGAAATCGTCGACGATGGCGTCAATCCGGCGAACAATGGCAACCGCCTGCAGAATGCACCGCGTCACGCCGGGGCGCTTTACCTGAGCCATAACCTGACGCTGAACGGCATTCCCGGTGACTTCCGCGTCGGCGGCGGTGCGCGCTACGTTGGCTCACGCGCCGGCGATCCGGAGAACAGCTTTACGCTGCCGGATTATGTGGTCGCCGACAGCTTTATCGCCTGGAATAATCAGCTGTTTGGCGAGAAAACCCAGCTGAAGCTTAACCTGAATAACCTGTTCAATAAGCACTACTACACCTCCAGCGGCGGCAACCTGCGCGTGCGCGAAGGGGAAACCCGTAACCTGATGGTCGAGGCCAGCGTTGAATTCTGATCGAGCGAAAAAGCCGCTGACGTGGCGAGCCTGGCTGGCTGCCCTCCTGCTGCTGGCGTTCAGCACCAGCGCGCTGGCCAGGGTGATCACCGATATTGACGGCAATCGGGTGGAGATTCCCGATAATCCGCAGCGCATCGTGCTGGGTGAGAGCCGCATGCTGTATACCCTGGCACTGCTGGCGCCGGATGACCCGTTCCGCCACATCGTCGGCTGGCCGCGCGATCTGCAAAAGTATGACAGCCAGACGTGGAACAGTTTTGCGCAGCGGTTTCCGCAGATGCTGAACATCCCGACGCTCGGATCGGGCGGCCCTCAGGCGATCAATCCGGAGCAGATTCTCGCCCTGCGACCGGACGTGGTCATTCTGCCGAGTCTGGCGCGCTACGATGATGCCGATCTGAGGCTGGTCAGCATCCTGAATGCTGCGCATATTCCGGTAGTGAAGATCGATCTGCGCGTACATCTGTTAAAGAACACCCGGCGCAGCGTAGAGATTTTTGGTGAGGTGCTGAATCAGCAGGCGCGCGCGGCGGCGTTCAACCGCTTTTACAGTGCGCATCTGCAGGTGATCGAGGAACGGCTGGCGCGCTATCACGGGCCGAAACCCACGGTGCTGTTGCAGTTGCATCTGGGACGGCGCAACGAGTGCTGCGTGACGGCGATTAACGGCAGTCTGGGCGAGCTGCTCAACGCCGCCGGCGGCGACAATATTGCTGGCAAAACCCAGCACGGCGTGTTTGGCCGTTTGAGTGAGGAGCAGGTGATCGCAGCCCAGCCTGAATATTACTTTGCCACCGGCTTTGGCGATAACGCCAGCGCAGGCCTGCTGCGCCTCGGACCGGACGTCGCGCCCGACGCGGTGCTAAGCAGTTTCCGCCAGCTCAGCGCAGCAGAACGGCTTGCGCGAGCTGAAAGCGATTCGCAACGGCCATGCGGCGGTCATCTGGATGAATTTTTATCTCAGCCCGTGGCACATTGCGGTGACCGAGTTCATGGCAAAAACGCTATATCCGCAGCTGTTCGCCGACATCGATCCGCAGCAGACGCTGGAAACCCTGTTCCGTGATTTCCTGCCGATCCCCTATCGCGGCACGCTGTTTATGCGCATTCCGGCGGTGGATTAACCGTGCTGTTCACCCTGATATTTCTGTGCAGCCATTCCGGTGCGCATGAATGCGCACCCTACAGATGACCTCAGATCCGATGCCGGTATTCATTAATGGCCCCCGGGAATGGTCCCTGTAGGGTCGCCATTTATGGCGACCGCTGCGCTGCCTGCGGCTGGCGCTTAAACACCCAGAACGCCCAGCTGTGGTACAGCAACGTCAGCGGCAACACAATCAATAAACCCGTCACCACAAACCCCTGCGTCACCGGCGAGGAGGCCTGCTGGTGCATCTCCAGCTGCCACGGCAGCAACCACGGATAAAGCCCGCACGCCAGCGCCGCGACCACCACGCCCGTCTGCACCAGCGTGATCATCAATAACGCCACCATCGCTTCCCGCCACAGCGTAAGCAGCTGCAGCAGCCACAGCGCAGGCAACAGGCTCAGCAACACTTTTCCCGGCCAGCGCTGCCAGCTCTGCTGCCACAGCGCCGGCTCCAGCAGCAGCACGGCAATAAAGCAGGCCAGCGTCACCACCCACCACAGCATGGCCAGCGCCCGCGCCCGCTCTACCACCGGCTCGCCAATGCGCCAGCACAGCCAGCAGCAGCCCAGCAGCAGATCAACCGCCACCAGCCCGAGGCCGCACAGTAGCGGCACCAGCGAAAAATCAATCACAATCCCGCTGGGCGGACGCGACACCAGCATCAACCCGCTCATCCAGCCTGGCAGAAACGCCGCCAGCAGCGAGCTGACCATCAGCAGCCGGTCCAGCCAGCGTCGCCCGGTCTCGTCAGGCTGACCGCGATACGCCAGCGCCAGCCCGCGCAAAAACAGCGCCAGCAGGAAGAGAAACAGCGGCACCTTCAGCGTCTGTAGCAGCAGACTGTACAGCGGCGGAAACAGCGCCAGCATGCCGCCTGCCAGCAACACCAGCCAGGTTTCATTGGCATCCCACAGCGGCAGCAGGCTATGCACCATCCACTGCCGTTCTTCTGGCTGGTCGAAACTGTACAGTAGCATCCCCACGCCGCTATCCGTGCCATCCAGCGCCAGATACATCAGCAGGGCAAACAGCAGGAGCACAGCAGAAAGTTCGACCAACATCCTCACCCTCCTCAGGCTGGCGTCTGTATGGTTTCCGCTACCGCCGTCGCCTGCGGATCCGGCAGCGGCGCCGCCAGGTGGCGCAGCAGATAACCCAGGCCAAAGGCAAAACTCAGTGCGTAAATCACCACCACCGACACGAAAATGGCGACGCTGCTGCCGAGGGACATTGGCGCCAGGCTGTCGGCGGTACGCAGCATGCCGTATACTGTCCACGGCTGCCGGCCAACCTCCGTCACCACCCAGCCCGCCAGCAGCGCAATAAAGCCAGCCGGTGACATCAGCGCCAGCAGACGCAGCACGCGCCGCGACTGATCAAGGCGACCGCGCCAGCGCTGCACATTGCCCGCCAGGCTGCTCAGCAGCATCAGCAGCGCCAGTCCCACCATCAGGCGAAAGGCAAAAAACACCGGCAGCACCGGCGGCAGGCTGTCGCGCGGAAACTCACGCAGGCTTTTGATGTGGCCGCTGAGGTTATGGCGCAGGTAGAGCGAACCGATAGCCGGGATCGCCAGCTCGGCGTGATTCCGCTGCTGCGCCTGATCGGGCAGCGCAAACAGCCGCAGCGGCTCGCCCTCCCCTGGCGCAGGCGGCTGCCAGCTGCCCTCGATGGCCGCCAGTTTGGCGGGCTGATAGTCACGGGTGTTTTCGCCGTGCAAATCGCCCACCACCATCTGCAGCGGCAGGATGCACAGCGACACCGTCAGCGCGCTGCGCAGCATCAGCCGGCTGGCGGCCTCGCCAGCATTACGCAGCAGGCGCCACGCCGCGACACCACCCAGCAAAAACGCCACGCTGATCCACGAGGCCAGCAGCATGTGCGCCAGCCGCCAGCCAAACGAGGGCGCGGAAATCAAACTCCAGGCGCTGTCCGGCGTGAACTGGCCGGCGTCGTTGAGCGTAAAACCGCGCGGCGTTTGCATCCAGGAGTTAGCGGCGAGGATCCAGAAAGCGCTAAAAATCGCGCCGAGCGCCACCAGACAGGTAATGGCGAAATGCACGCCGGGTTTCACCCGATCGATGCCAAACAGCATCACGCCGGTCAGCGCCGACTCGAGGAAAAAAGCGATCAGCACTTCATACAGCATCAGCGGACCGATAATGCCGCCCGCTTTGCTGGCAAACACCGACCAGTGGGTGCCGAACTGAAACTCCATGATCACGCCGGAGACGGTGCCAATCGCCACGGTGAGCGCGAATACCTTGATCCAGAAGTGCAGCGCCTGATGCGCTTCCGGCCGTCTGCCCCACAGCCAGCGCGCTTCAAACCACACCAGAAACGGGGCCAGCCCCAGCGTCAGCGCTGCCAGGGTAATGTGCATGCCCATTGTCAGGGCAAACTGACCGCGCGCGATCAGCAGCACCCACTCCTGGCTACTCACGGCTCGGCTTACCGCTGTAGCGGGTTATCGGCTTCTCCTCATCACCCTGCATTGCGCGCGCGAAGGTTTCCAGCGCCGCCAGCAGTGGCCGGATGCCCTGCCACAGCGCCTCATCATTCAGCAGTTTGAGCACGCCGCTGACGCCCGGCGCGCTTTTTTCCTGCTGCGCCGTGTCGCTGGCCGGCTTCATCGCCAGCAGGGCATCGCGCAGCGCCAGCAGCAAATGGTTGAAACGCTCCGGCGGTACGGTACTGAGGGTCATAAACAGCAGCGACAGGTTCTGAACCGCATTCTGCGTGCCGGGCCGGTTAAGCCCGGCGGCGACGATTTTGCCGATGTCATTGTTGGCTTTTACCATGTCATTAGCCAGGCGCAGGAAACCGTGCTGATGCAGATTCTCCAGCAGTTCGTTCAGCGCTTCCTGCGCGCTGGGTTCGGTGCGCGTCGGAGTGGGTTGATAGTGCAGCGGTTCGGCCATTAGCTTTTCTCCGGATGCGAAACGTGTTCAGGCGGCAGCCGGTATTCAGGCTGCTGCCATTTTTGTTCAACGGGCAGATGATCCAGCGGCGTGCGCTGGCCGTGGCGGAAGTTGTGCAGCGGAATCGGGTGCGGCTGTGGCGCATGCGCCAGTTTGCGCATCATCACCGCAATTTCCTTGTAGGCGGGCGTGTTGACGTCGGGATCGTGATGTTCACCGGTCAGCCCGTTAATGCCCGGTTTGCCATGGTGAATAGGAATGAACAGCACATTTCCGGCCATCCGTTCGGTCACCACCACCGGCACCTCCACGCTGCCCCGGCGCGAACGCAGCTCCACCCAGTCGCCCTGCTGTAATTGCCGCTCCTGCGCCAGCTGCGGCGAAATCTCAACAAACCAGTTGGGCGACAGCGATTTGATGCGTCCGCCCTGCCCGGTCTGATTAGTCGACTGGAAATGCTCCAGCATACGTCCATTGTTCAGCAGCAGATCGTACTGCTCATCGGGCGCTTCCATCGGTGGCTGCCACGTCAGTGGATACAGACGCGCTTTGCCATCAGGAAAGGCGAACGCCTCGGTATACAGCAGCGGCGTGCTGCTGCCGTCGGCGTTTACCGGCCACAGCTGTGACTGCCAGCCGACGAGGTTCTCATAGCTGACCCCGGCAAATAGCGTGGCGATACCCGCAGCTTCTGCCATGATGGCGCCGGGATTCGGGTAGTGCCAGTGATGGCCGAGACGCGCCGCGACCTCAGTCAATATCTGCCAGTCAGGCCGGCTGTCGCCGAGCGGCGCAAACGCAGGCGAGAAGTGCTGAATGCGCCGTTCGGTATTCACGAAGGTGCCCTCTTTCTCCAGGCTGGGGCAGCCAGGCAGCACCACATCCGCGAACTGAGCGGTGCGACTCATGAAGATGTCCTGCACCACCATGAAATCCAGCCGGCTGAAGGCTTCGTGCACTTTGGTCGAGTCCGCATCAGAAAAGGCGGTCTCTTCGCCGATGATGTACATGGCGCGCACCCGCTGTTCATGCGCGTCTTCCACCATCATGAAGTTATCCAGCCCGGCTTCATCGGAAAGCGCTTCCGGTGCCACGCCCCAGGCGCGCGCCCATTTTTCCCGCACCTGCGCATCGGTCACTTTTTCGTAGCCGGGATAGACATTGCTTAAGCAGCCAAAATCACTGGCACCCTGCACATTATTGTGACCGCGCATCGGGTAGCCACCGGTGCCGGGGCGACCGTAGTTGCCGGTGACCAGCAGCAGATTGGAAAGCGCGGTGCTGGTATCCGCACCGTGGCTGTGCTGCGTAATGCCCATCGCCCACAGCAGGCAGGCGCTGCCCGCGTTGCCAATCATCTCGGCGGCTTCGGTCAACTGCGCCACGCTCAGACCGGTGACTTCACTGGCCATCTCAAGCGTAAACGGAGCCAGCGAGGCGCGATATTCCGCCACCTGATTAACGCGCGTGCGCAGGAATGCTTCATCGGCATAACCGTGATCGAACATGTAGCGCGCCATCGCCGATGCCCACACCATGTCGGTACCGGGACGGATGCGCAGATAACAGTCGGCGCGCTCAGCCATTTCGTGACGGCGCGGATCGACCACCAGCAGCTTTTGTCCGCGATGTTTGTGGCTCTGCTTGATATGTGAAGCGAAAACCGGGTGGTTTTCCGCCAGGTTGCTGCCAACGGTGATGATCAGGTCGGTCTGCTGCAGATCGCGCAGCGTACCGGCATCGCCGCCGTAGCCCACGGTGCGAAACAGCCCTTCCGTCGCCGGGTTCTGGCAATAGCGCGAGGAGTTGTCCACGTTGTTGGTGCCGAAAATCAGACGGGCGATCTTCTGCGTCAGGTAGGCTTCCTCATTGCTGGCTTTACTGGAACCAATAAAACCAATCGCGTTACCGCCGTGCTGGCGTGCAACCGCGCGCAGGCCGTCGGCCACGCGCTGTAGCGCCTCTTCCCAGCTGGCCGGGCGGAACTGGCCGTTTTCACGAATCAGCGGCGTGGTCAGCCGGTTTGGGCTGTTCACAAAATCCCAGCCAAATTTGCCTTTGACACAGGTTGAGATGCCGTTAACCGGCGCATCGGCCACCGGCTGGATTTTGAGGATGTGGCGATCGCGCGTCCAGACTTCAAAACTGCAGCCGACGCCGCAATAGGTGCAGACGGTTTTGGTTTTTTTGATTTCGACTTTGCGCAGCGCATCATCGATCAGCGAAATTCCGGTGATCGGCTCCATGCCGATGCTGTTTTCCAGCGATTTGACGAAATCAATCAGCGGCCGCTTCAGGTCTTCATCCATCGCGGTGAAGGGTCCGGCGTCGGGCTGCATGGTTTTTTCCAGCAGCGCGTTGCACGGGCAGACGGTCACGCAGTGCCCGCAGCTGACGCAGCTGGAACCGGCAATCTGCGTTCCGCCATCCCACAGCACGCGCGGGTGATCGGCGCTGTAATCAATCGACAGCGTCTCATTTACCTCGACATTCTGGCAGGCTTCCACGCAGCGTCCGCACAGAATGCACTGATCCGGATCGTAGGTATAAAACGGATTACTGTGGTCTTTGCTGTCCGGTTTGCGCTGGTAGGGGTAATACTGAATCGGAATGTGCATGTCCGCGACGGTGTTATGCAACGTGCAGTCGCCGGTGTTGTGCTCACACACCGTGCAGTAGAGTTCGTGGCGATTGAGAATGCGGTCCATGCCCTCCTGCTGTGCCGCCTGCAGTACCGCACTCTGGCTGACCACGCGCAAGCCCTCGGCGCTGCGTAACGTGCAGCCGCGCACCGCTTCGCCATCCACCTCCACCCAGCAGACATCACAGGTTTGCAGCGGCGGCAGCGCCGGGTGATAACAGACGTGAGGCAGTTTTTTTCCCTGCTCCTGCAGAAAATCAATTAACGGTTGATTTGCGGTTCCGCTTAAGCGCTCACCATTAAATATAATGGTACATTGTGCTTCGCTCATTTAACGCCTCGTTTAAGCCATCGCTCATAATTATTCGGGCCGGCCAGCGCCGGTTATTATGTAAAGTTATGCATAGAGCTTAGGAACAAATTTTTATCCCGCAAGCAGGCCGATTCGCTTAATAATGCGCACAGCTTACGCAGCGCTAAAATAATCATTACGTTAGTGATTTTGTAACTAAAAATATCATTTCATCCACTGCCGCCACGCTTTAATAAAGCGCGACTGCTTATTTTTTGACGTGACAAATATCACATCTCTGCCAGGCTTAATTTACTCGTTCCACTGTACAAGGAGATAGGTATGACTTCATTTACTAACAAAACGCTGATTACCCAGGAATATCCAAAGCCGCCATTCAAAAAGCAGCATCAGCCCATTCCGGGATTAGCCAGTAAGATGGAACCCCGTCCCGATCACGGTGAAACCAGCTATCGCGGCACTGGCCGTTTAACCGGGCGCAAGGCGCTGATTACCGGTGGCGACTCCGGTATTGGTCGCGCGGTAGCCATTGCGTATGCCCGCGAAGGGGCAGACGTGGCGATCAACTACCTGCCAGAAGAGGAGCAGGACGCCGCTGAAGTGGTGCAATTAATCGAAGCGGAAGGCCGTAAAGCGGTGGCGATTCCGGGTGATATTCGCTCAGAATCTTTTTGCCAGCAGCTGGTAAAAGAGGCAGCAGAAAAACTCGACGGCCTGGATATTCTGGTGAATAACGCCGGTCGCCAGCAATTTAATGAGTCTATCCGTACGCTCTCAACGGAAGATTTTGACGCCACCTTTAAGACCAATGTTTATGCGATGTTCTGGATCACCAAAGCGGCACTGGAATATCTGCCTGCCGGATCATCCATTATTAATACCTCGTCGGTTCAGGCGTATGAACCGAGCGCCATCCTGCTGGATTATGCGCAAACCAAAGCCGCGATCGCCGCCTTTACTAAAGCGCTGGCGAAGCAGCTGGGCGAGCAGCAAATTCGCGTCAATGCTGTAGCACCAGGACCGTACTGGACCGCGCTGCAGGTGTGCGGCGGTCAGCCGCAGGAAAAAATCGAGAAGTTTGGTGCCAGCGCGCCACTGGGGCGTCCGGGTCAGCCGGCTGAAATCGCGCCGTTGTACGTGACCTTCGCTGAAACCACCAACAGCTTCACCTCAGGTCAGGTGTGGTGCTCCGATGGCGGTACCGGTACCGTCTGACCGGGGAATTCCACCCGCATCACGTGGCTGCCAGCAGGCGGCCACGCTGCCGTTTCTGCTGACAGGGAAGATCCATGAATAACCAAACGTTCCAGTCGCCGGTGCGCGAACGGGGCTTCGCGCGTCTCGGTGACTACGCGGCCATCGGCGAGGGCCGGTCGGTGGCGCTGATCGCGCCCGACGGCGCGATTGACTGGTGGTGCGCGCCCAACCTTGACTCCGCCCCGTTGTTTGATCGCCTGCTCGATCCCGAGATCGGCGGTTTTTTCCAGATCGAACCTGATGCCCCTTATCGTACCGAACGCGCCTACCGTGCTGACAGCAACGTACTGGAAACCCGCTTTTTTACCGATAACGGCAGCGTAATGCTGACCGAATCGCTAAACAGCACGCTGGCCGGCCGTCTGCCGTGGAGTGAACTGGCGCGGCGCGTGGAAGGCGTTGATGGCGAAGTGACACTGCGCCTGACGCTACGCTTTGGCACCGTTGCCGAAACGCGCTCGCCGTGGCAGGACAGCACCGAACAGGGCGACGTGTACCATATCGGCGATCTGATGGCGATGCTGCGCACCAGCGAGGACTGGCAGATTGAACAGCGTGACGATGAGCAAATCAGCGCTACGCTGCGAACGGCTGCGGACAGTCGATCGCTGGTGGCGTTGCTGGTCACCGAGCGCGAACCGCTGGCGGTGCCGCCGCTGGAGGCGATCGATACCCGGATTGAAACCAGCCATACCGCCTGGTGCGACTGGACCCGCAGCCTGAGCTATCAGGGGCGCTTTGCTGAGCACGTGCGCCGCTCGGCGCTGTCGCTGAAATTTTTATGGTATTCCCCCACCGGCGCGCTGGCGGCGGCAGCCACTACCTCGCTGCCGGAAGGCATTGGCGGGGAAAAGAATTATGACTACCGCTATGCATGGGTACGCGATGCCTGTCTGATCATCAAAGCCTTTGTTTTTCTCGGTGCGCTGGAAGATTGTAAAGCGGCGTTCTCCTGGCTGTCGAAAACCATTATCCGCCACGGTACCGCGCTGCGCACCTGCTACACGCTGGAGGGTAACGAAGTGCCTGCCGAACGCTTTGTGCCGCTGCGTGGCTATCATCATTCCCAGCCGGTACGCGTGGGCAACAACGCCCGCGACCAGCTGCAGCTGAGCATGTACGGCGATATGCTGGCGACCGCCGAGTTGTTTATACGCGCCGGGCACGTACTGGATTTAGCCACCTCGCGCATGCTGGGTGCGCTGGCCAATCACTGTGCCGATCGGTGGCGGCTGAAAGACAGCGGTATCTGGGAACTGCCGGAGCAGCAGCACTATACGCATTCAAAGATGGCCTGCTGGCTGGCCCTCGACCGTGCCGTGGCGCTGGCCGAAGCGCGCCACATTGAACCGACCTGGCTGAAACGCTGGCAGCGCGAGCGCGACCGCATCAGCAGCTGGATTGAAGCGCACTGCTGGAACGAAGAGAAACAGGCGTATGTGTTTTATCCCGATAGCAACGGCAGGCTGGACGCTGCGCTGGCGCTGGTGCATCCCTATGGCAGCCGCGTCAACCCGGCACGTATGCAGGCCACCTACCGTGCCATTGAGCAGGAACTGGGACACGGTAGCGCCATGCTGTATCGCTACAGCGGCACGGAACAGGAAGAGAGCACTTTTATCGCCTGCTCGTTCTGGCTGGTGGAAGCCTGGGCGGCGCTGGGCGAGACAACGCGTGCCGAAAGCGCTATGCAGCAGATCCTCGACAAGCTGTGCCAGCGCGGCAACGTGGAAACCTTCAATGAAATGTTCGACGTGCGCAGCGATGAGTGGCGCGGCAATATGCCGCAGGGCCTCAGTCATCTGGCGTTGATTTGCGCCGCACAGGCGTTGACCGATCATGGCTGAAATGCCCCGCCGGCTGGCGGGGCATGATGTTAACGCGAAGGCTGTGGCGCACGAAACACCAGCAGGATACCCGCCAGAATCGCCGCCATGCCCAGCAGGCTCAGCCACGGCAGTCGGTTACCCAGCAGCAGATAGTCGAGCAGCGCGGTAATCACCGGCACCAGATAAAACAGGCTGGTGACGTTAACGATACTGCCCGCGCTCAGTAAGCGATACAGCAGCAGCTGGGCCACCACGGAGATCATCACGCCGAGGAACAGCGCGGCCAGCCAGAAATGTAGCGTGAAGCTGACATGAAAAGGTTTAACCGGCAGCAACAGCAGGCACAGCAGTAAACTCACACCGTACTGCAGCGGCAGCACCTGCGCCGGATGCTGCGTCACCCGCTGCTGCATGATGGCACCGAAGGTCATGCACAGCAGCGCGGCCAGCGCAAACAGCACGCCGCTGAGCGGCAGCTGCGACGCCGCCAGACTGCGCCACACCAGCAGTATCAGCCCCGCCAGCGCGACCGTTAAGCCCAGCAAGCGCCTGCCCGGCAAACGCCGCTCCACCAGGCACAGCGTCAGAATAGGCTGGATGCCCATGATGGTGGCGATCAGCCCTGGCGTCACGCCCTCCGCCATCGCCTGGAAATAACACAGCGAATAAGCGCCGATCAACACCAGGCCGGTCAGCATCACGCGCGGGCGCGTACCGGGCTGCGGCAGCCAGCGGCGGCGAAACAGTCCCACCAGCAACAGTGCGACCAGCGCGATGCTAAAACGCACCACCAGCAGTGCCAGCGGTGAGGCATTATCCAGCCCGAGACGCGAGAAAATGGCTGCGCTGCCCCACAGCAGCACAAAGCCTGACGTCGCTGCCTGCGAAGTCAGCGAAGAAGAAGAACGCATAGCATTGCTCCTGAAACAAACGTTGTTAGCGCGCTCGCTAAGCGAGGCGCAGAAAGTTCGATACTTAGCGAATCACAACGCGTGCCGGAGGTGGCGGGCAGCAAGGCGCATACAGGCGAAAGTCAGATGACGATGCGGAGTCAGCAGAGAGTGTCATAAACGCGCCTGTAGCATGGGGTTGAGGCCAAACGTTAACAGATTGTTTACACCCTGTCATCCATTTAGCCGTTGCGGAAACACCTCACGCAGCCAGTCGATCAGTACCCGCAGGCGCTGGGTGAGATGGCGGCTTTGCGGATAAACCACGTGGAACGGATAGTCGGACGGACGCCAGTCGGCGAGGATCTCTACCAGCCGTCCGGCCTGCAAATCCGCGGCCGCAGCGTAACGGAACGTCTGAATGATGCCCAGACCCGCCACCGCCGCGGCAAGGTGCGCGTTGCTCTCATTGACGCCAACGCGATGCGCGGTCTTTACCTCGATTCGCTCTTCGCCGTGGCGGAAGCGCAGCGGAAACGCGCGCCCGCTCTGCGGCGACAGATAGCTGATGATGCGGTGGCCATTGTTCAGCTCCTGCGGATACGCCGGAATGCCGTAGGTCCGCAGATAGCCGGGCGTGGCACAGGTGATCATTTGCGCATTGCCTAAATGCCGTGCCACCAGTGACGAATCGCTCAGCGGACCGCCGCGCACTACGCAGTCCACGTTATCACTGATGAGATCCACGGTGCGATCGGACACGCCAAGGTCCAGGGTGATGTCGGGAAACCTGGCGACGAAATCGGGCAGCGCCGGCAGCAGCACATCGCGCGCCGTTGAGCCGCCGATATCCATACGCAGCTGACCGTGCGGTTTCGTCGTGACGCTATTGAACGCACAATCGATATCTTCCAGATCGCGCACGATGCGCAGCGCCCGCTCGTAGTAATCGCGCCCTTCTGCCGTCACCGTGACCCGGCGCGTGGTGCGCTGCAACAGGCGCACGCCGAGATGCGCTTCCAGCTCCTGCACCAGCTTACTCAGGGTAGCGTTAGGCATATCCAGTGAATTGGCCGCCCGGGTAAAGTTGCCTGCCTCAACCACGCGGGCGAACGCCCGGATTGCCAGCAATTGATCCATTGTCGCCCCTTACCTGATTATCCACCCAGAGAAATAGTCCTTTCGATTTTACACCATTTATCCGTAAAAGCGGCAGCGCTACAGTGCACTTCAGCGACGGCAGGCCGTCACCACTTAATCTGATCAACTGTGGAGTACATACTATGAACCTGATTCTGCAAGACAAAATTGCTTTAGTGACCGGCGGCACCTCCGGTATTGGCCTCGCCACCGCTCAGGAACTGGCGGCACAGGGCGCACGCGTGTTTATCACCGGTCGTCGTCAGGCTGAGCTGGATGCGGCCGTCGCCAGCATCGGCGGCGGCGCCACCGGCATTCGCGCCGATGCAGCAAAGTTAAGCGATCTGGATGCCGTCTATGCGCAGATTGCGCGCCAGGCCGGCCGGCTGGATATCCTGTTTGCCAACGCCGGTGGCGGCGACATGCTGCCGCTGGGGGCCATCACAGAAGAACATTTTGATCGTATCTTCAGCACCAACGTCCGCGGCGTGCTGTTCACCGTGCAAAAAGCGCTGCCGCTGCTGAGCGATAAGGCGTCGGTGATTCTCACCGGCTCCACCGCCGCAATTCAGGGTACGCCGGGCTTCAGCGTTTACAGCGCCAGTAAAGCGGCGGTGCGTAACTTTGCCCGCTCGTGGGCGCTGGATGTGAAAGATCGCGGCATCCGCATTAACGTGGTGAGCCCTGGCCCGGTGCAGACGCCAGGCTTAGGCGGCCTGGTGCCGGAGGATCAGCGCCAGGGGCTGTTCGATGCGCTGGCCGCACAGGTGCCGCTCGGTCGTCTGGGTGAGCCGGGAGAGATTGGCAAGGTGGTGGCGTTTCTCGCCTCCGACGCAGCCAGCTTTATTAATGCAGCCGAGCTGTTTGTCGATGGCGGTATGGCGCAGGTGTAAGCGGGTATTGCACCGGTGCGCCGCCTGGCGCACCGGCTTTCTGCCTGAAGCATGGCTGCGGTTACCGCAGAGAATGCTCACCTGCCACCGCAGCCGGCTCGCCTGCGGTGAGCTGCTGCTCCAGCAGCTCCAGCGATATGCCTTTGGTCTCCGGCACGCGACGCAGCACAAAGACAAAGCCCGCCGCACAAATCACGCCATACAGCATAAAGCTGCCCGCTGCACCAAGTCCGGCATTGAGGATGGGAAAGGTATAAGTCAGCACAAAACAGGCAATCCACAGCGCCAGCGTGGCGACCGACATCGCCAGACCGCGAATCCGGTTAGGGAAAATTTCCGCCAGCAGCACCCAGGTGACCGGCGCCAGCGTCAGCGCGTAAACCGCAATCGCCGCCAGTACCAGAATCAGCACCGGCCAGCCGGTGATGCCCAGCGTGTAGGCACCGGCAATCAGTGCATAACACAGCGTCAGTCCTCCGGCACCGATCAGCATCAGTTTGCGGCGGCCGAGCCGGTCCACCAGCGGCAGCGCCAGCACTGTTGCCAGCAAATTGATCAGGCCGGTGGCCACGATCGACTTCAGCGTGCCGTTGATATCGAAACCAGCCGAAGCAAAAATCTCCTGCGCATAATTGAAAATCACGTTGATACCGCACCACTGCTGGAAAATCGCCAGCACGATGCCGGTGATGACAATCGGCAGCGTGCGCGGCGCCAGCAGCGAGCCGGCGCGGGCGCGCGTTTGCTGGCGATCCTGTTCCAGCGCGCGGGCAATCTCGCGCTGCGTCTGCTGCGCATAAGCAGGCGAACCAATTTTGTTCAGCATCGCCAGCGCGCGCTGCGGCTGGCCCGCCAGCATCAGCCAGCGCGGTGATTCCGGCACCCACATCATCAGCAGCAGAAATGCCAGCGACGGCACGGCGGCCGAGGCGAACATCCAGCGCCAGCCAACCTGACCGTTCCAGGTTTCACGCAGCGCCGCATGGGTTGATGCGCCGACGACCGGATCGGCAATCATCAGGTTGATCAGCTGCGCCGCCAGCACGCCAATAACGATTGTCAGCTGGTTAACCGCGACAAACTTGCCGCGCTTGTCTGCCGGGCTGATCTCCGCGATGTACATCGGGCTGAGCGCCGAGGCGATACCAATGCCGACGCCGCCGAGAATGCGCCACCAGACAAACAGCGTAAAGCTGCTGGCCAGCGCGGTGCCGATCGCCGACACCACAAACAGCAGTGCGGCGACAATCAGCGGCAGCCGCCGCCCCAGCTTGTCCGCTGACCAGCCGGACACCAGCGCGCCAAATACGCAGCCCACCAGCGCCGAGCTCATCGCCCAGCCGGATGCCGCCGGATCGGTGACGTTGAACCAGGCCTCATAGAAGGGTTTGGCCCCGCCAATCACCACCCAGTCATAGCCAAACAGCAAACCGCCGCAGGCTGCCACCAGACAGATGCTCCACACGTAACGCATATTCAGATGTTGATGATTGTTCACGGCCACTCTCCGCACCAGGGTCAAAGTGCGGCTATCTCACCACCGATACCGCAGGGTGAAAGTTCAGGCCCTCACAGATTTTAGTAACAGGAGTTTAGTAAACTACGCCGTACCGGGATCGGCCTCGACATAGAGATAACCGATGCCGAGGACCTGACGGGCGCGATCCAGCTGACCAAAATGCACGTTGGTGGCTTTGCTTTTTAGCGCATCGCGCGGATCAAAAGGATTGAAATCAATCTGGTGCACGATGGTCTGCAGCCAGCTCTCACCAAAAGTACAGCTGCGACCGTACAGCCAGATTTGATTGATATTCAGCGTATTAAGGAAATTGTACAGACTCATGCCGATGGCTTCCGCGCTGCGCTGCGCCCACTCGACGATCCACGGCTCGCCGGCCTGCCAGGCAGCCAGCAGCTGACGGCTGGTGGGCTGCACCGCCTGCGGCGCGCGCTGATGCGCCAGCCGCTTCAGCGTGCTGAGCGAGGCGACCGTCTCCAGGCAGCCCTGCCGTCCGCAGTTACAGCGCTCCCCGTGCGGATCAATAATGGTGTGGCCAATCTGCCCGCTGCCGTACAGGTTGCCGCGAAAGATCTCGCCGTTGATGACAAATGATGAGCCGATGCCGTAATCGACATTGATGACGCAGAATTCGGCCAGCGCATTGCGGTTCAGCCACTTTTCCGCCAGCGCCAGCATCACGCAGTCGTTATCGACGCGGACGTCAACTGCCAGCTTCTCCTCCAGCAGAAACTTCAGCTGCAGCGGGCTGCGCCACGCCGCCTGCGGCATATGCTGCGAGACGCCGGTTACCGGATCGACCTGCCCGTGCACCGCCAGCGCCAGATTAATCTGCCGCTTCGGCCAGCGTTTACAGGTCGCGCGCCACACCGTTTCAATCTCTGCCAGCAGCTGCTCTGGCGTCTGCGCGTTGATGCTGATTTGCTGATAGTCGCCCTGCGCCACCAGCTGCGCATCCGCCAGCTGCAGTTCAATGCTGGTCGGCTTGACGCACAGGCACAGCGTCCACGCGCCTTGCGCTGGCAGCTGAAAACTGCCGTTGCTGTTGCCGCGCGTGCTCAGCGTGGCGCTGGAGTGCTGCACGTGGCCCTGCTCCAGCAGCTCCTGCAAAATCTTGCTGGCTGCCGGTATGGTCAGGCCGCTGAGCTGCGCCAGCTGCGATTTGCTCAGACGTTTATGACGCCACATCAGCTGCATAAACAGCGCTTTGTTGTGCTTACGCACCTGGAAATTATTCAGTCCGACGGTTTTCACGCGGCCTCCTTTCGCTTCATCCGCGCTCATCTTACTAAACAGTGTTTACTGACTTCTGTGATGGTTGCGCCATCCTGCACGCCTGCCGTGCTTTAGAGTCCCTGCTCATAACAACCCGTTCGCGCTATCCCGATAAAAAACGTTCAGATAATGCCGGGCGAACGCTTTATCTGGCTGTGCTGACACCAACCCTATTGAGAAAACATAATGACAACATCACCTGCAACCCATCCGTGGCTGATCCGCCTCGGCATTCCGCCCGCGCTGGCCTGGGGCTATCTGGCAGTCCTGCTGTTTATGATTGGCGACGGCGTCGAGTCCAACTATCTCGCGCCCTATCTGCACGAAAACGGCTTCTCCCTGAATATCGCTGCCTGGGTAATCGCCTTTTACGGCGTCACCGTCACGCTGGGCTCATGGCTGGCCGGTTCGCTGTCAACGCTGATCGGCCCGCGTAAAGTGATGCTGGCGGGCGGCCTGATCTGGATTGTGTTTGAAGTGCTGTTCCTGGCCGTGGCGCTGCCGTCGCACAGCGTGCTGCTGCTGGCACTAACCTATGGCCTGCGCGGCGTGGCTTATCCGATGTTTGCCTACGCCTTTCTGGTGTGGATTCAGTCGGCGGCCCCGGCGGAGATGCGCGGCTCCGCCACCGGCTGGTTCTGGCTGGCATTTACCGGCGGGCTGCCGACGCTCGGTTCGCTGGTAGCGATCTTCTCTATCCGCCTGGTGGGCGAATACGCCACCTTCTGGCTGTCGCTGGGTCTGGTGGCGATCGGTCTGCTGGTGATGCTGCTGGCGCTGAAAGAGCGCAGCGGTTATCAGTCGCTGCTGGATGCCGAACATCGTCAGCAGGGCACGCTGCGCACGCTGATGGGCGGCATCGATATTCTGTGGCGTGAGCCGCGCATCGCTGCCGCGGCAGTGGTGCGCATCATCAACACCACGCCCTACTTCGGCTTCTTTATTTTTTTGCCGGGCTTTTTCACCGAACAGATTGGCTTTTCCCAGACCGAATACCTCAGCCTGATCACCATCATGGGACTGGTGGGCATGAGCTTTAATCCGATCGTTGGCAAGCTGAGCGACCGCATCGGCTGGCGCAAAGTGCTGACGGTGTTCGGCGGCCTGGGTTCCGGCGTCTCGATGCTGCTGATGTACTTTGTGCCGCAGTGGAGTCACGGCAGCTTTGTGCTCAGCGTCATCTGCGCCTGCCTGTACGGCATCACGCTGTGCGGCTACGTGCCCGCCGCCGCGCTGTTCTCCTCGCTGTGCCAGCCGAAGGATAAAGGTAACGCCATGGCGATTTACTGCTTCGCCGCCGGCTTGTCCACTTTCTTTGGACCGGCGCTGTACGGCGCAATCAATGCGCTGCTCGGCACACTCGGGGTGGTTTGGGGCTACGCCTTCCTGTATCTGGTGAGTGCGTTTATCTCGTGGCGTTATCTGCTCAGTCCGCTCGATCCGGGCGAGCAGCACAACCCGGCGGCGCAGCGCCTGCGCCGGTTAGATTCCATCGCATCGGAGTAAACGGAGCGTTATGAAAGAGTACGATTACATTGTGGTGGGCGGCGGGAGCGCGGGCTGTATCGTTGCCGCGCGCCTGGTCAGCGAAGGAAATGCGCGCGTGCTGCTGCTGGAGGCCGGGCGCGACGAATACCATCCGGTGCTAAAAATGCCCGCCGGCTATATGAAGTTTCTCGCCAGCGACCGGTTTCTGACTATGCATCAAACCGAAGCGCAGCCGCAGCTCAACGGACGCGGCGTGATCGTGCCGCAGGCCAAAGTGCTGGGCGGCGGTTCGACTGTCAACGCCATGGTCTACATGCGCGGCCATAAACAGGATTACGCCGACTGGAACCGCGCGCTGGGCCATCAGGGCATCGACTGGTCGTGGGAGGCGCTGCTGCCGCACTTTACCGCCATCGAAGATAATGATCACCTCGGCGCACCCAATCACGGCGTCGGCGGCCCGATGAAGGTGTCGCATCTCGGCCACTTCAGTCCGCTGAGCCGCGCCTATGTCAAAACCCTGCAGGGGCTGGGTATTCCCTACACGGCGGATTTTAACAGCGGCAATCCGTCTGGCGTCGGCTTCATGCAGCACACCATTGACGGTCAGACACGGCAGCGCTGCAGCGTGGTCGATGCGTTTATCAACCCGCTGCGCCATGACGCACGGCTGACGCTGGTTACTGGTGCACAGGTTGAAGAGGTGCTGTTTGACGGCACCTGCGCCAGCGGCGTGCGCTATCGTCAGGATGGCCAGCCGCAACAGGCGCGCGCCAGCCGCGAAGTGATTCTGGCCGCCGGTGCCTACCAGACGCCAAAACTGCTGATGCTCTCCGGCATCGGTCCGCAGGAGCAGCTGAAACAGCATGGCATAGCCGTGCGCCATGCCTTGCCGGGCGTGGGTAAAAACCTGCAGGACCATTACGAAGTACCGGTGGTTGCCAGCACGCGCGGTGCGTTTGGCTACTACGGTCAGGATCGCGGCTGGCCGATGCTCAAAGCCGGACTGCAATATCTGCTGTTCAAAAGCGGCCCGGTGACCACCACCGGCGTGGAAACCTGCGCCTTTTTCGATCCGCTCGATTTCACGGCGACGCCCACCATTCAGATGTTCTGCGTGCCAACGGTATATCTCGATCGCGATGTAATGGGTGCCGATCCCGGTGACGGTGTCACGGTGAATTCTCTGCTGCTGCGCCCCAAAGCCACCGGTGAAGTCACGCTGCGCGATAACAACGCCAGTAGCCTGCCGGTGATCGATACGCAGATTTTCGGCCATCCGGACGATTTAGCCCGCACCCTCGCCGGCTTTCGCTTTGCACGTCAGGTGCTGGCCGCCGCGCCCATCCGTGAGATGGTCAATCAGGAGATTTTCCCTGGTGCAGAAGTCACCAGTGATGACGCGATTGGCGCCCACTGCCGGCGCATGGTAAAGACCGGCTATCACCCGGTCGGCACCTGTCGCATGGGCCACGATGACGATCCGCTGGCGGTGCTGCACGATGACCTGCGCGTGCGCGGCGTACAGCGGTTGCGCGTGGTGGATGCCTCGATGATGCCGAATATTATCAGCGGCAACACCAATGCGGTGGTGATGGCCGTGGCGCATCGCGCTGCGCAACTGGTTCTGCAGTCACAACTTGTCGAGCACAAGGAGGCCGTGTATGAGTGACAAACTGGCGCGCCTGCAACAGGCGCTGGCGCACTGGCAGCTGGATGCAGTATTGCTGACGCGCCGCGATAACATCGCCTGGCTGACCGACGGGGCCAGCTATTATGTGGTGGATCGCGCCGAGACCGGCGTTGCCAGCCTGCTTATCGGCCGCGACAGCGTGCTGCTGCTGGCACCGGACAATGAGCTACCGCGCATTCTGGCCGAAGAGCCGCTGCCGTTCAGCTGTGCGACCCGGCACTATCCGTGGTACCAGTCGCTGAGCAGCGTGCTGCCGGCGGGCAATATCGGCAGCGATACGCCCATGGCAGGATTGAGCGATATCCAGCCGCAGATGATCACGCTGCGCCAGGGGCTGAGCGCAGCGGAACAGCAGCGCTTTCGCACGCTGGGACAGGAGACAGCGCAGATTGTTGAAACGGTGGCGCGCCAGCTGCGCGCGGGCGTCAGCGAATGGCAGGTCGAAGCCGAGATTGCCGCCGGCTGTCTGGCGCGCGGCATTCGCCCGATGTGCACGCTGGTGGCCGCCGATGAGCGCATCGCCGCATTTAAACATCCGGTGCCGACGCGCAAAACGCTGCAGCGCATGATGCTGATCACCCTCGGTGCTGAACGGCACGGTTTGCATGTCAGCCTGACGCGCCTGGTGCATCTCGGCGAACCCGACGCGGCGCTGCGCCAGCGCATTCTGACGCTGGCGGAGATCCACGCCGATATGCTGTATGCCACTCAGGCGCAGCGCAGCTGGTCAGCGGTTTTTGCCGACATCACTCAGGCTTATCAACGCCACGGTCACGCTGAGGCGTGGCGCGATCATCATCAGGGCGGTCCGGCCGGCTATGGCTGCCGCGACTGGATTATTACCCCGGAGAGTCGCGGCGAGGTGCAGCCCGACACCGCCGTGGCGTGGAACCCGACGCTGAGCGGCGTGAAAAGCGAAGATACTTTTTTGCTCAGCCGCAGCGGGCTGGTGCCGCTCACACGCAGCGACAGCTGGCCGCTGATTCGCCTGCAGCGCGGTGATAATACCCTTGAGCTGGCCGACTGGCTGATTCTCCCGACATCCTCATAAGGAAGCGACTATGTCCCCACGTTTAGCCAATAAAACCGCCATCATTACCGGTGCCGGCAGCGGCATCGGCAGCGCCATCGCCACCCTGTTTGCGCGCGAAGGCGCCCGCCTGGCGCTGTTTGATCGCGACGCACACAGCAGCGAAGCGCTGGCGGCGCAGCTACAGCAGCAGTCCGGCCAGCGCTGTCTGGCCTGCGCAGCCGATGTCACGCAGCCTCAGCAGGTTAGCCGCGCGGTACAGCAGGCACAGCAGGCGCTGGGGGATATTGATATCCTGATCAACTGCGCTGGCGTAAACGTTTTTCGCGATCCGCTGAAGCTGGACGAGGATGACTGGCAGCGCTGCATGGACACCAATCTGAAAGGACCTTACAACCTGATACGCAGCGTCCTGCCGGCGATGCTGGCCCGTCAGTACGGCAACATCGTTAACGTTGCCTCGGTGCACGGGCACAAAATCATTCCCGGCGCGTTCCCTTATCCGGTGGCTAAACACGGGCTGATCGGCCTGACTCGTTCGCTGGGCGTGGAGTACGCCGCGCAGGGCATCCGCGTAAACAGTATTTCGCCCGGTTTGATCATGACGCCAGCCGCTGAAGCCTGGCTGGCGAGCTGTCCGGATCCGCAGGCCGAGCGCGCGCGTCAGGCGGCGCTGCTGCCGTGTAAACGCATCGGCGAGCCGGATGAAGTGGCCTACACCGCGCTGTTTCTCGCCAGCGACGAGGCGCGCTTTATCAATGCCACCGATATCCTGATCGACGGCGGCCGCAGCCAGATGTATCACGAGTAGAGCGGAAGCACCGGTTACGGATGCACGCGCCGGCAATGATCGGCACCCGCCGCCACCGGATGGGCGGCGATATCAGCGCGGTCAGTGCGGATTGTCGCAGTATCGACGTCAAAGCGCTTGTCGCGGTCAGCCAGCAGCGCCGGATTGAGCTGGCCGTCGGCGGTAAAGCCCATCATCAGCGTCGGCGCGCCCAGCGGCAGCGTTTTATCGCGGTCGGTATGCCAGGTGTGCCAGGTTTTTCCGTAGGTGTTGACAATTTTGCTCATCAGCGCGTGCTCCGCGGCCGGCGGCAGGCCAGGGGCAATCAGCGTACCGGATTTCACTTCATAGCGATGGCTGTGCCAGTACTGCTTTTCCTGCGCCGGCAGCTGCTTAAATAAACGTTCGCTGATGATATATTCCACGCCCATTAATTTGGCGTCTTTTTTGTTACCGTCATAAATAACCGCCTGCATCACATCGTCATTAAGAATGGTGACGTAGTGATGGGCCTCCATCTGTCCCTGCTGATTTCCGCAGTAATAATGAAAACCATCCAGATACGTATTGATCGCCTCAATCGGCGGCCGCGACTGCAACGCCGCCGCCCCGCTCTCCAGCAGCGCGGTTTTCCCCGCCTCCGGCGCACCAGGTGCCGTAACCGGCGAGGCACTGTTATTCGCGCCACAGCCGGATAATAACAATAACGCCAGCGCGCTAAATACACGGTTTCGCATTTCATCACCCCATTCTTTTATTGAGTGATAAACATAGTTAATCAGTGTCAGGACGCGAGCGCAGCGGGAACACTATCCGGCTGCGAATTAAAACCGCCACGCGGTAAATAACCAACCATTCAGCTGGCCGCCGATTCAGTGATGAATGTGTCGGCCACTGTCAGCAAAGTGACAGGCTGTGAGGCTAAACTGGAGGGTGGGTGAATAAGTTTCGTGAGCGAACAGACGATTCCGCTATCATGAGTGAACGCTCATAAAACAAGGCTGCACCGATGAGAGAGTTACCGCCTACCGCCATGCTGCGCGCGTTTGAAGTGGCAACGCGCCATCCGACCTTTACCGCCGCCGCGGAAGAGCTGTTTATCACCCAAAGCGCCGTCAGCCATCAGCTCAAAAACCTGGAAGAGATCTGGGGCGTACAGCTGTTTCAGCGCGGCAAAACGCTGAGTCTGACGCCGGCCGGTGCGGCGCTGGCACCGATTGTGCGCGAGTTTTTCAGTAATCTGGAAACCACCTTAGCCGACTTGCGCGAGCAGAAAGGCCGCGTGCGGCTGCGCGTAAATACCACTTATTCATTTGCGCTGAAGTGGCTGTTGCCGCGCCTGCCGGACCTGACGCGCCAGCACCCGGAAATTCTGGTAACGCTGGAAAGCACCGATGATGCGATTACCTTCTCGCGCCAGGATTCTGACGTGGCGATCCGCTTTGGCCATGGCAATTATCCGGCGCTGCACAGCGAATTTATGTTTCGTGAACAGCTGTTTCCGGTCGCCAGCCCGGCGCTGCTGCAGCGCTTCGGCACGCCGCAGGAACCGGCAGAACTGCTGCGCTACCCGCTGCTGATGCGTGATGGCGCCGATCTGGTGCCAAAGTGGGAGATCTGGTTTAAACAGGTCGGCCTGACGCTGGATGCCTTACAGGAGAGCGTACGTTTTGCCGACACCAATATGACGCTGGAAGCCGCGCTGCTGGGGCAAGGCGTGGCGCTGGCGCGCAGCGGTCACGTTGAAAAAGAGCTGCGCGACGGCAGCCTGGTGCGGCTGTTCAACGTCGCGTTTTCCTCGCCCGCCGCCTACTATTTCGTCTGTCCGCAGGGTATTGAAAGCCAGCCGCACATCGTTGATTTTCGACGCTGGCTGCTCGCCGAATCACGTCAGGCGCAGCAGGATTATCAGTGAAGTATGAGTATTTACTCATAGCGCAATGATAAATCTTCGCTTTCCAATCCTTTTGCGGCTGCATAGCATCAGCCTATGCCTGATTACATTATTGTCTTAACGCTGTGCGCCGCGCTGCTGCACGCCAGTTGGAACACTTTACTGCGCGGCGGATCCGATCGCCTGTGGTCAATGACCATTATGTGCGTGGCGATCGCGCTGGTGTGTGCGCTCAGTACGCTGTTTCTGCCGCTGCCGGCGCGCGCCAGCTGGAAATATGCGCTGCTTTCGGCGCTGCTGCACGTCGGCTATAACCTGTGCCTGGTGCGCAGCTACCAGAGCGGCGATCTCGGCCAGACCTATCCGATTGCGCGCGGATCGTCGCCGCTGCTGGTGACCTGCGCCGCCGCGCTGTTTGCCGGCGAGCACATCGCCTTTACTACGCTGTGCGGCATTGTGCTGGTGTCCGCTGGCATTGTGTCGCTGGCGCTGCGCGGCGGCAAACTGGCGCTGCCGGGCCTGCGCTACACGCTGGCGACCGGTGCCTTTATCGCCGCGTACAGCGTGGTGGACGGCATGGGCGTGCGCGTTGCCGGCAATGCGTTTGCGTATACCGCGTGGATGTGCAGCTTGTGGGGCATATTAATGCCGGCGGTCTACATCGCGCTGCGCGACAGCAAAAGCCTGCTGCAGTGGCGACCGGGCGTGCTGAGCGCCGCGGCGGGTGGCCTGGTTTCGCTGCTGGCCTACGGCATCATCATTTACGCCATGACGGCAGCGCCGATGGGCGCGGTGTCGGCGCTGCGTGAAACCAGCGTTCTGTTTGCCGCCGTGCTGGGCGCGCTGTTTCTCGGTGAAGCATTAACGGTAAGAAAAATGCTGGCGTGCGTGGTGATTGCACTCGGCACGCTGATGATCGGTTAAGCGATGAGGAGATGGCAGTATGTCTGAACGTTGTAAAATCGCCCTGCTGGGCCCCGGTGCAATTGGTACCACCGTCGCGGCGGTACTGCATGAAGCCGGGCGCACCCCGCTGCTGTGCGGCCGCACGGCCCATGCCCAGTTAACGCTGCGCCACGATGCGGGCGAAATCAGCGTGCCTGGTCCGGTATTGCATGATGTCTCGCACGTGACACAACGCTGCGATTTGCTGTTCGTGGCGGTTAAAACCACCCAGGTCGCGGACAGCGCCGCGTGGCTGGCCACCCTGTGTGATGAAAAAACCGTGGTGTGCGCGCTGCAAAATGGCGTCGAGCAGCAGAGCCAGCTGGCGCCTTACGTCAACGGCGCCACGGTATTACCTTCGGTGGTGTGGTTTCCGGCGCAGCGCGAGCCGGATGCGTCAGTCTGGCTGCGCGCTCAGCCTCGCCTGACCTTGCCGGATGTGCCGCAGGCCGCGCGCGTAGTGGATGCGCTACGCGATACGCGCTGTGAGGTGGCACTGGCCGCGGATTTTCTCTCCATCGCCTGGCGCAAGCTGTTACAAAATGCCGTCGCCGGTTTGATGGTGCTGGCCAACCGTCGCGCCGGCATGTTTAGCCGCGGCGATATCACGCAGCTGGGATTAGCCTATTTACAGGAGTGCCTGACGGTGGCACGCGCGGCCGGCGCGGTGCTCGACGACAGCGTGCCGCAGGAAATTATTGATGGCTTTCATCGCGCGCCGCCCGATCTGAGCACCTCGATCCTCGCCGATCGCCAGGCCAACCGCCCGCTGGAGTGGGATACCCGCAATGGTGTGGTACAGCGCTATGGCCGTCAGCATGCTATTGCTACGCCGATTAGCGATGTCGTGGTGCCGCTGCTGGCAGCGGGCAGCGAAGGGCCGGGCTGATAAAATAGGTTGCCTGACGCGCGGGGAGAAACAGCTATGCTGCGAATTGTTTATACAACGGCCAGGTTTTGATCGCGGCGCAATGTGTTGCGCGATAAATAGGATGCGATGTTGAGCTGATTTAAACCATCGCCTTCCCGGCATAATCACGATGACGGCAACAGGACGCACTTATGACAGGTTACGTTTTTTACCGCAAACAACAGGTTATCGCCACGCTGGAACGATCGGATGTGGAACGTGCCCGGTTGCTGATGGCGGACGGTTACAGCAAGATGGATGAAGAAATTAATGCAGCCAGCGCACAGGCGGCGCTGCGGCGGCTGGCTGATATTCGCCATGAAGAGCACATGACCGAACACGCTTTTGCCACCGGTTCGGTATTCAGCGCGGTGGTCAGCGCCCTGTTCAGACACTGACGTTATGCGCCAAACGCCCCATCAATGGTGTGCATGGCGCCGGTGACGAAACCGGCTTCGGGTCCTGCCAGCCACGCCACCATGCCAGCCACCTCTTCAGAACGGCCATGGCGTTTAATGGCCATGAAGCTGTGCATCAGATCTTTCATCGGACCATTTTCCGGATTGGCATCGGTATCAATCGGGCCCGGTTGCACCACGTTGATAGTGATGCCGCGCGGGCCGAAATCCCGCGCCAGGCCGCGCGCCAGCCCCTGTAAAGCGGATTTACTTAGCGCATAAGACGCCATACCGGGAATCGGCATGCGGTCGCCATTGACCGAACCGATGATGATGATGCGGCCGCCGGCTGGCATCTGTCGGGCGGCTTCAACCGCAGCATGATACGGCGCGTGAATGTTAATGCGGAACAGGCGATCGACCGCGTCCGGATCCTGTTCCAGCGCATCGCCAAACAGGGCGATGCCAGCATTAACCACCAGCACATCCAACGGTCCACTGTCGCGCACGGTGGCAATCACCGCATCGCGCTCTGAGCTGTCGGTATGAACGGCAGCCGAACCGGTTTCGTGCGCCAGTTTTTCGGCGGCCTCGGGCGAACCGGAGAAGGTGAAGGTCACGCTGGCACCCTCATCAGCAAAGCGACGCACAATAGCCGCACCAATACCGCGACTGCCGCCCAGAACCAGAACCTGCTTATCTTTAAATACGCTCATTTGCATCTCCACGTGTGATTTCTTAGTATGCATTACAAAATGAGCCCGAATTAATGTCAATGCGATTTTGTAGCGAGCACTATAAAATATGAAATCACCTGGTCGTCCCCGTAACTTTGACCCCGAACACGCCGTAGCGGTCGCGCAGGGGTTATTTCATGCCAAAGGTTATGACGCCGTCAGCGTCGCCGATGTCACTGACGCGCTGGGCATCAATCCGCCGAGCTTTTACAGCGCCTTCGGTAATAAGGCCGGATTGTATGCCCGCGTTCTCGATCGCTACGCCGCTACCGGCTCGATTCCTCTGGCTGAGATACTGCGCGACGACCGCCCGGTGGCCGAAGCCCTGGATGCATTACTGAAAGCGGCGGCGCTGCATTATGCCCGGGATGAGGTGTGTGCGGGTTGTCTGGTGCTGGAAGGGATTCGCTGTCAGGATCAGCACGCGCGTGAGGCGGCCAGGGTGTTTCATCGCGCCGCTGAGGATACCATCCGGCGCTATATCGCGGCCCGCTACCCACAGGACGCACCGCGCCTGACCGATTTTGTCAGTACCGTGATGTCCGGACTTTCTGCCAGAGCGCGTCAGGGCCACAGCGTTGAGCAACTGCTGGCCAGCGCGGAGCTGGCGGGTCTGGCGGTGGTTGCAGCGCTTGAGGCGTGACCGCTTTTCAGCGATGTTCTGACTGCGAAGTGATGCCGGTTAACTGGCTGAGTCGGTGTCCGCCACCGACCGCTGGAACATGCGCATAATGCCGCCAAGATGCCAGTGCAGAAGTTCCAGCGCCTGTTCATCCTCGTAATTAGTTAACCGCGCCACAATCGCCTCATGATCGTTTTGCGAACCCTGAAACTCATCCGGCGTGCGCGTCAGGTGATTGAGAAAGGCACGAATGCGGTTGATGCTGGTTTTGTAAAAACCGACCAGCTCACTATTCTGGCTGGCTTCAACCAGTGCCATATGAAACGCCGCATCGGTTTCGCGGTAGGTCTCCGGCGCGTTTTGTAATGCATCGCGTCCACGCGTCAGCTGTTCGTTCAGGCGCGCGATCAGCGCCTGACGATCGTGTTGCAGCGCCAGCTTTAATGCGCCTGATTCCAGAATCTGCCGCATCTCACAGGTTTCGCGCATCTCCCGCTCATTGAACGAAAACACAAAAGTGCCGCGCTGCGGGATAATCTGCACCAGACGCTCCATCTCCAGCTTTTGCAGCGCCGCTCTTACCGGCGTCCGGCTCACGTTAAGCTGGGTGGCAATATCGTTCTCGGAAATTAATGCACCGGGTGCAATCTGGCAGTTCACGATCAGGTCACGAATATGATCGGCCAGAATGCTGCTCAATGACTGCGGGCGGAGGATGTTTTTCGATGACCAGTCAATGATGAGTTTATCGGCGGGCATAGCGTGGCGAGCGTCCTTTAAACAGCGAGCATTTAGGGGGTCAGAATGACGATGGGCACTGTGTTTTGTAGTATACAAGAGACAGATCCCCCAAACAATAACGGGCCTGTTTGAGGGAACGTTGGGTTATGAGGTGAACAAGTATGTCTGCTGCTGGATATGCGCTGGATTAAGTGCCATGCCCATGCCGGGTCCCTGCGGTACCGGGATTAACCCGTTCTGCGGCACCAGCGGATCGCGCAGGAAGTACTGATGAATATCGTTCCATTTCACCAGATACTCCTGATAAGGCGTGTGGATTGGCGATTGCGTGGTGCTGAAATGGGCCGTTGCGATGCTGGAATGACCGTGCGGGATCACCTGCAGATCGTACAGGGTGGCGATAGCGGCAATTTTTAGCGTTTCTGAAAGCCCACCGCACCAGTAAATATCAGGCTGAATCACATCCAGCGCCCCGGATTCAAAGAAGCGTTTGAAGCCCCAGCGCGTGTACTCATGTTCGCCTCCCGCCATCGGGATGGACAGTTTATCTTTGAGTCGTTGCATACTGCTGATTCTGTCGGCCATCACGCACTCTTCCAGCCAGCGCGGGCGATACGGCTCAATGCCCTTCGCCAGTTCAAGCAGATACGTCACATCCATCGACTGCCAGCAATCAAACATCAGATCGTAATCATCCCCCACGGCTTCGCGCAGCGTTTTTGCCAGTTCGATGTTTTTCTTCAGCCCTTCCCTGCCGCTCATCGGGCCGTGGCGGAAAAACCATTTTTGTCCGCGATATCCCAGCGCCTTATACTCCAGCGCCCGCTCGTGCACCCGCGCCATATCCTGCACCGCAAAGCCCAGCATCGATGCGTACGCCGGAATTTCTTCCCGTAACGAACCGCCCAGCAGGCGAAACACCGGTTGCTGCATCCATTTGGCACGCAAATCCCACAAGGCACAATCCACCGCGCTGATCGCCAGCATGCCATCGCCCTGACGCCCATGAATCTGCACCCGGTACATCTGATCCCATAAACGCTCGGTGTCGCGCGGATCCTGCCCCAGCAACAACGGCCGCAACTGGCCGTGAATGATTGATGCAACGGCATGCGGCACCGGCCCTGCCAGCCCGTCCACGCCCTCATCCGAAACGATCTCAAGAAACACAGTGGTAATGGCAAAACCGTCTTCCAGCTGAACGCCACCGTCATGATTATTCACGGTACGAAACTGCGCATAGACATCGGTGGGACGCGCGAGACGCTCCTCCCAGAAATCGCCCTCTCCCGGCATCACGCCTTTCACCTGAAGTAACCGGACATCAATAATCTTCATACTACTGCCCCTCACGTTGTTCATTGCTGGCCTGGTAAGCCGGTAAACGCTGACGACGGAAGATGATGCTCAGGGTAATGATCGAGAGCATCGCCATCGCCGCCAGCCAGTAAAATCCGCCGTTATAACTGCCGCTGCGGTCGCGTATCACGCCGATGACCCACGGATTCACCACACTGGCAATACTGCCCAGCGCATTGATCAGGGCGAGGCCACCCGCCACCACGGACGCCGGGATAAACTGCGCGGGCAATCCCCAAAACACCGGCATCGCGCCGAAAAAGCCAAATGCCGAACAGCACAAAAACATCATTTTCACCAGCGAGTTATCGAACCACGCGACGCATAACAGCCCGACAAAGGAGAAGATCAGCGCCAGATAGTTGGCCAGCAGTCGCGACCCGGGGCGATCGGCTATGCGTCCCAGCACCAGCATGCCGGCCAGACCAAATACGTAAGGGATGATGGTGATGAACCCGGTCTGAACATGACTTAAGCCGGTTTCGCTGATGATCAGCGGCAGGAAGGTGCTCACCGCACCGTTGAGGTTCGCCAGTCCGTAATAGGTGAGGCTGAACAACAACACCAGCGGGCTGAACAGCGCTTTCAGCAGACCGCCGTGGCCGCGCGACGGCAGTTTTTGCCGCTCAGCAGCCAGCGTTGTCACCAGCCAGTGCTGCTCATCTGCGCTGAGGAAGCGGGCATCTTCCGGCCGATCGGGCAAAGCAAAGGGGACGATCAATCCCAGCACAATCGCCGGAATAGCCTCAAGCAGAAACATCAGCTGCCAGCCGCGTAGCCCCAGCCATCCGTGCAGCTCTAACAACAGGCTGGAAACCGGTGTGCCGATAATCAGCGCAATCGGAATGCCGGTCATAAACGAGGCGATAATGCGTCCGCGCCACGCCACCGGAAACCACAGGGTGAGATAAAACACGATGCCGGGGAAGAAACCGGCTTCAGCGGCACCCAGCAGCGCGCGCATCACATAGAGGCTATTTTCACTCCACACAAACATATGCGCACCGGAGATGATGCCCCAGGTCACCATAATGCGGGCGATCCACCAGCGCGCGCCTACCCTTTCCATCAGCAGATTGGAGGGCAGTTCAAGGATGGCGTAAGGCAGGAAAAACAGACCGGCGGCGAGGCCAAAACTGGCGGCGCTGATGCCGAGATCGGCATTCATGGTGAGGGCGGCCACGCCGATATTGGCGCGATCGATCACCGCAATCACGTAGCAGCCAATCAGGAGCGGAATCAGTCGCCACGACAGTTTACGGATCACCCGCTTTTCAATTTCAGTATCTGTACTTTGCATGGTCTTTCCCGATGTTGGTGTCATGGATAAAAAATGCACTTGTATACAAGTTCTGTTGTATACATCCGTTGACCACTCTTCAATGGCCTGAGTACGGAAATGAGATATGAAACGTTTCAGCGTGAAGCCGCTGGTAAACGTTTATAAGAGGATTGAGCCGGGCGAAGATGAGCCAAAAACGTGGTGATTAATCGAAGTGAACAGAGTGCGCTGGCACACTCCGGGCAGGGTTATTTTATGCGCAGCCATTGTATGAACGCGCGCATGGCAGGTGACATGGCTTTACCTGCTATCCAGCAAAGTGAATAACCCGGGAATTCCATCTCCCAGGGTTGCAGAAGGCGACAAAGCTTGCCGGCGGCCAGCGATGCACTGACCCGTTCCGCCGTTAACTGAGCAATCCCTGCGCCAGCAATAGCGGCCTGCCGCTGCCTTTCGCGATCGTCTACCACCAGATTTCCATGCACGGGAATATCAAAAATTTTCCCCTCATTTAAAAACTGCCAGGGCTCTACCCTGCTACTTCCCGGCCAGCGCCAGCCGATGCAATTGTGATTGAGCAGATCTTCCGGGACTTCAACCGCACCATGCTTTGCCAGATATGCTGGCGCAGCGACCACAATCTGATGGAGCGGCTTGCCTAATGGAATAGCAACAAATCCCGGTTCCAGCACCTCGCCTAAGCGCAGTGATAAATCATAGCCGCCGCGGCTCAGATCGACCGGCGCATCGCTGGTTGTGATATCCAGCTGCACGTTGGGATAATCAGTAAGAAACCCGGCAATATTGTGATCAAGAAACATTTCAGCCCCCGATCGAAAAGCATGAACGCGAATCAGCCCCTTAATATCCTGGCTTCTGGCGTGTGCCTGCTGCAGGGTCTCATGCAGATTAGTCATAATGGGTGCAGTCTGAAGAAACAGGGACTTGCCATCATCGGTAAGATATACCGCCCGGGTGGTCCGGTTCAGCAAACGTTGCCCGAGTTGTGCTTCCAGCGCGGTGATTTGCTGACTGACGGCTGACGCAGATACCCCTAATATTTCCGCAGCGGCTCTGAAATTCAGTTGCTGAGCAACCACGACAAAAGCCCGTAAAGCCAGATACTCCGCGCTGTTAATCATTATTGATGTCCTTTATTAATTGCCACTTAACACACCATTAAGATACAGGAACTTCACGCCTGTAAGTATCTCGTTATAATCACTCAAATCATAATTAATAAATAATATCAGGAGCACTTTATGCTGCAGGAAAACCTTGAATTAGCGCAGAGATTACAAATTATCGAAGACAAACTGGCTATTTATGAATTGATTGCGTCACATCCCCCCAGCGCAGATACTGCAATGGCGGAATATACATTATCGGTTTATCTGGAAAAGAGTGAATTCAATCGCGGCCCTCATCTTGATGGCGCGGAGGGTGCAGAGGCGATAGCCGCCTTTATTTTGCGGCCTGAGCATGAGGAAGCACTGGCTAGCGGATTAGCGCATTTTACCGGATTACCCCTGATTGATCTGCGCGGAGACAGCGCGGTAGTGACCTCTTATTTACAGTTAATTTATCTGGATGATAAAGGCGAATCACGTATGCTGGCCAATCACGGCAGCTCTCCTGGCTATCGCATACACCGTGTTGTCGTGAATCGCTGGGAGTTAAAACGCATTGCGGGCCAATGGAAAATTCATCGCAGGACGTTGATTCCTGTGGACGGTAGCGGTTTATCACGCGCATTGCTTTCCCAGGGGCTGAAAGATGTATTCAGCCGGCAATCACGATAATTAACGTGACAAGACATTCATTGAGCCAGACCACGATATGCAGCGACGTCATGAATGACAATCCGCTACGAGACTGGCGGCGCAGGTTGGTGTCCAGCATGGCAACAGTCTGGCTATTCCTTTCAGCCAAATCCTTTGGTGATGTACTTGCCAGTAACGTATGAAATTTATCAAAGTCGACATTCTTATCCTGTAGCAATGCAGCATATTTCCCTATAAATCATCGTCTCACCAAAGAATATCATGTGCAGAATGCTATCAGCTTTAAGCATCAGCATAATGGGTTATTTCAGCCGCTGCGCCTTTTGACAGTCTCATACTCTAACGCTACGCTTAATTGCAAGGATATATGTCGCAAACTTGCGTAAAGATAAAATATTTCCTAAGGTGACCGCCTTTCAGCCTCTTATAGCTTTCATTTCCCTTTGTGAAGTGCCGGCTGCGAAAGCTATAAGATCGCTCCAATTTTACTCATGGGGAGTTTATGAGCACCGGAACGATGACCAATAAACCTGATTTGACCGTTGACGATATTACCGTCATTGACAACAAATTATTGAAACGCGCCGTCAGCGCCGCAGCGCTGGGTAATACCATGGAGTGGTTTGATTTCGGCGTTTATAGTTACCTTGCCGTGATTATCGGCCAGGTATTTTTCCCGGACGCCAGTAATACTGCGCAGCTTATTGCGTCGTTTGGTACTTTTGCGGCCGCGTTTTTAGTGCGCCCGATTGGCGGCATGGTATTTGGTCCACTCGGCGATCGCTTTGGCCGGCAGAAAGTGCTGGCCTTCACCATGATTATGATGTCGATTGGCACCTTCTGTATTGGCCTGATTCCCAGCTATGCCAGTATCGGTATTGCCGCGCCGATCCTGCTGTTGCTGGCGCGTCTGGTGCAGGGCTTTTCCACCGGCGGTGAATATGGCGGTGCCGCCACCTTTATTGCGGAATACTCCACCGACAAACGCCGCGGCTTTATGGGCAGCTTCCTGGAGTTTGGTACGCTCGCCGGTTATCTGCTGGGCGCCAGCCTGGTGACAGGTATGATTGCGCTGCTGCCGCATCAGGCGATGATGGACTGGGGCTGGCGCATTCCGTTCTTCCTGGCCGCGCCGCTGGGGCTGTTTGGCCTATATATCCGCCTGAAGCTGGAAGAGACACCCGCGTTTAAAGAGCACATGGATAAGCGTGAAGAGGCCGAACATAACAAGCCGCAGCTCACGCTGTGGCAAATGCTGCGCACGCAGAGTAAGCCGCTATTGAAGTGTATTGGTCTGGTGCTGCTGTTTAACGTGTCTAATTATATGCTGACCGCCTATATGCCAAGTTATTTAACCGGCATTCTGGGGCTGAGCGAAATATCCGGTCTGCTGCTGGTGATGGTAGTGATGTTTATCATGATGCCACTGACCCTAATGTGGGGCCATTTTACCGACCGCATCGGCCGTAAACCGGTGATTGGTTTCGGCGCACTGGGATTATTAGTGCTGGCGATCCCGGCGTTCATGCTGATTGGTTCTGGCAACATGCTATGGGTATTTGCCGGTCTGGCCGTGCTGGGCTTACTGCATACCTGCTTTAGCGGCACCATGCCAGCAACATTACCGGCACTGTTTGTCACCGATATTCGTTACAGCGCGCTGGCTATCGGCTTTAATTTGTCAGTCTCGCTGTTCGGTGGTACCACACCGTTAATTACCGCATGGCTGGTCGACACCACGCACAATACCATGATGCCGGCGTATTACATGATGGGTGCCGGCGTGATTGGTTTGTTAACGGTATTGACGCTGAGTGAGACAGCACGTAAGCCACTGAAAGGTTCATCCCCTGCGGTGGCAACTAAAGCCGAGGCGCATAAACTGATTGATAAACTGCGTAAACAGCGCAGCCGTAAAAAACAGCAGCCAGCATAATCCTCGCTGATATTCACATCAGGTGCGCTCAATGCGCACCTTTTTTTGTGCCCTGCGTCAGACTTATAGCTCAGATAATCGCCCCGGGCTGCGGTAGACTGACCCTCTCTGACTGTTTTTTACTCATTAAGGGATAATGATGTCATCTGCAGAAGCTCCCGCCGTTAATCAAAAGCGCGTACTGATTGCCGGATCCGTCGGCAATTTTATCGAGTGGTATGAATTCGCCGTGTACGGTTTCATGGCCACGCTGATCGCTAAACATTTCTTCCAGCTCGAAGGAGAAAGCGCCCTCACCAGCCTGATCCTCACCTATGCGGCCTTTGCGGTGGCGTTCTTTTTTCGCCCGTTAGGGGCGGTGCTGTTTGGCCGCTTGGGCGATCGCTATGGCCGTAAACCGGTGCTGATCGCGGTGCTGGTATTGATGACGCTGGCCACCGTCGCCATCGGTCTGGTCCCGGTTTATGCCAGCATTGGCGTGGCTGCGCCGCTGCTGATTACACTGCTACGCATTTTGCAGGGACTGTTTGCCGGCGGAGAATACGGCGGCGCGGTCTCGCTGATGACCGAATCGGCGCCGCCCGGCAAGCGCGGATTTTATGGCGCGTGGCAGTCGCTGACGGTGGCGCTCGGACTGCTGGCGGGCGCGGGCGTGGTGGCAGTACTGCCGCTGCTGCTGGGAGACGCCGCCATGAACGCCTGGGGCTGGCGCATTCCCTTCCTGCTGGCGTTGCCGCTCGGCGCGGTGGCGCTGTGGCTGCGCAGCGGACTCGACGAATCACCGCAGTTCAGCCAGACACCGGCGGCACCACAACAGCAGGCGTCGCTGGGTGTCACGCTGCGCGCTATCGTGCTGGGCATTGGCCGGTTAATGGTATGGTCGGCCGCCGGTTATACCTACCTGGTGATCATGCCTACCTATCTGCAGGCCGCGCTGCATACCGGTTTTAACCAGGCGCTGCTGATTGCAGTGATCTCTAACCTTGGCTTTGCCGCCACCATCCTGCCGGCCGGCATACTCAGCGATCGCTATGGCCGCCGCACATTAATGCTGCTGGCGACGTTTTTGCTGCTGGTGCTGGCTTTCCCGCTGCTGAAAGTTTTGCAGCATCCGGAGAGCGGTATGGCGATCAAAGCGATGGTGGTATTTATCGCCGGTGCGCTGGTGGGCATGCTGGCCGGACCGGGACCGGCAATGCTGGCCGAGATGTTCCCGACCCGCGTGCGTTACACCGGGCTGGGGCTGGCCTATTCGCTCTCCAACGCGCTGTTTTCCGGCTGCGCGGGTCTGATCATTACCGGCCTGATGAAGCAAACCGGCAACGCCGACATTCCCGCCTGGTATGTGATGGCCACCGCCGTAGTGAGTTTTGTCGCGCTGCTTTCGCTCAATAAGGACGATCACCGCAGACCCCTTTGAGAAAAAGCGTTTGTGCAGGTAAGCACCTATCATTGGTCGCCATCAATGGCGACCCTACAGGGGCCGAAAAATTTTTTTTACAGGAGTGATGAATACATAGGCATATATATGTCTAAAACAACATAGAAAATAAATCAAGACATGCCTGATATTTTATCCAGCTCAAAAACAGTGCCATTATAAATAACAAAACCCCGGCACATCAGTGTACCGGGGATAACCAACACTACCAGTTAAATTTATTACTATCTTCCCACTCTTTGACTTCCTTCTCTGCTTGATCTTTACCGTAGCCGTAGCGCTCCTGAATGCGGCCGACTAATTGATCGCGTTTCCCTTCGGCTACGTCTAAATCGTCATCTGTAAGCTGGCCCCATTTCTCTTTCACTTTTCCTTTGAACTGCTTCCAGTTTCCGCTGATACGATCTTCGTTCATCAGTGTTCTCCTCATTTAGGTGACAGTGCCGCCTGGCATTATTTCGCGCAGCGGTTAACTGCGCAGAGATAAGCGTAGCCTATGACTGAGATTAAAAGGTGCTTAAGCGAACAAATCGGAAAATTTACGTAACGGTACTGTTTAAAGCGCAGCGGGAATTAAATCTGAAAATATAGGCTATGATTTTTCAGGGTACTCAGTGATTTATCTGCGTACCCGTTTGCTACCAGGGCATTTAGTCTTTTGTATTCAGAGAGTAAATGGTTTTAAGGAACGCGAATCGCTTGATGTCGTCCATTCCCCGTGCGGGGCTTAACGAGGCAATAGAATGGAATCCACAACGTTGGAAAAATCCTGGGGTGCTGAAATCCTTGCTGACGGCAGCGTGCGGTTTCGCCTTTGGGCACCCGGTCAGCAGCAAATTACCCTTCACGCCGATGGTCAGCAGCATGCCATGCAGCCGCAGCAGGATGGCTGGTTCAGCCTGACGCTGCGCGGGCCTGGTCACGGCAGCGCATATCACTACGAGCTGGCCGATGGCAGCACGGTGCCCGATCCGGCCGCGCGGGCACAACGCGCCGATGTCAACGGCCCTTCTCTGGTTATCGACCCTCACCATTACGACTGGCAACAGCGCGACTGGCAGGGACGGCCCTGGCATGAAACGGTGGTCTACGAGCTGCACATCGGCACCTTTACCGCCGAAGGCACCTTCCGCGCGGCTATCGAAAAACTCCCCGCGCTGGCCGACCTCGGTATCACTATGATCGAAGTGCTGCCGGTGTCGCAGTTTGGCGGCACGCGCGGCTGGGGCTATGACGGCGTTCTGCTGTATGCGCCGCACGCGGCGTATGGCTCACCGGATGATTTCAAAGCCTTTGTCGATGCCGCGCACGCATTGGGACTGTCGGTGGTGCTGGATATTGTGCTCAACCACTTTGGTCCGGAAGGCAATTACCTGCCGCTACTGGCACCGGCCTTTTTCCACGAAGAGCGCATGACGCCGTGGGGCGCCGGGATTGCGTACGATGTCGACGCCGCGCGGCGTTATATCGTCGAAGCGCCGCTCTACTGGCTGAAGGAGTTTAACCTCGACGGCCTGCGCTTCGATGCCATCGACCAGATTGAGGATACGTCCAGCAAGCATGTGCTGATTGAGATTGCCGAACGCATTCGCAGCGAAATCCACTCCCGCCCGATCCATCTCACCACTGAAGACAGCCGCAACGTGATCTTCCTGCATCCGCGCGATGCGGACGGTAACGCGCCACTGTTCAGCGGTGAATGGAACGACGATTTTCATAATGCCATTCATGTCTTTGCCACCGGCGAGACGCATGCGTATTACCAGGATTTCGCCGACGTACCGGAGAAATTAATCGCGCGCATTCTCACGGAGGGCTTTGCTTATCAGGGCGAGCTGTCGCCACAGAGTGGCCAGCGGCGCGGCGTACCCAGCGCAGGCCAGCCGCCGGTCGCGTTTGTCGATTTCATCCAGAACCACGATCAGGTGGGCAATCGCGCCCAGGGCGAACGCCTGATTAGCCTGGCCGGTGTCGATCGCACCAAAGTGCTGCTCGCCACCCTGCTACTGTCACCGCATATTCCGCTGCTGTTTATGGGCGAAGAGTACGGTGAAACCAACCCGTTCCTGTTCTTTACCGATTTCCACGGCGATCTGGCGAAAGCGGTGCGTGAAGGACGGGCGCGCGAATTTACCGGTCACGCCGGTCATGACGATACGGTACCGGATCCCAATGCTGAAGAGACCTTCACGCGTTCGAAACTGGACTGGCGCAAAGTGGAAAATCCCGCAGGCCAGGCGTGGCTGACGCTCACGCGCCAGCTACTGGCGTTGCGCCAGCAGCACATCGTGCCGCTGCTGCCGGATGCACGCCAGCACAACGGCCAGGTGCTGCGCACCGCACCGGGCTTTGTCGCCGTTAGCTGGCAGTTCCCGCAGGGCCAGCTGTCACTGGCGCTGAATATTGGACAGCAGAGCCAGCCGCTGCCCGCTATGCCCGGCGAGACGCTCTTTGCGTGGCCACAGGAAAGCGGCGAACTGCCGCAGCACTCTCTCATCGTGCGTCTGGCAAAAGGAGCAGCGCAATGAGCATTCCAACCGCGACTTACCGCATCCAGTTCCGTAACGGCATGACCTTTGACCGCGCAGCGCAGCTGGTGCCCTATCTGCAGCAACTGGGCATCAGCCATCTCTATGCCTCGCCGATCTTTACCGCCACGCGCGACTCGACGCACGGCTATGACGTCACCGATGCCAATGAGATTGACCCGGCGATTGGCGGACGCGCCGGTTTTGACCGCCTCAGCGCGGCGCTGCAGCAGGCCGGGATTGGCCTGATCCTCGATATTGTGCCTAACCACATGGCGGCGTCGCTGGAAAATGCCTGGTGGCGCGATGTGATTGAACACGGGGAAGCCAGCCGCTACGCGCGCTACTTTGATATCGACTGGTCGCGCAGGCTGACGCTGCCGTTCCTTGGCGATGATTTTGACCGCGTGCTGGCCAATGATGAACTCAGTATCAAGGCCGATCCGCACAGCGGCAATCCGGCGCTGGTCTATTACGACAGTTACTACCCGCTGACGCCCGCCAGCTGGCAGCAGCGTAAAGACGAGGTGCTGGCGCTGCGCGATCGCGCGGCCATCGCGGAACTGCATGCGCAACAGCCGTGGCAGCTAATGAACTGGCGTGAGGCGCGCAGCGCGCTCTCCTACCGCCGCTTCTTTGAAATTACCGGGCTGGTCGGCGTGCGCGTCGAAGATGAAGAGGTGTTCGCGGCTTCGCATCGCCTGATTCTTGAACTGGTACACAGCGGTGTGGTGAGCGGGCTGCGCGTCGATCACGTTGACGGGCTGGCCGATCCGCTCGGCTATCTGCAACAGCTGCGTCAGGCCGCGGGCGACGCGTGCTATATCACGGTGGAGAAGATTCTCGCAGACGGTGAGCAACTGCCCGCCGACTGGCCGGTGTCCGGCACCACCGGTTACGAGTTTATCGCCGCGCTGTCGCATGCGCTGATTGATGATAATCAGATCGATATGCTGCATCTGGCCTATGAAGCGGTATCCGCTGAACGTAACGACGTGGCGGCTGGCCTGCGTGCGGCACGTGAACTGATGGTCGATCGTAACTTTGCCGGGGAATTCAGCCGCCTGCTGGCGCTGGCTACCGAGGCAGCCGATCTGGTGCATCGCAACTTCAGTGAGGCTGAGCTGCACGTGGCGCTGCGCGAGCTGCTGATCGCCTTCCCGGTGTATCGCACCTACGGCCGGAAAGCCGGTATGCCGCTGGAAGGCGAAGCGTTGCTATTACAGGTGCTGGAGCAGGTTAAACACAGCGCCTCGCCTGCGGCGCTGAGCTTTTTGCAGGCATTACTGCTGGGGGCGATCACTGAACAGGGCGAGCAGGATGCGGCGGAATTTCGCGCCCGCTTCCAGCAGCTGACCGGCCCGCTGATGGCGAAATCGGTCGAAGACACGCTGTTTTTCCGCAATCACGTGGCGCTGGCGATCAACGAAGTGGGTGCCGAACCGCTGCCGCATGCGTTTTCGCTTGAACGCTTTCATCGCGAAATGCAAACCCGCCTGCAGCACCAGCCGGATGGGCTGTCGGGTACCTCCACGCACGATACCAAACGCGGTGAGGATGCACGTGCACGGCTGTATACCCTGAGTGAAGCGCCGGCGCTGTGGGCGGAGAATGTGACGCGCTGGCGCCAGATGAATCAGCCGCACGTGGTCGCGCTGGCGGACGGCCCGGCGCCCGAACCGCCGGTAGAGTGGATGCTGTACCAGGCGCTTGCCGGCGTCTGGCCCACCACGCTGCAGCCGGAGGACACGGCGGCATTGGACGCGCTGCGCGATCGCTTTTTGCCGTTTGTGGAAAAAGCCCTGCGCGAAGCGAAGTTACGCACCGACTGGGCGGACAGCAATGAAGCTTATGAAAATGCCGTGCTGGAGTACGCCCGCCAGCTGCTGTCACCCACCAATCCGGCGTTTCTGCAGGACTTCAGCCACGCACTGCAGCCGTTCATCCGGGCCGGACTGGTTAACAGCCTGAGCCAGACGGTGATCAAACTGACCGCGCCGGGCGTGCCAGATATCTATCAGGGCTGCGAAGCGCTGGATTTCAGCCTGGTCGATCCGGATAACCGACGCGAGCCGGATTTCGCTCAGCTGACGGCGCAGCTGGATGTCCACGCCGCGCCGGACTTCGCCAGCCAGCAGGACTGGCTGAGCGGTCGGCTGAAACAGCAGATGGTTGCGCGCCTGTTGCATCTGCGCCGCGACCATCCGTCGCTGTTCCGCTTTGGTGATTATCAGCCGCTGAGCGCATCGGGTGAACACGCAGAAAAAGTGATCGCCTTTGCCCGTCAGGACAGCGACTACGCGCTGCTGGTGATTACGCCACGGCTGATTTTCAATGGTGCACAGTGGAATCACACCCGACTGGCACTGCCGGAATCGCTGGCGCATCGCCACTATCGCAATGTGCTGACCGGTGAAACCGTAGTGATTAATGACGATATTACGCTGGACAATGTGAGCTATAGCGCGCCGCTGGTGCTGATTAGCCAGTAGCGTCCCCGATAAACCTGTTGTTTTACATGACTATCTATTCACTGGATGGAGAGGATTGAATGTCTAACGGTAAACCTATGGAAATCACCGCCGGATCGGGGCACCAGCTTGGCGCCAATTATGATGGCGCAGGCGTCAACTTTGCGCTGTTCTCAGCACACGCGGAACGGGTCGAACTCTGTCTGTACGATGAGAGCGGCCAGCACGAAATTGCCCGCTTCGATCTGCCGGAATATACCCACGAAATCTGGCACGGCTACGTGCCCGGGCTGAAACCCGGCGCGCTATATGGCTATCGCGTTCACGGACCGTTCGATCCGGAAAACGGTCACCGTTTTAACCCGAGTAAATTACTGATTGATCCTTACGCCCGCGAACTGCAGGGCAACATCGACTGGAACGAAGCGCACTTCGCTTACGATTTATTGCACGAAGATAAAGATCTGACGCTGGATACCCGTGACAGCGCGCCGTTTACCCCCAAGTGTCGGGTAATTGATACCAATGAGTTTGACTGGCAGGACCATAACCGCCCCAGCATTCCGTGGTCCAGCACGGTGATTTATGAAACCCACGTCAAAGGTTTCACCCAGCTTAATCCGGCGATTCCGGCAGAGATGCGCGGCACCTATGACGGCATGAGCCACAAATCTACCGTCGATTACATCAAAAGCCTTGGCGTGACCTCAGTGGAATTGCTGCCGGTGCACTGGTTCCCGGACGATCAGCATCTGCTGGATCGCGGACTGAAAAACTTCTGGGGCTATAACTCGCTGGCCTTTTTCGCGCCAGCCAGCCGCTATTTTGGCCCGCGCGGTATTCAGGGCTTTCGCGACATGGTGCGCGCTTTCCACGATGCCGGCATCGAAGTGATTCTCGACGTAGTTTATAACCACACTGCAGAAGGCAACGAACTGGGGCCGACGCTGTCGTTTAAAGGCATTGATAACTTCTCCTATTACCGCACGCTGCCGGATCAGCACCGTTATTACATCAACGATACCGGCACTGGCAACACGGTGAATACCTCCCATCCGCGCGTGCTGCAGCTGGTGACGGATTCGCTGCGCTACTGGGCAGAATCGATGCATATCGACGGTTTTCGCTTCGACCTCGGCACTATTCTCGGCCGCGAGCCGGAAGGGTTCGATCAGCGCGGCGGCTTCTTTGATGCCATGACGCAGGATCCGGTGTTGTCAAAGCTGAAGCTGATCGGCGAACCCTGGGACATCGGCCCTGGTGGCTATCAGGTGGGTGGTTTCCCGCCCGGTTGGGCTGAGTGGAACGACAAATATCGCGACACGGTGCGTGAGTACTGGAAAGGCGACAACGTCTCAACCGACTTTGCCGCGCGCCTGCTTGGTTCCGGCGATCTGTACGATCAACGCGGCCGCCGCCCGTGGGCCAGCGTCAATTTTATCACCGCGCACGATGGCTTTACGCTGAACGATCTGGTCTCGTACAACGACAAGCACAACGATGCCAACGGGGAAGATAACAACGACGGCCATAACGATAACCGTTCATACAACTACGGTGCCGAAGGCCCCACCGACGACGAAGGCATCAACGCGGTGCGCGAGCGGCAGAAGCGTAACTTCCTCGCCACGCTGTTTTTCTCTCACGGCACACCGATGCTGCTGGCGGGCGATGAGTTTGGCCGCAGCCAGATGGGCAACAACAACGGCTATTGTCAGGACAGCGAGATTTCCTGGCTGCACTGGGAAGATCTGCCGGCTTCCGCTGATGCGTTACGCGATTTCACCCGTCAAATCATCGCACTGCGCGCGCAGCAGCCGCTGCTGCGACGTGAAAGCTGGCGCGACGGCATGGAGATCAAATGGTTTAACGCCGGCGGCGGTTTTCAGCAGGCGGAACAGTGGGACGAGGGCTCGACGCTCGGCGTGTACATTGGGCGTCCGGATCTGCAAACCGAAGAGGGTATCTGGCACGATGTGCTGATGCTGTTCAATCCGTTTGAAGGCAATGTGCCGTTCCGCATCCCGCAGTTTGGTGAAGGCGGCTGGGTGCTGGAGCTGACCACCTCCGACAGCGCCAGTAAGGGATTGGTGATTACCAAAGAGAAGGATTTTGAGCTGGAGGGTCGCAGCCTGGCGCTGTTCCGCCGGCCGTGAATTAAGCGCGGGGTGCCGGTTTCCAGGTGCGCATGAATGCGCACCCTGCGGAAACAACGGGACATGCACTCCCTGTTTCCA